>NZ_JBSFHC010000016.1:0-201684 GCF_053596835.1 Streptomyces sp. NPDC001606
CGTCGCAATCCACACCGAACCGGAAGGCCCTCACCCGTTCAAGACCCCTCAGCCGAGACCTGGCCCACCCGTCCACAACCTCCCAGGACAGAACAACTAGGGCCTCTCTTTCGGATCTTGCCGGCGTCGTGGGCCCTCCCTGGCGGAGGTCAGAACAACGGCTGGGGCAGCACGCCTTCCAGGGCGAGCAGCTTCCGCTTGGTCTCCAGACCGCCCCCGAAGCCGCCGATGCCGCCGTCGCTCTCCACCACCCGGTGGCACGGCACGACCACCGGCAGGGGATTGGCGCCCATGGCCGCGCCCACCGCCTGCGCCGCACCGGGCTGCCCGACCCGGCCGGCCAGATCCCCGTACCCCACCACGGTGCCGTACGGGACGCCCGAGGCCAGCTCCCGCAGGACCTGCCGGTTGAAACCGGAGATCAGCGACCAGTCCAGCGGCAGGTCGAAGTCATGCCGCTCGCCCGCGAAGTACGCCCGCAGCTGGCCCATGGCCTCGGCCAGCAGCGGTGCGTCCGGGTCCTCCACGGGGTCGGCGCCCAGCCGGGCCGCCAGCCGCTCCAGGGTCCGCTCGCGCACCGCCTCGGTGGCATGGAAGACGACGTTGACCAGGCCGTCCCGGGTCGCGACCAGCATCAGCGGACCGATGTCGGTACCGGCCACCGCCCATACGATCCGCTGCTCATCCTGCCCATGGCTGTCCATGCGCCCACGGTACGGCCCCCCACTGACAACGCCTGCCCGGCCCGGTCCGCCAGCGCCGCCCGGACCACGTCGGGCTCGTTGGTGATCACCCCGTCGACACCCAGGCCCGCGGCCCTGCGGGCGGTGGCCGCGTCGTTCACTGTCCACGCGAAGACCCGAAGCGGCCTGCCGTGCGGCCCGTCGAAGGCGTGCACCGCCGCCACGTACCCCCGCGAGAGCGAGGTGTACGACGGATTGATCAGATCCGTGAAGCGCGCGTACCCGTGCAGCTGCGCCGCGGTGGGTGCGCCGAGGTAGGCGGTGGTCACGTCGGGATCCAGCCGGTGGACCGTGCGCACGCTGTCGGCGCTGAAGCTCTGCACGATGAGCCGCCGCAGGTGCGCGCGGTCCAGCCAGCCCTCGTCCCCGAGGAGCTTGAGGATCTGCTGCTCGATGCCTGGGTAGAGCTCCGGGTTCTTGACCTCCAGGAGCAGGTTCTCGTGGTTGTGCTCGATCCGGCGCATGTACTGCCGGAGCGTCGGCACGCGCGTGCCCGCGTAGGCGGACGAGAACCAGCTGCCCGCGTCCAGCCGGGCGATCTCCGCGGCGGTGAAGTCCTTCACCTTCCACGGCGCCCGGCCGGGAAAGACCTGCTCGACATCGGTGGTCCGGGCGAGGCCGGCGTCGTGGATGACGACCAGCTCGCCGTCCTTGGTGCGCTGCACATCGTTCTCGACCCAGGAGAAGCCCATCTCCGCGGCTTTGTCGATCGAGGCCAGCGTGTTCTCCGGCGCGTAGGCGGAAGCACCCCGATGGGCGATCACCGTGGGCTCGCCGACCTCACCCGCCCGGGCGTCGGATCCGGAGACGGAGGCCAGCAGGGCCACCGTGCCGAGGACCGCCGCGACCGTGGCGGCAACTACGCGCGCGTGCATCCGTACTCCTCGCGTCGAGCAAACACCGACAGCACCAGACTGACAGCAGAGGGTCAACGGCACCTGGGCGCACGACCGCCACAGATCGCACGAAGATGTCCAGGCCCGCTCACCGCTGCCGCACATCTGGGGCAAGGGCGTGTTTCTTTGCCGGAAAATCGTTCGACCATTCTGGTGGGGGTCATACTCTCTGCGACAACCCTGGCCGCCGACGCGGTCCTGGGACGGGGGGCGTTTTCGGGTATTCCGGGACAGAAGAGGGCGGAAGGGCAGCCGCGGATGCAAGGCACGGTCGACGGATTCAGCTACGGGGCCGTCACCCCATTGGTCGCCTATCTGATGGCCTGCCTCGGCGGTGCCCTCGGCCTGCGGTGCACCACCCGGTCCCTGCTGGTCACACACGCGCGGCGGCCCGCCTGGCTGGCCCTCGGCTCGGCCGCGATCGGCTCCGGCATATGGACCATGCACTTCGTCGCGATGATGGGCTTCTCCATCAAGGAAGCGCCGATCCACTACGACAAACCGATCACCTATGCGAGCCTCGGCCTGGCCATCGTGATGGTGGGCATCGGGATCTTCATCGTCGGTTACCGCGGCGCCACCGGCACCGCCCTCTTCACCGGAGGCACGATCACCGGTCTGGGCGTCGCCTCGATGCACTACCTGGGCATGGCCGGAGTGCGCTTCCACGGGCGGTTCACCTACAACACCGTCACCGTCGCCATCTCCGTCGTCATAGCCGTCGTCGCCGCCACCGCCGCGCTGTGGGCCGCCGGCCGCGTCCGCGGCTTTCTGTGGAGCGTGGGAGCGAGCCTGGTCATGGGGCTCGCCGTCAGCGGCATGCACTACACCGGAATGGCGGCCCTCGGCGTCCATCTCGACGGCGTCTCCCACGGCACCGCCGGTGCACCGGAGCCGTCCGTGCTCGCGCCCATGCTGATCGGCCCGCTCGCCTTCCTGCTGCTCGCCGGAGTCGTCGTGGTCTTCGATCCGTCGATGGTCGCGGGCCGGCCCGGTCTCCGGCCCGCCGAACACAAGCCCGGCGTTCCGGCCGCCGCCGTCGCCTCCCACCCGGAGCGCCGCCCGGCGCCACCCGAAGGCGCCAGGCCGGTCCGCCGCCCCGAGCACCACGGCTCCCGCACCCCGCAGAACCGCTGATCCCAACCCGCGGAACCGGGGCCGGACCCGAGCGGAACCGCTGATCGGGACCTGTTGTCAGTGCGGGGTCGTACGGTGGATGGCATGCGGCCCGTTTCCCACATCGAACGCACGGTGGCGCCCTTCGAGGTCGTCAGCCCCTACCAGCCCAGCGGCGACCAGCCGACAGCCATCGCCGACCTGGCCAAGCGCATCGAGGCCGGTGAGAAGGACGTCGTCCTGCTGGGCGCGACCGGCACCGGCAAGTCCGCCACCACCGCGTGGATGATCGAGAAGCTCCAGCGGCCCACCCTGGTGATGGCACCGAACAAGACCCTGGCCGCCCAGCTGGCCAACGAGTTCCGCGAGCTGTTGCCGAACAACGCGGTCGAGTACTTCGTCTCGTACTACGACTACTACCAGCCCGAGGCCTACGTTCCGCAGTCGGACACCTACATCGAGAAGGACTCCTCGATCAACGAGGAGGTCGAGCGCCTGCGCCACTCGGCGACCAACTCCCTGCTCACCCGCCGCGATGTCATCGTCGTCGCCTCGGTGTCCTGCATCTACGGCCTCGGCACTCCGCAGGAGTACGTGGACCGGATGGTCCCGCTGAGGGTCGGCGACGAGATCGACCGGGACGAACTGCTGCGCCGCTTCGTCGACATCCAGTACACGCGCAACGACATGGCCTTCGCCCGGGGCACCTTCCGGGTCCGCGGCGACACCATCGAGATCTTCCCGGTCTACGAGGAGCTGGCCGTCCGCATCGAGATGTTCGGCGACGAGATCGAGGCGCTGTCCACCCTGCACCCGCTCACCGGCGAGATCATCAGCGACGACCAGCAGCTCTACGTCTTCCCCGCCTCCCACTACGTGGCCGGTCCCGAACGCATGGAGCGGGCCGTCAACGACATCGAGAAGGAACTGGGGGAGCGCCTCGCCGAGCTGGAGAAGCAGGGCAAGCTCCTGGAGGCCCAGCGGCTGCGGATGCGCACCACCTACGACATCGAGATGCTCCGCCAGATCGGCACCTGCTCCGGCGTGGAGAACTACTCGATGCACTTCGACGGCCGCTCGCCCGGCTCCCCACCCAACACCCTGCTGGACTACTTCCCGGACGACTTCCTGCTCGTCATCGACGAGTCCCACGTCACCGTGCCGCAGATCGGCGCCATGTACGAAGGCGACGCCTCTCGTAAGCGCACCCTCGTGGATCACGGCTTCCGCCTGCCCTCCGCACTGGACAACCGCCCCCTGAAGTGGGAGGAGTTCCAGGAGCGCATCGGGCAGACCGTCTACCTCTCGGCCACCCCGGGCGCCTACGAGCTCTCGCGCTCCAACGGCGTCGTCGAGCAGATCATCCGCCCGACCGGCCTGGTCGACCCCGAGGTCGTGGTAAAGCCCACCGAGGGCCAGATCGACGACCTGGTGCACGAGATCCGCAAGCGCACCGAGAAGGACGAGCGCGTCCTGGTCACCACGCTGACCAAGAAGATGGCCGAGGACCTCACCGACTACTTCCTGGAACTCGGCATCCAGGTGCGCTACCTGCACAGCGACGTCGACACCCTGCGCCGGGTCGAGCTGCTGCGCGAACTGCGCTCCGGTGAGTACGACGTCCTGGTCGGCATCAACCTCCTGCGCGAGGGCCTCGACCTGCCCGAGGTGTCCCTCGTGGCCATCCTCGACGCCGACAAGGAGGGCTTCCTGCGCTCCGGCACCTCGCTGATCCAGACCATCGGCCGCGCGGCGCGCAATGTCTCCGGCCAGGTCCATATGTACGCCGACAAGATCACCCCGGCGATGGAGCGGGCCATCGACGAGACCAACCGCCGCCGGGAGAAGCAGATCGCCTACAACAAGGCCAACGGCATCGACCCGCAGCCACTGCGCAAGAAGATCAACGACATCGTCGCGCAGATCGCGCGCGAGGAGATCGACACCGAGCAGCTCCTCGGCTCCGGCTACCGCAAGTCCAAGGACGGCAAGGGCGCCAAGGCACCCGTACCGTCGCTGGGCGACAAGGCGGCAAAGGGAGCGAAGACCGGAAAGGCCACCAAATCGGCTCAGGGCAAGGCGGTGCCCACGGACCGACCGGCGGCCGAACTCGCCGAGCAGATCGAGGCGATGACCGAGCGGATGCGCGCCGCGGCGGCGGAGCTCCAGTTCGAGATCGCCGCCCGGCTGCGCGACGAGGTGTCGGAGATGAAGAAGGAGCTGCGCCAGATGCGGGAGGCAGGCATCGCCTGAACCCCGCCACCGTGCCGGACCTCGGGCGTTTGCGTATGTCAGGTGTCAAGTGTTGCAACACCGACACAAAGCGCGGGCCGGGGTTCGGCACTGTCGGTGCCCCTGCGTAGGGTTCTGGACAACCGCGCAGTGCGCGGCAACAGGGGACCATCGAGAGGGGATTCAGCCGTGTCCGTCAACTTGACCAAGGGTCAGGCCATCAGCCTGGAGAAGAAGGACGGAGGCTCCCTGACCGCGGTCCGCATGGGACTCGGCTGGCAGGCGGCGAAGCGGCGCGGTCTGTTCGGTTCGCGCACCAAGGAGATCGACCTGGACGCCTCCGCGGTGCTCTTCGCCGAGAAGCAGCCGGTCGACGTCGTCTTCTTCCGTCACCTGGTGAGCGACGACGGTTCCGTGCGCCACACCGGTGACAACCTGGTCGGCGGCGTCGGCCAGGGCGGGGACGACGAGGCGATCCTGGTGGACCTCCAGCGGGTCCCGGTCCACGTCGACCAGATCGTCTTCACCGTGAACTCCTTCACGGGCCAGACCTTCCAGGAGGTGCAGAACGCGTTCTGCCGCCTCGTGGACGAGACCACCGGTCAGGAGCTGGCCCGCTACACGCTGGACGGCGGCGGCGACTACACCGCCCAGATCATGGCCAAGGTGCACCGTGCCGGCACGGGCTGGACGATGACCGCGCTCGGCAACCCGGCCCAGGGCCGCACGTTCCAGGACCTCATGCCGGCGATCCTGCCGCTTCTCTGACACCACACCGCCCGCACCGGCGGGCAGGCGCGACGACAACACGACACGGGGGGGGGCCACGGCGATGACGGCCGAGCTGGTGCGGGGGCAGAACCACCCGCTGTCCCAGAACCGGCTGGAGATCCGGATCTCGGCCGGAGTGCCGGTCCTGGTCGGAGCGACGCTCGGCGACGAGAGCGGCACGGTACACGGCCCCCAATGGGTGGCCCACCCCGGCGCCCCCGAGCTGCCCGGGGTGGTGGTGTCCCACCGGATCGCCGCCGAGCATCGCCTGGCCGTCGACCTGACCGCCGTACCCGAGGCCGTGCACCGCGTCGACGTGTTCCTCGCCCTGCCCACCGGGACCGGCGGCCCGCTCCGGTTCGGTGCCGCGCCCGCCCCGCACACCACCGTCAACGGGCCCGACGGCACCGAAGTCGCCTGCTTCACCCTCACCGGCCTCGACACCGAGACGGCCGTGCTCGCCCTGGAGCTGTACCGCCGGCAGGGCGGCTGGAAGGTGCGCGCCACGGGCCAGGGCTATGCCGGCGGTCTCCCGGCGCTCTTCACCGACCGGGGACTGCCCGAGGCGGACCGGCTCGCAGCCACCGTCCAGACCGCCCCCGCGGCACCCGCACCGTCCGCCGTGCCCACACCCCAGGACGTTCCGACCGCGGGGGCAACTGCCGCGATGCCGACGCCGTCGTACGACTCCCGGCCCGCGCAGCACCCGTACGACACGGGCCGGAGCCCCCTCGACACCCAGGCGCCGGGCACCGATGCGCACGCGACGGGCATGCCGGTCGACTACACGCACCCCGGCCGCCGTCTCTCCACCACCCCGCCGCCCGCCGCCCCGGACAGCGACGCGCAGCCCGGCGCGCCCGTCGCGGGCGATGCCGTGGGCTGGTCGATGGAGGAGCGGCTGTACAACCAGGTGTGGGGCATGTTCGAGGACCTGGCCCGCACCACGGCGGCATACCGCAGCGCCGTCGACTTCGCCGACTCCCGTCTGGACAAGGAGCTGGAGCAGGCCCTCGCCGACCCGGCCGTCCGGCTCGGAGCCGGGGGCGACACCGTACGCGATGCGGCCCATGCCCGCCGGGCCCAGCTCGTCGACCAGGCGCGCGCTGCTCTCGACCGTGACCTCGCCCAGCTCACCGCGGAGTCCGAGGTGGTCGAGCCCGCGCTTCCGCCCGCCTACGCCCGCTGGGACAACCCGGTCTGGCACGGTTACCGGGTGCCCACCGAGCCGCCGATGGCTCTCCGGCTCGGCGATCTCCACCTCCCGGAGAGCACCCCGCTGCGCATTCCCCTGCTGGTGCGGCTGCCGCTGGAGCGCGGCCTGTGGATCGACAGCGGCCCGGCGGCCCTCACCGGCTCCGTCCCGGACTCGGCGGAGCTGCGGCATCTGGCCATGGAGGCGGCGGTGTCGGTCGCGGCGCGGCTGCTCGCCGTTCATCCGGCGGGCGAGTTCGGTGTGCAGGTCGTCGACCCGGCCGGCGCCGGGGCGCGGGCGCTGTTCCCGCTGACCCGGGCGCGGGTGCTGGCCGCCCCGCCCGCGGCCGGGGCGGCCGGCGTCACCGCCGCGCTGGAGAGGCTCACCCGGCGGGTCGACCTGGTGCAGATGGCGGTGCGGGGCGGCGCGCCGGAGGCACTGCCCGACGATCTCGACACCGCCCGGCAGCTGCTGATCGTCAATGACTTCCCGCACGGTTTCGACGACCGGGCCGTGACCCGGCTGCGCTATCTCGCCGACGAGGGTCCGGCCGTCGGTGTGCACCTGCTGCTGGTGGCGGACCGGGAGGACTCCGCTGCCTACGGCCCGTTGCTCGACCCGCTGTGGCGTTCGCTGATGCGACTCACCCCCGTCCCCGACGACCACCTCGCCGACCCCTGGGTCGGCCATGCATGGACCTACGAACCCGCTCTGGTGCCGAGGGGCAGCCGGATCCTGGAGCAGGTGCTGACCGAGGTCGCCACAGCGAGAATCAAGGACAGGTAAAGCGCTCTGATCAGCGAGTTTGATTCTTTCTTTGCCTTTGCCTTTACCTTTCCTTGGTGATTGGGGTACTGTCTTCCGTACGGAGGGGAGTACTCCCTGACTGCGGCGCACCCGTCAGTACGGACCGGTTCCGGTCCCGGGGCGCCGGCCCCGCACGGGTGGAAGAGACCTCCGGCAGCGACAACGCTGACGTGTTTGCCGTGACGCACTGCCGGAGGTGCCGTGGAAGTCTCCCTGACCCTGTGGGTCCTTACCGTTGTGGGCCTCGCCGCCCTGATCGCCGTCGACTTCCTCATCGGCCGCAAGCCGCATGAGGTGTCCGTTAAGGAAGCCGGAATCTGGACCGTCGTCTGGATCGTCCTCGCCGGGCTCTTCGGCCTCGGTCTGCTCGTCTTCGGCGGCGGACGACCGACCGGCGAGTTCTTCGCGGGCTTCATCACCGAGAAGTCGCTGAGCGTCGACAACCTCTTCGTCTTCGTCCTGATCATGGCGAAGTTCGCCGTGCCGACCCGGTATCAGCAGCGGGTCCTGCTCGTCGGCGTCCTCATAGCCCTGGTCCTGCGGGCTGTCTTCATCGCCGCCGGAGCCGCGATCATCGCGAGCTTCTCCTGGGTGTTCTACCTCTTCGGCGCCTTCCTCGTCTGGACCGCCTGGAAGCTCGTCCAGGAGGCCCGCGCGGACAAGGAGAACGAGGAGTTCGAGGAGAACAAGCTGCTGAAGGCCGCCGAGCGCAGGTTCGGCGTGGCGGACCGGTACCACGGCACCAAGCTGTGGATCCGGCAGAACGGCAAGCGGGTCATGACCCCGATGCTGGTCGTGATGCTCGCCATCGGCACCACCGACGTCCTGTTCGCCCTCGACTCCATACCCGCGATCTTCGGCCTGACCCAGGACCCGTACATCGTCTTCACCGCCAACGCCTTCGCCCTGATGGGTCTGCGACAGCTGTACTTCCTCATCGGCGGCCTGCTGAAGAAGCTGGTCCACCTCTCCTACGGCCTGTCGATCATCCTGGGCTTCATCGGCGTCAAGCTGGTGCTGCACGCACTGCACGAGTCCGGGGTCCCTGTCCCCGAGATCAGCATCCCGGTCTCGCTCGGCGTGATCTGCGCCGTCCTGGTGGTCACGACGATCACCAGCCTGCTGGCCTCCCGGAAGCAGGCGGCCGCCGAGGAGGAGCCCCTCGTCCGCGACCGGGCTTCAGCGGGCTGAGCGCCGGTCAGTCGTCGCCGTACACGGCGGCCATCGGGGAGACACCCGTCGTGACGAACTCCCGGATTCCCGTCAGGTAGGTGTCGCGGTCGACGAATCCGTCGCCGTCGGTGTCGAGATCGTCGAAGGCGGCGTCGGCGTGCGTCCCCGTGTTCCCGGCCGCCACCCGCAGACGGGTGAACTCCTCCCGGTTCAACCGCCCGTCGCCATCGAGGTCGGCGAGGTCGAACAGCGAACCCAGGGCGGGCCGGCAGGAGCGCTCGAACGCGTCGTGGCCCGCCCACGTCCGGTACTCCTCGAAGCTCACCCGGCCGTCGCCGTCGGCGTCCATGTCCTGCCAGACCGCTTCATGAGCAGCGCGTGCGGCCGTGACGACCGGGTGACCGGCGTCGCGGCCCGTGGCCGCGGCCACGCGGTCCACCCTGGCGAGGTACTCCGCCGTGGTGATCAGACCGTCACCGTCCACGTCCAGCATGGCGAAGATGCGGTGCTTGGCGGAGTCGGACACCGAAACGGCGCTTGCTTCAGTCATGCGTCTCACCTCTGTCAGTCCTGCAACACAGCCGAGTCGATCATGCGGAGCCGTCCATGAGGCCGAACGCGCCGAAGCTTCACTCCGAGGAGTTACCCGGTGGGTGGACCGGACCAGCCGAGCGCCCCGCCCACCGAAGACCGCCCGAAACGAGCGACATGCGAACCCCGCACGGCTCTGCGACGATCACCACATGATCACTCGGCCGCGATCGCCCGCCGTGCAGTGGACGACCCTCGCGCCGGTGCTCGCCGTCGTCCTGCTGGCCTTCACCTGGGGCCGTCCTCTGCCCGACGCTGTCGTCGCCCTGGTGAGCGTGGTGCTCGCCGGCTCGGTCCTGGCGGCCGTGCACCACGCCGAGGTGGTCGCCCACCGCGTCGGCGAACCCTTCGGTTCCCTGGTTCTCGCGATCGCCGTCACGATCATCGAGGTGGCCCTGATCGTCACCCTGATGGCCGACGGCGGACCCAAGAGTGCCACCCTGGCAAGGGACACCGTCTTCGCCGCCGTGATGATCACCTGCAACGGCATCCTCGGGCTGTGCCTGCTCTTCGCCTCCCTGCGGCACGGCATCGCCGTCTTCAACCCCGAGGGCACCGGCGCCGCCCTGGCCACCGTGGCCACGCTGGCCACCCTCAGCCTGGTGCTGCCGACCTTCACCACCAGCAGGCCCGGCCCTGAGTTCTCCGCCGGCCAACTGACGTTCGCCGCGGTGTCGTCACTCGCCCTGTACGGCCTGTTCGTGGCCACCGAGACCGTGCGCCACCGCGACTACTTCCTGCCCGTCACCCGCCAGGGCGAGGTCATCACCGCCGACGACCACGCCCAACCCCCCTCCGCGCGCACCGCCTGGACCAGCCTCGGGCTGCTCGCGCTCGCACTGGTCGGCGTGGTGGGCCTGGCCAAGGGCGTCTCGCCCGCCCTCGAGTCGGGGGTGAAGGCGGCGGGCCTGCCGCACGCCGTGGTGGGCGTGATCATCGCCCTGCTCGTCCTGCTGCCCGAGACGATCGCCGCACTGCGCGCGGCCCGGCGCGATCGTGTACAGACCAGTCTCAATCTCGCCCTCGGCTCCGCGATGGCCAGCATCGGCCTCACCATCCCGGCCGTGGCGCTCGCCACCGTCTGGCTGTCCGGGCCCCTCGTCCTCGGGCTCGGCGCCAGCCATATGCTGCTGCTCGCGCTCACCATGGTGGTCGGCACGCTGACCGTGGTGCCGGGGCGCGCCACGCCCCTCCAGGGCGGCGTCCACCTGATCGTCTTCGCGGCCTATCTGGAACTGGCGGTCAGCCCATGACCGGTTCCGCCGCCGGCACCGGCGCCGGCCTGGTCTCCGGCAGCAACGCGAAGCACCCCAGGCTGAAGAGCGCGACCCCCGTCAGATAGAGGCCCACCCCCCACGGCACACGGCCCCCGTGCGCCGCGAGAGCGGTGGCCACGATCGGGGTGAGCGCGCCACCGAGGACCCCGCCCAGGTTGTAGCTGACCGCCGCGCCGGTGCAGCGCACCCGCGCCTCGAACAGCTCCGGCAGATAGGCGGCGGTCACCGCGACGATGGTGACGAAGGCCAGCAGCGCGCCCAGGATGCCGAGGAACATGGGCAGCGGCCTGCCGGTCGCGAGCAGCGCGACCATCGGCAGCATCCACACGGCACACGCGGCACACCCCGTCAGACACATGATCCGGCGCCCGTACCGGTCGCCGAGCACGGCCGCGACCGGCGTGCACGCGCCGTTCACCACCACCGCGGCCATGACACAGCCCAGCATGACCCCGCGGCCCACCCCGAGCTGCTCCGTCGCGTAGGCCAGGGACCAGGTCGTCACCGCGTAGAACACCGCGTACCCGACCGACAGCGCCCCGGCCGCCAGCAGCACCAGCCGCCCGTGACGCCGTACGACCTCCACCAGCGGCACGCGCGCGTGGTCGTCGATTTCCAGGAACCGAGGGCTCTCCGCGAGCGACGAGCGCAGCCACAGCCCGGCCACCGCCAGCACCCCGGCCACCCAGAACGGCACCCGCCAGCCCCACCGCGCGAACTCCGCGTCGGACAGCGCCGCCGACAGCGCGAGCATCACCCCGTTGGCCAGGACGAAGCCCACCGCGGACCCCATCTGCGGGATGCTCGACCACAGCACGCGCCGCCCGGCCGGCGCGTGCTCCCCGGCCAGCAGGACGGCACCGCCCCACTCGCCGCCCAGCCCCAGTCCTTGCAGGAAGCGCAGCACGAGCAGCAGCAAGGGCGCGACGAGACCGATCGTCCGGTACGAGGGGACACAGCCCACCGCCACCGTCGAGGCACCGGTGAGCAGCAGCGAGGCCACGAGCACCGGCCGCCGTCCGCGCCGGTCCCCGATGTGCCCGAACAGCACCGAGCCCAACGGCCGGGCCACGAAACCCACCCCGAACGTCCCGAACGCCGCCAGTGTCCCCGCGAGCGTCGAGAACGTCGGAAAGAACAGCGGCCCCAGCACCAGGGCCGCCGCGGTGCTGTAGGCGAAGAAGTCGTAGTACTCGATCGCGGTGCCGACGAGCGAGGCGGCGGCGAGCCGCGGCAAGGACGGGGTGCTCACGGTAAGTGCATCGGCCATGCTCTGTTCAACCACACGCTGTAATCGCGGGTTACGGGGGCGCTCGGGGGTGATCGGCGGGTGCGGCGCGCGCCGTGGCCACCGGCGCACCGGGCCCGGTACCCGCCGCCGGTCACCGTGATACACCGGGTGCGAGCAGCGGTCGTAGACAACCGCCCCGACGGACCGGAGGAACCGTGCCCCGCACCCTGGCCAACGCCCCGATCATGATCCTCAACGGGCCCAACCTGAACCTGCTCGGGCAGCGCCAGCCCGAGATCTACGGCAGGGACACACTGGCCGACGTGGAGGCGATGTGCGCCAAGGCGGCGGCCGCGCACGGCGGCACGGTGGACCTCCGGCAGTCCAACCACGAGGGCGAGCTGGTCGACTGGATCCACGAGGCCCGGCTGAACCACTGCGGGATCGTCATCAACCCCGGCGCCTACTCGCACACGTCGGTCGCGATCCTGGACGCGCTCAACACCTGCGACGGCATGCCCGTGGTGGAGGTGCACATCTCCAACATCCACCAGCGCGAGTCGTTCCGGCACCACTCCTACGTCTCACTCCGTGCCGACGGCGTGATCGCGGGCTGCGGAGTGCAGGGATACGTGTTCGGTGTGGAGCGGGTCGCCGCCCTGGTGGGCGCCGCGCAGGCCGACGCGTAGCGGCCCGCGCGGCCTAGGGCCTCTCTTTCGGATCTTGCCGGCGTCCAGAAAGGCGCCGGCGCCGCAGCCGACCTGATCCGAAAGAGAGGCCCTAGAGGCGGCCGGCCTCCACGATCCGCCGCAGGAACCGCCGGGTGCGCTCCTGCTGCGGGTCGCCGAAGATCTGCTCCGCGGTGCCGTGCTCCAGGACGACCCCGCCGTCCAGAAAACAGACCTGGTCGGCGACGTCCCGCGCGAAGCCCATCTCGTGGGTGGCCAGCACCATGGTCATCCCCTGGTCCTTCAGCCCCCGGACCACCTCCAGCACCTCGCCCACCAGCTCGGGGTCGAGCGCCGCGGTGATCTCGTCCAGCAGCAACAGCCGGGGCCGTACGGCAAGGGCCCGCACGATCGCCACACGCTGCTGCTGGCCGCCGCTGAGCCTGTCCGGATAGGCATCGGCCTTCGCGGCCAGCCCGAGGCGCTCCAGCAGCTCCCTGGCCCGCTCCTCGGCCTCGGCCCGGGAGACGCCGTGCACCCGGCGCGGCGCGAGCGTGATGTTCTCCAGCACCGTCATGTGCGGGAAGAGGTTGTACGCCTGGAAGACCACACCGATCCGGCGCCGCACCGCGTCCTGGTCGGCACGCGGATCCGTGATCTCCTCGCCGTCCAGCCAGATCGCGCCGTCGTCGATCTCCTCCAGGAGGTTGGCGCAGCGCAGCAGCGTGGACTTGCCGGAGCCGGAGGCGCCGATCAGCGCGGTCACCGTGTGCGGCGCGACCTCCAGATCGACGTCCCGCAGCACGACCGAGCCGCCGAAGGTCTTCCGGACGGACTCCATGCGCAGGACCGGCGTGTGTGCGTCGCTCATAGCGATCCTCCCTGGGCCCGCTGCCGGTCCATCCGGGCCGTCACCCAGTCGGTGAAACGGGTCATCGGGATGGTCAGCGCCACGAACACCACCCCCGCGACGATGTACGGCGTGTAGTTGAGACTGCGGCCCACGATGATGTCGGCCGCGCGTACGGCGTCCACCGCGCCGCCGATCGACACCAGGCCGGTGTCCTTCTGCAACGACACCAGGTCGTTGAGGAGCGGCGGCACCTGGCGCCGTACCGCCTGCGGCAGCACCACGTAGCGCAGTGCCTGCCGGTTCGTCAGCCCGAGCGAGCGGGCCGCCGCGCGCTGCGAGGGGTGGATCGACTCGATGCCGGCCCGGAACACCTCGGCCACGTACGCCGAGTACGTCAGCGTCAGCGCCGTACCGCCCAGCAGCACCGGATCCACCGTCACGCCCTGCAACCGCAGCGCCGGCACGCCCAGGACCACGATCATCAGGTTGATGATCAGCGGAAGGCCGCGGAAGAAGTCCGTGTAGGCGGCCGCCAGGACCCGCAGCGGGAAGAACACCGGGCCGCGCAGCGTCCGCGCGACGGCGATCACCATGCCGAGGACCAGGACGGCGACTCCGCACACCACCAGCAGTTGGACGTTCAGCCACAGCCCTTCGAGCACCTTCGGGAACGCCTCGCGCGCGTACCGGGCGCTGAAGAACGTCTCCTTGGTGCGCGGCCAGCCGGGCGCGCTGACCACGACCAGATACAGCACGACGGCCGTCACCAGGGTGGACAGCGCCGCGATCGCCGTGGCCCGCCGGGCCCGCGCCCGCTTGTGGCGCTCGCGTTCCAGCCGCCGTGCGGAGGGCACATAGCCGCCGCCGGGCATGTCACTCTTGTCGTCCGCCCCCTCCCGCGCGGACTCGCCCTTGGTGACGGTCACTTGAGCACCGGAGCGTCGACGGCGTCGGAGAGCCACTGCTTCTCGAGCTCCGCCAGGGTGCCGTCCTTACGCAGGGCGTCGACGGCGCCGCTCACGCAGGGGGTCAGCGCGCTGCCCTTGTCCAGCACGAGCCCGAACTGCTCCGGCGTACCGCCCTGGTTCTCGAACTGGCCGACGATCTTCGCGTCCGTCACCTCGGCGGCGGTGATGTAGAAGGCGGTCGGCAGGTCGGTGACGATGGCGTCCACCTGGCCGTTCTTCAGGGCCGACTTGGCCTGGTCGTTCTTGGCGTAGACGGCGGCCTCCTGCTTGGGCTTCACCACGTCGGTGATGTAGTCCAGGCTGGTCGTACCCACCTGAGCGCCCAGTTTCAGGTTCCTCAGGTCGGCGATGCCCGCCGCCTTCGCGGCCTTGCTGCCCTTGAGCGCGATGACGGCCTGCCGCACGTCGTAGTAGCCCGAGGAGAAGTCCACGGCCTTCTTGCGCTCGGCGCTGATCGACACCTGGTTGATGTCGAAGTCGAAGGTCTTCGCACCAGGCGCGAACGCCTTGTTGAACGGCACGCTCTGCCACACGACCGCGCTCTTGTCGTACCCCAGCTGACGGGCCACGGCGTAGGCGACCGCCGACTCGAAGCCCTTGCCGTTTGCGGGCTTGTCGTCCTTGAACCAGGGCTCGTACGCCGGTTCGTCCGTCGCGATGGTCAGCTTCCCGGACGTCTGGGTGGCCAGCTTGCCCTTGGCGCAGCTCTTGGCGGCCGCACCGGACGAGGCGGCCGACGACTTCTCCTCGGGCTGCGGAGCACAGCCGACGGCGGTGGCGAGCAGAGCGATCGTGGCGGCCGCTACCGCGCGGCGCAGGGTGTGAGGAGCAGGGTTCATGGCGGGAGAGTGGCAGCGAACGCCGCGTTTGTCGACGTCACAGCGGTGTTTGTCCGCATGGTGGGAACGAGTGTTGCGGTGATGTGAACGCCGGCCGCGCAGCCCGCCCGCGAAGACCGGCCCGGACCGGGCCGCCGGCCGAGGGCAGGGTCGCGGACCGGCGGCCACAGCCGCGCGGGAGCCGTCATCCCGCGCGGGGCCGCCACCAGTTGACTGCACGACAGAAGCGCGGGGCCAGCGTTCGCACGCCTTCGGCACGTGCGAACGGTTCACACGGGGTGCGTGCCCGGCCCCCTACCACCCGCGCGCGTGCCACTCCGGAAGATGCGGCCTCTCCGCGCCGAGCGTGGTGTCGTTGCCGTGCCCGGGATAGACCCACGTCTCGTCCGGCAGCACATCGAAGATCTTCGTCTCCACGTCGTGGATCAGGCTGGCGAACGCCTGGGGATCCTTGCGCGTGTTGCCGACCCCGCCGGGGAACAGGCAGTCGCCGGTGAAGACATGCGGATGGCCGTGCGGGTCGTCGTAGACCAGCGCGATCGAACCGGGGGTGTGCCCGACGAGGTGGCGTGCGGTGAGTTCCACCCGGCCCACGCGGATGACGTCGCCGTCGTCGACGAGGACGTCCGTGGGCACCGGGATGCCGGGCGCGTCCGCACGGCCTGCATAGGTACGCGCGCCCGTGGCGGCGACGACCTCGGCGAGCGCCTGCCAGTGGTCGCCGTGCTGGTGGGTGGTGACGACGGACGCGATGCCGTCGTCACCGATCATGCCGAGGAGCGTTCCCGCCTCGTTCGCGGCGTCGACCAGCAGCTGCTCGTCGGTGGCCCGGCAGCGCAGCAGATAGGCGTTGTTGTCCATCGGGCCGACCGCGATCTTGGTGATCATCAGGTCTTTCAGCTCGTGCACGTCCGCCGGTCCGCCGACCTTGACCTGTCCGCTGTACGTCATGGCGATCAGCCTATAGCGGGAAGCCCTGCGGGGCCCGTACGGCCTTACAGCGGAGGCAGCTTCGGCAGCGCCCCGCCCTGGACCTTCAGGGCCGCGCCGTCACGGCGTCCGGCGAGCCAGCCCACCAGGTCCGCGGGCGCGCCGCTGACGGTGACCTCCGGCTCTTCCGCCGCCCGGCCGGTGCTCCATGCGCGCGTGCCGTCCGTGATCCGGGTCGCGGGGACGTCCGGGTGCCCGGAGAACCGCCGGGTGAGGAAGTCGGTCTCCCGCTCCAGGAACTCCGCCGGAAGATCCTCGAGGTCGTACCCGGTCCCGAGGTCGACGTGGTGCAGGTCCACCTCGACCCACCGGCGGAACGGCACGCCGGCCGCGGAGTCGGTGACGCCGTTGCGCAGCTCGACCGTGCGCGTCCAGTCCGCCGGCGCGTCCCCCGCCGCCTGGAAGCGGGCCGCGCTCTCGCGCAGGTCGGTGAGCTGCTCCTCCAGGGACCGCCGGGCGTCCCGCTCGATGTCGGCGTCGCGTGCCTCCGCGCTCGCGTACATGGGACGGCCTTCGAGGACGTTCACGAGGGCGTCCGCGTTCCGGGAGACATGGGCGAGGACGTGGCCCCGGGTCCAGCCGGGAAGGCGTGACGGCTCGGCGAGCGCCGCGTTGTCCAGTGCGGCGACCGCGGTGAGGAGCCGCTCGGTCGCTTCCCGTACACAGGCCAGGTCATGCGCGTGATCAGTCATGGGCCTGACCCTAGCCCCGTCACACCTTTGGGTGAAGGTGGTGAAGCACGTCCGCAAATCGAAAGCACGTGCTATATCGTCGAAGGCGGCGTCGGGCATGCTGGAGGGCCGGGGGTTGTTATGCAACCGGGGCAATCCGACCGGCGTTGTCAGTGGCTCCCCCTAGTCTGAAGAAGGACGGGGGCCCCGCCCCTGTCACTTCTCTCAAGAAAGGTGCGGACCGGCGTGGCCGACCGTCTCATCGTCCGTGGCGCGCGCGAGCACAACCTCAAGAATGTCTCGCTCGACCTGCCTCGTGACTCGCTCATCGTCTTCACGGGCCTGTCCGGGTCGGGCAAGTCCTCCCTGGCCTTCGACACGATCTTCGCGGAGGGCCAGCGCCGCTACGTGGAGTCGCTCTCCTCGTACGCCCGGCAGTTCCTCGGCCAGATGGACAAGCCGGACGTCGACTTCATCGAAGGTCTCTCGCCCGCGGTCTCCATCGACCAGAAGTCGACCTCGCGCAACCCGCGCTCGACCGTCGGCACCATCACCGAGGTCTACGACTACCTGCGACTGCTGTTCGCGCGGATCGGCAAGCCGCACTGCCCCGAGTGCGGCCGCCCCATCTCGCGCCAGTCGCCGCAGGCCATCGTGGACAAGGTCCTGGAGCTGCCGGAGGGGAGCCGCTTCCAGGTGCTGTCCCCGCTGGTCCGCGAGCGCAAGGGCGAGTTCGTCGACCTCTTCGCCGACCTCCAGACCAAGGGCTACTCCCGCGCGCGTGTGGACGGCCAGACCATCCAGCTCTCCGAGCCGCCCACGCTGAAGAAGCAGGAGAAGCACACCATCGAGGTGGTCGTCGACCGCCTCACGGTGAAGGACTCCGCCAAGCGCCGCCTCACCGACTCCGTCGAGACGGCCCTCGGGCTCTCCGGCGGCATGGTCGTGCTCGACTTCGTCGACCTCCCCGAGGACGACCCCGAGCGCGAGCGCATGTATTCGGAGCACCTGTACTGCCCGTACGACGACCTGTCCTTCGAGGAGCTGGAGCCGCGCTCCTTCTCCTTCAACTCGCCCTTCGGCGCCTGCCCCGAGTGCACCGGCATCGGCACGCGCATGGAGGTCGACGCCGAGCTGATCGTCCCGGACCCCGACAAGTCCCTGGACGAGGGCGCCATCCACCCCTGGTCGCACGGACACACCAAGGACTACTTCGGCCGTCTCATCGGCGCCCTCGCCGACGCCCTCGGTTTCCGCACGGACATCCCGTTCGCGGGCCTGCCGCAGCGCGCGAAGAAGGCCCTGCTGTACGGCCACAAGACCCAGATCGAGGTGCGGTACCGCAACCGGTACGGCCGCGAGCGTGTGTACACCACGCCCTTCGAGGGTGCGGTGCCCTTCGTCAAGCGCCGGCACAGCGAGGCCGAGAGCGACGCCAGCCGCGAGCGCTTCGAGGGCTACATGCGCGAGGTGCCCTGCCCCACCTGCGAGGGCACGCGCCTGAAGCCGATCGTCCTCGCCGTCACCATCATGGAGAAGTCGATCGCCGAGGTCTCCGCGATGTCGATCAGCGACTGCGCGGACTTCCTGGGCAAGCTGAAGCTGAACGCCCGCGACAAGAAGATCGCCGAGCGGGTGCTGAAGGAGGTCAACGAGCGGCTGCGCTTCCTGGTCGACGTCGGCCTGGACTACCTCTCGCTCAACCGCGCGGCCGGCACCCTCTCCGGCGGCGAGGCGCAGCGCATCCGGCTGGCCACCCAGATCGGCTCGGGCCTCGTCGGCGTGCTGTACGTGCTGGACGAGCCGTCCATCGGTCTGCACCAGCGGGACAACCACCGGCTGATCGAGACCCTGGTCCGGCTGCGCGACATGGGCAACACGCTCATCGTCGTGGAGCACGACGAGGACACCATCAAGGTCGCCGACTGGGTGGTCGACATCGGCCCCGGCGCCGGCGAGCACGGCGGCAAGGTCGTGCACAGCGGCTCCCTGAAGGAGCTGCTCGCCAATACCGAGTCGCAGACCGGCGCCTACCTCTCGGGCCGCAAGTCGATCCCGCTCCCGGACGTGCGCCGGCCCCGTGACCCGTCCCGGCAGCTCACCGTGCACGGCGCCCGCGAGAACAACCTGCGGGACATCGACGTGTCCTTCCCGCTGGGCGTCTTCACGGCCGTCACCGGCGTCTCCGGCTCCGGCAAGTCGACGCTGGTCAACGACATCCTCTACACGCACCTGGCCCGCGAGCTGAACGGCGCCCGGGCCGTCCCCGGCCGGCACACGCGCGTGGCGGGCGACGACCTGGTCGACAAGGTCGTGCACGTGGACCAGTCGCCGATCGGCCGCACCCCGCGGTCCAACCCGGCGACGTACACCGGCGTCTTCGATCACATCCGCAAGCTGTTCGCCGAGACCACCGAGGCGAAGGTCCGCGGCTACCTGCCCGGCCGCTTCTCCTTCAACGTCAAGGGCGGCCGCTGCGAGAACTGCGCGGGCGACGGCACCATCAAGATCGAGATGAACTTCCTCCCGGACGTGTACGTCCCGTGCGAGGTCTGCCACGGCGCCCGGTACAACCGGGAGACCCTGGAGGTCCACTACAAGGGGAAGTCCATCGCCGAGGTGCTGAACATGCCGATCGAGGAGGCCATGCACTTCTTCGAGGCGGTCCCGGCGATCTCGCGTCACCTGAAGACGCTCCATGACGTCGGCCTCGGCTATGTCCGCCTCGGCCAGTCGGCCACCACCCTCTCCGGCGGTGAGGCCCAGCGGGTCAAGCTCGCCAGCGAGCTCCAGAAGCGGTCCACCGGACGCACGGTCTACGTGCTGGACGAGCCGACCACCGGTCTGCACTTCGAGGACATCAGCAAGCTGCTGACCGTCCTGGGCGGCCTGGTCGACAAGGGCAACACGGTCATCGTCATCGAGCACAACCTCGACGTGATCAAGACCGCCGACTGGATCGTGGACATGGGCCCGGAGGGCGGCGCCGGCGGTGGCCTCGTGGTCGCCGAAGGCACCCCCGAGGACGTCGCCGGGGTGCCGGCCAGCCACACCGGCAAGTTCCTGCGCGAGATCCTCGGCGCCGACCGCATCAGCGACGCCGAGCCGGTGCAGGCGCCCCGCGCCACCGCTGCCCGCAAGACGGCCGCGGCCAGGTCGACGGCGAAGAAGACGGTGACGGCCAAGGCCAACGACACGGCCACCAAGAAGGCCGCCACCGCCACGAAGAAGGCCACGCCCGCGAAGAAGACGACGCGGGCCCGGAAGGCCTGAGTGCCCACACCGGACAAGGCCTGACATCTCTTCAAAAACCGGCGCCTCGCGGGAACTTCCCGCGGGGCGCCGTTCGTTCCACCATCAGCCACCCAGGCCCTGCGGCTCGACCGGTCCCCGCAGCCCGGGCCTGGCCGCACCTTGACAAGAGCACAGGGAAACGGATGGAGGAAAAAGGCTCCAGAGAAGGATCACCAGGGAAGCGGCCGGCTCACAGCGCACCCAGCTCGGCCGTGTACGGCGGCTCCGCCCCCGCCCGTGAGCAGGTGATCGCCGCCGCGCGTGCCGCGAAGCGCAACAGCCGCGTCCAGCCCTGAGTCCCCAGGGCGGCGAGCGCTTCCTCCGACAGCGCGTCCAGGGCGGACAGCCCGTGCAACAGCGCCGCGTTCACCGTGTCACCGGCGCCGATGGTGTCCACGACATCGACCTCTTCACCCGGCACGGAGCACTCCCCGCCGTCCCGGGTGAACACGGTCAGGCCGTCACCGCCCCGGGTGACCACCACCGCCGACGGTCCCGCGGCCAGCCACTCGTCCGGCGTGCCACCCAGCCACGCGGCATCCTCCGCGGACAGCTTCAGCAGCGTCACCGAGGGCAGCCAGCTCTTGAAACGCGCCCGGTAGGCGTCCGCGTCCGGGATCAGTCCCGCCCGGACGTTGGGGTCGAGCGCGGTGAACAGCCCCTGGGCGGACGCCGTGCGCATCAGCTCCTCATAGGCGCTCGCCCCCGGCTCCAGGACCAGCGAGCAGGTGCCGAAGGACACCGCGCGTGTTCCCGCCGGGAGCTCGGCGGGCGCCGTGAACAGACGGTCGGCGGTGCCGTCCACATAGAAGGAGTAGGCGGCCGAACCGGTCCCGTCGACGGTGGCCACCGCGAGGGTCGTCGGCTCCGGCCCACGCTGTACGCCCGACACCTCGACCCCGGCCCGCCGCAGCCCGTCGAGCAGGGCCTCACCGAAGGCATCGGTCGACGTGCGGGAGCAGAAGGCGGTGCGCGAGCCGAGACGCCCGAGGGCCACGGCGGTGTTGTACGGGCCGCCGCCGGGCGTCGGCTTCAGCGCCGCGAGAGCCCCGGGGCCCTGCGGTACCAGGTCGATCAGTGCCTCACCGGCGACGACGATCACGGGCGGTTCCCTTCTCGTACTGCGTGGATGTTGGGGTGCGCTCGGACTCCTCGGGCGCGCCCGGCTCCTCCGGGCACCCGCAGGAGGTGCGGTGGACGAACGCGCACGGCAGGCGCAGCGTCCGGGCCGGCCGGTGCGGCTCGGCCAGGCGGTCCAGGAGCACCCGGACCGCCTGGGCGCCCAGTTCCCTGCTGGGCTGGGCGATGGCGGTGAGCCGGGGCGAGAAGAGATCGGCCCAGGCGAAGTCGTCGAAGCAGCACAGCGCGATGTCGTCCGGCACCGACCGGCCGAGCCGGCGCAGGGCCCGCAGGGCACCGATGGTCATCGCGTTGTTGGCGGTGACCAGCGCCGTGGGCGGATCCGGCAGGGCGAGCAGGGCGGCGGTGGCCTGCTCGGCACCGGCCGACTCGGAGTTGCCGGACACCAGGAGGCCGTCGTCGTGGGCCAGACCGGCGGCTGTCAGTCCGTCCCGGTAGCCGGCGATGCGCTCGCTGGTCGTGCTGAGCCCGGGCAGCCCCGCGACCAGGCCGATCCGTCGGTGGCCCAGCCCGGCGAGGTGGGTGACGAGCCGGGCCGTCGGTTCGGCACTCTCGGCGCAGACCTGGTCGAAGCGCACCGCGCCGTCCAGCGCGAGCGGGTCGATCAACCGGTCCAGGATCACCGTCGGTACGGCGTGGCGGTGCAGGTAGGCCACCAGGTCGTGCGGGTGCGCGGAGGGGGCCACGATCATGCCGTCCACCCGGCGCTCGTGGAGGAGCTGGACGACCGTGCGTTCATGCCCGGGGTCGTCGTGCGGATCGGCGATGAGCAGGCTGTAGCCGGCTTCCAGCGCGGCGGCCTCGACACCCTGGAGGATCTCCGTGAAGTACGGGTTGCTGATCGCGGACACCGCGAGACCGATGGAGCGGGTCCGTGACGTCACCAGGGAGCGGGCCAGGGTGTTGGGGGTGTAGCCGAGGGCGTCGACCGCGTCCAGCACGGCCTGGCGGGTGTGGGGCAGGACCGGACGGGTCCCGTTGAGGACATGGGACACCGTCGCGACGGAGACCCCGGCGCTGCGGGCGACGTCCGCCATGGTGGGCATCGCGTCCCCCTCCCGAGCCGAGCCCCTTCCGCGCCGAGCCGCCGCGGCCTTCCGGCCGGGAAGTTATCCCATCGGCCACCCGTACGTAAACGCTTACGCAAGCGTTTACGTCCTCTGCCCACCCCCACCCAGCCCTGACCTCACCCCCCTCCCGCCCAGCCGTCCCACCCTCCCGCCGGGTGAGGCCCCGCCCCGGGTCCGGCCGTTCTGCCCGGGTATCGTCGCCCTGCACCGCCCCTTGACCAGTGGAGTCCAGATGCCCGCCCGCCCGTCCGCGAGTCGTCGTACCGTCCTTCGAGGGGCCGCCGTGGCGCCGGTCGCCGGGCTCGGCCTGGCCGCGTGCGCGGCGCCGGGAGAGGGGGGCGCGGCCGCCGCGCCGACCGCGCCGGTCGATCTCGGCGCCGAGAGCGAGGTCGCCAAGGGCGGCGCCAAGCTCTACCGCGACCACAACGTGGTCGTCAGCCGTGACCGGGACGGCACGCTGAAGGCGTACAGCACGATCTGCACGCACGCGGGCTGCCCGATCAACAAGCTGGAGGGGACGACCCTGATCTGCCCCTGCCACGGCAGCCAGTTCGACGCCGTGACGGGCAAGGTGGTCCAGTCTCCGGCCACCGCGCCGCTGACGGAGCTGTCGGTGAAGGACGCGAACGGCAGGATCGTCGCGGGCCCGGCCGCCTGACGGGAGGCTCCGGGGCGACTGTCCCGGTGCGGGCCCGCGGGCGGGCGCTCGCCGGTGGGTTACGTCAGTCCCGTCACGTCAGTCCCACTCCCACGCCATGCCGATGAGACCGGGCCGGATCCGCGGCTCGACGACATGGACGCAGTGGTGCGGTCCGGTGACGGACAGGTCCCGGCGGCTGCCGCGCGGGGCCGCGGGGGAGTGCTGGGTGAAGCGGTGGCAGCGCACGGGCAGGGCGGTGGGGTCGAACCGCACCTGGAGGGCGTACTGGCCGCCGGGGGAGTGAAAGCGGTGCAGGTACTCGCGGGAGGGCCCGGCCGTGCCGTCCTCGAAGCCGTACCGGAAGAGGAAGGTGTCGCCGGAGCGCAGCCGGGTGCCGAAGAGCAGCTCGGCCGACAGCACCCCGGTGTCCTGGTCCCAGCGGACCCGGCCCGTGCGGCAGTTCTCCAGGGCCCGCACCCTGATGTCGCGCGGGCTGCAACCGGGGTCGCCGCGGTGCACGGCCACGAAGCGGTCGACGCCGTCGCGGTGGGCCCGCACGATGTGGTGGGACTCGCGGACCGCCAGCTCGCGCCGGGCGCCGATGCGGACGCACTCGTGGTGGCCCAGGGTGTGCAGCCCGCCGTCGAGGGACCAGCCCAGTTCGGCGCGGAGCCGGTCGGAGGCGTCCGATGCCGCGAGCAGGGAGCGGTAGGAGCGGCCCGCCGGGCGGCCGGTCCCCTGGTGTTCGCCGGTCTCGGCGAGCAGCCGGATCAGCGACTCGTCCGGCAGCCGGAGGATCTCCTCCAGCGCCCGTACGGCGCGCAGGGACTCCGGGCGCTGCGGGCGGCGGGCGCCCTGCTGCCAGTAACTCAGGCTGGTGACGCCGACTTTGACCCCGTGGCGCGACAGATGGTGCTGGACGCGCTGGAGGGGCAGGCCGCGTGCGGCGATCGCGGCGCGCAGCGCCACATGGAAGGGGCCGCCCCGCAGGACCACGTCCAGTTCCGCGGTGGGGACGTCCGCGTGCTCTGTGACATGCAGCATGCCGAGGCGCCTTTCTGTGTGGTGTCACTACGGCTGGTCAGGCCGCTGCGCGGATGTGCGGGGCCACCCCCCGTGGGCGTCGTCGACGCCGTGGCTGCGCATGCCGCTGCCCTGAGGCGGGCGTACGCGGCCCCGAGTTCCCCCGCATTGAAGCGTGTTGACCAGACCCCGACAACACCTCGGACTCGGCCGCCGTCCGTTCCTGGCCGGACCTCGTCCCTCCGGAGCGGGGGAAGCGTGCGAAAGCGGGCACAGCACGACCGGAAACCCGCCCCGGGCGCGGGGTCCGGGAAGGCCGGCGGCGCGCGCGGCGCGGGCGTTGCCCACAGGCCCGACGCGGTGTCGGTGCTCGCCAGTAGGGTGTGAGACATGGCCGACCCCTCCAGCTACCGCCCCAGGCCGGGAGACATCCCGGACTCTCCCGGGGTGTACCGGTTCCGTGACGAGCACCGCCGGGTGATCTACGTCGGAAAGGCGAAGAGCCTGCGCCAGCGCCTGGCGAACTACTTCCAGGACCTGGCGAACCTGCACCCCCGGACCCGGACGATGGTGACCACCGCCGCGTCCGTGGAGTGGACCGTGGTGTCCACGGAGGTCGAGGCGCTCCAGCTGGAGTACTCCTGGATCAAGGAGTACGACCCCCGGTTCAACGTCAAGTACCGGGACGACAAGAGCTACCCGTACCTCGCGGTGACGATGAACGAGGAGTTCCCGCGGGTCCAGGTGATGCGCGGTCACAAGAAGAAGGGCGTGCGCTACTTCGGGCCGTACGGGCACGCGTGGGCCATCCGGGACACCGTCGACCTGATGCTGCGGGTCTTCCCGGTGCGCACCTGCTCGGCCGGCGTCTTCAAGAACGCCGCCCGCACCGGCCGGCCCTGTCTGCTCGGGTACATCGGCAAGTGCTCCGCCCCCTGCGTCGGCCGGATCACCGCCGAGGACCACCAGGACCTGGCCGAGGAATTCTGCGACTTCATGGCGGGGCGCACCGGCACCTACCTCCGCCGTCTGGAGAAGCAGATGATGGAGGCGGCCGAGGAGATGGAGTACGAGCGGGCCGCCCGCCTGCGCGACGACATCGAGGCCCTGAGAAAGGCCATGGAGAAGAACGCGGTCGTGCTCGCCGACGCGACCGACGCCGATCTCATCGCCGTCGCCGAGGACGAGCTGGAGGCGGCCGTGCAGATCTTCCATGTGCGTGGCGGCCGGGTGCGCGGACAGCGCGGCTGGGTGACCGACAAGGTCGAGGAGGTCACCACCGGGGCCCTGGTCGAGCATGCGCTCCAGCAGCTGTACGGCGAGGAGACGGGGGACGCCGTCCCCAAGGAGGTGCTCGTCCCGGCCCTGCCCGAGCCGGTCGAGCCGGTCCAGGAGTGGCTGGCCGGCCGCCGCGGGGCGGGCGTGTCGCTGCGCATCCCGCAGCGCGGCGACAAGAAGGCGCTCATGGAGACCGTGCAGCGCAACGCCCAGCAGGCGCTCGTCCTGCACAAGACGAAGCGCGCCTCCGACCTCACCACGCGCTCGCGTGCGCTGGAGGAGATCGCCGAGGCCCTCGACCTGGACAGCGCCCCGCTGCGCATCGAGTGCTACGACATCTCGCATCTCCAGGGTGACGACGTGGTCGCCTCGATGGTGGTCTTCGAGGACGGCCTCCAGCGCAAGAGCGAGTACCGCCGCTTCCAGATCAGGGGCTTCGCCGGGCAGGACGACGTGCGCTCCATGCACGAGGTGATCACCCGCCGCTTCAAGCGGTACCTCGCGGAGAAGGAGCGGACGGGGGAGTGGACCGACGGGGAGGAGAGCGCCTCGGACGGCGGAAGCGCGCTGCCCGACGGCGAGCCGATCACCACCTCCCTGAAGGACGACGACGGCCGGCCCAGGAAGTTCGCCTACCCGCCCCAGCTGGTCGTGGTCGACGGCGGGCAGCCGCAGGTCGCGGCGGCCCGGCGGGCCCTGGACGAGCTGGGCATCGACGACATCGCCGTGTGCGGTCTGGCCAAGCGCCTGGAGGAGGTCTGGCTGCCCGGCGATGACGACCCGGTGGTCCTGCCCCGTACCAGCGAGGGCCTCTATCTGCTCCAGCGCGTCCGGGACGAGGCCCACCGGTTCGCGATCACCTACCAGCGCGCCAAGCGGGCCAAGCGCTTCCGCTCCGGGGTGCTGGACGACGTCCCCGGCCTCGGCGACACCCGCAAACAGGCGTTGATCAAGCATTTCGGCTCGGTGAAGAAGCTTCGGTCCGCCACAATCGAGCAGATCCAGGAAGTGCCCGGCATAGGCCGGAAGACGGCCGAGACCATCGCCGCGGCCCTCGCCCAGGCGGCCCCGGCCGCACCCGCCGTGAACACGGCGACCGGAGAGATCATTGAAGACGAGGAACCCGATACGACGGCGGGTTCCTCGGGGGAGCCCGTCACCGCGGGCCCCCCGGACGAACGACGGGGGCAGGAGACATGAGCGAGCACGAGGCACAGCCCACAGCGGGGCGAGATCAGACGCACAGCGCCCCGGGCGACGCAGCCGTCCGGCGCGACACGGACCAGGACAGAGTCCTGGACGCGGGCCAGGACACCGGGCAGGTCACCGGCCAGGACGCGGGTCAGGACAACGGAGCACAGGTGAGTACGGGCAGCGAGGCAGCCGGGACCGCGGACGCGGCCATTCCCGAGCTGGTGATCATCTCCGGCATGTCCGGGGCGGGGCGGTCGACGGCCGCGAAGTGTCTGGAGGACCTCGGCTGGTTCGTCGTGGACAACCTCCCGCCCGCCCTGATCCCCACCATGGTGGAGCTGGGTGCCCGCTCCCAGGGCAACGTGGCGCGGATCGCGGTCGTCGTGGACGTGCGCGGCAGACGCTTCTTCGACAACCTGCGCGAGTCCCTCGCCGACCTCGACACCCGGGGCGTCACCCGGCGGATCGTCTTCCTGGAGTCCTCCGACGACGCCCTGGTGCGCCGGTTCGAGTCGGTGCGCCGGCCGCACCCGCTCCAGGGCGACGGCCGCATCGTGGACGGCATCGCCGCCGAGCGCGAGCTGCTGCGCGAGCTGCGCGGCGACGCCGACCTGGTGATCGACACCTCCAGCCTCAACGTGCACGAGCTGCGCGCCAAGATGGACGCCCAGTTCGCCGGCGAGGAGGAGCCCGAGCTGCGGGCCACCGTGATGTCCTTCGGCTTCAAGTACGGCCTGCCGGTCGACGCCGACCTGGTCGCGGACATGCGGTTCCTGCCCAACCCGCACTGGGTCCCGGAGCTGCGCCCGTACACCGGCGTCAACGAGGAGGTCGCCGCGTACGTCTTCAACCAGCCCGGCGCCAAGGAGTTCCTCGACCGGTACGCGGAACTGCTGCGGCTGATCGCGGCCGGCTACCGGCGGGAGGGCAAGCGCTATGTGACCATCGCCATCGGCTGTACCGGCGGCAAGCACCGCTCGGTCGCGATGTCGGAGAAGCTCGCCGCACGGCTCGCGGCCGAGGGCGTGGAGACGGTGGTCGTGCACCGGGACATGGGACGGGAATGACGGAACGTACACCGCGGCTGAGCAGGCTGCGCCGGATGGTGCCGGAAGCGCGCGCCGGCCGTCCCGCCGAGAGCCGCTCCGGCCGCCCTGCCGAGTCCCGCGGCGGGCGGCCGCGCCGCCGGGGCACACAGCCCAAGGTGGTCGCACTCGGTGGCGGCATGGGCCTGTCCGCCTCGCTCGCCGCGCTGCGCCGGATCACCGGCGATCTGACCGCCGTGGTCACGGTGGCCGACGACGGCGGCTCCAGCGGCCGGCTGCGCGACGAGCTGGGCGTGCTGCCGCCCGGGGACCTGCGCAAGGCGCTGGCCGCGCTGTGCGGGGACGACGAGTGGGGACAGACCTGGGCCCGCGTCATCCAGCACCGCTTCCAGTCCCAGGGCGACCTGCACGAGCACGCGGTCGGCAATCTGCTGATCGTGGCCCTGTGGGAGCAGCTCGGCGACCATGTCCAGGCCCTGGACCTGGTCGGCAAGCTGCTGGGCGCGCACGGGCGGGTGCTGCCGATGTCCGCCGTACCGCTGGAGCTCCAGGCCCTGGTCAAGGGGCATGACCCGGCGCGCCCGGAGGACGTGGACACCGTGCGCGGGCAGGCGACGGTCGCGCTCACCCCCGGCGAGGTGCAGTCGGTGCACCTCGTACCGCACGACCCGCCCGCGGTGCCGGAGGCCGTCGCGGCGGTGCTGGACGCGGACTGGGTGGTGCTGGGCCCCGGCTCGTGGTTCTCCTCGGTGATCCCGCATCTGCTCGTCCCCGACCTGCTGGACGCGCTCACCGAGACCAAGGCGCGCAAGGTCCTGTCCCTGAACCTCGCCCCGCAGCCGGGAGAAACCGAGGGCTTCTCACCGCAGCGTCATTTGGAGGTTTTGGGGCGACACGCCCCTAAACTCGCCCTGGACGTGGTGCTGGCCGACGAGGCCGCGGTGCCCGACCGCGACTCGCTCACCGAGGCCGCCAAGCGGCTGGGAGCCGCGGTCGAGCTGGCGCCGGTGGCCCGGACCGACGGATCGCCCCGGCACGACCCGGAGCTGTTGGCCGCCGCGTACGACCGTATTTTTCGGATGCATGGAAGGATCGGCCCATGGCGATGACGGCAGCGGTGAAGGACGAGATCTCCCGGCTCCCCGTCACCCGGACCTGCTGCAGGAAGGCGGAGGTCTCCGCCATTCTGCGGTTCGCCGGCGGCCTCCACCTGGTGAGCGGGCGCATCGTGATCGAGGCGGAGCTGGACACCGCGATGGCGGCCCGCCGTCTCAAGCGGGACATCCTGGAGATCTTCGGCCACAGCTCCGAGCTGATCGTGATGGCGCCCGGCGGACTGCGCCGCGGCTCGCGCTATGTCGTGCGGGTGGTCGCGGGCGGTGACCAGCTGGCCCGCCAGACCGGTCTGGTCGACGGCCGGGGCCGCCCGATCCGCGGTCTGCCGCCGCAGGTGGTCTCCGGGGCCACCTGTGACGCGGAGGCGGCCTGGCGCGGTGCCTTCCTGGCGCACGGCTCGCTGACCGAGCCCGGCCGCTCCTCCTCCCTGGAGGTGACCTGCCCCGGCCCGGAGGCCGCGCTCGCACTGGTCGGTGCCGCGCGCAGACTGTCCATCGCCGCCAAGGCGCGCGAGGTGCGCGGGGTGGACCGGGTGGTCGTCCGGGACGGGGACGCGATCGGCGCGCTGCTGACCCGGCTCGGCGCGCACGAGTCGGTGCTGGCGTGGGAGGAGCGCCGGATGCGCCGCGAGGTGCGGGCGACGGCGAACCGGCTCGCCAACTTCGACGATGCCAACCTGCGCCGCTCGGCACGCGCCGCCGTGGCCGCCGGGGCCCGGGTGCAGCGCGCCCTGGAGATCCTGGGCGACGAGGTCCCCGAGCACCTCGCCGCGGCCGGCCGGCTCCGGATGGAGCACAAGCAGGCCTCGCTGGAGGAGCTGGGCGCGCTCGCCGACCCGCCGCTGACCAAGGACGCGGTCGCCGGCCGTATCCGCCGGCTGCTGGCCATGGCCGACAAGCGCGCCGCCGATCTGGGCATTCCGGGCACGGAAGCCAATCTCACCGAGGAGCTGGCGGAGAATCTGGCCGGCTGACGGCCTCTCCGACACGAAAAACGCGAAAAAACATCGGTGCCGAGATCCGTCATGGATCTCGGCACCGGCGTTTTTCACACCTTTCGGCAGCCGAATTTGGCAGGTGAGCGGAACCCCCTCTCAAGGGTGCAGGAATGGGGTACTCATCAAGTGAGCCAACCGGCTCACGAACGAGTGAAAAAGGCGTCAAGAGTGCCCCGCATTCCGTACCAAAAACGGGTGAATCCATTGCCGATCCGAGACGGTCCGTACCTCTACTGACGGGTACGGAACGCCTGCCCGTGTATGGGCCATCTCGATGTCACCTCGGGGCCCTCAGAGAGGTAGGGTCGGTGGTGGTCGGGGACATCCCAAACAGAGCTCGCCGGCACCGCATGGCCGGCGTACCAACGAGGAGATCGGTTCGTGACGATCCGCGTAGGCATCAACGGCTTCGGCCGCATCGGGCGTAACTACTTCCGCGCGCTGCTGGAGCAGGGTGCGGACATCGAGGTTGTGGCTGTCAACGACCTGGGTGACACCGCGACCACGGCTCACCTGCTCAAGTACGACACGATCCTGGGTCGCCTCAAGCAGGAGGTCACCCACACCGCCGACACGATCACCGTCGACGGTCACACCATCAAGGTGCTGTCCGAGCGCAACCCGGCCGACATCCCCTGGGGTGAGCTGGGCGTCGACATCGTCATCGAGTCGACCGGCATCTTCACCAGCAAGGCCGACGCCGCCAAGCACATCGCCGGCGGCGCCAAGAAGGTCCTCATCTCGGCTCCGGCCAAGGACGAGGACATCACCATCGTCATGGGTGTCAACCAGGACAAGTACGACGCGGCCAACCACCACGTCATCTCCAACGCCTCCTGCACCACCAACTGTGTGGCGCCGATGGCGAAGGTCCTGGACGAGAACTTCGGCATCGTCAAGGGTCTGATGACCACGGTGCACGCGTACACGAACGACCAGCGCATCCTGGACTTCCCGCACAAGGACCTGCGCCGCGCCCGTGCCGCCGCCGAGAACATCATCCCGACCACCACCGGTGCCGCGAAGGCCACCGCTCTGGTGCTGCCGCAGCTCAAGGGCAAGCTGGACGGCATCGCCATGCGCGTCCCGGTCCCGACCGGCTCGGTCACCGACCTGGTCGTCGAGCTCTCCCGCGAGGTCACCAAGGAAGAGGTCAACGCCGCCTTCCAGAAGGCCGCCGAGGGCGAGCTGAAGGGCCTCCTCGACTACACCGAGGACCCGATCGTCTCCTCCGACATCGTCAACGCCCCGGCGTCCTGCACCTTCGACTCCTCCCTGACCATGGTCCAGGAGGGCAAGAACGTGAAGGTCATCGGCTGGTACGACAACGAGTGGGGCTACTCCAACCGCCTCGTGGACCTCACGGTCTTCGTCGGCGGCCAGCTCTGATCGCCGTAGATCACCGCAGCAGGACCTCGAAGTGAGTACAGGGCTCGGGCAGCGCGCCGTCGCGCTGTCCGGGCCCTGTCTCGCGTACGGACCACGTCCTTTTACGATCAGGTGCACCACGAGCCCTCCCCAGGAGTCCACTCAATGAAGACGATCGACGAACTTCTCGCCGCCGGTGTGCGCGGCAAGCGGGTCTTCGTCCGCGCCGACCTCAACGTGCCGCTGGACGGTACGACCATCACCGACGACGGCCGTATCCGCGCCGTCGCGCCCACCGTCAAGGCCCTCACGGACGCGGGCGCCAAGGTGGTCGTGGCCTCGCACCTGGGCCGTCCCAAGGGCGCCCCGGACCCCGCCTTCTCCCTCGCCCCGGCCGCCTCGCGACTGGGCGAGATCATCGGCTCCGCCGTCGCCTTCGCGGCCGACACCGTCGGACAGTCCGCCAAGGACGCGGTCGCCGGCCTGACGGAGGGCCAGGTCGCCGTCCTGGAGAACCTCCGCTTCAACCCCGGCGAGACGTCCAAGGACGACGCCGAGCGCGCCGCCTTCGCCGAGCAGCTCGCCGCCCTCGCCGATGTGTACGTCGGTGACGGCTTCGGCGCGGTGCACCGCAAGCACGCCTCCGTCTACGACCTCCCGGCCAAGCTGCCGCACTACGCCGGCTACCTCATCGCCACCGAGGTCGGCGTCCTGAAGAAGCTCACCGACGAGGTGCAGCGCCCGTACGTGGTCGTGCTGGGCGGCGCCAAGGTCTCCGACAAGCTGGGCGTCATCGACAACCTGCTCAAGAAGGCCGACCGCATCCTGATCGGCGGCGGCATGGCGTACACCTTCCTCGCCGCCAAGGGCCTCGAGGTGGGCATCTCGCTGCTCCAGGAGGACCAGAAGGACCGGTGCCTGGAGTACCTGGCGGAGGCGGAGAAGCGTGGCGTGGAGTTCGTGCTCCCCGTCGACGTCCTGGTCGCGTCCGAGTTCCCGGACCTGAAGACCAAGGCGCCCGCCCACCCCGACACCGTCTCCGCGGACGCCATCCCGGCGGACAAGGAGGGCCTCGACATCGGTCCGAAGACCCGTGAGCTGTACGCCGCGAAGCTGGCCGACGCCGGTACGGTCTTCTGGAACGGCCCCATGGGTGTCTTCGAGCACCCCGACTACGCGAACGGCACCAAGGCCGTCGCGCAGGCACTGCTGGACTCGCCGGGCTTCACCGTCGTCGGCGGCGGTGACTCGGCCGCGGCCGTGCGCACGCTCGGCTTCGACGAGAACGCGTTCGGCCACATCTCGACCGGTGGCGGCGCCTCCCTCGAATACCTCGAGGGCAAGACGCTCCCCGGCCTCGCCGCACTGGAGGACTGACCCCGCATGACCACTCGCACGCCGCTGATGGCGGGCAACTGGAAGATGAACCTCAACCACCTCGAGGCCATCGCCCACGTCCAGAAGCTCGCCTTCGCCCTGGCCGACAAGGACTACGAGGCCGTAGAGGTCGCCGTCCTGCCGCCCTTCACCGACCTGCGCTCCGTGCAGACCCTGGTCGACGGCGACAAGCTCAAGATCAAGTACGGCGCCCAGGACATCTCGCAGCACGACTCCGGTGCCTACACCGGCGAGATCTCCGGCTCGATGCTGGCCAAGCTCAAGTGCACGTTCGTGGCCATCGGCCACTCCGAGCGCCGCCAGTACCACAACGAGACCGACGAGCTGGTCAACGCCAAGGTCAAGGCCGCCTACAAGCACGGCCTGACCCCGATCCTGTGCGTCGGCGAGGAGCTGGAGGTCCGTGAGGCGGGCAACCACGTCGCCCACACCCTCGCCCAGGTCGAGGGCGGTCTCAAGGACCTGCCCGCGGAGCAGGCCGAGACCGTCGTGATCGCCTACGAGCCCGTGTGGGCCATCGGCACCGGCAAGGTCTGCGGCGCCGAGGACGCGCAGGAGGTCTGCGCCGCCATCCGCGCCAAGCTCGCGGAGCTGTACTCGCAGGACCTGGCCGAGAAGGTGCGCATCCAGTACGGCGGTTCCGTCAAGTCGGGCAACGTCGCCGAGATCATGGCGCAGGCCGACATCGACGGCGCTCTGGTCGGCGGCGCCTCGCTGGACGCCGACGAGTTCGTCAAGATCGTGCGTTTCCGCGACCAGTGATCCGAGCTGTGAGTATGCGGTAGGCGCGATCCGTCGTACCCTTGCGGGGTCCAGCGCTGTGTGCTGGGCCCCGTCGTCCCATCCGAATCCGAGGAAGTTGGTCCAGCCGTGGTTTTGGGGTTCTCGATCGCCCTGATCATCTTCAGCCTGCTGCTGATGCTGCTGGTCTTGATGCACAAGGGGAAGGGCGGCGGCCTCTCCGACATGTTCGGCGGCGGCATGCAGTCCTCCGTCGGCGGCTCCTCGGTCGCCGAGCGCAACCTTGACCGGATCACCATCGTGATCGGTGTGCTGTGGTTCGCGTGCATCATCGTCCTCGGCATCCTGATGAAGACGAACAGCTGACGCGGACGATCCGCACATTCCGTACGTAACGCCCCATGTTCGGTACGCGCTCGTGAGCGCGGCCTATCATGGGGCTTGCGTCTAGGTGCGGGGGCTTGTAACTCCAATCACTGGACGCGCGTTGGGCCTTACGTAGACTGAGGCGCTCGCAGCGAAGCGAAACGCCGACTCGCTTCGCGGCACCATCACGCAGGGAGTTACGACCGTGGCAAGTGGCAACGCGATCCGGGGAAGCCGGGTCGGGGCGGGGCCGATGGGCGAGGCCGAGCGCGGCGAGTCCGCGCCGCGTCTGCGCATCTCCTTCTGGTGCTCCAACGGGCATGAGACGCAGCCCAGCTTCGCCAGCGACGCACAGGTCCCCGACACCTGGGACTGCCCGCGCTGCGGCTTCCCGGCCGGACAGGACCGGGACAATCCGCCGGCCCCGCCGCGCACCGAGCCCTACAAGACGCACCTCGCGTATGTACGGGAGCGGCGCAGCGACGCGGACGGCGAGGCGATCCTCGCCGAGGCGCTCGCCAAACTGCGGGGCGAGATCTAGAAGTTCGAGACCGGCCGGGCGCCTGTGGGTGCCGGGCCGGAGTCGCATTCCGGCTCGTGCGGCCGACCGCTGCTCACCGTGCCGGCCTTCACCCTGACAGCCCTTCAGAGCCTCTTCGACACCGCTGACACCGCCCTGATACCGGCGGGGTGATCAATTAGGTTGGAACCGCTGGGACAGGCACGAAAGAAGGCTGAAGTCGGAAATGAACGCAGACGGCCGTACCAGGCTCCACCAGATGCCCGAGTGGACCGCGCTCGCCAAGCACCGGGAGGAGCTGGCCGACACCGGTCTGAGGGAGCTGTTCGCCTCCGACCCCGGACGGGGCAGCGGGTACACGCTCCAGGTCGGCGATCTCTACATCGACTACTCCAAGCACCTGGTCACCGAGGAGACGCTCCGGCTGCTGCGCGAGCTGGCCGCGGCGACCGACGTGTTCGGGCTGCGGGACGCCATGTTCCGCGGTGAGAAGATCAATGTCACCGAGGACCGGGCGGTGCTGCACACCGCGCTGCGTGCCGCGCGGGACGCGGTGATCGAGGTCGACGGCGAGAACGTCGTACCGAAGGTGCACGCGGTGCTGGACAGGATGAGCGACTTCGCCGACCGGGTCCGCACCGGCGCCTGGACCGGCCACACCGGCAAGCGCATCAGGAACGTCGTCAACATCGGCATCGGCGGCTCCGACCTCGGCCCCGCGATGGCCTACGAGGTGCTGCGCAGCTTCACCGACCGCGAGCTGACGGTCCGTTTCGTCTCCAACGTGGACGGCGCCGACCTGCACGAGGCCACCCGCGACCTGGACCCGGCCGAGACGCTGTTCATCATCGCGTCCAAGACCTTCACCACCATCGAGACCATCACCAACGCGACCTCCGCCCGGAAGTGGCTGCTGGACGCGCTCGGTGACCAGGCCGCGGTCGCCCGGCACTTCGTGGCACTGTCGACCAACGCCGAGAAGGTCGCCGAGTTCGGGATCGACACGGCCAACATGTTCGAGTTCTGGGACTGGGTCGGCGGCCGCTACTCGTACGACTCCGCGATCGGCCTGTCCCTGATGATCGCCATCGGGCCGGACCGGTTCCGGGAGATGCTCGACGGCTTCCGGATCGTCGACGACCACTTCCGCACCGCCCCGGCCGAGGCCAACGCCCCGCTGCTGCTGGGCCTGCTGGGCATCTGGTACGGCAACTTCCACGACGCCCAGTCGCACGCGGTGCTGCCGTACAGCCACTACCTGTCCAAGTTCACGGCCTACCTCCAGCAGCTGGACATGGAGTCCAACGGCAAGTACGTAGCACGGGACGGCAGGCAGGCCGACTGGCAGACCGGGCCGGTCGTGTGGGGCACCCCGGGCACCAACGGCCAGCACGCCTACTACCAGTTGATCCACCAGGGCACCAAGCTGATCCCGGCCGACTTCATCGGCTTCGCCGAGCCGGTGGCCGAGCTGAGCGGGGAACTCAAGGCGCAGCACGACCTGCTGATGGCCAACTTCTTCGCCCAGACCCAGGCGCTCGCCTTCGGAAAGACCGCCGACGAGGTCCGCGCGGAGGGGGTGCCGGAGGAGCTGGTCCCGCACAAGACGTTCCAGGGGAACCGCCCGACGACCACCATCCTGGCGAAGGAGCTCACCCCGTCCGTGCTCGGCCAGCTGGTCGCGCTCTACGAGCACAAGGTGTTCGTGCAGGGCGCGGTGTGGAACATCGACTCCTTCGACCAGTGGGGCGTGGAGCTGGGCAAGGTGCTGGCCAAGCGGGTCGAGCCGGCGCTGACCGAGGGGGCGGAGGTGGCAGGCCTCGACGCGTCGACCACGGCGCTGGTCGCCAAGTACCGGGAACTGCGCGGCCGTAGCTGACCCAGGACCGCGGGAGCCGGGCGCGGCGCACACCGCCCGGCTCCCGTACACTCCCGATGATCATGTGAGTCATGACGCGGGGGAGTGTGCGGTGGCCCGTGGGCGGGGGAGACGTACGGGGTCCGGTCCGGCCGGCCGGAACTATCTGAAGGCGCATCACGCGGCCTCGGCGGTGTTCCATCCGGGATGGATACCCGAGCCGCTGGATCCGGCGGTCGAGCAGCTCAAGCGGATCCGCGTCGCCGCCGGCACCGTCGCAGCGGTGGGTGTCTACACCTTCGTGGAGGGCGGCTTCGCTCCCCAGGAGATGCTGGAGAACCTGCTGATCGCCTCGCTCGTCCTGCTGGTCGTCACCCCGCTCACGGTCGGGGTGATGCTCTGGGTCTGGCGGCGCGGCGGAAGCCTGCGCCCGCTGCGGCCGGCACTGCTGCGGGCGCTGGGCCTGCTGGTGACCTTCGTCGGCTCGGCCGTCGTGACCCTCCTGCTGCTCCAGAACGGCACCGCGCTGAGCGGGGGACTGCTGGTGATCCCGGTGGGTGTGCTGACGCTGTGGCTGGTCTGGTTCGTCGGCGCCGGAGCCCTGCGGATCACCGGCAACTTCTTCGGCACGGCGGCCGTGCACCGCTGTCTGCCGCCGCTGCTCGCCATCGTCACCAGCTGGCTGATGGCCCTGCCCGATCTGCTCACCGGTGATCTGCACGGTCTCGGACTGAGGCTGGGCATCGTGTTCATCCTCGGCGCCCCGGTCACGGTCACGGCCATCGCGCTGTACGAGATGGCTCGGCTCAAGCGGAGGCATGGCATCCGGCTGGCCGCCCACCCGTCGCTGCGCACCCCGCGCCAGACGCCGTACAACAGCGGCTACGGGTCGTACAACAGCGCTCATCCCTACGGCCGTTGACGCCCGGCGGCCCAGGCCGCCGCCCTCAGCCCACCGCCGCTCAGGCCACCGCGCTCAGCGTGTCCGCCAGGCGGCGGCGGGCCGCTCGGGCCGCGGGCAGGGCGGCGAGCGCGGCCGCGCCCAGGACGGCCGCCGAGCCCAGCAGAAGCAGCAGCCCGGCCGGCGGGGACTGGGCGATCCCCGCGCCGATGCCGCTGGAGGCGCCCTGGGCGTCGATCAGCCGGTGGGCCAGCGGCAGCCCCAGAGCGGTGGCGAGAAGCATCGCGGCCAGCGCCGTACCGCCCGTGGCCGTGACGGTGATCGCGGTGATCTGGCGTGGGGACATGCCGATCGCCCTGAGCGCGAGCAGGTCCCGCTCGCCTTCGCGGACGCTGCCGCCGATCGCGGTCAGCAGCTCCACCAGCCCGATCAGGGCCAGTACGGCGATCAGTCCGGCGACGACTCCGCGCAGCGGGGACAGTCCGTCGGCCGGATTGGTCACGGTGTGCACGTCCAGACGGCCGTGACCGGCCGCGGTGAGCGCGGCGGCCACCCGGTGCGGGTCGGCGCCGGGCCGCAGCCGCAGCTGGTAGAAGGCGGGAGCGAGCCCCGGGGCGTTCTCCCGGAGGGTGTCCAGGGAGGCCGTGACGACCCGGCCGGCGTTCTGCGGTTCGATGCTGCGGCCGACGATGTGCAGGATCTGCGGCCGGTCGCCGACCGTCAGCCGCACCCAGTCGCCGACCCGCGCGTGCAGCAGGTCCAGCAGGCCCTGCCCGGCCACCGCCTCGTCCGGCCCGTGGGCGGCGCGGCCCTCGGCGAGGGCGCAGGGGTAGGGCCGGGCGTCGGTGCCGAGGCCGCGCAGCGCGATGGTCCCGGTCTGCCCGGGGACCAGCGCGGCCAGCTCGACGCCCGGATAGGCGGCGGCCACCCGGGAGTCGTGTGCCAGCAGGGCGCGGACGGTGTCCGGTCGCCCGTCCGAGCGGACGGTGAGGGAGGTGGGCAGCCCGACCCGGTCCGGGCTGCTGTGGAAGCGGTCGATCGTGGTCCAGGCGCTGAGCGCCACCACGATCAGCAGCAGCGGCAGCGTCAGCCGGGCCACCGTGGCCAGCGACCGGCCGCGCCCCGCGCACAGCTTGTGGCAGCCGAGGACCAGCGCGGCCGGCAGCCGCAGCCCCAGCGCCCGCCGGGCCGGACCGGAGAGCCGTCCGCCCGCCGGCGCGTCGGGGCGCGGCACCGGAACCGGCGGCACCCGTCCCGCCCGCCAGGCCGCGAGGCCCGTGGTCAGGCCGATGAAGAGCACCGCGGCCACGGGCACCGCGCACAGTGCCACGGTGTGCCCGGGCAGCCCCTGCCACACGCCCACCGCGTCGCCGAGCCGCCCGGGGATCCGGCTGCCCAGTGTCTCGGTGAGCGCGGCGGCGGCCAGGGCGCCGAGCAGGGCGTAGGCGAGGTGCTGGAGCAGGAAGACCCGGACGACCTGGCCGGGGGTGAAGCCGATCGCCTTCAGCACCGACAGGTCCCGCAGGTGTCCGCGGATCCGGGTGGCGATCGCCCCGTGCACCGCGAGACCGGCGGCGATCAGCGCGCCCAGCCCGAACAGGCCGAGCACCTGGCCCAGCAGCCGGTTGTCGCCCTGGGCCGCGGCGCGCGCCTGCTGCCAGGTGGACACCTCGCCGACCGCGCCCGCGCCCAGCGCGGTGACGGCGCGCTGCACCGCGTAGTCGGTGTCGGCCGGATCGCCGAGCCGCAGCCCGATGACCTGGCCGCCGGGTGCCCGCACCGCGGAGGGCAGCGCCCAGACCAGGCCCGGCTGCTCGCCCGGACTGTAGGGGGCCTCGGCGCTGTCGGCGACGCCCTCGACGGTCAGGGTGCGGGCGGTGCCGGGCAGGCTGAGGGTGTCGCCGGGTTCGGCCAGCAGGGCGCGGGCCAGGCTGCTCTCCAGCACGACCCCGTCCGGCCGGGCCGGGTCCAGCCAGTGCCCGCTGGTGAGCAGCGGCCGGCCCACGGCGGGCGGGCGGGGGGTGCCGCGCAGCTCCACGGAGGCACGGGTGCCGCGTACGGCGACGGTGACGGACTCGGTGCGGTAGGGACCGGCGACGGCGGTGACGCCGTCCAGCCGGGCGAGCCGGCCGGCGTCCGCGGCCGGCACGGTGTGCAGCCAGACATGCGCCCCGCGCGCCGCGGCGAAGGTGCGCTGCCAGGGGTTGGTGGCATAGCCGAACAGGGCGGTGGCCAGCAGCAGCGAGACGACGATGCCGGCGGTGGCCAGCACCAGGAACAGCGCCTCGCCGCGGTGGGTGCGCAGATCGGAGTGGGCCCAGCGCAGGGTGGCCCGAACGTCCCTCAGATCCAGCACGGTCAGTCCCTCGGGTCCGGCATGGTCAGTCCCTCAGTTCCAGCACACCGGAGATGCCACCGCGGCGGGGCGGCGGGGCGGTGTCCAGCGCGGCGTCGTCCGCGATCCGGCCGTCGAAGAAGCTGATCACCCGGTCGGCCGCGCTCGCCAGCCGGGCGTCATGCGTGACCAGGACGATCGTCTGGCCGCGCCCGTGGAAGCGGGACAGCAGCCGCATCACCTCGCGGGTGCCCTTGCTGTCCAGGCTCCCGGCGGGTTCGTCCGCCAGCAGCAGCGGCGGATGGTTGACCAGGGCCCGGGCGAGGGCGACCCGCTGCTGCTCACCGCCGGACAGCTCGCCCGGCATGCTGCGCTCCTTGCCCGCGAGGCCCAGCTCGGCCAGGAGCGCCTCGCGCTCGGCCCGGGCCTGCTTCGGCGGCACCCCGGCGAGCAGGGCGGGCAGTTCGACGTTGTCGGCGACGGACAGGTTGGACACCAGGTTGAAGAACTGGAAGACGATGCCGATGGCCCTGCGCCGCTCCACTGCCCAGCGGGCCTCACCGAAGGAGTCGGTGCACCGGCCGTCCAGCCAGATGCTGCCCTCGTCCGGCCGTTGCAGCCCGCCCAGCAGGTGCAGCAGGGTCGACTTCCCGGCGCCGGACGGGCCGGTGATCGCCACGAACTCGCCCCGGGCCACGCTCAGGTCGACCCCGCGGACGGCATGCGCGGGCGCGCCCTCGCCGTGATGGGTCTTGACCAGCCCCTCGGCGCGCAGCACCGGAACACTGTCCTCGCTCATTCCAGTTCCTCCTGGCACCGCTCCAGCCAGTCGAGGTCGGCTTGCAGGTGCAGCATCGCGCCCTCGATCAGCAGATGGGCGATTCTGTTGTCCCGGTCCTCGGCCGCGGCCAGTTTCGACAGGCTGCGCATGGTGTTCAGGTACTGGCGCCGCTGCCTGTTGATGAGGGTGATCTGGTCGGCGAGACCGGTCTGCGGGGCGAGGGCGAGCTTCATGAAGAACTCGTCCCGTACCCGCGGCTCGTCCTCGGTCTCCTCGAACCAGACGTGCAGCGCCTCCCGCCCGGCGTCGGTGAGGTGGTAGACCTTCTTGTTGGGCCGGCTGGACTGCTCGACGTCCTCGCCCTCGATCAGCCCGGACTTCTCCAGGCGGCCGAGGGTGACGTAGATCTGGCCGACGTTCGGCTGAGGGTACGCGGAGCCCAGCAGTTGCTCAAGGTCCTGCTTCAGCTCATAGCCGTGGGCCGGGCCGCGGGCCAGGAGTGCCAGGAGAGCCAGGCGCACGCGTACTGTCCTCCTGTCCCCTCACAATGTGCTCCAGACCCTAGTATCGCCCATACCTAACAGGTATACATGGCCTCTGACTCCCGGCGAGGGCGCCCGGAGCCGTGTGTACGTGTGCAAGGAGGAACCTATGCGGTGGATACGCGCCGCCGGTAGGGGCCTCCTCGTTCTCGTGGTGATCGTCACCGGGTACGTCGCCTCCGGGGTCCGGTCCGACGGGGGCGCGCACAGCGGGCGCGGCCCGCTGACCCTGGCCACCGCAGGCGATCTCACCGGTTATCTCGGACCGCTGCTCCAGGGCTGGAACCGCACCCATCCCGGCGAGAAGGTCACGCTCGTCGAGCTGCCGGACTCCGCCGACGAGACCCATGCGCAGATGACCACCGATCTGCGCGGCGGCGACCGGGGCCGCTTCGACGTCCTCAACATCGACGTCAACTGGACCTCCGAGTTCGCGGCGGCCGGCTGGATCCGCCCGCTGCCCCGCAGCCGCTTCCCGCTGCGCAGCTTCCTGCCGCCGGTGGTGGACACGGCGACCTACGAGGGACGGCTGTACGCGGTCCCGTACGTCACCAACGCCGGCCTTCTCCTCTACCGCAAGGACATCCTCGCCAAGGAGGGCGTGCCCCCGCCGCGCACCTGGGCCGAGCTGGAGCACGACGCGCGGACGATCGCGCCGAAGTACCACCTCGGCGGCTACGCGGGCCAGTTCCTGCCCTACGAGGGCCTCACCGTCAACGCGGCCGAGGCCGTCTACTCGGCGGGCGGCACGATCCTCGGCGACGAGGGCACCCGGGTCACCGTCGACTCGGCGGCCGCCCGCGAGGGCATCGGCTTCCTCGCCCGGGGGCTGCGCGAGGGCTGGATACCGAAGCAGGCGCTGACGTACAAGGAGGAGGAGTCCAAACAGGCCTTCCAGGACGGCAGGCTGCTCTTCCTGCGCAACTGGCCCTACGCCTACGCGGTCGCCTCCGCCCGGGGCTCCGAGGTCGCCGGGAAGATCGGCGCCGTACCGCTGCCCGGACCCGACGGGCCGGGGACGAGCGTCCTCGGGGGCTCCAACCTGGCGGTCAACTCCCATGCGCGGCACCCCGATTCGGCCGCGCGGCTGATCGCCTACCTCACCAGCGCACCGGTCCAGCGCCAGGTGCTCGTCCGGGGCGCGCTGCCTCCCGTACGTGCCGCGCTCTACCAGGACGCCGGGCTGATCCGGCGGTTCCCCTATCTGCCGACCCTGCGCACCGCCGTGCTCACCGCCGCGCCGCGTCCGAAGAGCGCGCACTACGACCAGGTCAGCCTGGTGGTGCAGGCGGTGGTGTACGGCGCCCTGACCGGCCGGCAGACGCCCGAGCAGGCGGTGCGACGACTGGCGCACGAGCTGGACGCGATCACCCACCGCTGACCTCTTCTAGTTACTTGTTAAGTAACGCGGACATCTCATCTGGCTTCAGAGTGTCCTAATATCCCCTGCTTTGCCACCCCAACTCCGCAGTAGCTTCCGTTCTTTTCATTGACACCTCTGCGACACGCCTACCTAACATGCATGCATGTTGAGTAAGTACGGCTGGTGGCGCGACGCGGTGATCTACCAGGTCTATGTCCGCAGCTTTCTGGACAGCACCGGCGACGGCGTCGGCGATCTCGCCGGGGTCCGCGCGGGGCTGCCGTATCTGAAGAAGCTCGGCGTCGACGGCATCTGGCTGAGCCCGTTCTACCCCTCGCCGCAGGCCGACCACGGCTACGACGTGGCCGACTACTGCGACGTCGACCCGCTCTTCGGCGACCTCGCCGAGTTCGACCTGCTGATGGCGGCCGCCCACCGGCTCGGCATCAAGGTCCTCCTCGACATCGTCCCCAACCACTGCTCCAGCGAGCACCCGTGGTTCCGGGAGGCGCTGGCGAGCGAGCCCGGCAGCCCGGCCCGCGCCCGCTTCCACTTCGCCGACGGCCGCGGCCCGGACGGATCGCAGCCGCCCAACAACTGGCACGCGATGTTCGGCGGCCCCGCCTGGAGCAGGGTCGACGACGGCCAGTGGTACCTGCACATGTTCACCCCCGAACAGCCCGACTGGAACTGGCGCGAGCCCGCCGTCACCGCGGAGTTCGACCGCGTGCTGCGCTTCTGGCTCGACCGCGGAGTCGACGGCTTCCGCATCGACGTCGCCGCCGGACTGTTCAAACACCCCGAGCTGCCCGACTCCGACGACCCGGAGGCCGACGCCCGCACCCGCGACTCGGTCAACCCGCTCGCCTGGAACCAGCCCGAGGTGCACGGCATATGGCGGCGGTGGCGCGCGATATGCGAGGAATACACGGCCCACGACGGCCGGGAGCGGCTCCTGGTCGGCGAGGTCTCCGTGCCCACCGCCCGCGAACACGCCCTCTACGTCCGCCCCGACGAACTCCACCAGGCCTTCTTCTTCGACCTGCTCGGCGCCCCCTGGGACGCCGACGCCTTCCGCAAGGTCGTCTCCGAGGCCATGCAGGACATCGCGGGCACCGGCTCCACCGTCACCTGGGTCCTCAACAACCACGACCAGGTCCGCACCGTCACCCGCTACGGGGAACCCGCCCCGCACGGCAGCGGCCTCGGCGCCGCCCGCGCCCGCGCCGCCGCGCTGCTGATGCTGGCGCTGCCCGGAGCCGCGTACATCTACCAGGGCGAGGAGCTGGGCCTGCCCGAGGTCGTCGACCTGCCCGACGACGTCCTCACCGACCCGATCTTCCGCCGCACCGGCAGCCGCGCCCGGATCCGCGACGGCTGCCGGGTGCCGCTGCCCTGGTCCGGACAGGCCTCCCCGTTCGGCTTCACCTCCGGCGCCGAGGGCGCCAAGCCCTGGCTGCCGCAGCCCGACTACTTCGCCGAGTACGCCACCGACCGCGCGCTCGCCGACACCCGCTCCTTCTGGCACCTGTACCGGGAGGGCCTGCACCTGCGCAGGCAACTGCCCCAGCTGGGCGAGGGCTCACTGCACTGGCTGGACACCCCGCCCGGTGTGCTCGCCTTCGTCCGGGGCGACGGCCTGGTCTGCGCCGTCAACTTCACCACCGCACCCACCCCCGCGCCGGTCTCCGGCACCCCCCTGCTCTCCAGCGGCCCCTGCCCGCCCGGCGTCCTGCCCGGCTCCACGGCGGCCTGGTGGCTCAGCGACCTCTGAACAACCGGTTCTCGAAGGGACATCGACGATGATGCGACGCCGTACCACCCTGCTCACCAGCTGTACCGCCCTCACCCTCGCCCTCGGCGCCACCGCCTGCGGCGGCGGACCCGTCTCGGCCGGCGGCGGGGACAAGGCGCTCAGCGGCCAGACCGTCACCGTGGCCGGTGTCTGGTCCGGGGCCGAGCAGAAGAACTTCCAGAAGGTGCTGGACGCGTTCACCGCGAAGACCGGCGCCAAGACCCAGTTCGTGTCCACCGGCGACAACGTCTCCACCGTCGTCGGCAGCAAGATCGAGGGCGGCAACGCGCCCGACGTCGTGATGGTCCCGCAGGTCGGCGTGCTCCAGCAGTTCGCGAAGAAGGGCTGGCTGAAGCCGCTGTCCCCGGCCGCGCGAGCGACGGTCACCGCCGACTACGCCCCCGTGTGGAAGAAGTACGGCAGCGTCGACGGCACCCTGTACGGCCTCTACTTCAAGGCCGCCCACAAGTCCACCGTCTGGTACAGCCCCGAGGCCCTCACCCAGGCCGGGGTCAAGCCGCCGAAGACGTACGACGAGATGCTTAAGGACGGGCACACCGTCTCCGACTCCGGGCTCGCCGCCTTCGCGGTCGGCGGCGAGGACGGCTGGACGCTCACCGACTGGTTCGAGAACGTCTACCTCTCCCAGGCCGGTCCGCAGAAGTACGACGCCCTCGCCGCCCACAAGCTGAAGTGGACCGACGCGAGCGTGGTCAAGGCGCTGGGGACGCTCGGCAAGCTGTTCAAGGACAAGCAGCTGATCGCGGGCGGCCAGAAGGAGGCCCTGAACACCGACTTCCCCGGCTCGGTGGAGAAGGTGTTCGGGCCCAAGCCCGAGGCCGGCATGGTCTTCGAGGGCGACTTCGTGGCCGGCGTCGCGCACGACCAGTTCGGCAGGACCATCGGCAAGGACGCGGACTTCTTCCCGTTCCCCGCCGTCGACGGCGGCACGGCACCGGTGGTCAGCGGCGGTGACGCGGCGGTCGTCCTCAAGGACGGCAAGAACGCCACGGCCGGGATGAAGCTCCTCGAGTACCTGGCCACGCCCGAGGCCGCGGCCGTATGGGCGAAGGCGGGCGGCTTCCTGTCCCCCAACAAGAAGCTCGGCCTCACGGCGTACGCCGACGACGTCACCCGCGCCACCGCCAGGTCCCTGGTCTCCGCCGGCGACTCGGTCCGCTTCGACATGTCCGACCAGGCGCCCGCCGCCTTCGGTGGCACCAAGGGCGCGGGGGAGTGGAAGCTGCTCCAGGACTTCCTGCGCGACCCGTCCGACCCCAAGGCGACCGCGGCGAAGCTGGAGTCCGCGGCGGCCAAGGCCTACCAGGACTGAGCGGCCGACCCCATGACCGCCACCGCACTCGTGAAACAGCAGGCGGGCCCACGGCCCGCCGCCGGCCCGGCGCCCGCGCGCCGCGGCCGGCGGCGCGCCCGGCTGATCGCCCTGCTCTTCGTCTTCCCCGCGCTGCTCCTGCTCGGCGCGCTCGTCGTCTACCCGGTGCTGTTCTCCGTCGGCCGCAGCTTCTTCGACGCCTCCGGCACCCGGTTCGTCGGCGGCGACAACTACACGGAGATGTTCCGTGACCCGGCGACCCTGACGGCCATCCGGAACACCACGATCTGGGTGGTCGTGGCCCCGGCCCTGCTCACCTTCCTCGGCCTGGTGCTGGCCGTGCTGGTGGAGAAGGTCCGCTGGGCCACCGCCTTCAAGCTGCTGCTCTTCATGCCGATGGCCGTGTCCTTCCTCGCCGCCGGCATCATCTTCCGGCTCGCCTACGACGAGGACCCGGACAAGGGCGTCCTGAACGCGGCCGTCGTCTCCGTGCACGACGCCTTCCACGGCACCCCGGCCTACCCGACGGCCCGCGGCCGCGAGGGACTGCTGACCCGGGACGCGGACGGCTCGTACCGTACGGCCGCGGCACCGGGCCGGACCGTCACGCTCCCGCTGGTCGGCGTCCTGCCCAAGGACCTGCCGAAGAACGCCGCCCCCGCCCGCCCGGCGGCGGCCCGCACGGCCGCCCCCGGCGAACTGCGCGGTGTCGTCTACCTGGACTTCACCCCCGGCGGCAAAGGCCGGCCGGGCAGGGTCGACCCGAAGGAGAGCGGACTGCCCGGGGTGACGGTCCAGGCGGTGCGCGACGGCAGCACGGCCGCGAGCACCACCACCACCGCCGCCGACGGCTCCTTCCGCTTCCCCGGCCTGCACCCGGGCCGGTACACGGTGAGACTCCCGGCAGCCAACTTCGCCCAGCCCTACCAAGGCGTCTCCTGGCTCGGCCCGACCCTGGTCACCCCGGCGATCATCGGCGCCTACCTGTGGATCTGGACGGGCTTCGCGATGGTGCTGATCGGCGCCGGGCTGTCGACCCTTCCGCGGGACGCGCTGGAGGCGGCGCGGATGGACGGCGCGAACGAGTGGCAGATCTTCCGGCGGATCACCGTCCCGCTGCTCGCGCCCGTGCTCACCGTGGTCTTCGTGACCCTCGTGATCAATGTGATGAAGGTCTTCGACCTCGTCTACATCATCGCGCCGGGGCCGGTGCAGGAGGACGCCACCGTGCTGGCCACCCAGATGTGGCTGGTCTCGTTCGGCGGCGGCGACAACCAGGGCCTCGGCAGCGCCCTCGGTGTGCTCCTGCTGCTCCTCGTGGTCCCCGCGATGGTCTTCAACGTACGGCGCTTCCGAAGGAGTCAGCGATGAACGCGATCCGGCGCGGCCTGGGCAACGGGCTGGTCCAGGCGTTCCTGGTGGTGGTCGGGCTGATCTGGATGACCCCCCTGGCAGGCCTGTTCGTCTCCTCCCTGCGCTCCTCCGAGGACACCGCCAAGGGCGGCTGGTGGACGGCCGGGCCGGGGCAGCTGTCCTTCGACAACTACACGGCGCTGCTGAAGAACTCCGGTATCACCCAGGCCTTCTGGAACACGGTGCTGATCTCGGTGCCGGCCACGGCCCTCGTCGTGGGTCTGGCCGCGCTCGCCGGATACGCCTTCGCCTGGCTGGACTTCCCGCTGCGCGAGCCGCTCTTCCTGCTGGTGGTGGCCCTGCTGGTGGTGCCGGTCCAGATCGGTCTGCTGCCGGTGGCCAAACTCTTCGGCGCGCTCGGCCTGTTCGGCACGATCCCCGGCGTCGTCCTCTTCCATGTGGCCTACGGGCTCCCCTTCGCGGTGTTCCTGCTCCGCAACTACTTCGCCGACATCCCGAAGGAGATGCTGGAGGCCGCGCGGATGGACGGCGGCGGCGAGTGGCGCATCTTCACCCGGCTGGTGCTGCCGGTGGGCCGCCCGGCCCTCGCCTCGCTCGCCATCTTCCAGTTCCTGTGGGTCTGGAACGACATGCTGGTCGCGCTGCTCTTCGCCGACAGCTCCGCCCAGCCGCTCACCGTGGAACTCCAGTCCCAGATCCGCCAGTTCGGCAGCAACATCGACGTCCTGGCACCGGGCGCGTTCCTCTCCCTGATCGTGCCGGTGGTGGTGTTCTTCGCCTTCCAGCGGCACTTCGTCCAGGGCGTGATGGCGGGCTCGGTCAAATGACCGGGCCCGCCGGGCCCGCCCCCGGTCAGCCGTGGAAGGAGATGTAGCCGTCGCCGTCCCGGTCGTCACGGGACTTGGTGTAGGAGTGCGTGTCCGCGTGGGCGCCGGACGGCTTGACGAGGTAGATGGTGTCCTTGTCGTTGTTCCAGAGGAAGTTGCAGTTCTGGCGGTAGACGACGTTGTGCGCGTCCGAGTCGGTGCCGTGGCCGCCGCGCAGCTTCACATAGTCGCCGGGCTGGAGGTAGTGGTTCGACGGGAACGTGAACCGGTTGCCCGCCGCGTCCTTCACGACGTAACCCTTGAGGTTGACGGTCGTACGGCGCGAGTAGTTCTTGATGGTCAGGTACTCGTCCCTGGTGTTGCCGGTGCGGCAGCTGTTGGAGTCGCGGCCCGGCGCGTCGTACTGGACGCCCTTGATCTTCAGGGCGGAGGAGTACTCGGTGGCCTGGGCCGGCGCGGCGACGGCGACGGCGAGCGTGCCGGCCGTCGCAACGGCGGCCAGGGTGAAGCGTATACGCATGAGGTCCCCCCTCACTGGTGCGGATGCAGCGCCAGGAGCTTACACAGAAGTTGACCGTTGCATGAATATTCGGTGCGGAAACTGTGAAGCTCGATTGAGAGGGGACCTCAGTCGTTCATTGCTCAGGCGGTCACGCCGAGGCGGGCGGGTACAGCGACCTCGGCAGCTGGGAAGCCGCCGCCGCGTCCAGCAGCCACAGCGTGCGCTGCCTGCCGTACGCGCCCGCCGCCGGGGCCTGGATCTCGCCCGCGCCCGACAGGGCGATGGCCGCGGCCTGCGCCTTGTCCTCGCCCGCCGCGAGCAGCCAGACCTCGCGGGCCGCGCGGATCGCCGGAAGCGTCAGCGAGATCCGGGTCGGCGGGGGCTTGGGCGCGCCGTGCACGCCGACCACCGTGCGCTCGGTCTCCCGTACGGCCGGCAGCTCCGGGAAGAGCGAGGCCACATGGGTGTCCGGGCCGACGCCCAGCATCAGGACGTCGAAGGAGGGCACAAAGCCGTGGTTCTCCGGCCCGGCCGCCTTCGCCAGTTCGGCCGCGTACGCCTCGGCCGCCGCCTCGACGTCCGTGCCGTACGGACCGTCGGAGGCGGGCATGGCGTGCACGCGCTCCGGATCCAGCGGTACGGCGTCCAGCAGCGCCTCGCGGGCCTGGGTGACATTGCGCTCCGGGTCGCCCTCGGGCAGATAGCGCTCGTCGCCCCACCACAGGTCGAGCCGGCCCCAGTCGATGGCGTCCCGGGCGGGCGCCGCGGCCAGCGCGGCCAGCAGGCCGTTGCCGTTGCGGCCGCCGGTGAGGACCACGGACGCGCTGCCCCGGGAGGTCTGCGCGTCCACGATCTTCGTGATCAGGCGGGCCGCGGCGGCCTGCGCCATCAGCTCCTTGTCACGGTGGACGACCAGCTGCGGAGTGCTCACTTCGCCGTCGCCTTTCTCGCCGGTGCCTTCTTGGCGGTCCTGGCCGCCGCCTTCTTCGCGGGCGCCTTGACCGCTTCCTCGACCGGCTCCGGCTCGGCGACCGGCTCCGCGGCCGGCGCGGCGGCTTCCCCGGCCGCCTGTTCCGGAACCGTCTTCAGCCGGTTCACGCCGTAGCGCAGCGCCGACGCGTAGGTGTCGTCCGGGTCCAGCCGGCGCAGCTCCTCCGCGATCAGCTCGGCGGTGTCCCGCCGCTTGAGCGCCACCGCACGGGCCGGCTGGCCCTCGATGGACAGCGTGGCCAGCGAACCGTCCGCGCGGTCCAGCACGATCGGGCCGCAGTCGGTGTCGATGCGGACCGCCGTGAGGCCGGGACCCGCGGACAGGGAGCGCCGGACGGGCACGTCCAGCCGGTCCGCGAGCCACATCGCCAGCAGCTCACAGCTCGGGTTGAACTCCTCGCCCTCCACCTCGACGGCCGTGACCTGGCAGGAGACCTGGTCGAGCGCCGCCGCGAGCATGGAACGCCACGGGGTGATCCTCGTCCAGGACAGGTCGGTGTCACCGGGCGTGTAGCTGTCGGCGCGGGCGGACAGCTCCCGCACCGGCTGCTCGGCGGCGTAGGAGTCGGTGACCCGGCGCTGGGCCAGCGCGCCCAGCGGGTCGTTCGCCGGGTCCAGCGGCGCGTTCACCGGCCACCACACCACGACCGGGGCGTCCGGCAGCAGCAGCGGCAGCACCACCGAGTCGGCGTGGTCGACCACCTCGCCGTACAGCCGCAGGACGGCCGTCTCGCCGGTGCCCGCGTCCGCGCCGACCCGCACCTCGGCGTCCAGCCGGGAGGTGGTGCGGTCCCGCGGGGTGCGGGAGACCCGCTTGATGACCACGAGCGTGCGCGAGGGGTGCTCGCGCGAGGCGTCGTTGGCGGCCTTCAGCGCGTCGTAGGCGTTCTCCTCGTCGGTGACGATGACGAGGGTCAGGACCATGCCGACGGCGGGTGTGCCGATGGCGCGGCGGCCCTGCACGAGCGCCTTGTTGATCTCTCCGGCGGTGGTGTCGGTCAGGTCTATCTTCATGGCCGGCGCCAGCTCCGTCCGTCTCGTGCGAGCATCTCGTCGGCCTCGGCGGGACCCCAGGTGCCCGACCGGTACTGGGCGGGCCTGCCGTGCTTGTCCCAGTAGTCCTCGATCGGGTCGAGGATCTCCCAGGACAGCTCGACCTCCTCCGTGCGCGGGAAGAGGTTGGCGTCGCCGAGCAGCACGTCCAGGATGAGCCGCTCGTACGCCTCCGGGCTGGACTCCGTGAACGACTCGCCGTACGCGAAGTCCATGGACACGTCCCGGATCTCCATCGAGGTGCCCGGCACCTTGGAGCCGAAGCGGACCGTGATGCCCTCGTCGGGCTGGACGCGGATCACGATCGCGTTCTGCCCCAGCTCCTCCGTCGCCGTGTGGTCGAAGGGGGAGTGCGGGGCCCGCTGGAAGACCACCGCGATCTCGGTGACCCGGCGGCCGAGCCGCTTGCCGGTGCGCAGATAGAAGGGGACGCCCGCCCAGCGGCGGTTGTCGATCTCCAGCTTGATCGCGGCATAGGTGTCGGTCTTCGACTTCGGGTCGATGCCGTCCTCTTCGAGGTAGCCGATGACCTTCTCGCCGCCCTGCCAGCCGCCCGCGTACTGGCCGCGCACGGTCGAGGCACCCAGGTCCTTCGGCAGCCGTACGGCACCGAGCACCTTGGTCTTCTCCGCGGCCAGCGCGTCCGCGTCGAAGGAGGCGGGCTCCTCCATGGCGGTCAGCGCGAGCAGCTGGAGCAGGTGGTTCTGGATGACGTCACGGGCGGCGCCGATGCCGTCGTAGTAGCCGGCGCGGCCGCCGATGCCGATGTCCTCGGCCATGGTGATCTGCACATGGTCCACGAAGGACCGGTTCCAGATCGGCTCGAACATCGTGTTGGCGAAGCGCAGCGCCAGGATGTTCTGGACGGTCTCCTTGCCGAGGTAGTGGTCGATCCGGAACACCTGGTCCGGCTCGAACACCTCGTGCACGACCTTGTTCAGTTCCTCGGCCGACTTCAGGTCGTGCCCGAACGGCTTCTCGATCACCGCGCGGCGCCAGGAACCACCGGTCTGGTCGGCCAGCCCGTGCTTCTTCAGCTGCTGGATGACCACGGGGAAGGAGCGCGGCGGCACCGACAGGTAGAAGGCGAAGTTGCCGCCCGTGCCCTGGGCCTTGTCCAGCTCCTCGATGGTGGCGCGCAGCCGCTCGAACGCGTCGTCGTCGTCGAAGGTGCCCTGGACGAAGCGCATCCCCTGGATGAGCTGCTGCCAGACCTCCTCACGGAACGGCGTACGGGCGTGCGCCTTGACGGCGTCGTGGACCTCCTGTGCGAAGTCCTCGTGCGCCCATTCGCGGCGGGCGAAGCCCACCAGCGAGAAGCCCGGCGGCAGCAGACCCCGGTTGGCGAGGTCGTACACCGCGGGCATCAGCTTCTTGCGGGACAGGTCGCCCGTGACGCCGAAGATCACCAGGCCCGACGGCCCCGCGATACGCGGGAGCCGTCGGTCGGCGGGGTCACGAAGCGGGTTCGCTCCGGAACCTGCGAGGGGTGACAACTCAGCCCTCCGTGGGGGCGAGGCGCTCCAGCTCCGCCTCGGTCGACTTCAGCAGGTCGTTCCAGGACGCCTCGAACTTCTCGACGCCCTCGTCCTCCAGCACCTGCACCACGTCGTCGTAGGAGATGCCGAGCTTCTCCAGCGCGTCCAGGTCGGCACGGGCCTGCTCGTAGGTGCCGCGCACGGTGTCGCCGGTGATCCGGCCGTGGTCCGCGGTGGCCTCCAGGGTGGCCTCCGGCATGGTGTTGACCGTGTTCGGCGCGACCAGGTCGGTGACGTACATCGTGTCCTGGTAGGCCGGGTCCTTCACACCGGTCGACGCCCACAGCGCACGCTGCTTGTTGGCGCCCGCGTTCTCCAGCGCGTTCCAGCGGTCCGAGGAGAAGACCTCCTCGTACGCCTGGTAGGCGAGGCGCGCGTTGGCGACGGCGGCCTTGCCGCGCAGCGCCTTGGCCTCGTCGGTGCCGATGCCGTCCAGGCGCTTGTCGATCTCGGTGTCCACGCGGGACACGAAGAAGGACGCCACGGAGTGGATCAGCGACAGGTCCAGGCCGCGCTCGCGGGCCTTCTCCAGACCGGCCAGGTAGGCGTCCATGACCGCGCGGTAGCGCTCCAGGGAGAAGATCAGCGTGACGTTGACGCTGATGCCGAGGCCGATGACCTCGGTGATCGCCGGCAGACCCGCCTGGGTGGCCGGGATCTTGATCAGGGTGTTGGGGCGGTCCACCAGCCAGGCCAGCTGCTTGGCCTCGGCGACGGTCGCCCGGGTGTTGTGGGCGAGGCGCGGGTCGACCTCGATGGAGACCCGGCCGTCCTGGCCGTCCGTGGCGTCGAAGACCGGCCGCAGGATGTCGGCGGCGTCGCGGACGTCCGCCGTGGTGATCATGCGGATGGCCTCTTCGACGGTGACCTTGCGGGCGGCGAGGTCCGCGAGCTGCTGCTCGTACCCGTCGCCGCTGCTGATCGCCTTCTGGAAGATCGTCGGGTTGGTGGTGACGCCCACGACGTGCTGCTGGTCGATCAGCTCGGCGAGGTTGCCGGACGTGATCCGCTTGCGCGACAGGTCGTCCAGCCAGATCGCGACGCCTTCGTCGGAGAGGCGCTTGAGTGCGTCTGTCATGGAATTACATCTCCTACGTGTCGTATATGAGCGTCAGCGCTGGGCGTCGGCGAGGGATTCCCGCGCCTTGGCAGCCACGTTCTCCGCAGTGAAACCGAACTCGCGGAAGAGCAGCTTGCCGTCGGCCGAAGCACCGAAGTGCTCCAGGGAAACGATGCGGCCGGCGTCCCCGACGTACTTGTGCCAGGTCAGACCGATACCCGCCTCCACGGCGACCCGGGCCTTCACGGACGGCGGCAGCACGGACTCCCGGTACCCCCGGTCCTGCTGCTCGAACCACTCCACGCACGGCATGGACACGACCCGGGTGGGGACGCCGTCGGCCTGGAGCTGCTCGCGCGCCTCGACCGCCACGTGCACCTCGGAACCGGTCGCGATCAGGATCACCTGCGCGTCGCCGCCCTCGGCCTCGAACAGGACATAGCCACCACGGGCCGCGTCCTCGTTGGGCTCGTACGTCGGCACGCCCTGGCGGGTGAGCGCCAGACCGTGCGGCTGGCCCTTGCCGAACTCCTTGGTCCAGCGGCCCAGGATCTCGCGCCAGGCGATCGCGGTCTCGTTGGCGTCGGCCGGGCGGACGATGTTCAGGCCCGGGATGGCGCGCAGCGAGGCCAGGTGCTCCACCGGCTGGTGGGTCGGGCCGTCCTCGCCCAGACCGATGGAGTCGTGCGTCCACACGTACGTCACCGGCAGGTGCATCAGGGCCGACAGGCGCACGGCGTTGCGCATGTAGTCGGAGAACACCAGGAAGGTGCCGCCGTAGATCCGGGTGTTGCCGTGCAGGGCGATGCCGTTGATCTCGGCGCCCATGGAGTGCTCGCGGATGCCGAAGTGGATGGTGCGGCCGTAGGGGTTGGCCTCCGGCAGCGGGTTGCCCTTCGGCAGGAAGGAGCTGTCCTTGTCGATGGTGGTGTTGTTCGACCCGGCGAGGTCGGCGGAGCCGCCCCACAGCTCGGGGATCACCGCGCCGAGCGCCTGGAGCACCTTGCCGGAGGCGGCACGGGTGGCGACACCCTTGCCCGGCTCGAAGACCGGGAGCTTCTCCTCCCAGCCGGCGGGCAGCTCGCCCTTGCTGATCCGGTCGAACTCGGCGGCCCGCTCGGCGTTGGCGTCGCGCCACAGCTGGAGGGACTTCTCCCACTCGGCCTTCGCCTGGGCACCGCGCTCCAGCGCCTGCCGGGTGTGGGCGATGACCTCGTCCTCGACCTGGAAGCTCTGCTCCGGGTCGAAGCCGAGGACGCGCTTGGTGGCCGCGACCTCGTCGTCACCCAGCGCCGAGCCGTGCGCGGCCTCGGTGTTCTGGGCGTTCGGGGCCGGCCAGGCGATGATCGAGCGCATCGCGATGAAGGACGGCCGGTCGGTGACGGCCTTGGCCTCCTGGATCGCGGCGAAGATCGCCTTCGGGTCCAGGTCGCCGTTGGCCTGCGGCTCCACGCGCTGGACGTGCCAGCCGTAGGCCTCGTACCGCTTGACGGTGTCCTCGGACACGGCCGTCTCGGTGTCGCCCTCGATCGAGATGTGGTTGTCGTCCCACAGCAGGATCAGGTTGCCCAGCTTCTGGTGGCCGGCCATCGAGGACGCCTCGGCGGCGATGCCCTCCTGGAGGCAGCCGTCACCGGCGATGCAGTAGACGAAGTGGTCGAAGGGGGACTCGCCCTGCGGCGCCTCGGGGTCGAACAGACCGCGCTCGTAGCGGGCGGCCATCGCCATGCCCACGGCGTTGGCGACACCCTGGCCGAGCGGGCCCGTGGTGGTCTCCACGCCCTTGGTGTGCCCGTACTCCGGGTGGCCGGGGGTCTTGGAGCCCCAGGTCCTGAACGCCTTCAGGTCGTCCAGCTCCAGGCCGAAGCCGGCCAGGTAGAGCTGCGTGTAGAGGGTCAGGGACGAGTGGCCGGCGGACAGCACGAAGCGGTCGCGTCCGACCCAGTCCGGGTCGGCCGGGTCGTGCCGCATCACCTTCTGGAAGAGGGTGTAGGCGGCCGGGGCCAGGCTCATGGCCGTACCGGGATGGCCGTTGCCGACCTTCTGTACGGCGTCGGCGGCCAGGACACGGGCGGTGTCCACGGCCCGCTGGTCCAGGTCGGTCCACTCAAGGTCTGTGGTGGTCGGCTTGGTGCTCACCCTGGGTCAGGGCTCCTCTCCACATGTCATTTCGCCGGTCTTTCGGGGCGTGCGCCCACCCGGCCGCCGGCGTGCTTCTGCCCGCCGACCGGCACGAGCCTACCCCCGTGAGGACGTGCGTTTTTTCGAGTGTTTACAGACTGCCGGGACTCTGTGCGATCCGCCTGCCGACTGGCCGAGAAGCCATTTGGCACATGAATACGGAGCCGGTCATCTGAGCGCTCAATCGAGGGGGGTGTCCCCTCTTATGGGGGTCGCTTTCGGAGGCTTCTGTTCCGGCCCCGCCGGGCCCTCCTTCCGGGGGCCGCCATCAACACGACCCACCCCCGCGAAGGCCGGAGTATGGGCAACGTCTAAAGTGGCGTGGTACGCGCGAGCCTTTGCCGGGACCTCACACGGGAGGCTTGCTGGGATGTCTCTGTCAGGGGTGTGCGTGACGGCCGTCGAATCCCGTCCATCGGGTGTGCTCGGTGGTGCGAGCCAGAGCCCGGTTCACCGGCCGTTCGGGGCCCGTGTCAAGGCGTTCGTGGCGCTGACGAAGCCGCGGATCATCGAGCTGCTGCTCATCACCACCGTGCCGGTGATGTTCCTGGCCCAGCAGGGGGTGCCGGACCTCAAGCTGGTCCTGCTCACCTGCCTCGGCGGCTACCTCTCCGCGGGCGGCGCCAACGCGCTGAACATGTACATCGACCGGGACATCGACGCCCTGATGGACCGCACCTCGCAGCGGCCGCTGGTGACCGGCATGGTCAGCCCGCGCGAGTGCCTGGCCTTCGGCTTCACCCTCGCGATCGTCTCCACGCTGCTCTTCGGCCTCACGGTCAACTGGCTGAGCGCCTGGCTCTCGCTCGGCGCGCTCCTCTTCTACGTCGTCGTCTACACCATGATCCTCAAGCGGCGTACGGCGCAGAACATCGTGTGGGGCGGCATCGCGGGCTGTATGCCGGTGCTGATCGGCTGGTCCTCGGTGACGAACTCGATGTCCTGGGCGCCGGTCATCCTCTTCCTCGTCATGTTCTTCTGGACGCCGCCGCACTACTGGCCGCTGTCCATGAAGGTCAAGGACGACTACGCGCGCGTGGGCGTGCCGATGCTGCCGGTCGTCGCCTCCAACAAGGTCGTGGCCCGGCAGATCGTGATCTACAGCTGGGTCATGGTCGCCGTCTCCCTGCTGCTCACCCCGCTCGGCTACACCGGCTGGTTCTACACGGCCGTCGCCCTGGCCGCGGGCGGATGGTGGCTGTGGGAGGCGCACGCGCTCCAGAACCGGGCCAAGGCCGAGGTCACGGGCGGCAAGCTGAAGGAGATGCGGCTGTTCCACTGGTCCATCACCTATGTGTCGCTGCTCTTCGTGGCCGTCGCGGTGGACCCGTTCCTGCGCTGACGCACATCACAGCGGGCTGCCCTCGCCAGCTGATCTACTCGTGAGTAGCATCCTGGTCATGGCAGACACGCAGCAGGTTGACGCGCGGGCCGAGCGCAAGGTGTCCCGGCTCGCCCACCAGATCAGCGCCTTCGCGAAGGCGCACGGCGGCGCGGAGGGCCAGGTGGCCCACATCGGCCGGCGCGGCGCCCGCATCGTCCTCGTCGGCGAGGACGGCGGCTGGGGCGACCTGGTGGCCCCCAGCACCGAGATCGCCCAGAAGGCCGTCGAGAAGGCCGGGATCACCACCCACGAGTCCTTCGACGGCGAGTTCGCGGCGAAGGTGCGGACCGGTGCGTACGAGTGGAAGCGGATGGCCGGCATCCAGGTCGGCGGCTAGCCGGCGGCCGGGGCGGCTCGCAGGCTGGTCCGGGGCGGTGCGCCGGGGCTGGTCGGGCTCCATTTGGCGGGTTGCCGCCACCTGAACCGTGATTCACCCGTTAGGACGTGCAAGGCAGCACAGCGTCCGCACGGGGGAGTCCCGATGATCGAAACGCCGTCCCTCGTGGACCAGTACTGCCACGGCGTACTGCGGACGGAACTAGGCCTCGGCACCTTCGAGGCCCAGCTGGCCCGCACCGAGGGACCACCGGCCCCGGGCACCACCCTCTTCGACACCCAGACGGGCTTCGCCGTCCGCCGCTGGTGCCCGCCCCTGCTCGGCCTGGAACCGCACTGCGCGCCCGCCCGCTATCTGGCCCGGCGCCGCGAACTGGGCGTCCTGGAGGCGGGCCGCAGGCTGCTGCGCGGCAGCGGCATCACCACCTACCTCGTCGACACCGGCCTGCCCGGCGATCTCACCGGCCCCGCCGAGATGGCCTCCGCCGGTGACGCCGAGGCCCGCGAGATCGTCCGGCTGGAGCTGCTCGCCGAGCAGGTCGCCGACACCTCCGGCACCGTCGAGTCCTTCCTCGCCAACCTCGCCGAGTCCGTGCACGGCGCCGCCGCGAACGCGGTCGCCTTCACCTCCGTCGCCGGCCTCAGACACGGACTGGCGCTCGCGCCCGAACCCCCCGGCCCCGGAGAGGTGCGCGGCGCGGCGGGCCGCTGGCTGGCCGGCCGGCGCGTCGGCGGAGCGCTCACCGACCCCGTGCTGCTCCGCCATCTGCTGTGGGTCGCCGTGGCCTGCGGCCTCCCGCTCCAGCTGCACGCGGGACTCGGCGAGTCCGGCTCCCGGATCGACCGGACCGACCCGGTGCTGCTCACCGACTTCGTCCGGGCCACGGCCGGCCTCGGCACCGATCTGGTCCTGCTGCACGGCTATCCGTACCACCGCCACGCCGCCCACCTGGCCGGCGTCTTCCCGCATGTGTACGCCGATTCCGGCGCCGCGCTGGTGCGCACCGGCGCCCGTGCGGCCGCGGTCCTCGCCGAGATGCTGGAACTGGCGCCCTTCGGCAAGATCCTCTTCTCGACCGGCGCCCATGGCCTGCCCGAGCTGCATGTCGTCGGCGCCCGTCTCTTCCGCGACGCCCTGGCCCGGGTCCTGGGCACCTGGGTCGCCGAGGGCGCGTGGTCGCTGGAGGACGCCCAGCGGGTGGCCCGGCTGATCGCGGCGGACAACGCGCGCCGGGTTTACGGCCTCGGGTGAGCCGACCAGACTCAGGGCATGCCGACCCCGACCCTGCTCGACCGGTTCCTGGACGGACTGCTGCCGCTGCGCCCTCTCGCGGTGTGGGCGCACGGCTCACTGGCCGGCGGTGACTACCAGGAGGGCCGCAGCGACCTCGACCTGATCGCCGTACTGCCGGAGCCGGTGTCCCTGAGGACGGTGCGCCGGGTGGTGCGTCTGCACCGCGGGCTGGGCACCGAGCCGCTCGCCGCCAAGCTGCACTGCAGCTATCCCACCCCGGCCACCCTGGACGACCCGGACCGGTCCCATCTCACCTGGGCGCACCAGCGCGTCCTGCGCCGGCCGGTCACCCCCGTCACCCGGCGCGAGCTGCACGCGTTCGGCCGGGTGCTGTACGGCGGGACACCGGCCGGGCTGCTGCCGGCGGTGCCGGAGGAGCAGCTGCGCGCCTTCGTCGTACGGGACCAGCGGGAGTACTGGCGGCCCCATGTGGACCGGGCCCGGCTGTGGACACGGGACATCTGGGTCGACGCGGGCCTGCTGACCTTCGCCCGGGCCACCGTGACCCTGCGCGACGGGCGGCTGATCCCGAAGCGGGAGGCGCTGACCGAGCTGGCGTCGCTCGGCGCGCCGGCCGAGGTCGTCGCGGACATCGCCCGCCGGCGCTACGACGAGGTCCCGGCTCCGGCGTCCGCGGACTGGCCCGCCCGCCGGGCGGAGCTGACCCGGGCGTATCTGGGTCCGGCGATCGACGCCCTGGTCGGCGCCTACGGGTGACGCACACGCCTCACGCGCGCGTGCCGACCGTGACCTCGGCGGAGGGGCCCGGCAGGTCCAGCGTGGTCTCCGGGCGCTCGCGCAGGGCGAGCAGGACGCGCAGCACCCCGATCCACATCACGCAGGAGCCGAGCATGTGGACCGCGACCAGCGCCTCGGGGAGGTGGGTGAAGTACTGGACGTAGCCCACGACGCCCTGCGCCAGCAGCACGAGGAACAGCTCACGGGTGCGGTCCAGCGGCCCCTTCGGCGCGTCGACCGCCTTCAGTACGAACCAGAGCGCGAAGGTCAGCGTCACCACGATCCAGGCGAGCACCGCGTGCAGCTTGGCCACGGTCTCCCAGTCGATGGGGATCCGCTTGACGTCGCTGGAGTCGCCCGCGTGCGGCCCCGCCCCGGTCACCACCGTGCCGGCCACGATGAGCAGCAGGGACGCGGCCGTCAGGACCCACACCAGCTGCTGCACGGCCTTGCCGACCAGCGGCCGGGGTGCGCCGTCGCCCTCGCGGGTGCGCTGCCACATCACCGCGGCGACCGCGACGAGCGCCGTGGCCGACAGGAAGTGCACCGCGACGGTGTACGGGTTGAGGCCCACGAGCACGACGATGCCGCCGATGACCGCGTTGCTCATCACCAGCCAGAACTGGGCCCAGCCGAGCCGGGTCAGGCTGCGTCGCCGGGGCTTCTCGGAGCGGGCGGCGATGATCGCCCAGCCGACGGCCGCGCACAGCACGTAGGTGAGCATGCGATTGCCGAACTCGATGGCGCTGTGGTAGCTCAGCGCCTGTGTCGGCGTGAGCGATCCGTCGGTGCACTCGGGCCAGGTGGGGCAACCGAGGCCGGAGGCGGTCAGCCGGACGACACCGCCGGTGACGACGATGACCACCGACATCACGAGAGCGGCGAGGGCCGCCCGCTGGACGGTCCGGGGCTCGGGAGTCCAGCGGTCGGCGATGAAGGCGAGCGGGTTGCGCAGGGCCGCCGTCGCGTCGGCGCGGTTCAGCTTTGACACGCGCACCATCGTAGGCCGCCGCTTGTGCACGCTTTCACGAGGGGGGGCCGTGTCACCGGTCACGCGGCGCGGCCGCCGGTCACTCCCAGCGGAAGAACCGTCCGGCGGCGGCCAGCCCGAGGACCGCCCACACCGCGAGGATCCCCAGGTCGCCCCAGGGCACGCCGGCGCCGTGCTGGAGCACGTCGCGCAGGCCGTCGGAGAGCGCGGAGATGGGCAGCAGACCGAGGAGGTGCTGTCCGGTCGGGCCGAACCTGTCCAGCGGCACGATGACCCCGCCGCCGACCAGCAGCAGCAGGAACACCAGGTTCGCGGCGGCCAGCGTCGCCTCCGCCTTCAGCGTGCCCGCCATCAGCAGGCCGAGCCCGGAGAAGGCGGCCGTACCGAGGACGAGGAGCAGCAGGACGGATGCCGGGTTGCCGTGCGGGGACCAGCCCAGCGCGAAGGCGATCACCGTCAGCAGGATCACCTGGAGGACCTCCGTGACCAGCACGGACGCCGTCTTCGCGGTCATCAGGCCCCAGCGGGGCAGCGGCGAGGAGGCGAGCCGCTTGAGCACGCCGTAGCGGCGCTCGAAGCCGGTCGCGATGGCCTGCCCGGTGAACGCCGTCGACATCGCGGCGAGGGCCAGGACGCCGGGGGCGAGGAAGTCGACCGCCTTGCCCTTGCCGGTGTCCACGATGTCGACCGAGCTGAAGAGGACCAGCAGCAGGGTCGGGATGACCACCGTCAGCAGCAGCTGCTCGCCGTTGCGCAGCAGCATCTTCGTCTCCAGGGCCGCCTGGGCCGCGATCATGCGGGGCAGCGGCGCCGCCCCCGGTCGGGGCGCGTAGGTGCCGGAAGCGGTGGTCATGAGCGCAACTCCTTGCCGGTCAGCTCCAGGAAGACGTCCTCCAGGGTGTGCCGCTCCACGGAGATCCGGTCCGGCATCACGCCGTGCTGGGCGCACCAGGAGGTCACCGTGGCCAGCAGCTGCGGGTCGACCTTGCCGACGACCCGGTAGGCGCCCGGGGTCAGCTCGGCGGCCGTGCAGTCGGCCGGGAGCGCCTTGAGCAGCGAGGCCACGTCGAGGCCGGGTCGCCCGGTGAAGCGCAGGGTGTTCTCCGCGCCCCCCTTGCACAGCTCCTCCGGGGAGCCCTGGGCGATGACCCGGCCGCCGTCGATGATCGCCACGTCGTCGGCGAGCTGCTCGGCCTCTTCCATGGAGTGGGTGGTGAGGATCACCGAGACGCCGTCGGCGCGCAGGTCCCTCACCAGGTCCCAGGTGGCGCGGCGGGCCTGCGGGTCGAGGCCCGCGGTCGGCTCGTCCAGGAACACCAGCTCCGGGCGTCCGACGACGGCCATGGCGAGCGCGAGCCGCTGCTGCTGCCCGCCGGACAGCCGCCGGTAGCCGGTCCGGCCGCAGGAGCCGAGGCCCAGCCGCTCGATCAGGGCGTCCACGTCCAGCGGGTGTGCGTGCAGCTTGGCGACATGCCGCAGCATCTCGTCGGCGCGGGCGCCCGAGTAGACACCGCCGGACTGGAGCATCACCCCGATGCGGGGCCGCAGCTCCGCGGACTGCCGGACCGGGTCGAGGCCCAGGACGCGCACCGTGCCGGAATCCGGCTTCCGGTACCCCTCGCAGGTCTCGACCGTGGTCGTCTTCCCCGCCCCGTTGGGGCCGAGGACGGCGGTCACACCCGTCTGGGCCACCAGGTCGAGGCCGTCCACCGCGGTCTTCGTGCCGTACCGCTTCACCAGGGCCTGGACCTGGACGACAGGCTCACTTCGCATGGATCCAGAGTCTAGGGAGACCGCGTGCGGTCCGGTCGCGCGGGTGCGGCAACTCGGACAACAGGGCCGGTCGGAGGGGGTGCGGGCAGCATTCCGATGATCGATCAAAGATCGTTTCCGCAGGTCACATTAGGTATGCCTAAGTGATGCAGGGCACCGTCCGATGATCCGGACGTCGCTTGTCAGGCTCCGCGGAATTACGCAACAATGGCGTTGTGAAAAACGTCGGCGAGGCTCGGGAGCCCCTCACGGGGGCCCCGCAGGAGGAGCTAGCGACCGGTGAGCGCTCCACGCGCAACCGGGTCGCGCGGTCCATCCTGGACCACGGTCCGTCGACCGTCGCCGAACTCGCCGGCCGGCTGGGACTGACCCAGGCGGCCGTCCGCCGTCACCTGGACGCGCTCGTCGCCGACGACGTCGTACAGGCCCGCGAGCAGCGTGTGTACGGCACGCGCACGCGAGGCCGCCCCGCCAAGGTTTTCGCGCTCACCGACTGTGGCCGGGACGCCTTCGACCAGTCGTACGACAAGCTCGCCGTCGACGCCCTGCGCTGGATCGCCGAGCAGGAGGGCGGCGCCGAGGCGGTCGCCGCCTTCGCGCGTGCGCGGATCACCGCCCAGGCGAGTGCCTACCGCAAGGCGATCGAGGCGGTCACCCCCGACAAACGCGCCGAAGCGCTGGCGAAGGCCTTGAGCATGGACGGGTACGCTGCTACGGCGCGCAGCGCACCGGTCGGCGAGCAGCTCTGCCAGCACCACTGCCCGGTCGCCCATGTCGCGGAACAGTTCCCGCAGCTGTGCGAGGCGGAGACGGAGATCTTCGCCGAGCTGCTCGGTACCCACGTCCAGCGACTGGCGACCATCGCGCACGGCGACGGCGTGTGCACGACGTTCATCCCCAAGATTTCCACTGACGCACCTGCAAGCACGGCCGGGAGGAACCCCGCATGACTCTCCCCACGGAGACTGCTCACCCCGAACTCGAGGGCCTGGGCAAGTACGAATACGGCTGGGCCGACTCCGACGTGGCCGGTGCCTCCGCCCGGCGCGGCCTGAACGAGGACGTCGTCCGCGACATCTCCGGCAAGAAGTCGGAGCCGGAGTGGATGACCAAGCTGCGCCTGAAGGGCCTGAAGCTCTTCGAGAAGAAGCCCATGCCGAACTGGGGCTCCGACCTCTCCGGCATCGACTTCGACAACATCAAGTACTTCGTGCGCTCCACGGAGAAGCAGGCGGAGTCCTGGGAGGACCTGCCCGAGGACATCAAGAACACCTACGACAAGCTGGGCATCCCGGAGGCCGAGAAGCAGCGCCTGGTCGCCGGCGTCGCCGCCCAGTACGAGTCGGAGGTCGTCTACCACCAGATCCGCGAGGACCTGGAGGAGCAGGGCGTCATCTTCCTCGACACCGACACCGCGCTGAAGGAGCACCCGGAGCTCTTCAAGGAGTACTTCGGGACCGTCATCCCCGCCGGTGACAACAAGTTCGCCGCGCTGAACACGGCCGTCTGGTCCGGCGGCTCCTTCATCTACGTGCCGAAGGGCGTGCACGTCGAGATCCCGCTCCAGGCCTACTTCCGCATCAACACGGAGAACATGGGCCAGTTCGAGCGGACCCTGATCATCGTCGACGAGGGTGCCTACGTGCACTACGTCGAGGGCTGCACCGCCCCGATCTACAAGTCGGACTCGCTGCACTCCGCGGTCGTCGAGATCATCGTCAAGAAGAACGCCCGCTGCCGCTACACGACCATCCAGAACTGGTCGAACAACGTCTACAACCTGGTCACCAAGCGCGCCGTGGCCTACGAGGGCGCGACCATGGAGTGGATCGACGGCAACATCGGCTCCAAGGTGACGATGAAGTACCCGGCCGTCTACCTGATGGGCGAGCACGCCAAGGGCGAGACCCTGTCCATCGCCTTCGCCGGCGAGGGCCAGCACCAGGACGCCGGCGCCAAGATGGTCCACATGGCGCCGAACACCTCGTCCAACATCGTGTCGAAGTCCGTCGCGCGCGGCGGCGGCCGCACCTCCTACCGCGGTCTGATCGAGATCGGCGAGGGCGCCCCCGGCTCCAAGTCGAACGTGCTGTGCGACGCGCTGCTGGTCGACACCATCTCCCGTTCGGACACCTACCCCTACGTGGACGTCCGCGAGGACGACGTGTCCATGGGCCACGAGGCCACCGTCTCCAAGGTCTCCGAGGACCAGCTCTTCTACCTGATGAGCCGCGGCCTCTCCGAGGACGAGGCCATGGCGATGATCGTGCGCGGCTTCGTCGAGCCGATCGCCAAGGAGCTGCCGATGGAGTACGCGCTGGAGCTCAACCGGCTGATCGAGCTGCAGATGGAAGGCGCGGTCGGCTGACACCGCCCGCATCGCCAGCAGACGCCTTACTCAGAAAGAGAGCACTACGACAGCCATGGCCGAGGCCCAGAACATCCCGGTGGGCTCCACCACCGCCGGCTCGATCGCGGTCGCCGCGGAGTCGACCGTCGTCTCGCGCATGAGCGCGCCCCCGTCCTTCGACGTCGCGGACTTCCCGGTCCCGCACGGCCGCGAGGAGGAGTGGCGGTTCACCCCGCTGGAGCGCCTGCGCGGGCTGCACGACGGCACCGCCGTCGCGAACGGCGACGGTGTGAAGGTCGACGTACAGGCCCCCGAGGGCGTCATCGTCGAGACCGTCGGCCGCGACGACGCGCGGCTCGGCAAGGCGGGCACCCCGGTGGACCGCGTCGCCGCGCAGGCGTACTCGGCCTTCGAGAAGGCCTCGGTCGTGACCGTCCCCAAGGACACCGTCCTCACCGAGCCCATCCGCATCGCCGTACACGGCCAGGGCGGCACCGCCTTCGCCCACCAGGTCATCGAGCTGGGCAGCTTCGCCGAGGCCGTCGTGGTCATCGACCACACCGGTGACGCCGTGCTCGCCGCCAACGTCGACTACCTCCTCGGCGACGGCGCCAAGCTGACCGTCGTCTCCGTCCAGGACTGGGACGACAAGGCCGTCCACGTCGCCCAGCACAACGCGCTGGTCGGCCGGGACGCCTCCGTCAAGTCGGTGGTCGTGACCTTCGGCGGCGACGTGGTCCGGCTGCACCCGCGCGTGACGTACGCCGGCACCGGCGGCGAGGCCGAGCTGTTCGGCCTGTACTTCACCGACGCCGGGCAGCACCAGGAGCACCGTCTGCTGGTCACCCACAACGCCCCGCACTGCAAGTCCAACGTCGTCTACAAGGGCGCGCTCCAGGGCGAGGAAGCGCACGCGGTCTGGATCGGTGACGTCCTCATCGAGGCCTCGGCCGAGGGCACGGACACCTACGAGATGAACCGCAACCTGGTCCTCACGGACGGCGCGCGCGTCGACTCGGTGCCGAACCTGGAGATCGAGACCGGCGAGATCGTCGGCGCCGGCCACGCCTCCGCCACCGGCCGCTTCGACGACGAGCAGCTCTTCTACCTGATGGCCCGCGGCATCCCGGAGCACGAGGCCCGCCGCCTGGTGGTCCGCGGCTTCTTCGCCGAGCTGGTCCAGCAGATCGGCGTCGCCGACATCGAGGAGCGCCTGCTCGCCAAGATCGAGGAGGAGCTGGAGGCTTCGGTCGCATGACCTTCGTACGCGCCTGCGGGCTGAGCGAGCTGGAGGAGGACACCCCGAAGCGGGTGGAACTCGACGGCACGCCGGTCTCGGTCGTCAGGACCGAGGGCGAGGTGTTCGCGATCCACGACATCTGCTCCCACGCGAACGTCTCCCTCTCCGAGGGCGAGGTGGAGGACTGCCAGATCGAGTGCTGGCTGCACGGCTCCGCCTTCGACCTCCGCACCGGCAAGCCGTCCGGCCTCCCGGCCACGCGCCCCGTCCCCGTATACCCCGTAAAGATCGAAGGGGACGACGTTCTCGTCTCCCTCTCCCAGGAGTCCTGAGGCACCCATGGCAACGCTTGAAATCCGAGACCTGCACGTCACCGTCGAGGCCGACAACGCCACGAAGGAGATCCTCAAGGGCGTCGACCTCACCGTGAAGCAGGGCGAGACGCACGCCATCATGGGCCCCAACGGCTCCGGCAAGTCGACCCTCGCCTACTCCCTCGCGGGTCACCCGAAGTACACCATCACCGGCGGCACCGTCACCCTCGACGGCGAGGACGTCCTGGAGATGTCCGTCGACGAGCGCGCCCGCGCCGGCCTGTTCCTGGCGATGCAGTACCCGGTCGAGGTCCCCGGCGTCTCGGTCTCCAACTTCCTGCGCACCTCCGCCACCGCCATCCGCGGCGAGGCCCCGAAGCTGCGCACCTGGGTGAAGGAGGTCAAGGAGGCCATGGAGCGCCTCAACATGGACCCGTCCTTCGCCGAGCGCAACGTGAACGAGGGCTTCTCCGGCGGTGAGAAGAAGCGCCACGAGATCCTCCAGCTGGAGCTGCTCAAGCCGAAGGTCGCGATCCTGGACGAGACCGACTCCGGTCTCGACGTCGACGCCCTCCGCATCGTTTCCGAGGGCGTCAACCGTGTCCGCGAGACCGGCGAGGTCGGCACCCTGCTGATCACGCACTACACGCGCATCCTGCGCTACATCAAGCCCGACCACGTCCACGTGTTCGCCGGCGGCCGCATCGTCGAGTCCGGCGGCCCCGAGCTCGCGGACAAGCTGGAGAACGAGGGCTACGAGGCATACGTGAAGGGTGGCGCATCCGCGTGACACAGCTGCCGGGCCTCCTCGACACCGAGGCGCTGCGCAAGGACTTCCCCATCCTGGACCGGGTGCTCCACGACGGCAGGAAGCTGGTCTACCTGGACAACGCGGCGACCTCGCAGACGCCGCGCCAGGTGCTCGACGTGCTCTCCGAGTACTACGAGCAGCACAACGCCAACGTCCACCGCGGTGTGCATGTGCTCGCCGAGGAGGCCACGGCGCTGTACGAGGGCGCGCGCGACAAGGTCGCCGACTTCATCAACGCGCCGAGCCGCGACGAGGTGATCTTCACCAAGAACGCCTCCGAGTCGCTGAACCTCGTGGCCAACATGCTGGGCTGGGCCGAGGAGCCCTACCGGGTGGACCACGAGACCGAGATCGTCATCACGGAGATGGAGCACCACTCCAACATCGTGCCGTGGCAGCTGCTCGCGCAGCGCACGGGCGCGAAGCTGAAGTGGTTCGGCCTCACGGACGACGGCCGGCTCGACCTGTCCAACATCGACGAGATCATCACCGAGAAGACGAAGATCGTCTCCTTTGTGCTGGTCTCCAACATCCTGGGCACCCTCAACCCCGTCGAGGCGATAGTGCGCCGCGCCCAGGAGGTCGGTGCGCTCGTCTGCGTCGACGCCTCCCAGGCCGCCCCGCACATGCCGCTGGACGTGCAGGCCCTCCAGGCCGACTTCGTGGCCTTCACCGGCCACAAGATGTGCGGCCCGACCGGCATCGGCGTCCTGTGGGGCCGCCAGGAGCTGCTCGAGGACCTGCCGCCCTTCCTGGGCGGCGGCGAGATGATCGAGACCGTCTCGATGCACTCGTCCACCTACGCCCCGGCGCCGCACAAGTTCGAGGCGGGCACCCCGCCGATCGCGCAGGCGGTCGGTCTGGGCGCCGCGATCGACTACCTCCAGTCGATCGGCATGGACAAGATCCTCGCCCATGAGCACGCGCTGACGGAGTACGCGGTCCAGCGGCTGTCCGAGGTCCCCGACCTCAGGATCATCGGCCCGACGACGGCCGAGGACCGGGGCGCCGCGATCTCCTTCACCCTCGGGGACATCCACCCGCACGACGTGGGCCAGGTCCTCGACGAGCAGGGCATCGCGGTCCGGGTCGGCCACCACTGCGCCCGCCCGGTCTGCCTGCGGTACGGAATTCCTGCGACCACGCGAGCGTCGTTCTATCTGTACTCCACGCCGGCCGAGATCGACGCACTGGTCGCGGGGCTGGAGCACGTTCGGAACTTCTTCGGCTGAAGGGCGTGAGCTGAGACCGTGAAGCTGGACTCGATGTACCAGGACGTCATCCTGGACCACTACAAGAACCCGCACGGGCGTGGTCTGAGGGACGGCGACGCCGAGGTGCACCACGTGAACCCGACGTGCGGCGACGAGATCACCCTCCGCGTGCGGTACGAGGGCAGCAGGATCGAGGACGTCTCGTACGAGGGCCAGGGCTGCTCCATCAGCCAGGCCAGCGCGTCCGTCCTCAACGAGCTGCTGGTCGGCAAGGAGCTGTCCGAGGCGCAGCGGATCCAGGAGACCTTCCTGGAGCTGATGCAGTCCAAGGGCAGGATCGAGCCGGACGACGCGATGGAGGAGGTCCTGGAGGACGCGGTCGCGTTCGCAGGCGTCTCCAAGTACCCCGCCCGGGTCAAGTGCGCCCTCCTGAGCTGGATGGCGTGGAAGGACGCGACGGCCCAGGCGCTGGGTGGCGCCGACGCCGAAAGGAAGACGGCATGACCGACACCGCAGAGATGAAGCCCGCGTCCGAGGAGGAGCTGCGTGAAGCCCTGATGGACGTCGTCGACCCCGAGCTGGGCATCGACGTCGTCAACCTCGGGCTGATCTACGGCATCCACATCGACGACTCCAATGTGGCGACGGTCGACATGACCCTCACCTCGGCGGCCTGCCCGCTGACGGACGTCATCGAGGACCAGGCCAAGTCCGCCACGGACGGCCTGGTCAACGAGCTGCGCATCAACTGGGTCTGGATGCCGCCGTGGGGCCCGGACAAGATCACCGACGAGGGCCGCGACCAGCTGAGGGCGCTCGGCTTCAACGTCTGAGCACCGCCCGAGTGCGGGAAGGGGCCGTGGCACCATGCCGCGGCCCCTTTCCCGTTCCCTCGTTGTGTACGGCCGTACACCTACGCTGTGTACGCTCGTACACATGGGATACCTGCTGCTCGCCGGCGCCATAGCCGCCGAGGTCGCCGCCACGACGGCGATGAAGTACAGCGCGGGGTTCAGCCGGCTCGGGCCCTCGGCCGTGACCGTGCTCGGCTACCTCGTCTCCTTCGCGCTGCTCGCGCAGACGCTGAAGACCGTGCAGATCGGGACCGCGTACGCCATCTGGTCCGGGGTGGGCACCGCGGCCATCGCCGTGCTCGGGCTGCTGCTGTTCGGGGAGGGGCTCGGGGTGGCCAAGGTCGCCGGCATCCTGCTGATCATCGGCGGAGTGGTGGTGCTCAACCTGGGCGGGGCGAGTCACTGATGCCCCGGCGCTACGACCCCGAGCGGCGCCGGCGGATCATCGACGCCGCGATCCGGGTGGTCGGGCGGGACGGCATCGCCGGGCTGAGCCACCGCTCGGTGGCCGCGGAGGCCGATGTACCGCTCGGCTCCACGACGTACCACTTCGCGACCCTGGAAGAGCTGATGGTGGCCGCGCTGCGGCAGGCCAACGAGGGCTTCGGCAGGGTGCTCGCCGAGCGGCTGCCGGAGGGCGGCCACGGCGACCTCGCGACCGAGCTGGCCGCGGCCCTCGGAGCCTGGCTGGGCGGCGAGCGCACCGGGGTGGAGCTGGAGTACGAGCTGTACCTGGCCGCGCTGCGGCGGCCCGCGCTGCGGCCCGTCGCCGCCGAGTGGACCGAGCAGGCGACCGCGCTGCTCACCCGCCGCACCGACCCGGTCACCGCCCGGGCGCTGCTCGCGCTGATGGACGGCATCGGCCTTCAGGTGCTGCTCACGGGCGGTTCCTACGACGAGGAGTACGCCCGCACCGCGCTGACTCGGCTGATCCCCTGAGCCGCGCCCGGCACATGAGACGCCATTCGCCCTCACCACCCCGCTCACGTTAGGTTTTCCCCCATGACCGAGTCTGCTTCCCGTACCACCGGCGCTATCGCCGCCGGCCTCGCCACCATCGCCTCCGACGGCACCGTCCTCGACACCTGGTTCCCGGCCCCCGAGCTGGTCGAGGCGCCCGGCCCGGCCGGCACCGAGCGGCTGACCGCCGAGCAGGCGGCGGAGCTGCTGGGCGGCGGCGCGACCGCGGCGGTCGGCCCGGACAACCGCCGGGGCGTCGAGGTGGTCGCGGTGCGCACGGTCATCGCCTCGCTGGACGAGAAGCCGATCGACGCGCACGACACCTACCTGCGGCTGCACCTGCTCTCGCACCGCCTGGTCAAGCCGCACGGCCAGAACCTGGACGGCATCTTCGGCCACCTCGCCAACGTCGCCTGGACCTCGCTCGGCCCGGTCGCCGTGGACGACATCGAGAAGGTGCGGCTCAACGCCCGCGCCGAGGGCCTGCACCTCCAGGTCACCTCGATCGACAAGTTCCCGCGCATGACGGACTACGTCGCCCCCAAGGGCGTCCGCATCGCCGACGCCGACCGGGTCCGGCTGGGCGCCCACCTGGCCGCCGGCACCACGGTCATGCACGAGGGCTTCGTCAACTTCAACGCCGGCACGCTCGGCACCTCCATGGTCGAGGGCCGGATCTCCGCCGGTGTCGTGGTCGGCGACGGCTCGGACATCGGTGGCGGCGCCTCCACCATGGGCACCCTGTCCGGCGGCGGCAACGTGATCATCTCCATCGGCGAGCGCTGCCTGATCGGCGCCGAGGCGGGCGTCGGCATCGCCCTCGGCGACGAGTGCGTGGTCGAGGCGGGCCTGTACATCACCGCGGGCACCCGCATCACCATGCCCGACGGCCAGATCGTCAAGGCCCGCGAACTCAACGGCGCCTCCCACATCCTCTTCCGCCGCAACTCGGTCACCGGCACGGTGGAAGCCCGCCCGAACAACGCGGTCTGGGGCGGCTTGAACGACATCCTGCACAGCCACAACTGACCCACGTGTCGCGCTGAGCGCCCTTCCGCCGTGGTGCGGGAGGGCGCTTCGTGCTGTCCGGTGTTCTGCCGGCCGTGGGCGGTATCGGTGCAAAGCTGGTGTGTTGCGGCATCTGGTGCGTCAACTGCCGTACAGGGTCTAGCATTTACCGCCTCGGTGGCGAAGGGGTCGCGGAGCGCGAAGGGACGGCCGTATGGTGCAGACCGTGTACGCCCTGCTCGTGGGGGTGGATGACTACCAGGGCCGGCTCAGGTCGCTCAGGGGCTGTGTGGCCGATGTGCTCGCCTTCGAGGCGTTTCTGCGGGGCCGGGTGGCGGACGAGCGGCTGCGGGTGCGCGTGCTGCGGGACGGGGAGGCGACCCGACAGGCCGTCATCGACGGTTTTCTGACCCATCTCGCCCAGGCGGGACCGGAGGACGTCGCCGTGTTCTGCTTCGCCGGGCACGGCTCGCTCGAACCGGTCGAGGAGCGCTTCCGGCATCTGGAGCCGACCGGCTGGAACCAGACCCTGGTGTGCGCCGACAGCCGGCTGCCCGGAGTGCCCGACCTCGCCGACAAGGAGATCAACCAGCTCGTCGGCACGGTCGCCGCCTCGGGTGCCCATGTGCTCGGGGTTCTGGACAGCTGCCATTCCGGCGGGGCCACCCGGGACCTGCCGGAGGTGGGGGTCCGCTCGGCACCCCCCGCCACCGCGCCGAGACCCTTCGAGCAGTACCTTCCCGCCCTGCGGACCGCCTGGGCGGCGACCGTCCGCGACGGGGGCGGCGGCGACGGGGGCGGGCCGCCGCGGCAGGTGACGCTGTCGGCCTGCGAGTCTCTCCAGACGGCCAAGGAACTGCCCTTCGGCGGACGGCACCGGGGCGTCTTCTCCTTCATGCTCCAGCGCGCCCTCGCCCGGCTCGGACCCCAGGCCACCTACCGAGACCTGCTCGGCGCCGCCGCGGCGGGGGTCAGGGACCGGGTGGGGGAGCAGGACCCCGTCGGGTACGCCATGCCCCCGCAGGCGCTCGACCAGCCGCTCTTCGGCGGGGCGTTACGGCCGCGGGCCCACGGCATCTCCCTGGAGCACCGGCAGGGCGAGTGGTGGATCGACGCCGGTACGGTGCACGGCATCCAGCCGCCCCGCGGTGACGAGTCCGTCGTCCTCGCCGTCCTCCCGCCCGAGGAACGGCCCGGGACGGGGACGGGCCAGCCGCTCGGCCGGGTCCGGGTCACCGCCGTGGAGCCCGCCCGCAGCCGGGTCGCCGTCGAGCCGTCGGACTGGCGGCCGCGCCCCGCAAGCCGCTATCCCGCTGTCGTGGTGGACGTGCCCGTGCCCCAGGCCACGGTCGAGGTGCGCGGCGACGGCCCCGCGGCCGTGCTGGTGCGCACGGCCATCGCGGACTCCCCGCACCTCGGCGCGGCCGAGGGCACGGTGGACCCCGGGGGCCAGAGCGACCGCTTCCTCGTCCTGACCGGCGAGCCGTCCCGCCCCGGCGCCGAACCCGCGCTGCTGATCGCGCGGCCCGACGGCACCCCGCTGGCCGGCCCCGTCCCTGCGACGGCGGACGGGGCCGCCACGGTGCGGCGCCGCCTCGAACATCTCGCCCGCTGGCATCTGATCAAGCGGTTGGACAACCCGGGATCGTGGATCGCGGACCTCGTCCGCGTCGAGATCGTCCCCGCCGAGCCCGGCGAGACGGCACCGCCCGCGCCCGGCACCCGGCCGCCGCTGACGCCCGGAGCCGATGGACGGATCCGGCTGCACTACCGGAAGGCCGGCACCGGCTGGCGGCGGCCGTACGTCTGGATCCACCTCCACAACGACAGCCCCGCGGACCTCTACTGCACCCTGCTCGACCTCACCGACCGCTACCGGTGCCACAGCCTGCTGTATCCCGGCGGTCTGCTGCCCGCGGGCGCGGTGACGGTCGCCTACGACGGCCGCCCCGTCGACGTCTCCCTGCCCGCGGAACGCCTCGGCGTCGCCGGCGCCGAGGTGCTCGATCATCTGAAGCTCATCGCGTCCGAACAGCGCTTCTCGCCCGACGCGTTCGAACTGCCCGTCCTCGACGGACCGCCGTCCCGCCGGGCGCCGTCACGCGCGGGTACCGGCCGGACCCTGCTCGACCGGCTCGCCGGCCCGGCCGCCACCCGGGACCTGGGGAGCGCGGGCCCGGACGCCCCGGAATGGACGACCGCCCTGGTCACCCTGCGCACCTTCGGGCCGTCGGCCCACCCGGCGGAGGGAACGGTACGACGATGACGCACCCCGGGAGGCCACAGCCGTCGGCCGCGGCCCTGAGCGAGGAGCTGGACGCCTGCCTGGCGTCTCCGCCGGATGCCGAGCACCTGGACGTCCTCCTCGACTCCGTACGGCAGACGGCCGAGGCGCTGATCGAGCAGGGCGCACCACAGGAGGCGCTGTCGATCGTCCGGCAGGGCGAGGCGCTGGCCACCCTGACCGGGAGCACCGAGCACGCGGTGCATCTCCGGGTGCTCCTCGCGGAGGCGGAGGACGAGGAGGAGGCAGCGCTCGCCTGGTGCCGCTCCGCAGCGGACCTGGCCGCCCGACAAGAGAGCGGCTGGCTGTGTTTCTGGACCCTCGTCCAGGTCTCCGGCGTCTTTGCACGGCTGAACCGCTGGCGTCCGGCGGCCGTGCTCCTCGCCCAGGCCACGGTCATGTCCGACGGCGCGCAGCGGCACGAGTACACATGGCCGGCCGCGATGCAGGCGGCGAGGGCGTATCTGGCGGCCGGCGAGCCCCATCTCGCCCAGGAGTTCCTGGAGTTGGCGCTGGCGGCCTACGGCAGGGCCGGCGGGGTGTCCGCCAGCGGGGTCACCGGGGAGGAGCTCGCCCTGGCGTGGGCGGAACTCGCCAACGAGCTTCTCCAGGACGCGCCGCAGGCGGCTGCCGAGGCGGCCGGACACGCCCTGGCCCTCGCGCCGGGACGGTTCGAGTCGCTGCGCGTGCGGGCGCACGCCCTGGTCCTGCTCAAGGACTATCCCAACGCGGTGACCGCCTACCGAGCCTGGCTGGAGGTGGCGCCCGACAGCGCCTTCGCCTGGAACAACCTCGCGGTGTGCCTGTCGGAGACGGGGGAACCGGAGGGCGCCCTGGAAGCGTGGGCCCGCGCCGCTGCGGCCGCGCCGGAGGAGCTGCGGTTCCGCGTCCATCATGCCCGCGCGCTCGCGGTGAACGGCCATCTCGACGCGGCCGTGGCCGAGTTCGGCGAGGTGATACGCATCGGCGAGGCACTCGAAGCGGGGGCCTCCGGCGGTTCCGCAGAGCCTGCCGCAGAGCCGGTTGCGATGCCCTCGGGACCGGCCGCGACGCCCTCCGGGCCGGCGGTTGCGACGCCTTCCGGGCCGGTTGCGGCCCCGTCCGACCCCGTCGGCGCCCCTCGCCCGCTGCCCGAGTCCGTTGCCCAGCAGATCGACGTCGCGTTGACCGAGCGGGCGCTGATCAATCGGGACCGGGGGCGTATGGAGCTGACCGCGGCCGATGCCGAACGGCTTCTTGCCCGGCCGTCCGTCGCCGCCCGTACCGCCGGGCATGCGGTGCGTGCCGAGCTGTGCGAGCGGCGCGGGGATCTGGAGGGTGCGCTGGCGGAGTGCGAGCGAGCGCCCGAGCCGAGCGCCGGTGTGCTGGAGCTGCACACACGCCTCCTGCTGCGCGCCGGCCGCGAGGACGAGGCCCTCGACGTCCTGGAACGCCTGGCGTCCCGGGAGCACGACCCGGAGACGGCCGTCGAGATCCTCGACGAGATGGTGGAGCGGCTGCCCGGCCGGGCCCGGCCGCTGGCGGTGCGCGGCCTGGCCCACTTCCAGGCCGAGCGCCCGCGCCGCGCCCTGGCCGATCTCCGCGCCGCCGTGGCCGCGGGCCACACCGCCTGGCGGACGTACCTGCTGCTGGGGCTCAGCTGTGTGCGGATGGACCCGGGCGAGGGCGACTCCCAGAGCATCGACCTGATGTCGGGACTGGAGGCGCTGGGCCGGGCGGTCCTGTGCGCGGCCGAACAGGGAGGCGACCCGGAGGGGGAGGCGACCGGGGCACTGGTCTGGCTGCTGGACCGCATGTTCGGTGCCTCGCGCTTCCTGAACGCGGCTGCCCTGACCGCCCTGTTGGACCTGGAATCGCTGTGGTTGGCCGCGGTGCCGCAGCTGCGTCCCGCCCTGGTCGGGCACTACGAGGCCGGCATGCTCGTCGGCGAGGGGAAGTGGCGGGAGGCGGCGGACACCTGGGAGTCCGTGCAGATCGCCTTCGAGGCCGCGGGCTTCCCGGTGAGTGCCGCCCGGACGAGCCTGGCGATCGCGGACGCACTGCTGCGGGTGCCGGACCTGGACGCCGTCGCCGCCCATCTCGACCGGGCCGACGGCATGACGCTGCTGCTCGCGAAGCCCCTGACCGCGAACCTCAGGACGCTGGACCATCCCCAGGACCAGGTGGCCTGGATGGAACTGGAGTACCTGGACGTCTACGGCATCGGCGCCAAGGAGTACATCAACGTACTGCGCGGCCTGCGGATCACCTTCACCGCGCGCTCCGGTGACGTACGGGCGGCCGCGGAGGAGATCGGCGACGGCTCCTGGGTCTTCGTCGAGGAGGACGGCCGTACCGTGGTCGCGCCGGGCCTGTCGGTGACGGGCGTGATGAGCCTGGCCCAGATCCTGCGCGACGCCGGGGAGTGGGCACGGGCCGCGGAGCTGCTGACCACGGCCCTGACCACGGAGCAGGGGGCCCGGCACGCCGGAGCGCACGCCACCTTCTCCACCCTGGTGGTGGACGACTTCGCGGAGTCCACCCGCTACCTGGACCTCGCCACCGAGTACGCGGCGGACTGGCAGCGCCCGTCCCTGCTGACGATGCGGGCGCAGCTCTGCCTCCTGCACGAGCGCTGGGACGAGGCCCTGGAGCTGCTGGACGCCGCGGCGTCCTCCGTCACGGAGTACGGGCTGGCCTTCGAGCTGCTGCGCAGCCGGGCGGAGCTGGGCCGGGGCAACGCGGCGGAGGCGGCCGACCTGGTCGTCCGGCTGGTCGCCCGGGCCGAGGAGAGCAGGCTGAACCTGTCCCGCTGGGAACTGCGGATGGCGTGGTCGGGAACCGCCGTCCCGCTGTACCGCACGGCGATCGAGGCGTGCCTCGCGGCGGGCCGTACCCTGGCGGCCTTCGACTTCGCCGAACGGGCCCGCGCCCGCGCCTTTCTCGACGAGGACGCGCTGGCGGACCCCGAGGTCGACGCGCTGGTCACCGCCCAGCGGGAACGGCAGGAGGAACTGGACTGGCTCGACGCGCTCACCACCCCCTACACCGCCGCCGACGTGGCCCGGCTGCTGCTGCTCGAAGGCCGCTACGGCGGCAGCCGGGAGCTGCCCGAGGGGTTCCGCGTCCACACGCCGACCACCCGCATCGACACCAGCGACATCCGCCACCGCCTCCGCAACGACCACGAGGCGCTCACCCGGGACCTGGACCGCGCGCAGGTGGAGGCGATGCGCCGGCAGGGTGTGGAACCGGTCGGCTGGCAGCGGCTGCACGAGGCCGTCGGCGGGGCCGCGCACATCGCTCTCTACCACGTCCTCGACAGCGGCCGGGTGCTGCTCTTCACCTCGGGCGCGGGCGCCGAGCCCCGCGCGGTCACCGTCGAGGTCGACCTGTACGAGATCGGCGATGTCCTCGACGCCGCCGTGCGCGGCACCCGCTTCGACTTCCGCACGGTGGACCTGGAGCGGCTGCAACGGGCCGCGGCACCGCTCGTCGCACCGCTCGCCGCACTGCCGGCCGACGAACTGATCGCGCTCGTCCCGCACGGGGCGCTGCACGACGTCCCGCTGCACGTCCTCGATGTCGCGGGCGTGCCGCTGGGGCTGCGCAACCCGGTCTGCTACGCGCCCAGCGCCTCGCTGCTCGTGCGCCGGCTGTCCAGCAGCGCGCCGCAGGCGTCCGGCGAGCCGCTGGTGGTGGGGGACCCGGGGGGCGACCTCGCCCACGCCCGCATCGAGGCCGTGACGGTGGCCCGGCAACTGGGCATCCCCCCGGTGCTCGGCCAGGACGTGTCCAAGCGCCTGGTCACCGATGCCCTGCTGCGGACCCAGTCGCCGCCGGGGCTGGTCCATCTGGCCGCCCACGGCATCCTGGACACCGCCGACGGGGCCGTGGGCATCGTCCTGGGCGGTGCCCGCGCCGCCGACGACCGCGAGCGGCAGGTGCTGGGCGCGGCCGATCTGCGCGGCGCCCGGCTCTCCGCCGCCCTCGTCGTGCTGAGCTGCTGCACCAGCGGGGTCAACGGCATGCGCCCCGGCGACGAACTGACCGGGCTGGTCCGCAGCTTCCTCACCGCCGGAGCGGCCTCCGTGATCGTCAGCCAGTGGTCGGTGGACGACCTGTCCACCTCGCTGCTGATGCGCGCCTTCTACGAACGTGTGGGCGCCGCCGGGTCCGACGGCGCTCCCGCCTCGCTCGCCCACGCGCTGCGCGACGCGGTGCTCCGGGTCCGCTCCCTGACCCGGCAGCAGGTGGCGGAACTGACCGCACCGGACACGGCCGGAGGCCTGACCGGGGCGGAACCGGCCACCCGGCGCGCCCTGCGGATCGGTTCGGCGGCCCTGAGCGCGGACTTCGCCACGGCCCGCGCCGCGCTGGCCGTCAGCTCCGATCCCGCCCTGCGGGACGCGGCGCTGGAGGCGGAGGAGCGCCATGAGGCCCTGGCCGCCGCCGGGCTGAGCGAGGAGGACCGGGCGTTCCCCTTCCGGCATCCCCATTACTGGGCGCCGTTCGTGCTGGTGGGAGACTGGCGCCTGCCGCGCCCCGGGGACGGGCGGGCGAGGGAGGCCGCCGGAGGTTCGTCCGCCGGACCGGCCTAGGGCCTTTCTTTCGGATCAGGTCGGCTGCGGCGCCGGCGCCTTCTGGCCACCCCGAGCGGGCTCTGGTGCGTGCAGATGCAAGGCGGAGGACCGAGTCGACGCGGAGCGTCGGCGAGGGACGACAACGCCGCAGATGTGCGTGCCAGAGCCCGCGACGCCGGCAAGATCCGAAAGAGAGGCCCTAGCGGCAGCGGCTGATCCGCCGCCGGCCAGGCCTCCCGCTCGTCGGTCCGCCCCGCTCAGCGGCTACCAGGAGCTGTCCGGCGGCGCCGATCACAGCGCCGGCAGCTCCCGGTGGCGGGCCAGCAGCCCGTCGGCCGTCTCCGGGCCGGCGGGCAGCAGCGGCGCGCGCACCGGCCCCGCGGGCAGTCCCAGGCGGTCCAGCAGCGCCTTGGCGGTGACCGTGCCCGGCAGGCCCGCGGCCATCATCGCCTCGATCAGTGGGATGGCCGCCAGCTGGAGGTCCCGCGCCCGGGCGGTGTCGCCCGCGTCGAAGGCGTCCAGGATCGCGGCGACATGGCCCGGCGCGGCGTTGGCGACCGTGCTCACACAGCCGGCCGCGCCGATCGCGTACAGCGCCAGGATGTGTTCGTCGCAGCCGGCGTAGTAGGCCAGGTCCGTCCGGGTCAGCACCTGCTGGGTGCCGAGGAAGTCGTACGAGCAGTCCTTCACGGCCACGATCCGGGGGTGCGCGGCGAGGCCGGTCATGGTGTCCGGTTCGATCCGGGTGCCGGTGCGGCCCGGGATGTCGTAGAGCATCACCGGCACCTCGCTCGCGTCGGCGACCGCCAGGAAGTGCGCGGCCACCGCGTCCTGCGGGGGCCTGCTGTAGTACGGCGTCACCACCAGCACCCCGTCGGCACCCGCCTGGCCGGCCGCCAGCGCCAGCTCGACCGTGTGCCGGGTGTCGGCGCTGCCCACCCCCGCGACCAGCGCGGCCCGGTCGCCGACCGCCTCCCGTACGGCCGCGACCAGCCGCGTCTTCTCCTCGTCCGTGGTGGTCGGCGACTCGCCGGTGGTGCCGCTCAGCACCAGGCCGTCGCAGCCCGCCGCCACCAGCCGGAGGGCCAGGCTCCGGGCTCCGTCGAGGTCGAGTGCCCCGGTCTCGGTGAAGGGGGTGATCATCGCGCACAGGGTGCGGCCGAAGGGCGGGGGCGTGCGGGTGCTCATGGTCATGGTCATGGAGGACAGTCTCGGCACCAGGAGAATAAAGCTCCACTTAAATCTTCTACGGGTTGAGGATAAGCATTGCTAAGGCGAGCAGGGGTCCTATGTCCAACCCGGCACCTCATGGGTCACTATGGCCGGAGGGTCACCGACGTCACCCATGGGAGGCACCATGAAGCTCGGCAAGGCACTGGCCACCGGAGTCGCCGAGGAGCGGACCCCGCTCCCGGAGGAGACGGCCCGGCAGGCCACCGGCGAGAGCGCCGGTGAGACCGTCCGCACCGAACCGGCCGCGCCGGCCCGTGAAGAGGTCCCGGCCGCCCGATGAGACTGCGGCTCCCGGCGGAACGCCCGACGGAGCCGCCGACCGGCTACAAGATCGCCCACCCGGTGCTGTCCCAGGACGGCACCCGGGCCGGGTTCACCGGAGTGTCGCTCGGCGGTGCGCTGCCGTACGCCGTGCTCGCCGACGCCTCCTGTGTCTACGGCCGCAGACACCGCCCGCCCGCGCGGCGGTGCGACTGCGGCTTCCACTGCCTCCACGACCGTACGGCCGCCGAGGCCCTGCTGTGCGCGACCGAGCACCGCACGGCGCTCCTGCTGGAGGTCACCGTGCTCGGCGCCTACATCCGCTTCGAGCGCGGCTTCCGCTACGCCCGGCAGCGGGTGCGCACCGCCATCGCGGGCCCCTGCGGCTGCGGCGCCGTGGCCGTCGCGCTCGCCGACGCCGACTGGGGGCGGCCCGGCTGGCGGGCCCTGGTCCCGGTCTGCGCGGGCTGCGTGGGCGGCCGTACCGCCGTCTCGCTCCCGGGCTTCGCCCGGCTGGCCGGAGCCGGGCTACGGGTGTCGGCACAGGGCGGCGGTACGGCGGTCCCGGCGGCGGAGCCGGGCGGCGCGGCCGAGCCGGGCGTGCCGGAACTCGTCGCCGAGGCCGCCCTGTTGCAGGCGAGGCTCGACTGGTTCCAGACCCAGCTCGCCCGCCTCGCGGAACGCGGCCCGGGCGGCCTTGGCCGGGGCTGACGGCCTCCGGCCGGGGTACCCGATGTCCGTACGGACGGAAGGGAGGCGGTCACCGAGGAGGAGTCGGCCGCCAGCGCCCTGCCGTGGCGCCGGCCCCCGCGGAGGCTCTCAGGGAAAGGGCACATCGATGACGCACAAGTTCCCGCACGGCTCGGGTGCCAAGGGCCCCGACGAACTGCGGCGGCAGATGGAGCAGGCCAGGCATCAACTCGGCGACACCGTCGAACGGTTGATGGGCCGGACCGAGGTCGGGGGCCGGGCCAGGGCCCGGGCTGCCGATCTGCGGGACAAGGCAGGCGCCATGACCGTCCAGCTGCGCATGAGCGCCGCCCATGCCGGACACGGCATGCAGGACCGGGCGGTGAAGGCCGGGCACGGCGCCCAGGAACGGATGGCGAAGGCCGGGCACGGCGCCCAGGAGCGGATGATGAAGGCCGGGCATCTCGCCCGGGAGCAGGCCGGCCGCGGCGGGCACGCCCTTCAGGACCGGGCGGTGCACGTCGCACACGACATGGAGCACGACACGCGGGTGCCGCGGCCGGTGCGCTCCATGGTGGGCGCCGCGATGCGGAACCCGCGGCCGGTGCTGATCGCCGGGGCGGCGGCCGCCGCCGTCGTCGCGGCGGCCGTGATCTGGCGCCGGATGGACCAGTGACCGTGTGATCCGGTGCCGGATGGACCGGCGACCGTGATCTCGCGCCGGGTCGACCGGCGGCCATGAGCCGGCGGGGCCGACCGGACACCGCTGTCCGGCCGGCCCCGCCACCTGTCAGGAACGGACGTCCCGCTAGCCGATCACGGACGGACGCCCCGCCACCCCGTCACGGACGGAACCGCAGCACCTGCGGGTCGTGGTCGCTGATCTGGTCGTTGAACTCGGCGTTGACGTGCACGCTGTCGTAGTCGAGGTCGCAGCCGCGCCGGATCGCCGGGCTGACCAGGATCTGGTCCAGCACCTGCTCGTTGCCCTGGTAGTCGTAGGTGTACCGCTCGCTCCGCGGCAGCGACTTGATCGCCGACCACAGCTCGCCGTCACCCTCCAGGATCTTCGCCGTCTCGGAGAACTCGAAGTCGTTCATGTCGCCGAGTGCGACGACGTTCGCGTTCTTCTGGACGGCCAGGATGTCCTTGACGAACGCGTTGACCTCGGTGGCCTGCGCGTGCCGCTGTATCTCCGAGCTGCGCGTCGGCGGCTGGTACTGGGAGGTCAGGCCCTGGTCGCCGCCCTTGGAATTGAGGTGGTTGGCGATCACGAAGACCGTCTTGCCGCGGAAGACGAACTCGCCGGCCAGCGGCTTGCGGCTGTCCTTCCAGGCCGCGTTCGTCGGGTCGATCCGGCCCGGCGAGGCGGTCAGCTCGGCCTTGCCGTTCACCTTGGTGACGCCCACCGCGGTGGTGGAGTCGCCGCCCGGCCGGTCCACGAAGGACACCCGCTCCGGGTTGAACAGGAACACCTGGCGGATGTTGCCGCCGGGCTGGCCGCCGTCCTGGTCGTTGACCGGGTTGATCGAGCGCCAGTCGTACTTCGGGCCGCCGGCCGCCACGATCGCGTCGATCAGCTTGTTCACCGTCGCGCTCGCATCGACCGTGCCGTCGTCGGTGACGCCGTTGTCGTCCTGGATCTCCTCCAGGGACACGATGTCCGGCGACTGGAGGTTGTTCACGATCGCGGCGGCGTGCGCGGCGAAGGTGGTGTCGGAGGGGTCGAGGTTCTCGACGTTGTACGTCGCCAGCGCCAGCTCGCGGCGGGACTGCTTGCGGGTCGTCTCGCGCTCCAGGCCGCCGCTCTCCAGCGTGCCGAGCTGGTTGGCCACCAGGGTGTAGCCGCCGAACTGGTTGAAGTCCAGCGGACCGGTGGTGGTGCCACCCAGGGTGTCGCCGACGTTGGCCTTCGGGAAGGAGGCGGTCGGGCCCAGGGTCTGGATCTGGAGCCGGCCGGTGTTCTGGGAGTCGTAGGAGCCGTAGACCGTGCCCCCGCGGCTGTTCGCGTGCTCGTCCGGCTTCACCGTGACCCACAGCTCGCTGTAGGGGTCGGTGGCGCCGACCACGCGGGCGTCGGTGACCTGGACGTTCATGCCCTCCAGGGACTCGTAGGCGTCCAGGGCGTACGCCGACGGGTCCAGGGTCAGGCCGTTGATCGAGCCGCCGGCCGCGGGGTCGCCGTCGGGGGCGTACACGTCCGGGACCGAGTTTTCGTCGAGCACGACCGGCGCCGGGACCGCATTGCCCTTGGAGACGGTGGTGACGGCCGGCTTGGTGATCTCCGTGACCGACTGGTTGCCGGACGAGGTGCCGCCCGGGGTGAACTCGGAGACCGTGCCGGTCACCGTCACCGAGTCGCCCACGGCCACCTTCGGCGCGGAGCTGGTGAAGACGAACACGCCCTCGCTGGTGCGCGGGTCGTCGTCCGCGTTCGGGTCCTGCATCCAGAAGCCCTTGGAGGAGCCGTAGGCGCGCGTGGCCGTGACGATGCCCGGCACGTTCGTCACCTGCTGCCCGGCGTACGGCGAGATCCGGGTGGTGCCCTGGATGTCGTGGATGCGCACGGAGTCGGCGTGCGCCGGGGAGGTGAGGACGACGGCGGACGCGGCGCTGCAGACGGCGGCGACGGTGAGCGCGGCGAGGCGCGCGGAAGACCTGCTCGGCAAGGGTTCCCTCCGGGGACGTGACGATGCGCCGGGACGAGGGTGGAACGGGAGCGTGCGGGGCTCGTCGCCCTCTGTGACACGCGTAGAGCCGAGTGAACAGTTGTCCCCCGAACCTCTACGCGCGTCAATCTCCTGCCTGGCACGGGTAGTTGTCAAGGTTTCAGCCATGTACGGCGGCCGACGGGGAGATGAACCGGGCGGCATGGGTGGAAATCCGTCTAGGCTGAGCGGCTGAGTCCGTTCACGGTCCGAGGAGAACCAGCCGATGTCAGACAGCTCCCCCCTGCCGCCCGTACGGCTGCACCCCGAACCGGAGCTGGCGCGCGCCGCGCTGTCCACGCCTCTGCTCTCCCGGGCCGCCCGTCTCGCCCGCTGGGCGGGGCCCGACACCCGGGTGGACGCCGGCGGGGGACTGGTGGAGGAGCAGCTTCCGGCCGCCGCCGAACTGCTCGGGCTGTCCGGTGACGACGCCGCCGCGTACGCCAGCGAGGCCTGGCGGGTCGCGGTGGACGCCGGGCTGGTCGAGATCGTGGACGAGGAGGCCGGCACCGTCCGGGCCGGCGAGGATCTGAAGCAGCTCACCGGGGGCTCCCCGGCCGATGTGCTCAGCGTGTGGCTCGCCGCGCTGGAGACCGTGCTCGCCGACGCGAGCGTGCCGGACCTGGACGGCCTGGTCGACGCCATGGAAGAGGGCGGCGAGGTCGATTTCTCGTCACTCGACTGGGACCCGGAGGCCGAGGCGGAGTTCCTCGACGGCGTCCTCGGCAACCTCTATCTGCTGACCGTCAGTGAGGACGGCCCCGGCGAGGGCCCCGTCCCGCTGCCCGCGCTCGCCGCCTCCATGATCGTGCCCGACGACATGGGCGAGCCCACCAACGACGTCCTGGAGCAGGTCTCCGACGCGATGATGCGGCTCGACGACCAGTTCCGGATGCTGGAGCCGGTCGGGCTCGTGGAGTACCGGCCGGTGGACGAGACGCTGATGGCCGACGCCGACGAGGAGCCCGCCGTACCGGTGGGGGAGGACGACGTCGCGCGGTACGGCATGGTCCGCCTGACCCCGCTCGGCGCCTACGGTCTGCGGGCCCGGCTGCTGGAGGCCGGCTTCGACGCGCCGGCCGTCGGCGAACTCGCCGACAAGGGCGCCGACGTGCTGCTCGACGGCACCGCGCGGTTCGGGCAGTCCGCCGCCCGGGCCGAGACCGAGCAGTGGCTGGAACTGCGGGAACCGCTCGTCGCCGCCCGTGAGTTGCTGTCGGCCGCGCGCGGTGCGGACCCGGGCGCGCCGCTGCGCCGGCTGCGCTGCCAGCAGGCCCTGTCCCTGGTCGGCGCGGAGGCCGAGCCCGCGCTGCGCGAGGTGCTGGACGATCCGGAGCTGGGCGGTCTGGCCCGGGTGTGGCTGAGCGAGCGGGGCGCCGCACAGGTGCCCGCGCCCTCCGAGGAACTGGTGTTCTGGCTGACCATCGACACCGTGGCGGCGCAGCTCCAGGCCGAGGGCAACTCCGAGGAACTGCGGTCGCTCGTGGCCGGACTGGCCTCGCAGCACAGCGGGTTCTTCGCGACGGCATGGCGGGTGGACCACCCGGCGACGGCCGATGTGCTGGAGGCGATGGGCCGGCTGCACCCGGACAAGAAGGTGGCGAAGGAGGCGCGGAAGGCCGCGTTCAAGGCCCGCTCGCAGCAGGCGGGCTGAGCCCACGGGACCACCGGGGTCCAAGCGGCGGAAAAGAAAGTCATGGGGCCGTGCATACGGTTTCTTGAACAAGGACCGCTGAAGTACCCCCGTGTTCAGCCGGTGTTCAGACGTGGGCGGGAGCGTGTGCGGCGCACCGAGGTCCGCCACCCTCCACGGCACGCCCACCGTCTCAGGAGACACCATGTCGCTCACCCGCAGGGACTTCGCCAGAACCTCAGCGCTCACCGGTGCCGGGATCGCCCTGGCGGGCAGCGTCGGCGCCCTGGCCAGCGCGCCCGGCGCCCTCGCCGCCACGGAGTCCGGACACGGCGGCCCGGGCGGGGTCGGCTACGGCCCGCTGCTCCCCGACCCCGAGGGCATCCTCGCCCTGCCCGCGGGCTTCTCCTACCGGGTCGTCACCTACAGCGGCAGGACCCGGCTGGAGTCCGGCGAGTTCACCCCGTCGAACCACGACGGCACCGCCGCCTTCGACGGCCCGCGGGGCGCCACCCTGCTCGTCAACAACCACGAGCTGAAGGGCCCGCGCTCCGCCTGGGTGCACCCGGTCCCGCTCGTCGAGGGCCTGGTGTACGACCCGGCCGCCGCCGGTGGCTGCACGGTCGTCGAGGTCCGCCGCGATCAGGTGGCGGAGTGGGTGGGCATCGCCGGCACCTCCACCAACTGCGCCGGCGGCCGGACACCGTGGGGCACCTGGCTGACCTGCGAGGAGACCGAGGACAAGGCCGGCCAGAACGGCATGACCAAGGATCACGGCTATGTCTTCGAGGTCGACCCCGCCGACCGCCGGGCGGGCCGCGACCCCAAGCCGGTCAAGGCGCTCGGCCGGTACGCCCACGAAGCCGTCGTGGTGGACCCCCGGCGCGGCCATCTGTACCTGACCGAGGACGCCGCCGGCCCCAACGGCCTGCTGTACCGCTGGACCCCGCCGGAGGGCTTCCGGCACGGCCGGGGCAGGCTGCGCACCCTCGCAGACGACGCCGGTGTGCTCCAGGCCTTCCGCTGCTTCGACTCCGGCGGCCGTTTCGTGGACGACCTGTCCCGCGCCACCAGGACCGGCACCGTCTACGGCGTGGACTGGGTGGACGTCCCCGACCGCGACGCCCGCAGCGTGTCGGTGCGCAAGCAGTTCACCGACGGCCAGGTCACCCGCGCCCGCAAGCTGGAGGGCATGTGGTGGGGCGACGGCGGCGCCTACATCGTCTCGTCCTACGCCCGCGCGGAGAGCCCGGCCCAGCACGACGGCCAGGTCTGGTTCTACGACCCCCGGCGCCGCACCCTCACCCTGAAGGTCCTCCTCGGGGTGAACCCGGACCCGGCCGCGGACGGCTCCTTCGACGGCCCGGACAACATCACCGTCTCGCCGTACGGCGGACTGGTCATCGCCGAGGACGGCGAGGGCGTCCAGCACCTGTTCGGCGCCACCGACAGCGGCCGTACGTACCCGATCGCCCGCAACGAACTGAACATCGGCACGGCCGAGGAGCCCGAGTACAGCGAGTTCACCGGCGTCACCTTCTCGCCCGACGGCAGCACCCTGTTCGCCAACATCCAGGAGCCCGGGATCATGCTCGCCATCACCGGGCCGTGGAAGCGGCAGCAGCGGTAACCGCCCCCGCACCGCCGGCCCCGGCCCCCGGGCGCCCTTTGTGACTAGCATGCGCAGAGGGCCTCGGGGCAAGGAGTGGGTGGATGACGCAGATCAGGCCCATGCGCGCGGACGCTCGGCGCAACTACGAGCGGCTGCTGAGGGTGGCGGCGGAGGCCTTCGCCGAGCATGGGGAGAACGCGTCGCTGGATGACATCGCCAAGCGGGCGGGAGTCGGCTCGGGGACGCTCTACCGGCACTTCCCGACCCGGCAGGCGCTGTTGCAGGCGGCGTACGTCGACCGGATGGAGGCGCTGGGCCGGCGGGCCGACGAGCTGGCGCAGGAGCTGCCGCCGGGCGAGGCGCTGCTGGAGTGGCTGCACGAGCTGTGCGTCGCCACCGTCCAGGTGCGCGGCATGCGGGCCCTGCTGGGCTCGGCGGTCACGGACGGCGGCCCGGCCGCGGTGACGCCGTGCGGTACGGCGGTGCAGGGCGCCGCGACCCGCCTGGTGGCGGCGGCCCGGGCGGAGGGTGCCCTGCGGGCCGACCTGGAACCGATCGAGCTGCTGCGGCTGGCCCACGGGGTCGCCACGGCTTCCGAGCTGGCGGGCGGCCAGGGGCGGCAGCTCGGGCGGTATCTGTCGCTGCTGGTGGAGGGGTTGCGGCCGTAGCGCAGCGGTCACGCCGGTCGCTGCCGCACCCCTCCCGCCGGGCCGGCTACAGCGCCCGCGCCCCCGGCTCCACCATGGTCCGCACCGTCCGGGACGCCACGAACTCGCCCAGCGCCGTCATGTCCCACTCCCCGGAGAACTGGCGGACCAGCTTGGCCATCATCACGCCCGTGTGCGGCTCGGCGTGGGTGAGGTCGAAGCGGACCAGCTCCTCACCGGTCGCGGCGTCCAGCAGCCGGCAGTAGGCCTTGGCGACGTCCGTGAACTTCTGGCCGGAGAAGGAGTTCACCGTGAAGACCAGGCCGGTGACCTGCTGGGGGAGACGGCCGAGGTCGACCGTGATCACTTCGTCGTCGCCCGCGCCCTCGCCGGTGAGGTTGTCCCCGGAGTGGCTGATCGCGCCGTCCAGGACGGTCAGCTTGCCGAAGTAGCAGCTGTCCACGTGGTCGCGCTGCGGGCCGTAGGCGATGACCGAGGCGTCCAGGTCGATGTCTCTGCCGTGGAACGCCGGCTCCCAGCCGAGACCCATCTGCACCCGGGACAGCAGCGGGCGGCCGCCCTTGACCAGCGACACCGTCTGGTTCTTCTGGAGGCTGACCCGGCCCTTGTCCAGGTTGACCTTCCCGGAACCGGCCGCGGGGGCTGCCGGTGCCGAGGCGGCCGGGGTCGCGGGGGTTGCCGGGGTCGCGGGGGCTGCCGGTTCCTCCACCGTCACCCCGAAGTCGGTGGCGATGCCGGCCAGGCCGTCGGCGTATCCCTGACCGACCGCGCGGGCCTTCCAGCCGCCGCCCCGGCGGTAGAGCTCCACCACGACCAGCGCGGTCTCGGCGCCGAGCCGGGGCGGGGTGAACGTGGCCAGCACCGCGCCGGTGTCCGCGTCGCGGAGGGTGGCCGTCGGCTCGATGCCCTGGAAGGTCTGGCCGGCGGCGTCCGGACTGGCGGTGACCACGATCTTCTCGATGTCCGGCGGGACGGCGCCGGTCTCGACCGTGATCGCGTCCGGCCCGGCACCGCCGCCGGACCGGTAGGTCACGCCGGGCCCGGCCGGCTGGTTGTAGAAGATGAAGTCGTCGTCCGAACGCACCTTGCCGTCGGTGGTGAGCAGCAGGCCCGACACGTCGAGCCGCACCGGGGCGGTGACGTCCACCGTCACGCGGGCGGCCGGCAGAGGGATGTTCGAGCCTGGGGTCATAGCTGTCATGCCGGGTGAACGAACGAGCCCGCTTTACCGTTCCCTTACCCGGCGGATCCGGCCAGGGGCTCAGTACGGCCAGATCGGCGGGTCGGTGACGAAGTGCCCGCCCAGGTTCCGCTGGGCCGGGTTGTCCGGGTCCAGCTCGCCCTGCTCGGCGATCAGCTTCTCGGCGTACGGCTCGGAGTCGTCCCGGGGTTCGTAGCCGAGCGCCCGCGCGCTGCCGAGGTCCCACCACAGGCGGGTGTTGGCGGAGGAGCCGTAGACCACGGTGTGGCCGACCTGCTCGGCGGTCAGGGCCGCGTGGAAGAGCCGGGCGCCGTCGGCCGGGCTCATCCACACCGAGAGCATGCGCACGCTGGTCGGCTCCGGGAAGCAGGAGCCGATGCGCACCGAGACGGTCTCCAGGCCGTGCTTGTCCCAGTAGAGCTGGGCCAGGTCCTCGCCGAAGGCCTTCGACAGGCCGTAGAAGGTGTCCGGGCGGTGCGGGGTGTCCACCGGGATCAGCGGCTCGCCCGCGCGCGGGGCCGGGGCGAAACCGACGGCGTGGTTGGAGGAGGCGAAGACGATCCGGGGCACGCCCTCCTGGCGGGCGGCCTCGTAGAGGTGGTACGTGCCCTCGATGTTCGACCGGAGGATCTTGTCGAAGGGGGCTTCCAGGGAGATGCCCGCGAGATGGAGGACCGCGTCCACGCCCCGCACCGCCTCGCGCACCGCCGCCGGGTCGGTGAGGTCGCCGGTGATCGCGTCCGGCGCGTCCTCGATGGGGCGCACGTCGAACAGGCGCAGGGTGTAGCCGTACTCCGGCAGCAGGGAGCGCATCAGGGTGCCGAGCCCGCCGGCGGCACCGGTGAGCAGAACGGTACGGGGAGCGGGCATTCCTCGGTCTCCTTGGCCTCCAGGGCCGTCTCCTCGACACCGACGGCCGCATGCGTGGACGGAATTCACATGCATGGACACGCTAGGGAGCGCCCGCATGCCCCGTCAAGTGTGCCGTGACAGGGGGAAATCCGCTGCCGGGATGCCTGTTCGGGTGCTTGACCCGCTCCCTGGTGGGCCCTTAGCGTGAGATCGTTCAGAGATATAGACAACGATCAGAAACGTGCACACAGGGAGCGCCCGTGACGCCTGCCCCGCTCGCCGCTCGGCTCCGCGACCCCCGCGGGCCGCTCTTCTTCCCCGTCACGGCCTACGGCTCCGACGGCTCGCCCGACCTCGACGCCTACCGCGCGCATGTGCGCCGGGGCATCGACGCGGGCGCGGCCGCCGTGTTCGCCTGCTGCGGCACCGGCGAGTTCCACGCGCTGCTGCCGGAGGAGTTCGAGGCCTGCGTCCGGGCGGCCGTGGAGGCGGCCGAGGGCCGGGTCCCGGTCGTCGCGGGCGCCGGCTACGGCACCGCGCTCGCCGTGCGCTACGCCCGCCTCGCCGAGCGGGCGGGCGCCGACGGGCTGCTCGCCATGCCGCCGTACCTGGTCGTCGCGGGACAGGAGGGCCTGCTGCGGCACTACCGGGAGATCGCCGCCGCCACCCCGCTGCCGGTCGTCGTCTACCAGCGCGACAACGCGGTCTTCACGCCGGAGACCGTGGTCGCACTCGCCCGCACCGAGGGGATCATCGGCCTCAAGGACGGCCTCGGCGACCTGGACCTCATGCAGCGGATCGTCAGCGCCGTCCGCACCGAGGTCCCCGGCGACTTCCTCTACTTCAACGGCCTGCCCACCGCCGAGCAGACCCAGCTCGCCTACCGCGCCCTCGGCATCACCCTCTACTCCTCGGCGGTGTTCTGCTTCGCCCCGGAACTCGCCCTCGCCTACCACCGCGCGCTGGAAGCGGGCGACGAGACCACGGTCCGCCGACTCCTGGACGGCTTCTACCGCCCGTTCGTGGAGCTGCGCGCACAGGGCCGTGGCTATGCCGTCTCCCTGGTCAAGGCGGGGGTACGGCTGCGCGGCCTGGACGTCGGCGAGGTCCGTCCGCCCCTGCACGAACCGGCGGACGAGCACGTCAAGCAGCTCGCCCGGCTGATCGAGCGAGGGTACGCGCTGCTGGAGGAGGGCGCGTGAAGGCGTCGGCGTTCCTCTACCCCTGGGACGTCAACGGGGACCCCGGGGCCGCCGCGCGCATCGCCGCACTCGGTGTCGAGCAGGTGACCCTCGCCGCCGCCTACCACTCCACCCGCGCGCTGACCCCCCGCCATCCGCAGCACCGCATCGTCACCGCCGAGCACACGGCCGTCCTCTACCCGCCGGACGGCCGCTGGACCGGCCGCACCCTCAGGCCGTACCCGGCCGGCCGCTGGGCCCCCGGCGACGCCTACGGCGAGGCGGCCGAGGCGCTCGCGGCGGCGGGCCTGGAGGTGCACAGCTGGGTGGTGCTCGCCCACAACTCCCGCCTGGGCGCCGAACACCCCGACACCTCCGTGCGGAACGCCTACGGCGACCGCTACCCCTGGGCGCCCTGCATCGCCCAGCCCGCCACGCGCGCGTACCTGACCGACCTCGCCGCCGAAGCCGCCGTACGCCCCGGGGCGCGCGGCACCGAACTCGAGTCCCTCGGCTGGTACGGACTCCAGCATCTGCACGCCCACGACAAGACCTCCGGCGTGGCCCTGGGGGACGCCGGGCAGTACCTGATGTCCCTCTGCTTCTGCCCCGCCTGCACGGCCGGCTACGGCGAACACGGCCTGGACGCCGAGGGGCTGGCACGTGCCGTACGGTCCGCACTGGAGCCGCTGTGGCGCGGCACGGCGGACGACGAGGGCTGGCCCACGGTCGGCAAGCTGCTCGGCGAGGAGACGGCGGCCGCCACGCGCGCGTGGCGCGAGACGGCGGCCCGCACCCTCCAGGAGGCGGCCGTCACCGCCGTCCGCGCCGCCGCACCCCCCGCCTTCCAGGTCCTGCTCCACGCCGACCCGGTCTCCTACCACTGCGGCGCCAACCCGGGCGTCGATCCCGCCCACATCCTCTCCGTCGCCGACGGCGTCGTGGTGCCGTGCACGGGCGGTACGGCCCTGCTGGCGCCGTTCGCCGGGCACGCCCGCGACACCAGCGTGCTGGCCGCCAACCTCACCGTCGTCTCCGGCATGGGCGGCAGCCCCGGCACCCTCGCGGCGGACGCGGCCCGCGCGCGCGACGAGGGCGCGACGGAACTGCGGCTGTACCACGCCGGACTGGCGTCGGACGCGGACCTGGCGGCGGTACGGGAGGCACTCGCCGCACGCTGACGATCCGAGGGTGGCCATCGTCCGGATCCGCACCGGGTTCGCAGGTCCGTGCCGGGTTCGGTCGGGAGCCCGGTGCGAGGCGTCGTACGCTCCCTGTCATGCCCCTCACGCTCACCGTCCTCGGCACCGCCTCCCCGCACCCGGGCCCCGACCGGCCCTGCTCCGGATACCTGCTGTCCGGCGGGGGCGCCGAGGTGTGGGTGGACGCGGGTCCCGGTACCTTCGCCGCGTTGCAGCGGCACACGGATCCCGCGCGGCTCACCGCGATCTGGATATCCCACCTGCACGCCGACCACAGCGCCGACCTGCTGTCCGCGGCCTACGCCTTCGCCTTCGGCGGGATGGCCCCGGCCGCGCCCATCCCGCTCTATGCTCCGCAGGACTGCGCCCAGCGGCTGGCCGGCTTCCTCGGCCGGCCGGACCTCGGCTTCCTCAAGGACGTCTTCGACTTCCGCCCCCTGTACGACGGCCATGACGTCCGGCACTGGAACCTCCGCCTGACCGCCCGCGCCGTCGCCCACGACACCGAGGCCTACGGACTGCGCGCCGAGTGCCAGGGCAGCGTGCTCGCCTACTCCGGGGACAGCGGGCCCTGCGTCGCGCTCACCGAACTCGCCGCCCGAGCCGACCTGTTCCTGTGCGAGGCCGACCTCGACACGCGTCGCGAAGGCGAACAGGTGCATCTGACGCCGGAGGACGCCGGCCGGATCGCCCGGGACGCCCATGTGCGCGAGCTGCTCGTCACCCACGTCGGTCCCGGGCTGAGCCGCGAGGCGGCCACCGCGCGCGCCGCCGCCGTCGCCGGCCGGCCCACCGACACCGCCCGGGAGGGCGACTCCCGCACCGTCTGAACACCCCGCCCGGCTTCTCCCTCCCGCCCGACTTCTTTTGTCAGAAGCGTTGACGAAGTCCCGGCCCTCTCCTACCTTCGTCGCGTCGTACTTCATACGTCATATATGAGACGCGATAGGTGAGATCCGAGAGGGCCGCATGACCTCTGTGCCCACGCCGATCCCGTCCCGGACGCAGTTCGTGCTGGACGCGATCAAACACCGCATCCTGACCGGCCAACTGTCGCCCGGTCAGGCGCTGGTCGAGACCGAGCTGGCCGCCCAGTTCGGGGTGTCCAAGACCCCCGTGCGGGAGGCGCTGAAGACCCTCGCCGGGACCGGACTCGTCGTGATGAGCCAATACAAGGGCGTCACGGTGCGCATGGTGGACGCGGACATGGCACGCGAGGTCTACGACGTGCGGCTGCTCCTGGAACCGGAGGCCCTGCGCCGGGCCGTACGGCGCGGCGCCTCCCTCGACGCCGCGCGCGACGCGCTGGCCCGCGCCGACGGCGCCACCGACACCGCCGAACGCTCCCTCGCCAACCGCGACTTCCACCGCGCCCTCTACCTGCCGTGCGGCAACCCGCTGCTCGGCCGGATGCTGGACGAGGTCCGCGACCAGGCCGCCCTGGTCGCCGCCGTCGCCTGGGCCGCCGAGCCCTCCTGGGAGCGGGAGGCCGCCGAGCACCGGGAGATCCTGCGGCTCGCGCTGGACGGCGACGCCGACGGCGCCGCGAGCGCCCTGCACGCCCACATCGCGTCCTTCGTACGCCGTGCCTTCCCCGAAGGACCTTCATGAGCAGCATGACGTTCGAGACCCAACGGGCGGCCCTCGCCGATGTCGTGGCCATCCCGGTGACCCCCTTCGCCGAGGACGGCTCCGTCGCCGAGGACACCCTCCGGGCCCTGCTGCGCCGCCTGCTCGACGGCGGGATCAGGACCCTCACCCCGAACGGCAACACCGGCGAGTTCTACGCCCTCACCCCCGAGGAGCGCCGCCTGGTCACCGAGCTGACCGTCGACGAGGCCGGGGAGCGGGCCGTGATCCTGGTCGGGGTCGGGCACGACCTGCCCACCGCCGTCGCCTCCGCCCGGCACGCCCGGGACCTCGGCGCCGGGATGGTGATGGTCCACCAGCCCGTGCACCCCTACGGGTCGGCCGCCGGCTGGGTCGACTACCACCGCGCCGTCGCCGAGGCCGTGCCCGAGCTGGGCGTGGTCCCGTACATCCGCAACGACCGGCTGCCCGGCACCCGGCTCGCCGAACTCGCCGGGCACTGCCCGAACGTCATCGGCGTCAAGTACGCCGTACCGGACGCCGCCCGGTTCGCCGCCTTCGCCCGCGACGCCGGCCTCGACCGCTTCGTCTGGGTCGCCGGGCTCGCCGAGCCCTACGCCCCCTCCTACTTCTCGGCGGGCGCCACCGGCTTCACCTCCGGACTCGTGAACGTCGCCCCGGCTCTCTCGCGCACCATGCTCGAAGCGCTGCGCTCCGGCGACTACCCGGCCGCCATGAAGGTCTGGGAGCGGATCCGGCGCTTCGAGGAACTGCGCGCCGCGCACGGCTCCGCCCACAACGTCACCGTCGTCAAGGAGGCCCTCGCCGCGCTCGGCCTGTGCCGCCGGGACGTCCGCCCGCCGAGCAGCCGGCTGCCCGAGGACGAGCGCGCCGAGGTGGCCGCCATCGCCGAGGGGTGGTCCATATGACCGGCCCCCGCAGGCGGCCGGAGGAGCTGCGCAGCCACCAGTGGTACGGCACCGACGGGCTGCGCTCCTTCAGCCACCGCGCCCGCACCCGCCAGCTCGGCTATCTGCCCGAGGAGCACCTCGGCAAGCCGGTCGTCGCGATCCTCAACACCTGGTCCGACATCAACCCCTGCCATATGCACCTGCGGGACCGCGCCCAGGCCGTCAAGCGCGGGGTGTGGCAGGCCGGCGGCTTCCCGCTGGAGTTCCCGGTCTCGACGCTCAGCGAGACCTTCCAGAAGCCGACCCCGATGCTCTACCGCAACCTGCTCGCGATGGAGACCGAGGAGCTGCTGCGGTCCTACCCCGTCGACGGCGCCGTGCTCATGGGCGGCTGCGACAAGACCACGCCGGCCCTGCTGATGGGCGCCGCGAGCGTCGGCCTGCCGGCCGTGTTCGTGCCCGCCGGCCCCATGCTCCCCGGCCACTGGCGCGGCGAGGTGCTCGGCTCCGGCACCGACATGTGGAAGTACTGGGACGACAGGCGCGCCGGTCTCATCGGCGACTGCGAGCTGGCCGAACTGGAGAGCGGCCTGGCCCGGTCGCCCGGCCACTGCATGACCATGGGTACGGCGTCCACGCTGACGGCCGCCGCCGAGGCGCTCGGAGTGACCGTGCCGGGCGCGTCCAGCATCCCGGCGGTGGACTCCGGGCACGACCGGATGGCCGCAAGGGCGGGGCTCCGCATCGTCGAACTGGTCCACCAGGACCGCAGGCTGGGCGACATCCTCACCCGTGAGGCCTTCGAGGACGCCGTCACCACCGTGCTCGGCCTCGGCGGCTCCACCAACGCCGTGATCCACCTGATCGCCATGGCCGGCCGCGCCGGGGTGCAGCTCACCCTGGACGACTTCGACCGCATCGCCCGCACCGTGCCCGTCCTCGCCAACGTCCGCCCCGGCGGCCGGACCTACCTGATGGAGGACTTCCACTTCGCGGGCGGCCTGCCGGGCTTCCTCTCCCGGATCCCGGACCTGCTCCACCTGGACCGGCCGACCGTCTCGTACGACACCCTGCGCGAGCAGCTCGCGGGCGCCCGGGTGCACGACGACGACGTCATCCGGCCCCGCGACAACCCGGTCGCGAGCGAGGGCGGGGTCGCGGTGCTGCGCGGCAACCTCTGCCCGGACGGCGCGGTCATCAAGCACATCGCCGCCGAGCCGCACCTGCTCAAGCACACCGGCCCGGCCGTCGTCTTCGACGACTACCGGACCATGCAGCGCACCATCGACGACCCCGCGCTCGGCATCACCGCCGACAGCGTGCTGGTGCTGCGCGGCGCCGGACCCAAGGGCGGGCCGGGCATGCCCGAGTACGGCATGCTGCCCATCCCGGACCACCTGCTCCAGCAGGGCGTGCGCGACATGGTCCGGATCTCCGACGCCCGGATGAGCGGCACCAGCTACGGCGCCTGTGTGCTGCACGTGGCCCCCGAGTCGTACGTCGGCGGCCCGCTCGCGCTGGTGCGCACCGGCGACCTCATCACCCTGGACGTCGACGCCCGCAGCCTGCACCTCCATGTGGACGACGAGGAGCTGGCCCGCCGCAAGGCCGCCTGGACGCCGCCGCCCGCCCGGTACGAGCGCGGCTACGGCGCCCTCTACAACGACCAGATCACCCAGGCCGACTCCGGCTGCGACTTCGCCTTCCTGGCCCGGCCCGGCCAGGTACCGGACCCCTACGCCGGCTGACCGACTCCCGGTCGGCGCGACGATGAACCGACGGCAACGCAGCGGCGGCGAGGGCCCGTTCGCCGGATGGCTTGATATCGATCGGGCAACGGTGCTCGCGCTACCCATGGTGACGCGCGTAGAAACCTGTCATGCATAAAACACTGCGAATCGCTGCTGTCGCCGCGAGCTGCGCCCTGGCCGGCGGCGTCCTGTTCGGGGCCGGCGCCGCCACCGCCCACCAGTCGACGGCGAACTCCACCCACGAGCCCTACAACATCGGGCAGCTGGTGAAGGACATCGACACCTACTACGGCACCCACGCCGACGCCAACGGGGTGTACCAGGCCTCGCCGGACAGCCCGTACGCGCAGGACCTGGCCGACATCGACGCCGACGCCAAGCGCTACATAGACAAGGCGGCCCGCAAGGCGCTGCGCCACGGCGAGAAGCCGGCCGTCGTCTTCGACATCGACGACACGCTGCTGCTCAGCCTCGACTACGAGAAGCGCTACAACTACACGTTCAACCCCACCACGTGGAACGACTACGTGAACAAGGCCGACCGCCCCGAGGTCTTCGGCAGCCCCGAGCTGGTGCAGTACGCCGCGGCCAAGGGCGTCGAGGTCTTCTACAATTCCGGGCTGAGCGAGGCCCAGCGCGCCGGTGCCGTGGAGAACCTGAAGAAGGTCGGCGCCGACGTCAACCTCGACACCGACCACATGTTCCTCAAGGACAAGGCCAACCCGCCGGCCTACCTGAGCGACTGCGCCACCGCGGGCACCTGGAACTGCACCACCGTGCAGTACAAGTCCGGCACCCGCAAGCACATCGAGGACGACCTCGGGTACACGATCATCGCCGACTTCGGCGACCAGTACTCGGACCTCGACGGCGGTTACACCGGCCGCACCTACAAGCTGCCGAACCCGACGTACTTCGTCGGCTGACCCCTTCCGGGCAGGCGGCCGGCCGCGGCCGGCCGCCTGCCAGGGCGAATGAAAGGCCCTAGCCGCCGTCGCCGGTCCGGTGTACGGCGAAGTCGCCGGTCACCGTGTACGCGCGGCCGTCCGCCGTGCCCGTGAAGGTGTAGCTGTCGTCCTTCGCGTCCCGGCCGCCGCGCTCGTGGTTGTACTGCCCGGCGAAGATCCACTGCCCGGCCGGTACCGTGCGCCCCTCCTTGAGGGTCCAGACGTAGACGAGGAAACCGTCCCGTTCCTGCACGGTCTGGGTGAAGTCCGCCTCCGGCAGGGACCGCCAGGCCCCCGTTGACGTCACCCCGCCGGTCTGCGCCACCGTCAACCGGACGGTGAGGGAGGTGAGCGGCCGGGACGTCTTCAGGGTGAGGTCGCTCTGTGCCCAGAAGTCGTTGCTGTGCAGGTCCACCGAGCCGTCCGACCACAGCGGCCCGCTCTGCTCGCGATGGGCCACGGGCGGCCGGGTGGAGGGGGCCGCGGGGGAGGACGGGGTGCCGGCCGGCCGGGAGGGACGGGTGGTGCCCGCGCCGGGCGCCGGGCCGGTGGTGCGGGCGGGGGACCGGGACGCCGTCGGGTCCGGCGTGGCACGGGGCGTGGGGGAGACCGCGACCGTGCGCTCCTGCGCCGGCGGATGTTCCTTCACCGCGGACGCCACCGCGTATCCGCCGGCGGCGAGCACCCCGGCGACCGCCGCGGTGGCGCCCACCACGCGCACCCAGCCGAACAGCGGCGACCGGACCGCCCGGTGATCGGGGCGGGACCGTGCGGCCATGCTGCGCCGTGCGGCCATGCCGCGGTCCACCCGGGCCAGCATCGCTGCGCGGTCGGGCTCGTGGGCCTCGGCCGCCTCGTGCAGCCGGGCGCGCAGCTCGTCGTGCACGTCCTGCTGCCTCATCGGTTCCTTCCTCCGCTCTCGCCGCCCCGGACCATCGCCGCGTGCACCTTCTGCGGCGCACCCTGGGCGCCGAGCAGCCTGGCCAGCTCGGCCATGCCCTTGGACGTCTGGCTCTTAACCGTACCCACCGACACCCCCAGCGCGAGCGCGGTGTCCTTCTCCGAGAGGTCGAAGGCGTGCCGGAGCACCACGCACGCCCGTTTCCGGAACGGCAGTCTGCGCAGCGCCGCCTGGACGTCCACCACCCCGGCGACGTCCGGGTTCTCGGTCCGCTCCTCGCGGTGCGACCAGAACAGCGCGATCCGCCGGCGCTCGCGCACCGCGCTGCGGATCCGGGTGCGGGCCAGATTGGCGACCACACCGCGCGCGTACGCCACCGGGTGGTCGGCCGCGCGCACCCGGTCCCAGCGGTGCCACAGGGCCAGCAGGGCGTCCGCCGCCAGATCGTCGGCGGCGTCCGCCTCACCGGTCAACAGATGGGCCAGCCGGGCGAGTTCGGCGTAGTGGCGGTCGAAGAAGGCATGGAACTCCACGGAGGCGGCGTCGTCGACGACTGTGCCCACGGGTGACCTCTTCTCGATACGGCTCTGTGGGTGTCATGCGAATGACAGGTGAAGGTCCGGAGGGGGCCCGGACGGAGATCCGGAAGCGTAGCAGCGACGATGCGACGGATGTGTACGGGGGTTCGGACGTCGTATGGCCCATCGAACCCGATTCCGTAACACGGAGAAAACCTGAACAGGGTTCAACGGGGGAACAATCCAGCCAGCATCCGCGCACCGCCCATCAGGCACCGAGGAGTTGGACCATGACCGAGACGCAGAAGATGGACAGCCGGCGGGAGCCCGCGCCACCTGCCCGGAACGGCGTCGACCGGTACTTCCGCATCACCGAACGGGGATCCACGTTCGGCCGGGAGATACGCGGCGGCCTCGCCACGTTCTTCACCATGGCCTACATCCTTGTCCTGAATCCGATCATCCTGGGCAGTGCCAAGGACAAGTTCGGCCACTCCCTCGACACCGGACAACTCGTCACCGCCACCGCGCTGGTCGCCTGTGTGATGACGGTCGTCATGGGGGTCGGCGGCAACCTCCCCCTCGCCATCGCCGCCGGCCTCGGCCTCAACGCCGTCGTCGCCTTCCAGCTCGCTCCGCTGATGAGCTGGTCCGACGCGATGGGCCTGGTCGTCCTGGAGGGCCTGGTCATCTGTCTGCTGGTCCTCACCGGCCTGCGGGAAGCGATCATGAACGCGATCCCGCACCAGCTGAAGCAGGCCATCGGCGTCGGCATCGGCCTGTTCATCGCGTTCATCGGGTTCGTCGACGCCGGGTTCGTCAGCCGGATCCCGGACGCCGCCCACACCACGGTGCCCGTGCAGCTCGGCTCCGTCGGCCGGCTGACCGGCTGGCCGGTGCTCGTCTTCTGCCTGGGCGTGCTGCTGACCGTCGCGCTGCTCGCCCGCAGGGTGAAGGGCGCGATCCTGATCAGCATCGTGACGATGACCCTCGTCGCGATCGGCATCGACTCCGTCGCCGGCGTCAAGAACTGGGGCCTGACCACGCCCGAGGTCCCGGACAAGCTCGTCGCCGCCCCGGACTTCGGGCTGATCGGTCACTTCAGCCTGTTCGGCGGCTTCGCCAAGGCCGGTGTCCTCACCGCCGTGCTGCTGGTCTTCACCCTCATCCTGTCGGACTTCTTCGACGCCATGGGCACCATCGTCGGCATCAGCGCGGAGGCCGGACTGCTGGACGAGCGGGGCCGGGTGCCCGGCATCGGCCGCGTCCTGTTCATCGACGGCGCCGCCGCCGTCGCGGGCGGCCTCGGCTCCGCCTCCTCCAACACCGCCTACATCGAGTCCGCCGCCGGCGTCGGCGAGGGCGCCCGCACCGGCTTCGCCAACCTGGTCACCGGCGGCCTGTTCGGCCTCGCCCTCTTCCTCACCCCGCTGCTCACCATCGTCCCGCTCCAGGCGGCGGCGCCCGCGCTGATCGCGGTGGGCTTCCTGATGATGACCCACGTCAAGCACATCGACTGGGACCGGTACGAGATCGCCGTACCGGCGTTCCTCACCATCGCCACGATGCCGTTCACCTACTCCATCACCGACGGCATCGGCGCGGGCTTCCTCGCCTACGTCGTGATCAACACGGTCCTGGGCAAGGCGCGGGAGATCAACTGGCTGCTGTGGGGCGTCTCGGCGCTGTTCCTCGTCTACTTCGCGATCGATCCGGTGGAGCAGCTGCTGGGCGTGAAGTAGCCGGCGCCGCCGCGCACGGCGTCACTTCAGTGCCGCCTGCATCATTGCCCGGGCCACCGGCGCGGCCAGCCCGTTGCCGCTGACCTCCGAGCGGGCCGCGTCCGACTGCTCGACCATCACCGCGACGGCGACCTGCTTGCCGGTGCTGTCGGAGGTGCCGTAGGCGGTGAACCAGGCGTACGGCGTCTTGCTGTTGTTCTCGCCGTGCTGGGCGGTGCCGGTCTTGCCGCCGACGGTCACCCCGTCGATCAGCGCGTTCGTACCGGTACCGTCCTTGACCACCGTCTGCATCGCCGACCGGAGCTGCGCGGCGGTGGTGGAGCTGACGATCTGCTCGCTCCCGGCGTCGGAGTCGTAGTCCTTCAGCACATCGCCGCCGCTGTCGGTGGTCTTCGACACCATGTGCGGCGAGACCAGCTTGCCGCCGTCGGCGAGAGCGGCGGACACCATGGCCATCTGGAGCGGGGTCGCGGTCACGTCGAACTGGCCGATGCCGGACAGGGCGGTCTGCGCCTTGTCCATGTCCTTCGGGTAGACGCTGGCGTAGGCGCGCACCGGCACGTCCTGCTGGTCGTCGTTGAAGCCGAACTTCTCGGCCATCGCCCGCACCTTGTCCTGGCCGAGGTCGACGGCCATCTTGCCGAAGACGTTGTTGCAGGAGTACTGGAGGGCGACGCGGATGGAGGCGTTCCTGCACGGCGCCGACTTGTTCTCGTTCGCCAGCGGCCTGGTGGTGCCGGGCATGATGTAGGGGTCCGGGCTGTGGGTGTGTTCGTCCACGTTCTTGTACAGCCCGCTCTCCAGCGCGGCCGCCGCCACGACCAGCTTGAAGGTGGAACCGGGCGGCAGCGGCTGGCGCAGCGCGCGGTTGGTCAGCGGCTTGTCCTTGTCCGCGGTGAGCCGCTTCCAGGCACCTCCGGCCGTGTTGGCGTCGGTCAGGGACGAGGGGTCGTACGACGGGGTCGACACCATGGCGAGGATCTTGCCGGTCTTCGGGTCGATGGCGACGGCGCCGCCCTTGGTGTTCCCCAGGGCGCGGTATCCCGCCTTCTGCACCGCCGGGTCGATCGTGGTGAGCACGTCGCCCGGGTCGGAGCGCTTTCCGGTGAGGGTGTCCATCACCGTCTTCAGCTGCGGGTCCGTGCCGTTGAGCAGCTCCTTGTAGATGCCCTCCAGCTGGGTCGGGGCGTAGGCCTGCGAGGCGTAGCCCGTCACCGCCGCGTACAGCCTGCCGTCCGTGTACGTCCGCTTGTAGGCGAGGTCGCCCCCCGTCGTCCGGGCGGAGCCGGTGATCGCGTTTCCGGCCACGATGATGTTCCCGAGCGGCCGTGAGTACGTCGCGATCGCGTTCCGCCGGTTGTCGTTGTCGTCCGCGAGGGCCTTGCCGTCGTAGAACTGCACCCAGGTCGCCCTGACCAGCAGAGCGAGCACGAGCAGCAGCGCGAAGACGGACGCCCGCCTGATCGTCTTGTTCATCCCGAACAAAAGACGAGCGGGCCGCGGCCGCCGTTCCCGAACGCCGGCATTCTCATGAACTGCTCAGGAACCCGGGCTCAGTCCTCCAGGGCGAGGACCACCTCGTCGATCTCCTCGCCCCGCCCGCCCGCGTACCCCCGGGCCCGCGCCCGCTCCCGGAACCCGCACTTGTGCAGCACCCGCAGCGACGCGGCGTTGTCGGCGGCGGCCCGCGCGTACAGCGGGCGTTCCTCCACCTCGGCGAGGAGCGCCCGCAACGCGGCCGTGGCCACGCCCCGGCCCCAGTACGCGCGGTCGATCCAGTACGTCACCTCGCGCTCGCCGGCCTCGCCGTAGACCGCCGCGCTGCCCGCCACGGTCCCGTCGGCCAGCACCGTGCGCAGCACGTGCGAGCAGGTTTCCAGGCGCCGCCAGTGGACGGCGAAGGAGTCCGGATCGTACGGGTCCTCCGGGCCGAACGCGGCCATCCGGACCGACTCCGGGTCGCTCATCTGCCGGAACAGCGCCGGCAGATCATCGTCCTGCACGGCGCGCAGCGCGATATCCATGGACCCCGAGCCTACGACTCCCCGGACCCGGAGCCGGGGACCCCGCCGGGCTCAGAGCCGCCGGGTCGCGAGGGTCAGCCGGTCCCGCGCATCGAACAGCGCGTCCTTGATCATCTGCTCGTGGGCCGGGGTCAGCCGGGCCACCGGCACCGAGCAGCTGATGGCGTCCCGCGCGGGCGTGCGGTACGGGATCGCCACGCCGAAGCAGCGCAGGCCCAGCGTGTTCTCCTCGCGGTCCACGGCGAAGCCCTGCTCCCGCACCTGGTGCAGCTCCTCGATGAGCTGCTCCCGGTCGGTGAGCGTGTGCTCGGTGAGCGCGGGCAGCGTCTCCGGCAGCAGCTTGCGCACCTGCTCGTCGGAGTAGGTGGCGAGGATCGCCTTGCCGAGGGAGGTCGAGTGGGCCGGCAGCCGGCGCCCGACCCGGGTGAAGGGGCGCAGATAGTGCTGGGACTGGCGGGTGGCCAGATAGACGACGTTGGTGCCGTCGAGCCGGGCCAGGTGGATGGTCTCCGTGGTGTCGTCGGAGAGCCGGTCCAGGGTCGGGCGGGCGGCGGCCACCACCTCGTCGCCGTCGATGTAGGAGGTGCCCACGAGCAGCGCCCGCACCCCGATGCCGTACCGGGTGCCGGTCGAGTCCGTCTCCACCCAGCCCAGGTCCACCAGGGTGCGCAGCAGCATGTACAGGCTCGACTTGGGGTACCCCACCGCCTCCTGGACGGCCGCGAGGGAGTGCATGCCGGGCTTTCCGGCGAAGTACTCGAGCAATTCGACCGTCCGCACCGCGGACTTGACCTGCGCCCCGCCTGTCTCGCCTGCCGACATCGGCCTTGACCCCTTCGATCGCCGGGAAATAGTCTCCGAGCAGCATATTCATCATCAGAGACGGTGTTCAGTATATCGAACGCGGCTGATCGATGACCCAAGTGATTCCCTAGTTATGCGGCCTTATCTGGAGGGACCCGCGGTGGCAGCAGCACCAGTCTGGAGTGTCGACCCGCGCACCGGGAAGCAGCGTGAACAGGTTGCGGTGGAGGCCACGGCCCAGGAGGTGGACGCGGCCGTCCGCGCGGCCCACGCCGCGCGCGGCGCACTCGCCGACCGCACGGTCCGCGCCGCCTTCCTGCGCTCGGCCGCGGCGGGCCTGGACGCGGCCAAGGACGGCCTGGTCGAGACCGCCGACGCCGAGACCGCGCTCGGCCCGGTCCGGCTGACCGGCGAACTCGCCCGGACCACCTACCAGTTGCGGGCCTTCGCCGACATCGTCGACGAGGGCGCCTTCCTGGACGTCGTCATCAACCACCCCGACGACACCGCCACCCCGCCGATCCCGGACCTGCGCCGCTACAAGGTGCCGCTCGGCGTCGTCGCCGTCTACTCCGCCTCCAACTTCCCCTTCGCCTTCTCCGTCGCCGGCGGCGACACCGCGAGCGCGCTGGCCGCGGGGTGCCCGGTCGTCGTCAAGGCGCACCCCGACCACCCGGCGCTGTCCGAGCTGGTCGCCACGGTGCTGCGCCGGGCCGCCGCCGAGCACGGCATCCCCGAGGGTGTCGTCGGTGTGGTGCACGGCTTCGAGGCGGGCGTCGAGCTGATCCGGCACCCGCTGGTCGCCGCCGCCGGCTTCACCGGTTCGGTGCGCGGCGGACGGGCCCTCTTCGACGCGGCCGCCGCCCGGCCGGTGCCGATCCCGTTCCACGGCGAACTCGGTTCGCTCAACCCGGTCCTGGTGACCGAGGCGGCCGCGGCCGAGCGGGCGGAGGAGATCGGCACCGGGCTCGCCGGGTCGATGACGCTCGGCGTGGGACAGTTCTGCGTCAAGCCCGGTCTGGTGCTGGTGCCCTCCGGCGCCGGGGGAGACCGGCTGGTGAAGTCCCTGACCGACGCGGTCGCCGGCACCGCGTCCGGCGTCCTGCTCGACCACCGCATGCGGGACAACTTCATCGCCGGGGTCGCCGAGCGCTGCCGCCTGGACGGCGTGGAGTCGCCGGTGACACCGGGCGCGGCCGGCGAGCACACGGTCAGCCCCGGCTTCCTGACCGTCCCGGCGAGCAGCCTGACCGAGGAGGGGGCGTACGACCTGCTCCTGGAGGAGTGCTTCGGGCCGGTGACCGTGGTGGTCCGGTACGAGGACGAGGACGACGCCACCGCCGTGCTGTCCCGGCTGCCGGGCAACCTCACGGCCACCGTCCAGCTGTCCGCGGAGGAGGCCGCCGGCGCGGGCCGCGGTACGCAGATCCTCGCGGAACTGACCCCGCTGGCCGGGCGCGTGCTGGTCAACGGCTGGCCCACCGGGGTCGCCGTGGCACCGGCCCAGCACCACGGCGGGCCCTACCCCGCGACCACCTCCACCTCCACCTCCGTCGGCGGCACGGCGATCGAGCGCTGGCTGCGACCGGTCGCCTACCAGAACGCCCCCGCCGCCCTGCTGCCGCCCGAGCTGCGCGACGACAACCCCCTCGGCCTGCCGCGGCGGTTCAACGGGGTCCTGGAACGCTAGTCGAGAGGACGGCGGCTGAGCAGGAAGGTCAGGGTGAACAGGGCTGCCGCCAGGGTCAGGCTCACCCGCAGGCCGCTGGTGAAGCCGCCGTTCACCAGGGCGCCGAACACCGCGATGCCGAGGCCGCCCGCCACCTGCCGGGCGGCGTTGAGCACTCCGGCCGCCAGGCCCGCCCGCTCGGCCGGTACGGCGTCCATCATCACGGCCGTCAGCGGCGGGACGGTCAGCGCGCAGCCCAGGGCCACCGGGATCAGCAGGACGGCGGCCAACGGGGCGGGCGTGTCCGTGCGGACGCAGAGCAGGCCCAGCAGACCGGCCGCCGCCAGCGCCTGGCCGGCCAGCATCGGCAGCCGGGGACCGAACCGGCCGGCCAGCTTCCCGGCGGCCACATTGGTCACCGCGATCAGCCCGGACATCGGCAGGAACATCAGCCCGGCGTACAGCGCCGAACGCCCCTGGAGCTGCTGGAAGAAGAGGGAGAAGAGGAACACCACGCCGTAGAAGGCCACGCTGCACGCCGACCCGGCCGCCACGGCCACCCGCACCGCCCGGTCCCGGAACAGCCCGAGCGGCACCACCGGGTGCGCCTGCCGGCCCTCGATCCGGACGAACAGCGCGGCGGCCGCCACCGCCACGGCGAAGGCCGCGGCACCCGTCGTACCGCCCTCGATCACCCCGAAGGTCAGCGCCGTCAGCGCGACCACCGCCGTCAGCTGGCCCGGCAGGTCCAGGGGCGCGGGCCGGCGCTCGGAGCGCGGGGCGCGCAGCAGCAGGGCCAGCGCGACCACGCCGAGCGGCAGGTTGATGAAGAAGATGCCCCGCCAGTTCCAGGCGGTGGTCAGCGCGCCGCCCGCCACCGGGCCGAGCGCCACCGCGACCGAGCCGCCGGCCGCCCACAGCGACACCGCCCGGGCCCGCTGCGCCGGATCGCCGTACGCCTGCCGCACCAGGGCGAGGGAGGCGGGCAGCACCACGGCCGCCGAGACCCCCTGCACCACCCGCGCGCCGATCAGCGCGGGCAGGTTCGGTGCCAGACCGCAGGCCGCCGAGGCGAGCGTGAAGACCGCGATGCCGAGGGCGTACGCCCGGCTCGCGCCGGCCCGGTCCGCGAACGCGCCGGTGGACAGCATCAGCGCGGCAAAGGCCAGGGTGTAGGCGTCCACCACCCACTGGAGACCGGACATGCCGCCGCCGAGGGACGAACCGATCGCCGGGAGCGCCACGTTCACCACGGAGGCGTCGAGGGTGATCAGCGAGAAGCCCAGCAGGGCGGCGAGCAGGGAGTGGGCGGGCGCGGGACGGGGTGTCAACTCATCGCCTACGGCGGCGGCTTCGGGTTCCTGGCGGGTCTGGTTCGTGGACATGTGCTCCATGCTGCTGATCGTTTCCGGCGTAGAGTAGTGACCTGAATGCCATGCAACCGGAGGTTCTGGCCATGCTGCGTGTCGCCGTCGTCGCGTCGCCGCCCGTGTCGATGTTCAACCTCGCCATCCCCGAGCTGCTCTTCGACAAGGTGCGGGTGGACGGGCGGCCCGGGTACGAGGTGGTGATCTGCGCCCCCGACCCCGGACGCGTGGCCACCTCCGGCGCGCTCGACCTGCATGTGCCGCACGGCCTGGAGGTGCTGCGGGACGCCGACCTGGTGATCGTCGCGGGCACCGGGGAGCCCTTCGCCGCCGACCCGCGCGTGGTGACGGCCCTGCGCACGGCGGCCGGGGCCGGACTGCGCATCGCCTCCATCTGCTCCGGCGCCTTCCTGCTCGCCGAGGCCGGGCTGCTCAAGGGCCGCAAGGTCACCACCTACTGGGCGCACGCCGACGAGCTGCGCCGCCGCCACCCCGACGTCCAGGTCCAGGGCGATGTCCTCTACGCCCAGGACGGCCCGATCCTGACCTCCTCCGGCTACGCGGCCGGCATCGACCTCTGCCTCCATCTCATCCGCACCGACTATGGCGCCGCCGTCGCCAACGAGGTCGCCCGGCTCGCCCTGGTCGCCCCGGTACGGCCCGGCGGCCAGACCCAGTTCACCCAGACCCCGCTGCCCCCGGAGCGCGGCACCGCCTGCGCCGACACGCGCGGCTGGGCCATGCGCAACCTGGACAAGCCGCTCACCCTCACCGACCTCGCCCGGCACGCCGGGGTCTCGGTGCGCACCCTGACCCGCCGCTTCCACGCGGAGAGCGGGGTCAGCCCCCTCCAGTGGCTGCTGCACCAGCGCGTCGAGCGGGCCAAGGAGCTGCTGGAGACCACCCGGCTGCCGATGGACCAGGTGGCCGCCGCCTGCGGCCTCGGCACCGCCGACTCGCTCCGCGCCCACCTGGTCCGCCGCACCGGCCTCACCCCGAGCGCCTACCGGGCCCAGTTCAGCCGCCATGGAACCGGCACCCCCGGCGCCGCGTCCTCCGTTGCATGATCAGTGAGCGTGTGAAGGGGACCCTCGCCATCCGCACGGCTCTGCCCGCTGAGGCCGGGACGATCGCCGCGCTGCACCACCGGGCGCGGTCGACGTACTACCCGGACGGCCTGCCGGACGACGGCATCGACTGGTCCGCCTCCTGGCTCGGCGCGATCGAGCGGCCCGACGGGCGGGTGCTGTGCGCCGTCGAACAGGGCGTCATCACCGCCATCGCCTCGTTCCGGCCCGCGCCGGACGGCCCCGCCGACACCGTCAAGCTGTACCAGTTCCACGTCGACCCCGACCGCTGGCGCTCCGGCATCGGTACGGCCCTGCACGCGGCCTGCGTGGCGGAGTGGCGGGCCGACGGCCGGCGCGCGGCCGTCCTCGACGTGCACGTGGACAACCGCCGCGCCCAGGCCTTCTACGCCCGCCAGGGCTGGGTCCCGGACCCCGAGAACCCGCCCGCGGACGGCGATCACCACCTGTTCCTGCGGTACGCCGTCGCCCCGGGGGAATGAAACGTTCCTCCTTGAACGTTCACGTACCGGGCGGAGACAGCCTCCGCGACCGGTACGACCTGGAGAGAGCCGAAGAATGCGCGTCGAGATCTGGAGCGACATCGCCTGCCCCTGGTGCTACGTGGGCAAGGCCCGCTTCGAGAAGGCGCTGGCTGCCTTCCCGCACCGCGACGAGGTCGAGGTGGTGCACCGCTCCTTCGAACTGGACCCGGGCCGCGCCAAGGGCGACACCGGGCCGGTCGTCCCGATGATCGCGAAGAAGTACGGCATCAGCGAGGCGCAGGCCCAGGCGGGCGAGGACAACCTGGGCGTGCAGGCCGCGGCCGAGGGCCTGGAGTACCGCACCCGGGGCCGGGACCACGGCAACACCTTCGACATGCACCGGCTGCTGCACCTCGCCAAGGAGCACGGCCGGCAGGACGAGCTGATCCAGATCCTGTACCGGGCGAACTTCGCCGAGGAGCGCTCCGTGTTCACCGAGGGCGACGAGCGGCTGGTGGAGCTGGCCGTCGAGGCGGGCCTGGACGCGGAGGCCGCCCGCGCGGTGCTCGCCGACCCGGACGCCTACGCCGCCGAGGTCCGCGCCGACGAGCAGGAGGCCGCCCAGCTCGGCGCGACCGGTGTGCCGTTCTTCGTCCTCGACCGCACCTACGGCGTCTCCGGCGCCCAGCCCGCCGAGGTCTTCACCCAGGCGCTGACCCAGGCCTGGGGCGAGCGCTCGCCGCTGAAGCTGGTCCGGCAGGGCGACGCCGAGGCCTGCGGCCCGGACGGGTGCGCGGTGCCGCAGCAGGGCTGAGGAGGGACGGAACCGCAGGTCGGCGCGGATGTATAAGCCCTGCTAAGCGGATCCACGCAAAAATTCGCAATGGACGAGGGGTTCCCTGGCCCGCAGAGTGGGGGCATGGAGACCTTCGAGAGCCTCGTCCGCGCCGAGTTCAGCCCGAAGAACACCTTCCTGAACACCGCGAGCAGCGGGCTGCTGCCCGCCCGCACCGTCACCGCCCTGCGCGCGGCGGCGGAGATCAGGGCCGACGGCCGCCCCCTCGACCCGCTGTTCGAGGACGTGGAGCTTGCCCGTGCCGCGTTCGCCCGGCTCGCCGGAGTGCCGGTGTCCCGGGTGGCGGCGGGGGCCTCCGTGGCCAGCCAGACCGGGCTGGTCGCCGCCTCGCTGCCCGCGGGCGCCGAAGTGCTCACCGCCGAGGACGACTTCACCTCCGTGGTGAACCCCTTCCACAGCCGCGGCGACCTCAAGGTGCGCGCGGTCCCGCTGGAGCGGCTCGCCGAGTCCGTGCGGCCCGGCACCGCGCTCGTCTCGGTCAGCGCCGCCCAGTCCGCCGACGGCCGGATCGCCGACCTGCCCGCGCTGCGCGAGGCCGCCCGCACCCACGGCGCCCGCACCTGCGTCGACTTCTCCCAGGCCGCGGGCTGGCTGCCGATGGACGCCGACGCCTACGACTTCACCGTGTGCACCACCTTCAAGTGGCTGCTCGGCCCGCACGGCGCCGCCTTCCTCGTCGTGCCCGAGGACTTCGGCGGCCTCTCCCCGCTGCTCGCGGGCTGGGTCGCGGCCGAGGAGCCCTGGAACAGCTGCTACGGCCCGGTCACCGAACTCGCCCACTCCGCCCGCCGGTTCGACGTCAGCCCCGCCCTGTTCACCTACACCGGGGTGCGGCACTCCCTGGCGCTGATCGAGGAGCTGGGCGTGGCCGCCGTACACGCCCATGACCTCGGGCTCGCCGACCGCTTCCGGCAGGGGCTCGCGGCGCTCGGCCACCCGCCGCTGCCCGCCCCCGGCTCGGCGATCGTCTCCGTGCCCGGACTCGGCTCCCGCCAGGGCGAGTTGAGCCGGGCCGGGATCGAGGTCTCCGACCGCGCGGGCAATCTGCGCGCCTCCTTCCACCTCTACAACACGGAGGCCGACGTGGACCGGCTGCTGGACGCGCTGGCCGGCTGACGGCACCAGCCGGGCCGGGGCCTCCCGTCCCACACGAGAAGGCCCCGGCCCGGTGCTCAGCGGGTCACCTCACCGGGGTGAAGTCCCGCGCGCCGATGAACTCCGGCCGGCGCACCGGGGCCGCGAACGGCTCCACCGCCGTGTTCTCCACGCTGTTGAACACGATGAACACATTGCTGCGCGGGAACGGGGTGATGTTGTCGCCCGAGCCGTGCATGCAGTTGCAGTCGAACCAGGTCGCCGAGCCGGCCTTTCCGGTGAACAGCCGGATGCCGTACTCGCCCGCCAGCTGCGTCAGCGCCTCGTCGGACGGGGTGCCCGCGTCCTGCATCTGGAGCGACTTCTTGTAGTTGTCCTTCGGCGTGGCACCGGCGCAGCCCAGGAACGTCCGGTGCGAGCCCGGCATGATCATGAGCCCGCCGTTGGTGTCGTAGTTCTCGGTCAGCGCGATCGAGACGGACACCGTGCGCATGCGCGGCAGGCCGTCCTCGGCGTGCCAGGTCTCGAAGTCCGAGTGCCAGTAGAAGCCGCTCGCGCCGAACCCGGGCTTGACGTTGATCCGGGACTGGTGGACGTACACGTCCGAGCCGAGGATCTGCCGGGCCCGGCCGACCACCCGGGGATCGCGCACCAGCTCCGCGAACACCTCGCTGATCCGGTGCACCTCGAAGACCGAGCGGATCTCCTTGGACTTCGGCTCGACGATGGACCGCTCGTCGGCGCGGATCGCCGGGTCGTTCACCAGCCGGTCCAGCTCGCGCTGGTAGACGGCGACCTCGTCCGGGGTGATCAGCTGGTCGACGGCGAGGAAGCCGTCACGCTCGTACCGCTGGAGGTCGGCGGTCGCGATCGGGCCGGGCGTGTCGGGGGACCCCCAGACGACCGGGTCCTGGCGCGGGACGGTCACCTCGGTGGTGCCGCGGCTGGGGTAGAGATCGGTGACGGTGGTCATGGGTTCTCACACCTCCTCGGGCTCGGTGAGCAGCGGGTAGACGCCGTTCTCGTCGTGGTCCTCCCGTCCGGTGACGGGCGGGTTGAACACGCAGAGGCAGTGGAAGTCCTCCTTGACCTTCAGCGTGTGCCGCTCGTGGCCGTCGAGGAGGTACATGGTGCCGGGCGTGATGGTGTACGTCCGCCCGGTCTCGTGGTCGGTGAGTTCGGCCTCGCCCCTGGTGCAGACGACGGCCTCGATGTGGTTGGCGTACCACATCGACGTCTCGGTCCCGGCGTACAGGACGGTCTCGTGCAGGGAGAAGCCGACCCGCTCCTTGGCCAGGACGATCCGCTTGCTCTCCCAGGTACCGGACCGGGCCTTGACATGCCGGTCGGTGCCTTCGATCTCCTTGAACGATCGGACGATCACGTGTGCGTACTTCCTGTCGGTGGTTCAGACGGTTTCGCGGACGGCGCGGGCGAGCACCCGCAGGCCCTCGTCCAGCTCGTCCGGGGTGATGGTGAGCGCGGGCAGCAGCTTGACGACCTCGCCCTCCGGGCCGGACGTCTCGATCAGCAGCCCCAGCTCGAAGGCGCGCCGGGCCACCCGCGAGGCGCGCGCCTTCTCGTGGAACTCCAGGCCCCACACCAGACCGCGGCCGCGGTACTCCCGTACGTCGGAGAGGTTCTCCTCGGTGATGGAGATCAGCGCCTGTTCGATCTGCTCGCCCCGGGTGCGGGTCTGCTTCTCCATCGCGGAGCCGTCGGTCCAGTACGTCTCCAGGGCCGCGGTGGCGGTGACGAACGCCGGGTTGTTGCCGCGGAAGGTGCCGTTGTGCTCGCCCGGCTCCCAGATGTCCAGCTCGGGCTTGAACAGGCACAGCGACATCGGCAGCCCGTAGCCGCTGATGGACTTGGACACCGTGACGATGTCCGGGGTGATCCCGGCCTCCTCGAAGGAGAAGAAGGCGCCGGTACGGCCGCACCCCATCTGGATGTCGTCGACGATCAGCAGCATGTCCTGCCGCTCGCACAGGTCGGCGAGCGCCCGCAGCCACTCCGCGCGGGCCACGTTGATGCCGCCCTCGCCCTGCACGGTCTCCACGATCACGGCCGCGGGCTTGTTGAGCCCGGAGCCCTGGTCCTCCAGCAGCCGCTCGAACCAGAGGAAGTCCGGGACCGTGCCGTCGAAGTAGTTGTCGAACGGCATCGGGGTGCCGTGCACCAGCGGGATGCCGGCGCCGGCCCGTTTGAAGGCGTTGCCGGTGACGGCGAGGGAGCCCAGGGACATCCCGTGGAAGGCGTTCGTGAACGACACGATCGCCTCCCGGCCCTTGACCTTGCGGGCCAGCTTCAGCGCCGACTCGACCGCGTTGGTGCCGGTCGGCCCCGGGAACATGACCTTGTACGGCAGGTCCCGCGGGCGCAGCACCAGGTCCTGGAAGGTCTGGAGGAATGTGCGCTTGGCCGTGGTCGACATGTCCAGGCCGTGCACCACCCCGTCCCGGTCGAGATAGTCGATCAACGCCCGTTTGAGTACGGGGTTGTTGTGGCCGTAGTTGAGTGAGCCGGCCCCGGCGAAGAAGTCGAGGTACGCATGGCCGTCCTCGTCGTACATCCGGCTGCCCTGCGCACGGTCGAAGACGGTGGGCCAGCCGCGGCAGTAGCTGCGCACCTCGGACTCGAGGGTCTCGAAGACGCTCAGGTCGGGCTGGGTGATGGTCACGGTGAATCGCTCCTCAGTGGGCGGTGGAGTCGGTCAACGGGCCGATGCGGTAAAGGACTTCGGGGTCGTGCGCGCCGTCCGGGAACAGGTCGGCGGGGAACAGCACCTCGCGTTCGCAGCCCGCGCCGTGCCGGGCGGCGAACGAGGTGAACAGCCGCTCGGAGGCGGTGTTGCCGGGCGTGATCGTGGTCTCCACGTCCGTGATGCCGCGCTCGGCGGTCAGCCGGGCGGTCAGCCCGTCCAGCAGCGCCGCGGCGATGCCCCGGCCGCGGTGGGCGGAGTCGACGGCCACCTGCCAGACGAGCAGGGTGCGGGGGCGGTCGGGCCGCACATACCCGGTGACGAAACCGACCGGAGTGCCGTCCGCACCCCGCGCCACCGCCGAGGTGCCGGCGAAGTCCCGGCACCACAGCAGATAGCTGTACGAGGAGTTCAGGTCGAGGGTTTTCGATTCCTTGGCGAGCCGCCAGAGCGCGGGTCCGTCGGCTGTCTCCGGTCGGTCGATCAACAGGTCTGCGGGTGCGGCAGTCATGCGGCACGAATTTAGCGAGGCGAATTAGAAAATGCACGGGCGTGATCGCCGAGGTGCTGATCGCCCTTAGTGATATGCCGGGTTTGCCCCATGGCAAACCCGGACAAATCTACCCTGTTGTGGGGTGTGTCACAGCCCTGAAACCCATCGGAAATCTTGGTTGTTTAGCCTTGCAAAAAGCGGGCAGAAGAAGACGGGAAGCTATCGACCTAGGAATTCGGAGAATTCGCGGGGGTTGTGTAGGTGAATTGAATTCATACGCCGGTGGCGCCGTCGATGCGTTCCCGAAGAATGTCGGCATGCCCGTTGTGCCGGGCGTATTCCTCGATGAGATGGATGAGCACCCACCGCAAGCTGACCTCCGCCCCCGCCGCCGGTCCGTCGACCATCCGCCCGGTGTCGTCCGGCGACCGCCCCGCGCTCAGTTCGCGCCCCCGGGCGACCTCCCGCCGCCACGCCGCCAGCGCCTGCTCCGGGCCGCGTCCCGGGTCGAGGGCGTACCCGGTCTCCTCGTCGAAGACCGGCGGCACGTCCAGCCCCGCCAGCACCCGCTGGAACCAGTGCCGCTCCACCTCGGCGAGGTGCTGCACCAGCCCCAGCAGGGTCAGCTCCGACGGCTCGGCCGGCGCCCGCCGGAGCTGCGCGTCGTCCAGCCCCCGGCACTTCAGCTCCAGCGTGGCCCGGTGGAAGTCCAGCCAGCTCTCCAGCACGGCCGTTTCGGGGCCGGTCAGCAGCGGGATCGGGCGGCCGTCGGGAAGGGTCTGCGGGGTGTTGCCGTCGTCCGTGGTCATGCCGCGAGGATGGCAGCCGCCACTGACATCGGACCGTGTGCCCGGCCGGCCCGGGCGCGGGTCACCGCGACTGCGTGAGGGCCGTGCCCAGAGCGGCGAGGCAGGCCTCGACCACCTCGGGCCGCGCGTCCGCCCCGTAGTGGTTGACCCGGATCATCTCCTTGGCCAGCGCGCCGCCGCCGGCCGCGAGCGGCAGCGCCGGGTCGGCCGCCAGCGCCCGGGCCACCACCTCCGACGCCACGGCCCCCGCCGGCACCCGCAGGGTCGTGGCGACCGGCGCCGCGTCCCGCTCCTCGTACACATACGGCTCGAGCCCCAGGCCCAGGGCCACCGCACCCGCCCGCGCGGCCAGCGCGGCATCGCGGTGCCGGGCCGTCCACGCGTCCAGCCCCACCGACTCGATCCGCTCCAGACATGCGTCCAGTGCCAGCATCTCCAGCTGCGCCGGAGCGTGCGGCAGCGCCGTGCGGCCGGCGTCCAGCCAGCGCTCCTTCCAGTCCAGCAGGGAGAGGTAGGAGCGGCGCGGCGCGTTCGGGTTCGCCGCCATCCGGGCCCACGCCCGCTCGCTCACCGAGATCGCCGACACCCCGGCCGGCCCGCCCATCGCCTTCTGCGCCCCGATCACACACAGGTCCACGCCCCACGCGTCCGGCAGCACCGGCTCCGCGCCCACGGAGGCCACCGCGTCCAGGTAGAAGAGCGCGCCGTGCTCCCGGACCACCGCGCCGATCTCCGCGACCGGGTTGGTGTTGCCGGTCGCCGCCTCCGCGTGCACCAGCGAGACGAAGTCGGTCTCGGGGTGCTCGGTCAGCGCCTCCCGGATCTGTTCGGCGGTCACGGCCGTGTGGAAGGGAACGGAGAGGTCGTGCACCGTCGCCCCCGCGTCCCGCAGCCAGTTCCCGAAGGTCTGCCCGTACGGGCCGGTGATCACGTTCAGCGCCACCGTGCCCGGACCGGCCGCCGCGCGGATCGCGCCCTCCAGCGGCAGCAGCGCCTCACCCTGGGTGATCAGCACGTCCTGCCGGGTGTCCAGCAGTCGCGCCACCCGGTCCTCGATGGCGGCGAAGCGCTCGGCACTCAGCGGGGGCAGGTCGAGGAGGGGATGGGTCACGACGGCATCTCTTTTCGGTGTCGGAAGTCGGTATCGGTCGGTCCCGGACGGACAACTGCCAAGGTCAACTCCCTCGATCTTAGGTCGAAGCAGCTTGTGACCATCGGTTTGATTTGAGAGCCTCAAACATCTCCTTATAATCGGAAGCCACTGTTCCCCCCACTGGAGAGCCCCCATGAAATCCGTCCTCGGGCGCCGGACCCGCCTTCTGGCCGCCACCACCGCGACCGCCGGACTCGTGCTCGTCGCGGCCGGCTGCTCCTCCAGCGACTCGGGGGGCAAGACCACCGTCAAGGGCGTCCACCTGGTCAAGGCCGGGCAGCTCACGACCTGCACCCACCTGCCGTACCCGCCGTTCCAGTCGGAGATCAACGGCAAGGTGCAGGGCTTCGACGTCTCCCTGATCGACCTCGTCGCCAAGGACCTCGGCGTCAAGCAGCAGATCCTCGACACGCCGTTCGAGAACTTCAAGACCGGCGCCTTCCTGAACTCCGGCCAGTGCGACCTGGCCGCCGCCGGCATGACCATCACCGCCGAGCGCAAGAAGAACGTCGACTTCTCGGACCCGTACTTCGAGGCGACCCAGGCGGTCCTGGTCGACAAGAGCAGTGGCATCACCTCGCTCGCCGATGTGAAGACCAAGGGCAAGAAGCTCGGCGCCCAGGCGCAGACGACCGGTGAGGACTACGTCAAGAGCAAGGGCTTCGACCCCGTCTCCTTCGCCTCCTCCGACGCCGTCCTCAACGGCCTGCGCACCGGCCAGGTCCAGGCCGTCGTCATCGACTACCCGGTGGTCCAGGGCTGGCTGAAGGACAAGGCCAACGCCGACAAGTTCAAGGTCGTCGACAACCTCAAGACCGGCGAGCAGTACGGCTTCACGGTCAAGAAGGGCAACACGGCCCTGCGCGAGGCCATCAACAAGGCGCTGAAGCAGGCCAAGGCCGACGGCACCTACAAGAAGCTCTACGAGCAGTGGATCGGCCCGTACGACTCCTCCGTGGCCTCTCCCGCCGCCTCATGACCGCGCTGGACACCGAGGTACAGCCGAAGAAGAAGGGGCTGACCCGGCGGCAGAAGCGCCGGGTCTCGCGGGCCGCGCAGTACGCCGTCTTCGTCGCCGCGGTGATCGCCTTCGCGGTCGCCGCGGACTGGGGCCGGCTGAAGAACCAGTTCGCCCAGGTCCATATCGCCGAGCAGCTGTTCCCGGACCTCATCACGGTGGCCCTGAAGAACACCGTGCTGTACACGCTGTCCGGCTTCGCCGTCGGCCTGGCCCTCGGCATGGTCATCGCGCTGATGCGGCTGTCGTCCGTGGGGCCGTACCGCTGGCTCGCCGGCATCTACATCGAGGTCTTCCGGGGCCTGCCCGCGCTGCTGATCTTCATCTTCGTCGGCGTCGGCGTGCCGCTCGCCTTCCCCAGCGTCCAGTACCCGGGCGGTACCTACGGAAAGGTCGCCGTCGCGCTGGGGCTGGTCTCCGCCGCGTACATGGCGGAGACCATCCGCGCGGGCATCCAGGCCGTGCCCAAGGGGCAGATGGAGGCGGCCCGCTCGCTCGGCTTCTCGCCCGCGCGGGCCATGGTCTCGATCATCCTGCCGCAGGCCTTCCGGATCATCCTGCCGCCCCTGACCAACGAACTCGTGCTGCTCTTCAAGGACTCCTCGCTGGTGCTGTTCCTGGGGGTCACCCTGGAGGAGCGCGAACTGTCCAAGTTCGGCAACGACCTGGCCAGCCAGACCGCCAACTCCACGCCGATCCTGGTCGCGGGCCTGTGCTATCTGCTGATCACGATCCCGCTCAGCCTCGTCGTGCGCCGTATGGAAACCAAGGCCCGTAGGGAGATCCGGTGACCCGCCCCGAGATCCGCGTCCAGGACCTGCACAAGTCCTTCGGTGACAACCAGGTCCTGCGCGGCATCGACCTGGAGATCCAACAGGGCGAGGTCGTCTGTGTGATCGGGCCCTCCGGCTCCGGCAAGTCGACCCTGCTGCGCTGTGTGAACCTGCTGGAGGAGCCGACCCGGGGGCGGGTGTTCGTCGGCGGCACCGAGCTGACGGACCCCGACGTCGACATCGACGCCGTACGCCGCCGGATCGGCATGGTCTTCCAGCAGTTCAACCTCTTCCCGCACCTGAGCGTCACCGAGAACCTCACGCTGCCGCAGCGCCGGGTCCTCAAGCGGGACAAGGCGACCGCCGCGCGGATCGCCGCGGAGAACCTGGACCGCGTCGGTCTGGCCGAGAAGGCGGACGCCTACCCGGCCTCCCTCTCCGGCGGCCAGCAGCAGCGCGTCGCCATCGCCCGCGCCCTCGCCATGGGCCCCGAGGTGATGCTCTTCGACGAGCCGACCTCCGCACTCGACCCCGAGCTGGTCGGGGACGTCCTCGCGGTGATGCGCAGGCTCGCCCGGGAGGGCATGACCATGATGGTCGTCACCCATGAGATGAGCTTCGCCCGCGAGGTCGCCGACCGGGTCGTCTTCATGGACGGCGGAGTGATCGTCGAGGACGGCCGGCCCGAGCAGGTCATCGGCGACCCGCAGCACGAACGCACCCGCCACTTCCTCTCCCGGCTGCTCGACCCGGCGATGGCCGAGGTCGAGGAGGAAACCTCCGACCAGGTCGGAAAAGCGGAGGCATAGCTCACTCACCACACCGGGGCAGCGCTCACTAAGGTGCCGGTATGAGCGATCAGCCGGTGCTGCATGTGAAGGGCCGGGTCCTCGCCGGGCCCGAGGACGTCCGCGACGAGCTGTGGGTGGTCGGGGGCCGGGTCGCCTACGAGCGTCCCGCGGGCGCCCGGGACGTCCGGACCGTCGAGGGCTGGGCGCTACCCGGCCTGGTCGACGCGCACTGCCATGTGGGCCTCGACGCGCACGGCCCGGTGGACGCGGAGACCGCCGAGAAGCAGGCGCTGACCGACCGGGAGGCCGGCACCCTGCTGATCCGGGACGCGGGCTCGCCCTCCGACACCCGCTGGATCGACGACCGCGCCGACCTGCCCCGGATCATCCGGGCCGGCCGGCACATCGCCCGCACCCGCCGCTACATCCGCAACTACGCCTGGGAGACCGAACCGGACGGCCTGGTCGGCTATGTCGCCCAGGAGGCCCGGCGCGGCGACGGCTGGGTCAAGCTGGTCGGCGACTGGATCGACCGCGACCTCGGCGACCTCGCCCCCTGCTGGCCCCGCGAGGCGGTGGCGGCGGCCATCGCCGAGGCACACCGGCTCGGCGCCCGGGTCACCGCCCACTGCTTCGCCGAAAGCTCGCTGCGCGACCTGGTCGAGTCGGGCATCGACTGCATCGAGCACGCGACCGGCCTGACCGAGGAGCTGATCCCGCTCTTCGCCGAGCGGGGGGTCGCGATCGTCCCCACCCTCGTCAACATCGCCACCTTCCCGCGCCTCGCCGACGGCGGCGAGTCCAAGTTCCCCCGCTGGTCGGCCCATATGCGCCGGCTGCACGAGCGCCGCTACGACACCGTGCGCAGCGCCTACGACGCCGGGATCCCGGTGTTCGTCGGCACCGACGCCGGCGGCTCGCTGGCCCACGGCCTGGTCGCCGACGAGGTCGCCGAGCTGGTCGCCGCCGGCATCCCGCCGGTCGACGCCCTCGCGGCCACCAGCTGGGCGGCCCGCGCCTGGCTCGGCCGCCCCGGCCTGGAGGAGGGGGCGCCGGCCGACCTGGTGGTGTACGAGTCCGATCCGCGGGCCGACGTACGGGTACTGGCAGCGCCGCGCCGGGTGGTGCTGCGCGGGATTGTGGTCGGGTAACGGAACGCCTGTGCCCGGTGATTCGAAGAACCGTGCGGAATATTCACGTATGAGTGAAGTGGTCGCAGATCGCTGACCGTTCACCCGTAGTGGGTACAAGGTTGACGGGTCCCAAACAGGTTTCTTCTGGGGGTCCCACCACCTTGAACAGCAACAACTTCCGCCTGCCCGCACGCCGGCTGGCCGCCGTCGCGACGGTCACCGCCCTGGCGGCCGCGCCGGCGGCCCTGGGCGCGGGCACCGCGCACGCGACCACCGACCACGGTCGCGCCTCCGCCGTCGTCCTGCGCACCGGGCTCGACGTGTCCCTGCTCGACAAGACCGTCGACGTCCCGCTCGCGGTCTCCCTCAACGAGGTCCGGGCACCGCAGAGCGCCGACCGCACGGCCCTGTCCGCCCGGCTCGACGGCGTGGACGGCGGCAAGCCCTTCACGGTCCTCGGCGCCGACGTCGCCCAGGCCACGGCCACGGCGACCGCACAGCGCGCCGAGGGCTCGGTCCGGCTCGCCCACGCCCGGCTGCACGTCCCCGGCCTGCCGCTGCTGTCCCTGATCGAGGTCGGCACGGTCACCGCCAAGGCCACCTGCGAGGCCGGCAAGGCACCGACCGCCGAGGCGAACGTCCTCGGCGCCGTCACCGTCCTCGGCAAGCGCGTCACCCTGACCGCCGGCGGCCCGACCCAGGTCACGGTGCCCGGCGTCGGCGAGGTCCGCCTCGACCTCGCACAGCGGCGCACCACCTCCCGCACGGCCGCCGCGACCGCCCTCCGGCTCAAGGTCTCCGTCAACCCCCTGAAGCTGAACGTGGCCGACGTCGAGGGAACCGTCACCCTCGCCGAGGCCACCTGCCAGTCCCCGGCCGCGCCGAGCGCCCCGGCGAGCAGCCACCCGGTACCGAGCCACGACCCGGCCGCCGACGTGCGGCCGCAGGGAGCCCGCGCCGACCTCGCCGAGACCGGCGGCAGCTCGGCGACCCCGTACCTCGCGGGCGGCGCGCTCGCCCTGGTGCTGGCCGGCGGGGGAGTGACCCTGGTGGCCCGCCGCCGCAAGGGCTGACCACCCTTCCCGCACGCCGCTCCCCGGCCGGAGGTCCCACCGGCCGGGGAGCGGCCTGCCGGGCTACGACAGCGCGGCCGACAGCGCCGTCAGAAACCCGGTGACGGTGGCACGGTCCCGCACGGCGATCCGCACCCACTCCGCACCGAGCCCCGGAAACGTGTCCCCCCGCCGCACCGCGTAACCAAGGTCCCGCAACCGGCGCCGTACCACGGCGGCATCCGGCATCCGCGCCAGCACGAACGGCCCCTCCGCGGGGGACACCACCCGCACCCCCCGCGCCGCGAACTCCGCCAGCCCCGCCACCAGATGGGCCCGGTCCGCGGCGATCCGGTGCGCCGCGTGACCCGCCTCCGCCAGCGCCCTCGGCGTCACACACGCCTCCGCCGCGGCCAGCGCCGGGGTCGACACCGGCCACAGCGGCTGGGCCCGCTCCAGCGCGGCGACGGTCTCCGGCGCGGCCAGCACGTACCCGATCCGCAGCCCGGCCAGCCCCCACGTCTTGGTCAGGCTCCGCAGCACCACCAGACCCGGCACATCCGTCCGCCCGGCCAGCGCCTCCCGCTCACCCGGCACCGCGTCCATGAACGCCTCGTCCACCACCAGCGTGCGGCCCGGCCGGGCCAGCCGGGCGACCAGGCCGGCCGGGTGCAGCACGGACGTCGGGTTCGTCGGGTTGCCGACGACCACCAGGTCGGCGTCCTCCGGCACGGCCGCCGGATCCAGCCGGAACCCGTCCTCCGCGCGCAGCAGCACCCGGTCCACGGTGTGCCCGGCATCCCGCAGCGCGGCCTCCGGCTCGGTGAACTGCGGGTGCACCACGACCGGCCGGCGCACCTTCAGAGCGCGGGCGAGCAGCACGAACGCCTCCGCCGCCCCCGCCGTCAGCAGCACCCGCTCCACCGGCAGCCCGTGCCGCGCCGCCACCGCCGCCCGCGCGGCCCGCCCGTCCGGGTAGGCCGCGAGGGACGGCAGCGAAGAGGCGATCCGCTCGCGCAGCCAGGTGGGAGGCGTGTCGGCACGGACGTTGACGGCGAGGTCGACCAGCGCCGCCCCGTCGTCCCGTACCTCCGCGTCCCCGTGATGACGCAGATCCGGCCCCGTGCCCTCAGTGCGCATGGCTGTGCGAGTGCCCCCCGTGATGGTGGTGCCCGTGTCCATGCCCGTGGTCGTGACCGTCGTCGTCCGGGTGAAAGTGCGGCTGCTGCGGCAGCCCCACCTTGTCCTCGAAGCCCGGCAGCGCGATCCGGTACACGCACGAGTCGCAGTTCATGCGCAGATCGCCCTTGACGGCCTCCGCGTACCGCTCCATGACCAGGTCCAGCAGCTCCGGCTCCGGCCCGATGACATCGGCCGACCGCACCTCGGTCTCCGGGTGCGCGGCCGCCCACTCCTCGGTCTGCTGCCGCACCCGGTCCGGCAGGATGCCGGTGAACAGGAAGTACGGCAGGACGACGATCCGCCGCGCGCCCAGCCGCGCGCACCGGTCCAGCCCGCTCGGCACGTCCGGCGCCGCGAGCGACACGAACGCCGTCTCCACCCCGGCGTACCCGCGGCCCTCCCACAGCAGCCGCGCCGCCTTGTGCACCTCGGCGTTGGCGTCCGGGTCGGTCGAGCCGCGCCCGACCAGCAGCACCGTCACCTCCGCGCGGTCCACGCCGTCCAGCACCTCGTCCAGGCGCCGCTCCAGCACACCCAGCAGCGCCGGGTGCGGGCCGAGCGGACGGCCGTAGGTGTACGAGATGCCCGGGTGCCGCTCCTTCTCCCGGGCCAGCGCGGCCGGGATGTCACCCTTGGCGTGCCCGGCGGACACCAGCATCAGCGGCACCGCAGCGAACCGCCGCACCCCCCGCTGCACCAGCTCGGTGACGGCCTCGCCCAGCGGCGGCGGGGACAGCTCGATGAAGCCGCCCGCGACGGGCAGCTCCGGGTGGCGGCGCCCCAGTTCCCGTACGAAGTCGCGGAACGCCTCGGCGCCGGCGTCGTCACGCGTGCCGTGTCCGGCGATGAGCAGGGCGGGCGGGGTGGTCACGAGATCTCCTCAGACGAAACGGGGTGGTACAGCAGGGCGTTGAGCGCGGCGGCGGCGACCGCCGACCCGCCCTTCTCGGACACGTTGCTCACGGCGGGCAGCCCGCTCTCCCGCAACGCGGCCTTGGACTCGGCCGCGCCGACGAAACCGACGGGCAGACCGATGACGAGTGCGGGGGAGGCGTCCAGGGTCAACAGCTCCTCCAGGGCGGTCGGCGCACAGCCGATGACCCACAGCGCGCCCGGCCCGACCTGCTCGTAGGCGAGCCGGATCGCGTGCGCCGAACGGGTCAGTCCCGGACCGGCCTTCGCGTCCTTGAGCCGGCACACGGTCTCCCGCCGGGTGATGCCGGCCGCGACCATCTCCACGTCCACCACCACCGGCGCCCCGGCGTGCAGCGCGGCATGCGCCGCCACCAGGTCGTCCTCGGCCATGACGAGATCGGTCGCGTACTCCAGGTCGGCGGCGGAGTGGATGACCCGCTCCACCACCGCCCGGGTCAGCGGCGGGAAGTGCGAGGTGTCCAGGCGGGCGCGCAGCCGCCGGAAGGACTCCTGCTCGATGGGGTGGACGACGCGGCTCACTCGGTCTCCTCCTGCGATGCCTGCCAGCGGTAGCCGCGCGGGGTCACCATGCGGCCCGCGACGATGCGGGTCGCGGTGTTGCCCACGGTCACGACCGTCATCATGTCGACCGTCGCCGGATCCAGCCCGGCCAGGGTGGTGACCCGGCTCGTCCCGTCCGGCCGGGACGCGTTGCGCACCACACCGACCGGAGTGGTCGGCTCCCGGTGCTCGGCGAGGATGCCGAGCGCCTTGGGCAGCTGCCAGTCCCGGCCCCGCGAGCGCGGGTTGTAGAAGGTGACCACCAGGTCCGACTCGGCCGCCGCCCGCACCCGCCGCTCGATGACCTCCCACGGCGTGTGCAGATCGGACAGGCTGATGGAGACATGGTCGTGGCCCAGCGGCGCGCCCAGGATCGCCCCGGCGGCCAGTGCCGCCGTCACCCCCGGCACCCCGACCACGTCGATGTCGTCGGACGCCTCGGCGAGCGCCGGCGAGGCCATGGCGTACACCCCCGCGTCACCGCTGCCGATCAGCGCCACCGCCTGCCCGCGCCGGGCCTCCGCCACGGCCGTACGGGCCCGCTCCTCCTCCGCGCCGAGCCCCGACTCCAGCACCCGGGTGCCGGGCCGCAGCAGATCGCGGATCTGGTCCACGTACTGGTCCAGGCCGACCAGCACCGACGCCCGCCGCAGCTCGGCCACCGCGCGCGGGGTGAGCAGGTCCCGGGCGCCCGGGCCGAGCCCGACCACCGCGAGCCGCCCGCGCCCCGGACGCCGTACCACGGCACACGTCGCCATGGCCGACTTCCGCTTGGGCACCAGGAGTTCACCACCGCGCAGCAGCGCGGCGGCCTCCGCGACCGACGGCGTGCCGACCGCCGCGAGCGGCGCGTCGGACGGGTTCGGCACCGCCACGGCGGCCAGCTCCTCGGCCGGGTACGTCACCAGCGGCACCCCCAGCCGCTCGGCGGCGGCCAGCAGACCCGGCTCCTCCGCCTTGGCGTCCACGGTGGCCAGTTCGGCCACCGACCGCACCGACAGTCCCGCCTCCGCCAGGGCCCCCTCGACCAGCGCGAGAACCTCCTCGGCCGGCGCGCCCCGGGACGCGCCGACGCCGACCACCAGCGACGGCGGCCGCAGCAGCACCTCCCGCTCGCCCGCCGGCACCGCCCGGTCGGTCACCCGGATCGTGTACGACCCCTGCGGCGCGGTCGGCAGCGGCGGCAGCGGCCACGGCACCTCGGCCTTGAGCGCGACCGGCTCACCGTCCAGCAGCGCACGCGAGACCAGCGCGACCGACCCCTCGTAGGGCAGGCCGAGCATGTCCAGGCCGGGCAGCCCGACCGCGTCCGTGGCGGTCGTCACCACCGGCTCCGCGCCCAGCACCTCCGCGACCCGCGAGGCGAGTTCATTGGCGCCGCCGCCGTGCCCGCCGAGCAGCGACACCGCGAACCGGCCGCCCTCGTCCACGCACACCACACCCGGGTCGGCCGCCTTGCCGCCGAGCAGCGGCGCCACCAGCCGCACCACCGCGCCCGTCGCGAGGAAGCACACCAGCTGCTCGCACTCCGCGAACGCGGCCCGCACGGCCTCGCCCACGGGACCCTCGTACACCCGCGTCCGGTCCGGCCAGGCCGCGGCCAGCCGGTCCCGTGCCGCCGCCCCCGCCGCGGTGGCGGAAATGAGGCCGATCACTGACTTACTCCTTCGCTAGTCGCCGGGGGTCGTACGCCCCACAGCAGAAACACAGGATTGGTCGCCGCCAGCCGGGTCACGTCGCCCGGCAGCGGAGCCAGCCGCGAGGACTGGAGCAGCACCCCGTCGCAGACCAGACCGGCCGCCGTGAGCGCCGCACGCGCCGCCGGCACCCGGTCCAGGGCGGCCATCGCGACGACGACCGTCCGCCGCGCCCGCCGCGCGCACGCGCCGACGATCGCGGGCAGCTCCCGCCCCCCGCCGCCCACGAACACCGCGTCCGGATCGTCCTCCAGCCCGGCCAGCGCCTGCGGCGCCGACCCCTGGACGACCGTCACATCGACGCCGTGCGCGGCCGCGTTGGCCCGGATCCGCCCGACCCCGTCACCGGTCTTCTCGACCGCGACGACGGCGGCGCCGAGCCGCGCGCACTCCACCGCCACCGAACCGGAACCGGCCCCGACGTCCCACACCAGATCGCCCAGCCGCGGCCCGAGCCGGGCCAGCGCCAGCGCCCGCACCTCGAACTTGGTGATCATCGAGTCCCGGTGCGCGAACGCCCCCTCGTCCAGCGCCCAGCCGGCCGGCGGCTCCGGCACCCCGGCGACCGTGCGCACCGCGCCGAGCGCCCGCGCCTCGTCCAGGCACAGCACCACGCTCACCGCCGTACCCCAGTCCCGGGCGGCCGCCTCGGCGGGCGTCACCCGCTCCACCCGCTCCCGCTCCGGATCGCCCAGCGCGCTCACCACGACCAGCACCCGGTCCCGGTCCGCGAGCGCCGCACCCAGCTCGGCGGGCCCGGCGCCCGGACCGGTCAGCACCGCCACCTTGGGCCGCGCCCGGCACACGTTGACCGCCGTCCGCAGCTCCCGGCCGTGCGCGCTCACCACGACCGCGTCGTCCCAGGGCAGCCCGACCCGCGCGAACGCCCCCGCCACCGAGGACACCCCCGGCCGCACATCGAGGCACTCGGTCCCGAACCGCTCCGCCAGCACCCGCACGATCCCGAAGAACCCGGGATCACCGGAGGCCAGCACGGTCACCGGCAGCTCCTTGCCGACATACTCGGCGATCGTGTCCAGGGCGGGCGCCAGCGGCCCCAGCACCACCCGCTCGGCGCCCTCCGGCAGCCGTACGGCGTCCAGGTGCCGCCGCCCGCCGACGACGAGCGCGGCCCCGGCGAGGACGTCCGCCCCGACCGGCGCGCCCGTCCCCGCCCCGACCACCGTGATCAACTGCTCGCCCCCCGCTCGCGCAGCGCCCGCCGGGCCTCCGGGTCCGCCTTGCGGAAGCCGTGGAAGTGCCCCGGGTGGTACAGGTGCGAACGGGTGCCCTGCGCGTCCAGCGCCGGGCCGACCAGGAACAGCGTGTGCTTCCAGAGCTTGTGCTCCTTGACCGTGTCCTCCAGCGTGCCGATCGTGCACCGGACGACCAGCTCCTCCGGCCAGGTCGCCTGGTAGGCGACGACCACCGGGGTCGAGGTCGGGTAACCGCCCTCCAGCAGCTCCCGCACCAGCTGCCCGCTGCGCGCCGCCGACAGGAAGATCGCCATGGTGGTGCCGTGCCGGGCGAACTCGCGCACCTCCTCACCGGGCGGCATCGGCGTCTTGCCGCCGCCCAGCCGGGTCAGCACCACGGACTGAGCGACCTCCGGGATGGTCAGCTCCCGCTGGGCCAGCGCGGCCACCGCGGAGAACGAGGACACACCGGGCACGATCTCCGTCTCGATGCCGATCTCCGCACACCGGTCGACCTGCTCCTGCGTGCCGCCCCACAGGGCGGGGTCACCCGAATGGATGCGGGCGACCCGCAGCCCCTCCGCGTGGGCGCGCCGGTAGACGGCGACCACGTCCTCCAGCGACATCGTCGCCGAGTCGAGGATCTCCGCGCCCTCCCGGGCGTGCTGGAGGACCTCCTCCTGCACCAGGCTGGCCGCCCAGATCACCACGTCCGCCTCCGCGATGGCACGCGCGGCACGGAACGTCAGCAGATCGGCGGCGCCGGGGCCGGCACCGACGAAGGTCACCTTGCCGGTGGGGGCATCGGCCATGGGATGGGTCCTCTCCTACGAGTACTGCGGGTTGTTGCTGTCGGACATGCGTGACCGGTCACCGATCGGATAGCAAGGGCCTATGGCGGTCTTCGTCGCGCTCGGCGCGTTCCTGATGACGCTGGCCGGCGGCTGGACGGCTCAGCGCGTGACCGACCGCCGGCACCTGGTGCTCGGGCTGGCCGGCGGTCTCATGCTGGGCGTGGTCGGCCTGGACCTGCTGCCGGAGGCACTGCACGCGGCCGACCGCGTGGTCTTCGGCGTGCCCGCCGCGCTGCTGCTCTTCGTGACCGGCTTCCTGCTCGCCCATCTGGTGGAGCGCACCCTGGCCGCCCGGCAGGCCGCGCACGGCGGCGCCGAGGGCCATGACCACCGCGCGCCCGAGGTGGGACTCGTGGCGGCCGGCGCGATGGTGGGGCACAGCGCGATGGACGGGGTGGCGATCGGCGCCGCCTTCCAGGTGGGCAGCGGCATGGGCGCCGCCGTCGCGCTCGCCGTGATCGCCCACGACTTCGCCGACGGCTTCAACACCTTCACCATCACCAGCCTGTACGGCAACGCCCGCCGGCGCGCCATCGGCATGCTCGTCGCCGACGCCCTGGCACCCCTGCTGGGCGCCCTGTCGACGGTGTTCTTCCACATCCCCGAGCCGCTGCTCGGCGGATATCTGGGCCTCTTCGGCGGCGTACTGCTCTATCTCGCCGCCGCCGAGATCCTCCCCGAGGCCCACCACGAACACCCCGCCCGCTCCACCCTGCTGTGCACGGTGGCCGGCGTGGCCTTCATCTGGCTGGTGGTGGGCCTGTCCGGCTGACGGCACGAGCGCGTGCCGCCGCCGGGAGCGCGGACGCGGTCTCACAGCTTGCCGCCCCGCCCGCCGTCCCGCCGGGGCGGCGCGATCAGCGTCGACAGATACGGCAGCGGAGCGCCGTCCAGCTCGGCGGCCGGCCGCACCGACTCCTCCGGCAGACCCAGCGCCGAGCCCCACACCGCGTCCCCGAGCCGCCCGGTCTCCGCGAGCGCCGCCGCGACCTCCGCCGCCTGCCGCCCGAACTTGTACGCCACCACGGTCCCCGGCCCGGCCAACGCCTCCTTCAGCACCGCCGACCCGGCGGTGACCGGCACCAGGGTCAGCGGCTCGGTGCCCTCGGTCAGCACCGCACCCGACCGCGCCGCCAGATCCTGCATCGCGGTGATCCCCGGCACCGTCTCCACCACGACCCCCGGCACCAGCTCCGCGACGGTCTGCGCGAGATAGGTGAACGTCGAGTACACGTTCGGGTCCCCGATGGTCGCGAAGGCGACCGAGCCATGCCGCTCCAGCAGCCCGGCGACGGTGGCACCGGCCGCGTCCCAGGCCGCCTCCCGGCGCGCCCGGTCCTCCCGCTCGTTCAGCGCGAACACCACCCGGACGACCTTCTCCGGCGCCACGTAATGCAGCACGGTCGCCTCCGCCCGCCCCCGCTCACCGGTGTCCATCACCGGTACGACGACGACCTCGGCGGCCCGCAGCGCGTTGACCCCCTTGACGGTCACCAGCTCCGGATCCCCGGGACCGACCCCGACCCCGACCAGCCTGCTGCTCATGACGTCCGGCACCTCTCCACGAACCGACGGGCGACACCGGGCCGCGCGGCCCAGTGCGTGTGCAGATAACTCGCGTGCACGCCCTGCTGTACGAAACCTTCGACCCGCCGTACGGGGGCCCGCACCCCCCACGCGGGAGCGGCGCCGGCACCCGGCTCGACGACCGTGCGATGGAACTCGTGCCCCCGCATCCGGGTCCCCGCGGCGGCCAGCACACTGTCCCCGACGGCCACGGCGTCCCGATAGCCGAGCGTCAGCCGTTCGGTCATCCGCGCCGAGGCGTCCAGCACCCCGCACATCGGCTGCCCGTCCAGCTCCCGGCAGAGATACAGCAGCCCGGCACACTCCGCCGCGACCGGGGCGCCGCTTCGCGCCAGCTCGGCGACGGCCTTGCGCAGCGGCTCGTTGGCCGACAGCTCGGCCGCGTACACCTCGGGGAAGCCGCCGCCGACGACCAGGCCCGCGGTGCCCTCCGGGAGTTCCTCGTCCCGCAGCGGATCGAAGGTGACGACCTCGGCACCGGCGGCGGTGAGCAGCTCGGTGTGCTCGGCGTAGGAGAAGGTGAAGGCGGACCCCCCGGCGACGGCGACGACGGGCGCCGACGCCGCCCGGCCGTCCCGCCTTCCGGCCGACCGAGTCGGGTCGAGGGTGGGCGAGGCGGGGGTCCAGGGGGCGGAGCCCCCTGGAAGGGGACCGGCAGCACGGGCAAGCGCTTCGAGGGCCTCCAGGTCACACCCCCGAGCCACCAGCGCCGCCATATCAGCGACGGCGTCGACCGCAGCGGAACGCCGTTCGGCGACCGGCACCAACCCCAGATGCCGAGAGGGCGTCGAGACCTGCTGAGCCCGCCGCAAGGCGCCCACCACCGGCACGCCCACCGACTCCAGCGCCTCCCGCAACAGCGCCTCGTGCCGGTCGGACCCCACCTTGTTCAGGATCACGCCCCCGACCCGCACCTCCGGATCCCAGGACACGAACCCGTGCACCAGCGCGGCGACCGACCGGGACTGCGACGACGCGTCGACGACCAGCACCACCGGAGCGCCCAACAGCTTGGCCACATGGGCGGTGGAGGCCAGCTCGCCTTCCCCCGCCGCCCCGTCGTACAGCCCCATCACACCCTCGACGACCGCGAGGTCGCACCCCCGCGCCCCGTGCAGGAACAGCGGAGCGACCAGCTCCGGCCCGCACAGATACGCGTCGAGGTTGCGCCCCACCCGCCCGGTCGCGAGCGCGTGGTACCCGGGGTCGATGTAGTCCGGCCCGACCTTGTGCGGGGACACGGCGAGCCCCCGCGCGGCGAACGCGGCCATCAGCCCCGTGGCCACGGTGGTCTTGCCGCTGCCCGAGGCGGGCGCGGCGATGACCAGCCGAGGCACCGACGACATCACCACTCGATGCCCTTCTGGCCCTTCTGCCCCACGTCCATGGGGTGCTTCACCTTGGACATGTCGGTCACCAGATCCGCGAAGTCGATCAGCTTCTCCGGCGCGTTCCGCCCGGTGATGACGACGTGCTGGGTGCCCGGGCGGTCCCGCAGCACCTCGACCACCTCATCGGTGTCCACCCACCCCCAGTGCATCGGATAGGCGAACTCGTCCAGCACGTACAGCCGGTACGTCTCGGCGGCCAGGTCCCGCTTGACCTGCTCCCAGCCCTCCCGGGCCTTCTCCTCGTTGTCCATCTGGGCGTCCCGCTGCACCCACGACCAGCCCTCGCCCATCTTGTGCCAGTCGACCGTGCCGCCCTCGCCCGAGGCACCGAGCACCCGCAGCGCGTTCTCCTCGCCGACCTTCCACTTCGCCGACTTGACGAACTGGAACACCCCGATGGGCCACCCCTGGTTCCAGGCGCGCAGCGCGAGCCCGAACGCGGCGGTCGACTTGCCCTTGCCGATCCCGGTGTGCACGACCACCAGCGGCCGGTTACGACGCTGACGGGTCGTCAGACCGTCGTCCGGCACCACACTCGGCTGTCCCTGCGGCATTACGCGGCCCTCCTCGACGTCCCCTGCACATCCCTGACCAGCCCGGCGATCGAGTCGGCCCGCAACTCGTCCAGCGTGACGGCCGTACCACCCAGCTCACCGGCCAGCTGCCCGGCGAGCCCCAGCCGCACCGGCCCCGACTCGCAGTCCACGACCACCGACGCGACCCCCTCGGCCGCGAACAGCCGCGCCGCCCGCCCGGCCAGCGCCACCGGCTCCGGGCCCCCGGTGGCCCGTCCGTCCGTCACCACGACGACCAGCGCCCGCCGCGCCGGATCCCGCAGCCGCTCCACCCGCAGCACGTCATGCGCCTTCAGCAGCCCGGCCGCCAGCGGCGTACGGCCCCCGGTCGGCAGCGACTCCAGCCGTACGGCGGCGGCGTCCACCGAGGACGTCGGCGGCAGCGCGACCTCCGCACCGGCGCCCCGGAAGGTCACCAGCCCCACCTTGTCCCGCCGCTGATAGGCGTCGAGCAGCAGCGACAGCACGGCACCCTTCACGGCACCCATCCGCTGCCGGGCCGCCATCGATCCGGAGGCGTCCACCACGAACAGCACAAGGTTGCCCTCGCGCCCCTCCCGGGTCGCCTGCCGCAGATCGTCCCGGCGGACCACCAGCCCGGGACCGGACCGGCCGCGCGCCCGCTGGTGCGGCGCCGCCGCCTGCACGGTCGCCGCCAGATGCAGCTTGGTCAGCGTCCCCTGCGGCCGCCGGGCACCGGTGGTGCGCCCGTGCTCGGTCCGCGCCCGCGAGCGCCGCCCGGCGGCGCCCTCGCCGATCCCGGGCACGCTCAGCGCCTTGGTCCGGAACGGCTCGGCCGCCCGCACGGGCGACTGCTCCTTCGCCCCGGACGCCTGCGGCTCCCCGCCCTCGCCGGCCTCCGGCCGCGCGGCGGTGTCCCCGCCGCCCTGCGGACCGGAATCGGGCTGCGGCTGCCCGCCGCCCCCGCCGGGGCCGTCGGGATCGGGGTCCTCGTCGCCCTCGGAGCCGTCCCCGGAGAACTGCTCCAGGGTCTCGTCCAGCTTGTCCTCGTCCAGACCGGGAGCGTCAAAGGGGTTGCGGCGCCTGCGGTGCGGCAGCGCCAGCAGCGCCGCCTGCCGCACGTCCTCGGCCAGCACATCGGTCCGCCCGGCCCACGCGGCCAGCGCGGTCGCCGTACGCGCCATCACGATGTCGGCCCGCATGCCGTCCACCTCGAAGGCGGCACAGGTCGCCGCGATCTGCCGCAGCGCGCCGTCGCCCAGCCGCACCGAGGGCAGCAACTCCCTCGCCGCCACGATCCGTTGCCGTACGGCCGCCTCCTCGTCCGCCCACCGCGCGGCGAAACCGGCCGGATCGTCGTCGTAGGCGAGCCTGCGCCGCACGACCTCCACCCGCTGGTCGGGCTCCCGGGAAGCGGCGACCTCGACCGTCAGCCCGAACCGGTCCAGCAACTGCGGCCGCAGCTCCCCCTCTTCGGGGTTCATGGTGCCGACCAGCAGGAACCGCGCGGCATGCCGCACGGAGACACCCTCGCGCTCCACGTACGAGGCACCCATCGCCGCCGCGTCCAGCAGCAGGTCCACCAGGTGGTCGTGGAGGAGGTTGACCTCGTCCACGTACAGGATTCCGCGGTGCGCGTCGGCCAGCAGGCCGGGTTCGAAGGCCTTCACGCCCTCCGCCAGCGCCCGCTCGATGTCGAGCGCGCCGACCAGCCGGTCCTCGGAGGCGCCGACCGGCAGCTCGACCATCCGCGCGGGCCGCGCCGCACCGGCCCCCGGCTCGTGCGGCCCGTCCGGGCACGCCGGGTCGGGCGAGCCGGGGTCACAGGAGAACCGGCACCCGGGCACCACGGCCACCTCGGGCAGCAGCGCCGAAAGAGCACGCACGGCAGTCGACTTGGCGGTGCCCTTCTCGCCGCGCACCAGCACACCGCCGACGGCGGGGCTGACCGCGTTCAGCAGCAGCGCGAGCCGCAGATCGTCCTGGCCGACGACGGCCGTGAAAGGAAAGGGGGTGGTCACTGGTCGTCGCCCTCCAAGTCGCCCTCCAGCTCGAGGTAGGTGGCGCGCAGCCGCTCCAGGGTGTCCGCGTCCGGCTCCGCCCACAGCCCCCGGTCCGCCGCCTCCAGCAGCCGTTCGGTGATGCCGCGCAGCGCCCACGGGTTGGACTTCTTCATGAAGTCCCGGTTCTCCGGGTCGAAGACGTACTCGGCGCTGAGCTTCTCGTACATCCAGTCGTCCACCACGCCGGCCGTGGCGTCGTAGCCGAACAGGTAGTCGACCGTCGCCGCCATCTCGAAGGCGCCCTTGTAGCCGTGCCGGCGCATGGCCGCCATCCAGCGCGGGTTGACCACCCGGGCCCGGAACACCCGGTGCGTCTCCTCGCCCAGCGTCCGGGTCTTCACCTGGTCCGGGGTGGCGGAGTCGCCGACGTACGCCTCGGGGTTCTCGCCGGTCAGGTGCCGCACCATGGCCACCATGCCGCCGTGGTACTGGAAGTAGTCGTCCGCGTCGACCAGGTCGTGCTCGCGCGTGTCGACGTTCTTCGCCGCCACCGCGATCCGCCGGAACGCCGTCTCCATGTCCCCGCGCGCCGCCCGCCCGTCGAGCCCGCGGCCGTAGGCGTAGCCGCCCCAGACCGCGTAGACCTCGGCGAGGTCCGCGTCGCTGCGCCAGTTCCGCGCGTCGATCAGCGGCAGCAGACCCGCGCCGTACGCGCCCGGCTTCGAGCCGAAGACACGGGCCGTGGCGCGCCGTCGGTCGCCGTGCTGGGCGGCGTCCTCCTCCACATGCGCCCGGACGAAGTTGGACTCGGCCGGCTCGTCCAGCTCGGCCACCGCCCGTACCGCGTCGTCGATGAGCCCCACCACGTGCGGGAACGCGTCCCGGAAGAAGCCGGAGATGCGGACCGTGACATCGATGCGCGGCCGTCCCAGCTCCGCGAGCGGGATCACCTCGAAGCCGGTCACCCGGCGCGAGGCGTCGTCCCAGACCGGGCGGCAGCCCAGCAGCGCGAGGATCTCGGCGATGTCGTCACCCTGGGTGCGCATCGCGGACGTGCCCCACACGGTCAGGCCCACGGACCTCGGGTACGCGCCGGTGTCCTGGAGATAGCGGGCGACCAGGGAGTCGGCCAGCGCCTGCCCGACCTCCCAGCTCAGCCGGGACGGGATCGCCTTGGGGTCGACGGAGTAGAAGTTCCGGCCGGTCGGAAGGACGTTGACCAGGCCGCGGGTCGGGGAGCCGGAGGGGCCGGCCGGGACGTAGCCGCCGTCCAGGGCCCGCAGGATGTGCCCGATCTCGTCGGTGGTGCGCGCCAGCCGGGGTACGACCTCCTCGCAGGCGAACTCCAGCACCGCGACGGCGTCGGGGAGTTCGGTGCCGAGGACGCCCCGCAGCACGGCGGCGGCGACCGTGCGGTCCCACGCCCGGGCCTCCAGCTCCTCCGCGATCCGCCGGCACAGCTGCTCCAGCAGGTCGATCGCGTCGGACGCGGTCCGCGCCGGACCGTCCACCAGGTCGGTCAGCTCCACCGGCACCTTCACCGGCGCGCCCGGCTCGGCCAGCAGCTCCTTCTCGGCCAGTCCGAAGTGGGCCGCCAGACAGGCCCGCAGACCGGGCAGCGCGTTCGCCTGGCCGCCCCACACCTGGGACGCCCGCAGCACGGCGAGGACCAGGTTGACCCGCGGTTCGCCGACCGGGCCGCCGCCGAGGACGTGCAGGCCATCACGGATCTGCACGTCCTTGATCTCGCACAGATAGCCGTCGATGTGCATGACGAACTCGTCGAACTCGTCCTCGTCCGGCTGCTCGTCCACATGCAGGTCGTGGTGCAGCTCGGCCGCCTTGACCAGCGTCCAGATCTGCGCGCGGACCGCCGGTGCCTTCGTCGGGTCCAGGTCGGAGACGAGCGCGTACTCGTCCAGCAGCTGTTCCAGCTTGGCCAGGTCGCCGTAGGTGTCCGCGCGGGCCATCGGCGGCACCAGGTGGTCGACCACCGTGGCGTGGCCGCGCCGCTTGGCCTGGGTGCCCTCGCCGGGGTCGTTGACGATGAACGGGTAGATCAGCGGCAGGTCGCCGAGGACCGCGTCCGGGGCGCACCCGGCGCCCAGCCCGAGCCCCTTGCCCGGCAGCCACTCCATCGTGCCGTGCTTGCCCATGTGCACGATCGCGTCCGCGCCGAAGCTGTGGTCCAGCCAGCGGTAGGCAGCCATGTAGTGGTGCGAGGGCGGCATGTCGGGGTCGTGGTAGATCGCGATCGGGTTCTCCCCGAAGCCGCGCGGCGGCTGGATCATGACGACGACGTTCCCGAACTGCAAGGAGGCCAGGACGATGTCGTCGCCGTCGACGTACAGGCTGCCCGGCGGCTCGCCCCACGCCTCGCGCATCGCCTCCCGCAGCTCCGGGTCCAGCTTCTCGAACCAGGCCCGGTAGTCGGCCAGCGGCACCCGGGCGGGCGCGGCGCGCAGCTGGTCCTCGGTCAGCCACTCCACGTCGTGGCCGCCGGCCTCGATCAGCCGGTGGATCAGCTCGTCGCCGTTGTCGGGGTAGCCGTCGACCCCGTACCCGGCGTCCCGGAGCGCGTCCAGTACCCGGACCGCCGAGGCGGGGGTGTCCAGACCGACCGCGTTGCCGACGCGGGAGTGCTTGGTCGGGTAGGCCGTGAAGACCAGCGCGATCTTCTTGTCCGGGTTCGGCTTGTGCTTCAGCCGGGCGTGGCGTACGGCGATCCCGGCCACCCGGGCGGCCCGCTCGGGGTCGGCGACGTACACCGGGACCTCGTCCGGGCCCTGCTCCTTGAAGGAGAACGGCACGGTGATCAGCCGGCCGTCGAACTCCGGGATCGCGACCTGCATCGCCGCGTCCATGGGGGAGAGGGCCGCGTCGGACTCGTCCCAGGCGGCCCGCGAGGAGGTGAGGCAGAGGCCTTGCAGCACCGGGATGTTCAGCTCGGCCAGCGCGCCGATGTCCCACGCCTCCTCGTCGCCGCCCGCGGACGCCTGCGAGGCGTGGGTGCCGCCGGCCGCGAGCACGGTGGCCACCAGCGCGTCGGCCCGGCCCAGCAGCTCGTACAGCCCGGCGTCGGCACCGCGCAGCGAACCGCAGTACACGGGAAGGGCGTTGGCGCCCTGCGCCTCGATCGCCTCGCACAGGGTGTCCACGAAGCCGGTGTTGCCGCTCAGCTCGTGCGCCCGGTAGAAGAGCACGCCCACGGTCGGACGGCCGTCCGCACGCTCGTACGAGCCGTGGACGCCGTACTCCGGCATCTTCCGCGGCTCCTCGAAGCCCTCGCCGGTCAGCAGCACGGTGTCCGACAGGAACCGGGACAGCTCCAGGAGGTTGGCGGGGCCGCCCTCGACCAGGTACTTCAGCGCCTCCGCGACGACACCGGCGGGCACCGAGGACTCGGCCATCAGCTCGGCGTCCGGCACGCTCTCGCCGCCCAGCAGCACGGTCGGGATCCCGGACGCCTTCAGTACGGCGAGCCCGTCCTCCCAGGCGCGCTTGCCGCCGAGCAGCCGTACGACCGCGAGGTCGGCGCCCCGGATCAGGCCGGGCAGCTCCTCGGCGACGTCGACCCGGGTCGGGTTGCCGATGCGGTAGCCGGCGCCGGAGGCCCGGGCCGCCAGCAGATCCGTGTCGGCGGTCGACAACAACAACACTGTGCTCATGCGGGCGCTCCCGGTGGAATGAAAGGCAGTCCTTGCGGCGCGCCCGACTCGATGAGCCGCCAGAGCGCGTCCGTGTCCGCTTGCTGTTCGATCAGGTCGCCGAGCCGGTCGAGCTGCTCCTCGCGCAGCGCGGCGAAGGAGGTGTCGGGGGCCGGTACGAAGCGGCGGCCCGCGGCGCCGGCCACCTCGCGCAGGAAGGCCCGCCGGAAGCCGTCCGACTCCAGCGAGCCGTGCCAGTGGGTGCCCCAGGTGTGGCCGACCCGGCAGCCGTCCAGGAAGGGCTCGCCGCCCTCGACGGTGGCCACCCCGTGGTGGATCTCGTACCCCTCGACCGGCTCGCCCAGGGCGTGACCGCTGGGCCGGGTGAGGGTCTTCTCGCGGGCGAACCGCACCCGGACGGGCAGCAGTCCGAGGCCGTCCACCTGTCCCGTGCGGCTCTCGACCTCGTCCTCGATGTGTTCGCCGAGGATCTGGAAGCCGCCGCAGATGCCGAGGATCGGGCGTTCCTCGGCGGCCCTGCGCACGAGGGCGTCGGCGAGCCCGCGCTCGCGCAGCCACTCCAGTGCGCGCACGGTGCCGCGGGTGCCCGGGATCACCACGAGGTCGGCGTCGGCCAGCTCCTCGGGGCGGTCCACGAACCGCACCACCACGCCCGGTTCGGCGGCCAGCGCGTCCACGTCGGTGAAGTTGGACATCAGCGGGATCGCGCACACGGCGACCCGCAGCACGTCCGCGCCGAGCGGGGGAGTGACGGTGGACTCGCGGACCGTGCCCCGCAGGGAGACCCTGAGTCCGTCCTCCTCGTCGATGCCGAGCCCGTGCCGGAAGGGCAGCACGCCGTACGTGCGCCGCCCGGTGAGGCCGTGCAGCATGTCCAGGCCGGGCTCCAGCAGGGAGACGTCCCCGCGGAACTTGTTGACCAGGAAGCCGGCGACCAGTTCCTGGTCCTCCGGGGCCAGCAGGGCGACCGTGCCGAAGAAGGAGGCGAAGACGCCCCCGCGGTCGATGTCCCCGACCACCAGCACGGGCAGCCGCGCGTTGCGGGCGATGCCCATGTTCACGATGTCGGTCCGGCGCAGGTTGATCTCCGCCGGGCTGCCCGCCCCCTCACAGATCACCGCGTCATACGTGCCCCGCAACTCGGCCAGGCAGTCCAGCACCGTGCCGAGCAGCTTCTGCTGCCGGCCGCCGTGGTAGCCGCGCGCGCTCAGTTCGCCGACGGGCTTGCCCATCAGCACCACCTGGCTGCTCTGTTCGCCGCCCGGCTTCAGCAGCACCGGGTTCATCAGCGCGGTCGGTTCGGTCCGGCAGGCCTGGGCCTGCATGGCCTGGGCCCGTCCGATCTCCGCGCCCTCGCGGGTGACGAAGGAGTTGAGGGACATGTTCTGCGCCTTGAACGGCGCGACCTTCACGCCCTGGCGCACCAGCCACCGGCAGATTCCGGCCGTCACGACGCTCTTGCCCGCGTCGGAGGTGGTGCCGGCGACGAGGAGACCACCGTTCACTTCCCGCGTCCCTTCACGATGAGGCGCGCGGCGGCCGTGACGCCGAGCGCGAGGAGGCCGACCCGGCGGGAGAGCCGTACGGCCCGGTCGATGTCGGTGACTTGGACCGCCCGTCCGGCGCCGCCGTTGAGCACGGGCCGGTGCTCGACCCGGCCGCCGTAGGAGAGGGTGCCGCCCAGCCGGACCCCGAGGGCGCCCGCGAAGGACGCCTCCACCGGGCCCGCGTTGGGGCTCGGGTGGCGGTGGGCGTCGGCCCGCCAGGCGCGCAGGGCACCGCGCGGATCGGGTCCGGCCGCGGCGGCGAGCACGGCGGTCAGCCGGGCGCCGGGCCAGCCGGCCACGTCGTCGAGGCGGGCGGAGGCCCAGCCGAAGCGCCGGTACCGGGGCGACGTGTGACCGACCATCGCGTCGAGGGTGTTGACCGCCCGGAACCCGAGCAGTCCGGGCACGCCGGCCACGGCGCCCCAGACCAGGGCACCCACGACGGCGTCGGAGGTGTTCTCGGCGACCGACTCGACCACGGCCCGGGCGATCCCGTCGGCGTCCAGCGCCTGCGGGTCCCGGCCGCACAGGTGCGGCAGCCGCGCGCGGGCCGCCTCGACGTCGCCGCGCTCCAGGGCGCGCCCGATGGTGCGGGCCTCCCGGGCGAGCGAGGTGCCGCCGACGACCGACCAGGTGGCGGCGGCGGTCAGTGCGACGGAGAGGGCGTGGGAGGGGCGTACGGCGCGTGCGGCCGCCGTGCCGAGGGCGACGGCGCCACCGGCGCACACGACGGTGTGCAGGGCGCCCCAGCCGCGGTGGTCGTGCCACAACGCGCCTTCCACGGCCGCGGCCGCCCGTCCGAACGCGGCGACCGGATGGCCGCGGCGCGGATCGCCGAGGAGCAGGTCCCCGAGAAGGCCGGCGGCGGCGCCGTACGCGTAGCTGCGATCGGCACCCATCGGCTCAGCCGGCCGTCGGATCGGCAGCGGCCCTGGTACGGGTCCTGGTGCTCGGCCTTGTCCATCGGCAGCCCGGCATGGCGATCTATGTCCTCACTCAGGGTGTCCGCGCCCTGGTTCGACGAGATTCGGCGGTGAGAGTTCCTGGCTCCCGGGGGGTTCTTCCCCGGTGACAGTGGCGGGACCGCGCCGGATTCGCACCGGCTTCCTCTTCTGCCGCCGTACTTGGCCCGGGCAGTCCACCACGCGCCCGGAACGGCCGTCAACTTGCTGTTGACCTGCATGGGGGGAGTGTGCCGATCCCCACATTGCGGGGCGGGAGGGCTGGGGGAGACACGGTGAGAGGGGAGGGGGAGACACAGCGGGGGAGGGTATGAAAAAGGCTCCCCTCCGCGGTGCGGGGAGGGGAGCCTTCGGAAGGTCCGCGGTCAGGCCTTGGCGACGATCAGGTAGATCCCGTACGCCACCGCCGCCGCGCAGGCCGCGAAGCTCAGGTAGGCGCCGGTGACGGCGAGGGCGGCGGAGTCGCCCTGCGCGGTGGCCCGCTCGCGGTGGGCCAGGCCCTTGATGCCGAGGCTGAACAGGGCCACCAGGCCCACCGTGACCACGAGGCTGACGCCGAAGACGGAGCCGATGGCCGCCCAGTCGATCTTCATGGGGTTGCTTCCTTCGGTAACCGGTAACCGGGGTGACCGGGTCAGACGGTGGCGGCCGGCGGAACCGCCGGGGTGACCGGGGTGGGCTCGGCGGCGGGGGACGCGATGGTGGCCGTCAGGTCCTCGGTGATCTGGCCCGCGGGGGGCGGGGTCACGGCGGCGATGGCGGTGGTCACCACGCCGGCCGGCTCACCGGTCTCCTCGACGACGTTGGTGTGGTCGACGACCTCGCGGCGGGAGATCTTCCAGATGGCGGCGCTCGAGGCGACCAGGAAGACGGCGACGGCGGCGGTGCCCCAGTCGCCCAGCTCCGTGACGGCCTCGGCGCCCGCGCCGACCAGCGCGGCGGCCGGCAGGGTCAGCACCCAGGCCACGGCCATCCGGGTCGCGGTGGACCAGCGGACCACTCCGCCCTTGCGGCCGAGGCCCGCACCCATCACCGAGCCGGAGACGACATGCGTGGTGGAGAGGGAGAAGCCGAGGTGCGAGGAGGTCAGGATGGCGGTGGCGGCGCTGGTCTGCGCGGCGAAGCCCTGACGCGGCTCCAGCTCGGTCAGGCCCGTGCCCATGGTGCGGATGATGCGCCAGCCGCCGATGTAGGTGCCGAGCGCGATGGCCAGGCCCGCGGAGAGGATCACCCAGACCGGCGGGTTGGAGCCGGGGGCGAGGGAGCCGCCCGCGACCAGCGCGAGGGTGATGACGCCCATGGTCTTCTGCGCGTCGTTGGTGCCGTGGGCGAGGGAGACCAGGCCGGCGGAGGCGATCTGGCCGGCGCGGTAGCCCTTGCGGGTGGCCTGGCTGTCGTCGCCGCCGCCGACGCCGTAGGAGAAGCGGGTCGCCAGCATCGAGGCGAGGCCCGCCACGACCGGGGCGGCGACCGCCGGCAGGATCACCTTGGTGACCAGGACGTCCCCGTGCACGGCGCCGAAGCCCGCGGAGGCCACGGCGGCACCGATCAGGCCGCCCATCAGGGCGTGCGAGGAGCTGGAGGGGAGGCCCACCAGCCAGGTCAGCAGGTTCCAGAGGATCGCGCCGACCAGGGCGGCGAAGATGACCTCGGGACGGATGCCGGTCTCGTCGACGAGACCCTTGGAGATCGTGTTGGCGACCTCCACCGAGAGAAAGGCGCCGGCCAGGTTGAGGACGGCGGACATGGTCACCGCGAGCTTGGGCTTGAGTGCGCCTGTCGAGATGGTCGTGGCCATCGCGTTCGCGGTGTCGTGGAAACCGTTCGTGAAATCGAACGCGAGAGCGGTTACCACCACAATCGCGAGGATCAGCGAGAAGCTTTCCATTTACCCAGGCAATCGTTCGAGGTCGTTGGCTGGATGAACGTAGGCAACCTGGGTGAACGGAAGATGAACTGAGACGGGCCTGACGGTGTCCTGATCGAGGGAGTGGGGTCCCGTTTGCCGCCTTCGACCCCGCTCACCCCAGTCGCCCCTTGGCTACCAGCCCCGGGCGAAGGAACGCAGCCGGGCCGCCGAGCCGTGAAAGAGATTCTGGTCACCCGGCAGCCCGCCCCGGGTGCCGTACTGCCAGAACGTCCAGTCCTGCCAGCCGCCCGGCAGGTCCCCCGGCCCCGAGCTGCCGTGTCGGGCGATCCACAGCGGGTTCCGGGCGGCGAAGGCGTCGCTGTCGCCGGTGCACATCCGCCACCACTCGGCGGTCGTGTAGATCACCGGGGGGCGGCCGGTCTCCTGCTCGACCTCGTCGCTGAACGACCGGATCCAGTGCACCATCCTCCGGTGGCTCAGCCCGTAGCACGGATGCCTGGGGTCGTACGGGTTGTATTCGATGTCGAGCGCGGGCGGCAGGGTCCAGCCGTCCGCCCGCCAGTCGCCGCCGTGGTGCACGAAGAACTCGGCCTGCCGGGCGCCGGAGGACCGGTCCGGCCGGGCGAAGTGGTACGCGCCCCGGGCCAGGCCGGAGCGGTACGCGCCGTCGTACTGCTCGGCGAAGTAGGGGTTGCGGTAGCCGGTGGACTCGGTCGCCTTCACGTAGACGAACCGGGCGCCCTTGTCGAGCGCCGTCGACCAGTCCACATGTTCCTGGTGGGACGACACGTCGTGGCCCTGGGGCAGTGTCGTGGCCCACTTCGGCGGTCCGGCCGAGGCGGTCGCGGTACCGGCGAGGGCGAGCGCGGCCGTGGCCGTGGCCGCCGCGAGGACACCGGCGCGGCAACGGAGAAGGGTGCGTGCACGAGCAGCCATGCGTCTCCCCGGGGTCGCGGACGGGCGGGCCGTCCGGCGGGCAAGAGGGACCAGTCAAGACCCGCTGATCAACGGATCCGTGCCGATACGGCATGTTTCGCACCGATATCCGCCCGTTCGGACGCGTGACGGCTGGCTTATGGCTGACCGCTGGCCGACCCAGGGCCGACCGGTGGCCCATGTACGGCCCGAAGCCGCCGCCCGGCCACCGCCCGGCCGGACCGGCTGGCAGGATCGCCGCATGGCGGAACAGCGGCAGAACACGGAACAGCCCCCGCGGCAGTCGGCGGAGCAGCCGCCGGAACACCCGGCGGAGCCGGGGCGGGTCTGGGCGGACGTCGTCGCGACGGCACGGCGGACCGTCGCCGACGGGCTGGTGGTCGGCACCTCCGGCAACGTCTCGGCGCGGGTCGGCGACCTGGTGCTGGTGACCCCGTCGGGCGTGCCCTACGACCGGCTCACCCCGGACGACATCACCGGCGTCGACCTCACCGGGCGCCAGGTGCTCGGCACCCTGGTGCCGACCAGCGAGCTGCCCATGCACCTCGCCGTCTACCGCGCCACCGACGCCCGCGCCATCGTCCACACCCACGCCGTGCACGCCACCGCGGTCTCCACGCTGGTGGGGGAGCTGCCCCCGATCCACTACATGACCGCCGCCCTCGGCGGACCCGTCCGGGTCGCCCCCTACGCGGCCTACGGCAGCGAGGAACTGGCCGGGCATGTGCTGCGCGCCCTCGCCGGCCGCTCCGGCTGCCTGCTGCGCAACCACGGCACGCTCACCTACGGCGCCGACCTCGACCAGGCCTACGACCGCACCGCCCAGCTGGAGTGGATGTGCCGGGTCTGGCTGACGGCCTCCTCGGTCCCGGGCCTGACCCCGGCCCTGCTCACGGAAGCGCAGCTCGGCGAGGCCGCGTCCCGGCTGAAGGGCTACGGCCGGCGCCCCTGACCCCGCCCCCTCCCCTCACTTCCTCCCTGCCTCCTGCCCGCCTTTTCCTTGCCGCGTCCGGCCTTCCACTGGCCGGGGACCGCGAGCGCCGGGACACTGGACCCGTGCGCCCAGTCAAAGCGACCGCCACCGCGGTGACCGCCGTTCTCGCCGCCGGCGCGGCTTCCGTGGCCGCCGGCCGCCTGGCCAGCGACGCCGCGCTGAAGGCCCCCGCCGGCCGCCCGCTGCCCACCGAACCCCGCCTCACCGTGCACAGCACGGCCGCCGGCCGGATATCCCTCACCCGCGATCTCGCCTCCCTGCGCCCCGGCACCTACGGCCTCGCGGGCGACGGCTCCCACGCGGTCGTCGGACCCGTCCTGGCCACGGCCCGGCACAGCGTCGACACCGTCGTGCGCCGCCTGGAGGGCGTCACCCACGGCAGCCTCGACCCCGGCGACTCGGTCTGGCTCACCCCGAACCTGTACGTCGGCAACCCGCGCGGCGCCCTCGGCCTCGACCACGCCGACGTGGACGTCCCCGGCGAACTCGGCGCCCTGCCCGCCTGGTTCCTGCCCGGCAGCCGGGACATCTGGGTGATCGCCGTGCACGGCCTCGGCACCACCCGCGAACACACCATGAACCTCATGGGCTTCCTGCACGCCCGCCGGCTGCCGGTGCTCGCCCTCGCCTACCGCGGCGACCTCGGCGCCCCCCGCCCGCCGGACGGCCTCAACCACCTCGGCGAGTCCGAGTGGCGGGACGTGGACGCGGCGATCCGCTACGCGGTGCGGTACGGCGCCCGCCGCGTGGTGCTGCTCGGCTGGTCCACCGGCGCCACGATGGCCCTGCGCGCCGCCGAGCACTCCGCCGTGCGCGACCGCATCGCCGGGCTGGTCCTGGACTCGCCGGTCCTCAGCTGGGAGGCCACGCTGCGCGCCCTCGCCCAGGCCCGGAACACCCCGCAGCCGCTGCTGCCGCTCGCGGTGCGGGCCGCCCAGGGCCGGGCCGGGCTGCACGCCGACCAGGCCACCGGGGCCGGCGACCCGGAGCGGCTCGCCGTACCGACGCTGATCATGCACGGCCCGGGGGACCAGGTGGCGCCCTGGGCGTTCTCCCGCCGCCTCGCCGCCCGCCGCCCCGACAAGGTCGCCCTGCACACCGTGGCGGACGCCCCCCACGCGGCGATGTGGAACCCCGACCCGGAGGAGTACGAGGAACGCCTGCGCCGCTTCCTCACCCCCCTGATGTGACCGGCGGGGAACGGTCCGGGGGCGTTCCGTTTAACGCTGTACCGATGGCTTGAAGGACTCTTCGCGGCCCCTGCCGTTCCCCCTGCCGGGGCCGGTGCGTTGGCCTGCTCCGTCGCCCGCCGTGACATTCCGTTTGGGTTTTCGGACCGTCAACCGGAAGACTGCCCCCGTGACGTCCCGTATCCCGCGCGACTCCAGGCTTCGACTCGTCCGACCCCGACCCCTGGCCGCCGCCCCCAGAGCCGTGAACCAGCGACGCCCAGGCCGCCCCGCACCCCGGCCGCCGGAGGGCACACCCGCCCCGGCCGAGCTGGCGAAAATGGCCCGCCTCCGGCTGGCCGGCGCGGTCCGCGTCGCCCGCTGGGCCGACGCCGCCCTCGGCCCCGGAAGCGACGCCGCCACCGCCGACGGCAAGGCCACCCTGTCCGCCGCGACCGCCGAACGGGCCGCCGCCGAGCTCGGCCTGAGCGTCGCTCAGGTGCGGGCCGAATGGGACACCGCCCGCCTCGCCGGACTGGTCGAGGTGCACGGCGACAACGCGCGCCCCGGCTGGCGGCTGCGCGCCTGGGACCGCGACGACAGCGCCGTGCTGCGCGGCTGGGTCGCCCTCTTCGACGCCTGGTCGCTCGCCTCCCCGGAGCCCGCCGACCAGGAGCCCGCCGCCGTCGCCGAGGTCGTCTCGGCCATGCCCCAGGTGCTCTCCTTCCTCCAGCTGTCCGCCGGCCCCGTCCCGGTCGAACAGCTCCTCGACCTGCTCCGGCAGCGCGTCACCGAACTGCGCACCGAGCGCTGCGAGGTCCCCTACGGCCCCGAAAGCGAGCCGCCCGCCGGCACCCCGGCCGCCGCCGACCCCGCCGCGGACACCCCGCTGGAGCCCCTGCTCGACTGGGCCCTGAGCGCCCTCGCCACCGTCGGCGCCCTCACCTACGGCGACGGCCAGGCCACCCTCACCCCGCTGGGCAGCTGGGCGGTGTGGGTCAAGCTGGAGCAGATCTGCGTGGCCGCGCAGAGCCCGGCCGGCAACATCGAGCAGTCCGCCGAGGACATGCTCCGCGGCTGCGCCCAGCTCCGCCCCAACGCGGCCCGCGCCGAGTACCGGGCCTGGCTCGCCGCCCGCCCCGTCGGCGCCGCCGTCACCGAGCTGATCGCCGCCGCCCGCGGCGAGGACGCCCTGCTGCGCGGCCTCGCCTTCGAGGCGCTGCGCGTGGTCGGCGCCCCGGCCGAACCCGAGGTGCGCGCCGTGCTGGACGAGCCCGCCCTCAGGCCGTACGCGCTGCTGTGGCTGGCCGAGCACGACGGCGTCGACCCGGAGGACGCGCACGAGGTGCTCACCCGCGAGGAGGCCACCTGGCTCTGGGTGGACACCGCCGCGGCCGTCGCCGACCACGGCGAGACGCCGATGCTGGTCCGGCACCTGGAGTCCGCGGTGCAGCCCACCGTCCCCCAGCTGCTCGACGAGGTCCGCGCCGTCGGCCACCCGCGCACCGTGCAGGTCCTGGTCGCCCTGGCCGCCGCCCACCCCGACCCGGCCCTGGCCAAGGCCGTGCGCCGGGCCGCGTTCCAGGTGCACACCGGGGGCTGAGGTTCAGGGCTGGACGTCGGGGGCGTACGTCCCGAAGCTCCACACGGTGCCCTCGGCGTCCCGCGCCAGATAGTCCCGCGAGCCGTGGTCCTGGTCCGTCGGGGGCATCAGGATCTCCACCCCGTGTTCCACGGCGCGCTGGTGGTGGGCGTCCACGTCGTCCACGACGACGTACACCCCGGCGGGCCCCGCGCCCCTCATCGCCGTGTCGAACGGCCCGCCGCGGCCCTTGGAGCCGATCATCACCGCGCCGTTGCCCTGGACCAGCTCGGCGTGCATCACCGTGCCGTCCGCCGTCTCGTACACCGACAGCTCGGTGAAGCCGAGGGCCTCCGTCAACTGCCTGATCGCCGCCCTCGCGTCCGCGTACAGCAGCGCGGGATAGACACTCGGCCGCCCTCCACCGCCCGTGCCCCTCATACCGCTCACCCCTTCACGGACGTCGTGATCACGAACGGCCCCCGCGTCACCCCTCCGCCGGACCGGATCCGCAGAAACCGGCCCAATCCCTACCCACCCGGCCACCCCCACCCCTCCACCCCCACCCAAACGGGCGACACCGCGCCCCGCCCGCCGCCGGCAGGCTCCGCTCGGCGCCGGACCGTGGCTACGCTCGACGCCTGGTCCACGCCCACGCGGCCCCAGGGGAGGGACAGCGATGAGCACCCCGCCCGCCGGGCCCGGCCCGAGGGGCGGCCGTGGGAGCCGCGTCGGCAGGGCGGTAGTCGCTCGTGCGGCCCGCGCCGCCCGCTTCCCGCGCCGGCGGCTGAGCCTGCGTGCCGTATTCGGTCCGCTTCTCGTCGGGTGCCTGCTCGTGGTGGCCCATGCGGTGCGGCCCGTGCCGTACGGGGACCGGCTCGTGGTCGCGCCCCGCGCGGAGCGGGAGGCGGCGGCCGGACGGTGGGCGGCCCGGGCGCGGGGGAGTGCCGTGGCGGCCTACGACACCCGGACCGGGGCGCTGCGCTGGCGGTACGCGCGCGCGGGGCGCCGCCCGGTCGCCCTGCTGGCCGCGCCCGCGGAGTCGATCGCGCTCTGGGACGACGGTCTGCTCACCGACACCGACGGCCGCACCGTGCGCTGGCACCGCGCCCTGCCCGGCACCGCCGCGTGGCTCCCGGCGCACGGCGGCAGCGGCGTCCTGCGCCCCCTCGGCCGGGGCATCCTCGCCGTCGTCACCCCGCACCGCGTCACCGCGTACCGCACCGCCGACGGCGACCTGCGCTGGATGCTGCCCGCCCACACGGACTGCGCTTTCCGCCCCGAGCGCGCCGTACGACGCGGTACGGCCCTGCTGCTGGCCCAGCCGTGTGCACAGGGCGCCTGGACCGGGCAGCTGGTGGCCCTGGACGACCTGGGGCGGATCACCCCGGACCGCGCCCCGCTCGGCAACGATCTCCCCGGTCACGGAACGGGTCGGTCCGAACACCTGGACGTAGAAAAACCGCTTGCGTGGCCCCGTTAGACTTTCCCCATGGCCATTCTCCTCGCGCATTAGACGGCGGGAACGCCCTCAGCCGCCCACCCGCCAATCCCATGTACGCCCAGGAGTCTGTCCCTTGATCTCCGCCTCTGGTATCGAGCTGCGCGCCGGTGCGCGCGTCCTCATCGAGAACGCCACCTTCCGGGTCGCCAAGGGCGACCGCATCGGCCTCGTCGGCCGTAACGGCGCAGGCAAGACCACCCTCACCAAGTGCCTGGCCGGCGAGGGCATCCCCGCCGCCGGCACCATCACCCGCTCCGGCGAGGTCGGCTACCTCCCCCAGGACCCCCGCACCGGCGACCTGGACGTCCTCGCCCGCGACCGCATCCTGTCCGCGCGCGGCCTCGACGTCCTGATCCGCAAGATGCGCGAGAACGAGGAGCGCATCGCCAACGGCAAGGGCTCCACCCGCGAGAAGGCCCTGAAGCAGTACGAGCGCCAGGAGACGGAGTTCCTCACCAAGGGCGGGTACGCCGCCGAGGCCGAGGCCGCCACCATCGCCGCCGCGCTGAACCTGCCCGACCGGGTGCTGGGCCAGCCGCTGCACACCCTCTCCGGCGGTCAGCGCCGCCGTATCGAGCTGGCGCGGATCCTGTTCTCCGACGCGGACACGCTGCTCCTCGACGAGCCCACCAACCACCTCGACGCGGACTCGATCATCTGGCTGCGGGACTACCTGAAGACCTACCGCGGCGGCTTCATCGTGATCTCCCACGACGTCGACCTGGTCGACACGGTGGTGAACAAGGTGTTCTACCTGGACGCCAACCGCTCCACGATCGACGTCTACAACATGGGCTGGAAGCTCTACCAGCAGCAGCGCGAGGCCGACGAGAAGCGCCGCAAGCGGGAGCGGCAGAACGCCGAGAAGAAGGCCGCCGCCCTGCACTCGCAGGCCGACAAGATGCGCGCCAAGGCCACCAAGACGGTCGCCGCGCAGAACATGGCCAAGCGCGCCGACCGGCTGCTCGCCGGGCTGGACGCGGTGCGCGTCTCCGACAAGGTCGCCAAGCTGCGCTTCCCCGAGCCCGCGCCGTGCGGCAAGACCCCGCTCACCGCCGAGGGCCTGTCGAAGTCGTACGGCTCGCTGGAGATCTTCACCGACGTCGACCTGGCCATCGACAAGGGCTCGCGGGTCGTCATCCTCGGCCTCAACGGCGCGGGCAAGACCACCCTGCTCCGGCTCCTCGCGGGGGCCGAGCAGCCGGACACCGGCCAGGTCGTCCCCGGCCACGGCCTCAAGCTCGGCTACTACGCCCAGGAGCACGAGACCCTGGACGCCGACCGCACGGTCCTGGAGAACATGCGCTCGGCCGCCCCCGACATGGACCTGGTCGAGGTCCGCAAGGTGCTGGGTTCGTTCCTGTTCTCCGGCGACGACGTCGACAAGCCGGCCGGGGTCCTCTCCGGCGGTGAGAAGACCCGGCTCGCCCTGGCCACGCTCGTCGTGTCGTCCGCGAACGTCCTGCTGCTGGACGAGCCGACCAACAACCTCGACCCCGCGAGCCGCGAGGAGATCCTGGGCGCGCTGCGCACCTACAAGGGCGCGGTCGTCCTGGTCACGCACGACGAGGGCGCCGTCGAGGCGCTCCAGCCGGAGCGGATCATCCTGCTGCCGGACGGCGTCGAGGACCTGTGGGGCTCGGACTACGCGGACCTCGTCGCCCTGGCGTGATCGAAAGCCTGATCCACTGAGTATGGATCATTCGGCCGATCCGTGATCCATCATCTGTGTGAGAACTCCTCGTATTGAGGTGTGTCGTACACGGATTTCACGGCCGATCCCCATCCTGCCAAGGGATCGGCCGCACCCGTCGCTGACCTGGCACTTCGTGAATCCACCCGTTCGGTCCTGCGGACAACACCCCTTGGAATTCCATAGTCCGCTTGTGGGGATGCGCTCCTGTCGTCACAACGATGTCCCACAGACCTTGCCGAATGGGTGGCCATCGCGCCCAAGAGGGGTGATCATGAGGAGACCAGAGCGCACTTCCCATGAGGAGGCACGGGTGGCCGAGACTCTGAAGAAGGGCAGCCGGGTGACCGGCGCCGCGCGCGACAAGCTCGCGGCAGACCTGAAGAAAAAGTACGACTCCGGTGCGAGCATCCGGGCGCTGGCCGAGGAGACCGGCCGCTCGTATGGCTTCGTCCACCGGATGCTCAGCGAGTCGGGCGTCACGCTGCGTGGGCGTGGCGGAGCGACCCGGGGCAAGAAGGCCGCACAGTCCTGACTCGGGGCGGCCCATCGGCTTCGATGGTGGCCACCCGGTCGGCGGACTGACCGGCCGGGTGGTTACTGTGCAGTCACTTAGCTCTGCTCTGTTGACCGCACCCATCGGAGGCGCCCCATGGCTACGCCCGAGCAGGACCTCGCTCCCGTACTCGACAAGGACGGCGTACGGCTCACCGTCGACGACACGCTCGCCACGGTGACGCTGACCAACCCGGACAAGCGCAACGCCCAGAGCCCCGCTCTGTGGCGCACGCTCGCCGAAGTCGGCCGGCTGCTGCCGGGCTCCGTCCGCGTCGTCGTGCTGCGGGGCGAGGGCAAGTCCTTCTCCGCCGGGTTGGACCGTCAGATGTTCACCCCGGAGGGGATCCCGGGCGAGCCGTCCTTCATCGAGCTCGCGCGCCGTGACGACGCCGGGCTCGACGCGACCATCGCCGAATACCAGGAGGCGTTCACCTGGTGGCGGCGCAACGACCTCGTGTCCATCGCCGCCGTCCAGGGGCACGCCATCGGGGCAGGGTTCCAGCTCGCGCTCGCGTGCGACCTCCGGGTCGTCGCGGACGACGTGCAGTTCGCCATGCGCGAGACCAGCCTCGGCCTCGTCCCCGACCTGACCGGCACCCACCCGCTGGTCAGCCTGGTCGGGTACGCCCGCGCGCTGGAGATCTGCGCGACCGGACGGTTCGTCGGCGCCGAGGAGGCGGTGGCGACCGGACTGGCCAACCTGGCGGTTCCGGCAGCCGAACTCGACGACGCCGTACGCGACTTGGCGGCAGCACTGCTGGCCCCGCCGCGCGACGCGGTGGTGGAGACCAAGGCGCTGCTCCGCGGCGCGCAGGACCGCGACTACGAGGCACAGCGCACGGCGGAACGCGCCGCCCAAGCCCGCCGCCTGCGCGACCTGGCCGGCCTCGGCGACTAACACTTTTCGATCACTAGTCGACGGCGGTGACCAGTACGGCCACCGTCGGCCGGTCCTCCAGTGCGCCGTGTACGGCCGCGCGGGCCCGCCGGGCCACCTCCACGGCCCGGTGGTCCGCACCGATCGCCAGCTCCAGGCGCACATGCCGGTGCGGCAGCGCGCCCTCCGCGGTGCGCTCCTCGATCCGCACCGCCCGTCCCAGCCCGCCCAGCGAGCCCGTCAGGCGCACCACCCCGGGCACCGACAGGGCGGCCGCCGCCGCACGGGCCTCGTCCGGGTCCGTGGGCTCCCGCGCGGGCGCCGGCTGCGGCGGGTGGACCTCCGGGGGCGGCGCGTCTTCGTCCAGCAGCTCCGTCACGCGCAGATCCACCTCCGCCAGCGCGAGCCCCAGCCGCTCCGTGGCGGCCGTGGCCAACGCCCGCCGCAGCCGCTCCGCCGCCGTCGGCAGGGGCTCCCCGGCCGTGGCCGCGACGTCCGCCGTCATCCGAAGGGCCCCCGGCGGCAGCCCGCTCGGCGGCGCCGGTACGACGGGCTCGGCCGCGTCCTCCGGATCGGCGAGCGCGATCCGCAGCGCGCCCAGCCGCACGCCCGGCACCTCCGCCGCCGCCCGCTCCAGTACCGCCGCGGCCGCGCCCTCCGCGATCCACGCGCCGTCGCCCGGCCCGCCCAGCGGCAGCAGCCTGCCCAGTCCCACCTGGTGCCGCACCGTCCGCGCCGCCGCCTGTGTCCACCGGTCCGCCGTCATTCCTCCAGCCTGCCGCATCCACGGCGCGCAGCCGGGCAACGTTGCATACCGTGGTGTTCAGGACGACAGCCGAAGAGATACCAGCCGAAGAGGTACGACGACCGAAGAGGTACGACGACCGAGAGGGACGTACGGCGATGACCGACATGACGACGACCCCGGAGGGCGCTCAGGAGCCGCAGGTGTCGACCCGCAAGGCCACCCGGCGCGGCGGCGGCGACCCGGCGACCCGTGGGCGGACGACCATCGCCGACGGTGTCGTGGAGAAGATCGCCGCACTCGCCGCCCGGGACGTCGTCGGCGTCCACGCCCTGGGCAGCGGGCTCGCCCGCACCTTCGGCGCCGTGCGCGACCGGGTGCCGGGCGGCTCCAAGTCGGTGACCCGGGGAGTGAAGGCCGAGGTCGGCGAGGTGCAGGCCGCGCTCGACCTGGAGATCGTCGTGGACTACGGCGTCTCCATCGGCGACGTCGCCCACGCCGTGCGCGAGAACGTGATCGCCGCCGTGGAACGCATGACCGGACTCGAGGTGGTCGAGGTCAACATCGCGGTCAGCGACGTCAAACTCCCCGAGGAGGAGGAAGAGGAACCCGAGCCCCGGATCCAGTGACGGCCCACCGCCCGACGAGCTGAGGAGCGCTGCATGAGCATGGCCGTGGTCGGCATGATCGCCGGGATGGCGCTGGGTTTCGCCGGGTACTTCGGCGGGTTCGGCGCCTTTCTGCTGGTGGCCGCGCTGGGTGCCATCGGGTTCGTCGTCGGCCGGTTCGCCGAGGGGGACCTGGAACTCGGGGACTTCTTCCGTACCCGCGGCGACCGGCGCGACCGGCGGAGGTGACCGGGTGAGCCTCGAGACCGGCACGGTGCGCCCGGCGCCGGCCCGGGTGCCGCCCGGCGAACGCGGCGCCACCCGGATCGCCGACCGGGTCGTGGCGAAGATCGCCGCCCAGGCCGCCCGCGAGGCGCTGGTGCCGTTGCCCGCCGAGGTGGCCGCCCCGCACGCCACGGTCGTCGTGAGCCCGCACCCGGCGCCCCGCCCGGGCGGGGGAACCCCCCGGCGCACCGCCCGGGTCCGGGTCCACCTCGAACTCGGCTACCCCTGCGACATCGGCGCCCGCTGCGCCGCCGTGCGCCGCCGGGTCACAGAGCGGGTGGAAGGCCTCGTGGACCTGGAGGTGTCCGAGGTCGCCGTCCGGGTCGAGGGACTCCACCTGCCGAGCGGACCGGGGAGGACATGATGAGCGAGGCACGGCCCACCAGCACGCTCGGCGAGGCCCCCGAGGCGGACGCCCCCGCCCCCGCCGGCAGCGGCCGCTTCTGGTCGCCGCGCCGCGTCCCGGCCGCCGTCGTCGCCGTCCTGCTGGCGGCCGGCGCGGGCCTGCTGCTCTACGACATCGCCGCCGTCCGCGCCCACCGCCCGGCGATGTACTGGCGCCGCGCCCTGGCCCGGCAACTGACGCAGCGCCCCCTGGACGACGTCTGGGTGCTGACCGGCGCCGCCGTCGCCGCCGCCCTCGGCCTGTGGCTGATCGTCCTCGCGGTCACCCCGGGCCTGCGCGCCCAGCTGCCGATGCGCCGCCCGCACCCCGAGGTCCGCGCCGCCCTGCACCGGGACGCGGCGGCGCTGCTGCTGCGGGACCGCGCCATGGACGTCTCCGGGGTGCGCGCGGTCCGGGTGCGGATGCGCCGTAGGAAGGCCGACGTCCGGGTCGTCTCCCACTTCCGCGACCTGGACGAGGTCCGCGCCGACCTGGACACCACGCTCGACGAGGCGATCCGGGGCCTCGGCCTCACCGCCCCGCCCGTGCTGTCCCTGCGGGTGGCGCGGCCCGGACGGAAGGGGTGACGGGGATGCGCGCAGGCCGCACCGGCGGAGTCAGCCGCGTCCTGCTGGCCCTGGTGGGCCTGGTGCTGCTCGCCGTCGGCGGCGCGGTGCTGGCCGTCGGCCTGGGCGCGCGGCCGCCCTCCTGGTGGCTGCACACCGGCCCGCACGACGTCCTGCTCACCCGGCACGAGCGCACCCGCTGGCGGGACACGGCATGGTGGTGGCCGACGGTCATCGCCGCCCTCGCGGCCCTGATGCTGCTCGCCCTGTGGTGGCTGACGGCGGTGCTGCGCCGCCGCCGCCTGCCCGAGCTGCTCGTCACCACCGGCGACGGCGAGGGCGCCCTGCTGCGGGGCAGGGCCCTGGAAGGCGCCCTCGCCGAGGACGCGGTCCGGCAGGACGGCGTGGCCCACGCCGAGATCCTGCTGGCCGGCCGTCGTACGACACCCACGGCGCGGGCCTGGCTGCGCCTGGAGCCGGACGCGGACCCGGCGGGCACCCTGGCGGAGTTCACGACCCGGGCGCTCACCCACGCGCGTGCGTCGGCGGGGCTGCCGTCCCTTCCGGCGGAGGTGCGGCTGGGCACGGTCAGGCACCGCGCCGGAAGGGTCGATTGAGGAGCGTCAGAAGCCGCGCCGGAAGGGTCGGTTGACGAGCGTCAGAAGCCGCGCCGCATGCCGCCGTCCACCGGCAGCATGATGCCCGTCAGGTAGGAAGCCGCCGGTGACAGCAGGAACGCGGCGACGTTCCCGAACTCCTCCGGCGTCCCGTACCGGCGCAGCGGGATCCGGGCCTCGCTCGCCGCCCGGGTGGCCTCCGGGTCGGCGGAGAGTCCGTCCAGTTCGCGCACCCGGTCGGTGTCGATCCGGGCCGGCAGCAGCCCCACCACCCGGATACCGCGCGGCCCCAGCTCGTCGGCGAGCGACTTGGCGAAGCCGGCGAGCCCCGGCCGCAGCCCGTTGGACACGGTCAGCCCGGCGATCGGCTCGTGCACCGAGCCCGACAGCACGAACCCGATGACCCCGCCCGCCTCCAGCTCGGCCGCCGCGGCCCGGGCGAGCCGCACCGCACCGAGGAACACCGACTCGAACGCGTCGCGCCACTGCTCGTCCGTGTTGTCCGCGACGAACCCGGGCGGCGGCCCGCCCACGCTCACCAGCATCCCGTGGAAGCCGCCGAAGTTCTCCCGGGCGGCCGCGATGAGCCGCTCGGGGGCGTCCGGCGCGGAGTTGTCGACACCCACCCCGACCGCGTCCGGGCCCAGTTCCGCGGCGGCCTCGGCGGCCTGCTTCCCGTCCCGTCCGGTGATCACCACCTTCGCCCCGTCGGCGACGAGCCGGCGCGCCGCGGCGTTGCCCAGGCCGCGCGTGGCTCCGGTGACGACGTACACCCGGTCCTTCAGTCCAAGATCCATGGCCCCTATCCTGCCCCGTCCTCCCCGAAGAGTGTGAGGGCGGTGTTCACCAGGCCGATATGGCTGAACGCCTGCGGGAAGTTACCCAGCTGGCAGCCGTTCAGCGGGTCGTACTCCTCGGCCAGCAGGCCCACGTCGTTGGTCAGCCCCACCAGCCGGTCGAACAGCTTCCGGGCCTCCTTCCTGCGGCCGGTCAGATGCAGCGCGTCGGCCAGCCAGAACGAGCAGGCCAGGAAGGCGCCCTCGCCGCTCGGCAGCCCGTCGACGACCGAGTCCTCGGTGTCGTAGCGGCGCAGGAAACCGCCGTGCCCGAGGTCGTCGCGGACCGCGTCGACCGTGCCGACCACCCGCGGGTCGTCCGGCGGCAGGAACCCGACCCGCGGGATGAGCAGCAGCGCCGCGTCGAGTTCCCGGGAGCCGTAGTACTGCGTGAAGGTGTTGCGGTCGGGGTCGAAGCCCTTCTCGCACACCTCCTGGTGGACCTCGTCGCGCAGCGCCCGCCAGCCGTCCAGGTCGCCGTCCAGCTCCTTGTGCTTCTCCAGGGTCTTCACGGCCCGGTCGGCGGCCACCCAGATCATCACCTTGGAGTGCACGAACTGGCGCCGGCCGCCGCGCACCTCCCACAGGCCCTCGTCCGGCTGCCGCCACGCCGACACCAGGAAATCCATCAGCGAGCGCTGGATGGCCCACATGTGCGGCCGGGTGGGCAGCCCGGAGACGCGGGCCAGCGACAGCGAGTCCATCACCTCGCCGTACACGTCGAGCTGGAGCTGTTCGGCGGCGCCGTTGCCGGTCCGTACGGGGGTGGAGCCGGCGAAGCCGGGCAGCCAGGGCAGCTCGGTCTCGGCCAGCCGGCGCTCGCCCGCGACGCCGTACATGATCTGGAGGTCGGCCGGGTCGCCCGCGACCGCGCGCAGCAGCCAGTTGCGCCAGGCCTCGGCCTCCTCGTGGTAGCCGGCGCTGAGCAGCGCGCCGAGGGTGAGGGTGGAGTCGCGCAGCCAGCAGTAGCGGTAGTCCCAGTTGCGCACCCCGCCCGGCTTCTCGGGCAGCGAGGTGGTGGCCGCGGCGACGATGCCGCCGGTCGGGGCGTAGGTGAGGGCCTTGAGGGTGATCAGGGAGCGGACCACCGCGTCCCGGTAGGGGCCGTCGTACCGGCACTGCCGGGCCCAGCGCCGCCAGTCGGTGACGCTGCTCTCCAGCGCCTCGTACGGGTCGGTGAGCGGCGGGCGCCGCTCGTGCGAGGGGTGCCAGGTGAGCACGAAGGCGACCCGGTCGCCCTCGGCCACGGTGAACTCGGAGCGGGTGCAGAAGTCCTCGCCCCAGGTGCGTACGGCGGGCTCGCTGCGCAGCCACACCGCGTCCGGGCCCGCGACGGCCACCCGGTGGCCGTCCGTGCGGCGCACCCACGGGGTGATCGAGCCGTAGTCGAAGCGCAGCCGCAGGGTGCTGCGGACGGTGACCCGGCCGGTGACCCCCTCGACGATGCGTACGACGTCGGGTGCGCGGTCGCGCTGGGGCATCAGGTCGGTGACGCGCACCGTGCCCTCGGGGGTCTCCCACTCGGTGTCGAGGACGAGCGTGTCGGGCCGGTAGGCACGCCGGGTGCAGGTGTCCGCTCCCTCGGGTGCGATCCGCCAGTGGCCGTGGTTCTCGTCGCCCAGCAGCCGGGCGAAGCAGGCGCCGGAGTCGAAGCGGGGCAGGCACAGCCAGTCGATCGAACCGTCCCGGCCGACCAGGGCGGCGGTCTGTTCGTCGCCGATGAGGGCGTAGTCCTCGATGCGCGCGTTCACGGGATGCGGTTTCCCGGGGGACCAGGGGGCCAATCAGGTGGTGCGCCGGGGGAGTGACGTACGCGTGGGCGGGTGCCGGGCAGTGACGTGCCCGCGGCCGGGGCTAGACCGCGGCCGGTTCCGGCTGCTCCGGCTTCGGCTGCGCCGCGGCCTCCTCCCGGTCGCGGATCTCCCGCCGGACCAGGAACCACCAGCCGACCGGGACGCCCGCGGCGAACAGCCACCACTGGATCATGTAGGCGTAGTTCAGCGGGGCGTCCTCGCTGCCCGGGTCGGAGATCTGCTCCGGGGAGCCGTCCTTGGCCCGGGGCGCGGTCTGCTCGACATAGCCGCCGAGCACCGGGGCGCCGAGCCGGTGGGCCTCCTCCGCGCTGTTGATCAGCATGATCTGCCGGTCGGGCAGGCCCTTGACGTTCTTGATGCCGCTCGCCGCGGTCGTCTCGTCGGCCATCAGCCGCCCGGTCACGGTGGTCCGACCGGCCGGCGGGGCGGGGATCTTCGGGAAGGCGGTCTGCGCGCCGTTCGCGGGGATCCAGCCGCGGTTGACGAGCAGGACCTTGCCGTCGTCCAGGACGAAGGGGGTGAGGACGTGGAAGCCGACCTCGCCGTCGGAGTTGGTCCGGCGCCGGACCACGACCTCGCGGGCGGTGTCGAAGGTGCCGGTCGCGGTGACCGTGCGGTACCTCTCGGTGCGGGTCACGGTGTGCCCGGGGGAGGACAGCTGCTCGACCGGGACCGGCTTGGCGTGCAGCGCCGAGGACACCAGGTTGTTCCGGGCGGTGCGCTGGTCGTACCGGTGCTGCTGCCAGAAGCCCAACCTGATCATCGTCGGGATCAGCGCGATCGCGACGAGGGTGAGGATCACCCACTGGCGGGACAACAGGAAGCGGTAGCGATGCACCCCACGACGGTACCTCCGGGCCGTGGGGTGCATTCAGGCGGGTACCGGGTCACACCCGGTCGACGACTCCGGCCCTCCCCTCCGCACGGGCGCAGTGCGCGCCGCAGTACCAGTGGCCCTCCGCTTCCACGCCCTGGCCGATGATCTGCACCCGGCAGTGTTCGCAGATCGGGGCCATCCGGTGGATCGCACAGGAGAAGCAGTCGAAGACGTGCACCGCGCCCTGGGCATGGACCTCGAAGGTCATTCCGTAGTCATTGCCGCAAACTTCGCATGTCGCCATGGGCCACAGCGTGGGCCGCCGTCCCCCCTCGGGCGAGCGGCCGCCGGGTGAGTCGTGGACCAATCACCCGTTCGTACGGCCCTGCACTCCGGTCCGTGACGGGCACCGGACGTCACCCGTCGGCGGGCTCCACATCGCGCAGCAGCTGCCCGAACGCGGCCTCGTCCACCACGGGTGTGCCGAACTGCCGCGCCTTGGCCACCTTGGAGGTGCCCGAGTCGGGGTCGTTGGTCACCAGCAGGCTGGTCAGCCGGGAGATGCTGGACGCCACATGCAGCCCGGCCTCGGTCGCCCGGTCCTCCAGCAGCTCGCGGTCGACGGAGGTGTCACCCGAAAACGCCACCCGCATGCCCTGTTTGAGGGGTTTGCCCTCTTCGTACCGGCCGGGGTTGGGGTAGGGGCAGGCGGGCCGCTTCCGGGACGGCCGCCAACTGCCCGCGCGGAAGCCGCCGTAGCCGCCGGTGGACTGCCGGGGCACCGGCCGGTCCGACCACTCCGTCAGCGGGCGGCACTCCAGCAGCGGCAGCCGGACCCCGCCCGCCGCGGCGGCGTGCAGACTGGGCCGGAACGCCTCCGCGAGCACCCGCGCGTCGTCCAGCGCATGGTGCGCCCGCTGCTGTACGACGCCGAAGTGCGCCGCGAGCGACTCCAGCTTGAAGTTGGGCAGCGGCAGCCCCAGCTCCTTCGACAGCGCGATGGTGCACAGCCGCTGCCGCACCGGCGCCTGGCGCTGCGCCCGCGCGTACTCCCGCGCGATCATCTGCCAGTCGAAGACGGCGTTGTGCGCGACCAGCACCCGGCCGTCCAGGCGGGCCGCGAACTCCTCGGCGACGTCCGCGAACAGGGGCGCGCCCTCGAGCATCTCGCTCGTCAGACCGTGTATCCACACGGGACCCGGATCGCGCTCGGGGTTGACCAGCGTGTACCAGTGGTCCTCGACCTCGCCGCGCGCGTCCAGCCGGTACACGGCCGCCGAGATGATCCGGTCGTCCCGGGCCAGGCCGGTGGTCTCCACGTCAACGACCGCGTACCCCTTCGGATACGCGGTCGGCCACTGGGTGGGGGAGGACACTGCGGTCGCACGGTCTTCGAGCATGGTCACTGAGGATACGGGCCGCGACTGACAACGCCGTCCCGCAGGTGCCGCCCGCACGTCACGGCACCGCCCGGCAGCTCGACCGTCGCACGTGCGTGCGTACGACGTCAAAAGTCTCTAAGTGGCACATATCCGCGGCGATTGCGGATTGCGGATTGCTGGGGGGCGTCAGCCGAGCGCCGCCCTCAGATGCCGCGCCGTCAGCCGAGCGCCGCCACCAGGTCCCCTGCCGTCAGCGGAGCCAGACCGCAGCCGTCGGCCGGACCGGGCAGCAGCCGGTACACCTCACCGCTCGCCTCCCGCGGAGCCACCCCGCCGTGCACCAGCGCGAGCAACACATAGTGTCCGGCGGCCGCTTCGCCCGCGCGGGCGTCGGCGTCCGCCGCGTCCCGCGCCGGCTCCCGCCGGTCCGGCGCTTCCAAGGCCTGTATCCGGGCGGCGAAGGCCGTTTCCGGCTCCCCGGCGCGGCGCAGGTAGTGCCACAGCTCCCCGGGCTCCTGCGGCCCCGGCGCCCGCCGTACGACCAGTACCCGGGCGCTGCGCGCCGCCGCGTGCCAGACCGCCAGGTCCCACAGCGTCGTGCGGCCCGTGGCGAAGTACTGGGTGAGGTCCCGCGCCATCCGGCCCAGGGCCGCGCTGTGCCGGTACAGGTTGTGGTAGCCGCCCGCGGAGGGCAGATGGAGGTCCGTCCACAGGAAGGTGCGGCGGCGCAGGTCCACCACCATCGGCACCTGGATGCGGGAGTCGCCCTCCAGGTCGTAGCGCTGGCGCACGGTGCGCGGGTGGTACCCGGCGCCGCGCGCCCGCTCGTCCGCCGACGGCAGCGTCATGAAGCCGGCGAACGCGTCCGGCAGCTCCTCGAACGGGATGTCGTTGAAGCTGAAGACGACCGGCACCGCGTAGCGCACGCCCAGCTCGCCGAGCGCGCCGAGGTCCAGGTCGACGTACTCGGTCGCGCCGTCCGGCGCCGGTGCCGAGGTCAGGTCGCCGGAGTGGACGGCCCACCGGTCGCCGTAGACCAGGCTGGTGTAGTCGCACAGGCCGGCGAACTCCCAGTCCTCGTCGTACAGGGCCACCGACAGGTCCAGGTCGACCCGCGTCCTCGGCGGCTGCATCCAGTGCAGGAACAGGCGCAGCACCTCGCCCTCGGGCAGCGGCTGGGTGCTGCCGCGCGGCACCGACACCAGCGCCCTGGCGGCCGCGCCTTCCGCGGACGGTACGGCGAGCCCGGCGAGCGCCGAGTCGAGCACCGCCAGTTCGAACCGGGGCAGGCCGGTCAGCCGGCGCAGCGCCTCCTCCTCCAGCAGCGCGCACACGCGTGTGGTGACCGCCTCGGCGAGCGGCGCCCGGGTGTCGTCGACCGTCCAGGCGTGCGCGACCTGACCGCGCGGGAAGAACACCCGCCGCGGGGCGGCCCGGTGGCGGACCCGCATCCGGCCCAGCGCGGCCAGCAGCGGACCGGGGCCCGCCGTGGGCAGCGCGCGCCGCAGCACCTGCGCGAACTCCTCCGGCAGCGAGTCGAGTTCGCGCAGCCGCAGCAGATGGTCCAGGCGGCGCAGCAGCTCGCCCGGCCGCTGCGCGAGCAGGGCCAGCGCGGCCGGCGTGTCCCGCTCGGACAGCGCCTGTTCCACCCGTGCGCCCCAGGACACCGCGTGCAGCCGGCCGCCGTCGGCCCGGACGGCCTCCGGGTGTGCCGCGGCCGTGCTCAGCAGCGCCTCGCCCAGCGCGGTGCCGGCGGTGCCGGTGCCGCGCAGCACGGCGAAGGCGAGGGCGGCCCGCGGGTAGCGGGCGTGGTACTCGAACGGGTGCAGGATCTCGGCGGCCCGCTTCCACCCGGCCGGGTGCCGCAGCACGTCCTCCACCAGCGCGGCCGCCGGCAGCCCGTCGAGCACCCCGAGCAGCAGGGCGCGCAGCGCGCGCGGCAGCGAGCGCAGCCGGGGCGGGGCCAGCAGGTCCGCCGCGCCGCCGGACCACACGTGCAGCAGCCGCAGCACGTCCGTCGCCGTCGTCAGCTGTCGGCCGAGCAGTGCGGTGGCCGCCCCGCGCGTGTGCCGGTCGCGCAGCAGCGTGCCCAGGACGAGCGCCTTGGTCTCGCGCACCGGGATCTCCGCTGGGAACCAGCCGAGGTCCCGGGGTGCGTGTTCCAGCAGCACCTTCAGGTCGTCGCGGTCCTGCGGCGGCAGGGGGGTGCGCCGGGCCAGCAGCGCGCGCAGGGCGTGGACCGTGTCCGCCGCCGCGTCCGTGCCGTGCGCGAGCAGCTTCAGCGGGCCCGCCGGGACATCCCGCGGACGGCGCGGCGCGTCCGGCACCAGGAACGGGTCGGCGGGGTCGATGCGGCGGTGGCACAGCGGGCAGCCGGTGTACTCCGCGCCGTCCCAGCAGTCGCGGCAGACCAGATGCGCGCACGGCGCCACCGGCTGCACACCGCTCACCGTGCCGCACAGCACACAGGGCTGCGCGGGCCACTGGAGCAGCAGCGCGAAGACCCGGTCGACGTAGAGCGCGAAGGTGTCGCCGGGCACGGAGACCGGGAAGTTCCGGAACAGCGGCATATGGGTGCGGTCGGCGCCCAGTTCGGCGTCCAGGTGCCGGAGCAGCTCCCGGCCCGCCTGGGCGAGCCCGGCGGGCCCGAGCCAGGCGAGCGCCGCGCGCAGCTGGGCCGTCGGCGCGAAGCCACGGTCGAGCAGTTCGCTCTCCAACGCGACGAGCCCCTGCGCCGTCGACGGATCGCCCGGGCGTGGTCCGGCCTGGTCGACGTAGACGGTACGGAGGCGGCGGAGCAGCACGGACGTCAGTGCGGACAAGCGGAGATCCCCCGGTGGAGACGGTGTGTGAGGGCGGGGGCGGAGAGTGGACGCGCTGGGATTCCAGGAAAGGGAGAGAAGGAAGCACGTCGGCGGAGCCGCCCCCGCGATCTTTGACGGTAGGGGAACGCGCGTGCGGGGCGCCACTGGTTTTCCGTGCGTGTTCAGCGCGGCTTTCCGCCCGGGTTCACGGCGCCGCCAGCAGGGACCGCACCAGCGCCCGTACGGCCGTCCCGAAGAGCCGTTCCGTGTCCACCGGGCGGGCGAGCGCGCGGGCCAGCGCGGGGTCCTCCCCGGCGGTGCCGGTGCGCCACAGCTCCTCCTCGCCGGGGTGCTGCGCCGGGGCCCGCTCGCGGTTGCGCTCCACCAGCACATGGCCCACGACCTGGAACTGCACCGCGCGGACGAACTCGGCGGCCCGCGCGCCGCGCAGTCCGGCCGCGTGCGCCTCGCGCACCAGCACCTGCTGCGCGGGCAGGAACATCCGGTCGGTCAGCCCCCGTTCGTGCACCAGGGCCACCAGATGCGGATGGTCGCGCAGCCGGGCGCGCAGGGCCCGCGCGACGGACACCACCCGCTGCTCCGGGGTGCGCCCCGCCGGGCGGATCTCGCCGAGGTCGGCCAGGGTCCGCTCCACCAGCGCGTCGAGCAGCGCCTCCCGGCCCCCGACGTGCCAGTAGATCGAGGTCACGGCGGTGTCCAGCGCGGTGGCCAGCGCGCGCATGGTCAGCGCGTCCGGGCCGTGCCGGCGCACCAGTTCCGCGGCGGCGTCCAGCACCGCCTCCCGGCTCAGCGGCATGATCCCCCAACTCCCCTTTCTCCAGCGCTCTTTACCCCGCACAAGGTCTGCTGTAACAGTGTTACAGGTGACGGTCCGTCAGAAGAAGGGCGGTACGGCGTATGGCACGCGCACGCGTACGGTACGGAGCACGGACCGAGCGGGAGACCGCCGCCACGCGCACCGCGGCCGCGCGGCTTCCCGACATCTGGTCCACCGGGGTGGTGGCCGTCTGGGAGACCGACCCGGACGCGGTGGCGGCTGTGCTGCCACCGCCGCTGAAACCCACCGGCAGCCCGCTCGTCCGGGTGAACATCAGCAGCGTCGACCTGCCCGGACAGCCTCTCGGCGCGGGCTCCTTCGCGGTCGCCGCGGCCCACGGCCCGGTCGAGGGCTGGTACCCGCTGGTCATGCCGATGACCCACGAACGCGCCCTCACCGGCGGCCGGGAGGTCTTCGGCGAGCCCAAGAAGCTCGGCGAGGTGGCCGTCGAACGCGAGGGCTCCGGGGTGCGCGCGCTGATGAAGCGCCACGGCATCGCGTTCGTGGAGGTGCGCGGCACGGTGAGCGGGGAACTGCCGCTGCCCGAGCCCGCCGCCAGGACCGACTTCTACTTCAAGTTCCTGCCCGCCGTGGACGGCTCCGGCTTCGACCTGGACCCCGTCCTGGTGCACTGCGTCCGCCACGAGAGGGCGCGCCGGCTCGAACGGGTCACCGGCGAGGTGCTGCTGCGCGAGTCCGCGTACGACCCGGTGGCCGACCTGCCGGTGCTGCGGCTGCGGGAGATCACCCTCGGCGAGAAGACCACCGACCAGAGCGGCCGGGTGGTCGAGCGGGTCGACGCCCGGACCCTGCTGCCGTACATCCACCAGCGCTACGACGACCCCCGCCAGATCCTCGACGCACCGCCCGAAGGGAGCTGAGCCGCATGGACCTGCGTGCCGGACAGGTCGCCGTCGTCACCGGGGCGGCGAGCGGGATCGGGCTCGCCATGGCCCGCCGGTTCGCCGCCGAGGGCCTGAAGGTGGTCCTCGCCGACGTCGAGCGGACCGCGCTGGACCGGGCCGCCGCCGAGCTGCGCGCCGAGGGCGCCGACGTGCACGCGCGCGTGGTCGACGTCGGCGAGCGCGAGCAGGTGGCGGAGCTGGCCGAGGCGGCGTACGACACCTATGGCGCCGTGCATGTGCTGTGCAACAACGCGGGCGTCGGATCGGGCGCCGAGGGCCGGATGTGGGAACACGACCCGAACGACTGGCGATGGGCCTTCGCCGTCAATGTGTGGGGCGTCTTCCACGGCGTCCAGGCATTCGTGCCCAGGATGATCACGTCGGGTCAACCCGGTCATGTGGTCAATACATCATCCGGGGACGGCGGCATCGCACCCCTGCCGACCGCCTCCGTGTACGCGGTCACCAAGGCCGCCGTCGTCACCCTGACCGAGTCCCTGTACGCCCATCTCCGGGCCGAGCACGCGCGCGTGGGCGCCTCGGTGCTCTTCCCGGGCCCCCACATGCTGCGCACCGGCCTGTGGGAGTCGCACCGCAACCGGCCCGCCCGCTACGCCAAGCAGCGCCCGCGCCGGACCCCGTACCGCAGCCTGGACCAGTGGGAGGCGGCGATGCGCGCGGCCGGCCGGGAGGTCCGCTTCACGCCCGTGGAGGAGGTCGCCGACCTCGTCGTGAGCGGCATCCGCGCGGACCGCTTCTGGCTGCTGCCCGAGAGCGAGCACAGCGACGCCCAGATCCGCGCGCGGGCCCGCTCGATGCTCGACCGCGCGAACCCCTCGTACCTCGAAAGCTTCGTCCTGGACTGAGCGGAGGCCCCGTGAGCACAGCCGACGACCCGTACCTGATCATCTCCTCCGACTGCCATGCCGGGCTGCCGACCGAGCAGTACCGGTCCTATCTGGAGTCCCGCTTCCACCGCGACTTCGACGAGTTCCTCGCGGGCCGCGACCGGCGCCGCGCGGAGATGACCCGGCTCGGCATCCGCAACGAGACCTTCGCCGCCCGCTGGTTCGAGGAGAACGAGGAGGGCCTGCGCGGCGGCTGGGACGCGGCCCGGCGGGTGAAGGAGCTGGACGGCGACGGCGTGGCCGCCGAGGTCGTCTTCCCGGACGCCGACGCCGTCGACAGCCGCACCGCCGCCCCCTTCGGCGTCGGCCTCGGCCTCTCCGGCGACCACGACCCGGAACTCGGCCTGGCCGGCGCCCGGGCGCACAACCGGTGGCTCGCGGACTTCGTCTCCGCGCATCCCGAGCGGCACTGCGGCGTCGCCCTGCTGCCGATCACCGCCTCGGTCGAGCAGGTCGTCGCCGAGATCCACCGGTCCCGGGAGTCCGGCCTCGGCGCCCTGCTGATCCCCGCGCTCTGGGCGGACCGGGAGCCCTACCACGACCGCCGGTACGACCCCGTGTGGGCGGCCGCCGCCGAGTGCGCCATGCCGGTGCTCACCCACTCCGGCGCCGCCCCGCGCGAGGAGTACGGCGACCACCTCGGCATCTACGTCTCCGAGGTCACCTGGTGGCCGGCCCGCCCGCTGTGGTTCCTGCTCTGGTCCGGCGTCTTCGAACGCCACCCCGCCCTGCGCTTCGGTATCGCCGAGTCCGGCTGCTGGTGGCTGCCCAACCTGCTGTGGTTCATGGACCGCCTCTACCTCGGCGCCCACGGCGGAAAGAAACTCTCCCCGTTCGAGGCGCTGAAACGCCCGCCGCACGAGTACCTGGACCGGCAGGTGTTCATCTGCGCCACCAACACCAAGCGGCGCGAGCTGGCCCAGCGCTACGAGATCGGCGTCGACAACATCCTCTGGGGCAGCGACTTCCCGCACCCCGAGGGCACCTGGCCCGACACGCGCGCGTGGCTGCGCCGTACCTTCCACGACATCCCGGTCACCGAGACCCGCCGCATGCTGGGCCTCGCCGCGGCCGAGGTCTTCGGCTTCGACACCGAGCGGCTCGCGCCCCTGGCCCGCCGCATCGGCCCGACCCCCGCCGACCTCGGCCAGCCGGCCGGCCAGGCGGCCGTGGAAGCGTCCTGGGCCCGCTCGCGCGAGGCGGGCCGGCACTGGCTGACCGGCCACGACTTCCCGGTCCTCGGGACCGGCCCCGACACCCGGGTGCGAGGAGCGGCCTCATGAGCGAGGACCGGTACACCGTCATCTCCGCCGACTGCCACGCCGGCGCCGACCTGCTGGACTACCGGCCGTACCTGGAGCGGCGGTACCACGACGACTTCGACGACTGGGCGGCCACCTACGTCAACCCGCACCAGGACCTGCTCGCCGACTCCGCCGACCGCAACTGGAACTCCGAGCTGCGGCTGGCGGAGCTGGAGGCGGACGGCATCGTCGCCGAGGTGATCTTCCCGAACACCATCCCGCCGTTCTTCCCCTCCGGCTCGCTCATGACCCAGCCGACGAACGCCGCGGACTTCGAACGCCGCTGGGCGGGCCTGCGCGCCCACAACCGCTGGCTCGCCGACTTCTGCGCCGCCGCGCCGGGCCGCCGCGCGGGCGTCTTCCAGATCCTCCTCGGCGACGTCGAGGAGGCCGTGCGGGAGATCCGCCGGGCGGCCGCGGCGGGCCTCACGGGCGGCCTGATGCTGCCCGGCACCCCGCCCGGCTCCGGCCTGCCCGAGCTGCACTCGCAGGTCTACGACCCGATCTGGGCCGCGTGCGCGGAACTCGGCGTCCCCGTCAACCACCACGCCGGCTCGGCCAACCCGCCGCTCGGCGAGGAACCGGCCGCTCGCGCCGTCTTCATGGTGGAGACGACCTGGTTCTCCCACCGCGCCCTGTGGCACCTCGCCTTCGGCGGTGCCTTCCGCCGCCACCCGGACCTCAGACTCGTCCTCACCGAGCAGGGCTCCGGCTGGATCCCCGGTGTGCTCGGCATGCTGGACTACTACCACGGCCGCCTGGTCGCGGCCGCCACGAACACCGTCACGGCCGAGGCCAGGTTCGGCGCCGGACTCGCCGCCACCATGGGCGAGGCGCCCTCCCGGGTCTGGCGGGACAACTGCTTCGTCGGCGCGAGCTTCATGCGCCCCCACGAGGTGCCGCTGCGCCACCGCATCGGCGTCGACAAGATCATGTGGGGCAGCGACTACCCGCACGACGAGGGCACCCACCCGTACACCCGCGAGGCCCTGCGCCACGCCTTCGCGGGCGTCCCGCGCGCGGAACTGGCCGCCATGCTCGGCGGCAACGCCGCCCGGGTCTACGGCTTCGACCTCGCCCTCCTCGACCCCATCGCGGCGAAGGCCGGCCCGACGGTCGCGGAACTCGCCGAGCCGCTCCAGAACCCGCCGCCGGACGCGACCAGCCCGGTGTTCGCCCGCGGCGCCGACGTGCGCGTGTGGTGATGCCGGGGCGGCCCCCGGAGTGCGATCCTCGCTGCTGTGACGGAACCGACCCATGACGAGACCCACGGGGGCGCGCTCGGCTCGCGGCTGAACTGGCTGCGGGCCGCCGTGCTGGGCGCGAACGACGGCATCGTCTCCACCGCCGGACTCGTCGTCGGCGTGGCCGGGGCGACACAGAGCCGGGCCGCCCTGCTCACCGCCGGACTGGCCGGTCTGCTCGCCGGATCGATGTCCATGGCGGCCGGCGAGTACGTCTCGGTCTCCACCCAGCGCGACTCCGAACTCGCCGCGCTGGCCGTGGAGAAACGCGAGCTGCGCGAGCAGCCGGAGGCCGAACTCGACGAGCTGACCCGGCTGCTGGAGGACCGCGGCCTGTCCCGCGAGGTGGCCCGGGAGGCCGCCGAGCAGCTCACCGCCCGGGACGCGCTGCGGGCCCACGCGCGCGTGGAGCTGGGCATCGACCCCGAGGAGCTGACCAACCCCTGGCACGCGGCGTGGGCGAGCTTCCTCGCCTTCACCGTGGGCGCGCTGCTCCCGCTGCTCGCCATCGTCCTGCCCCCGGCCGGCTGGCGGCTGCCGGTCACCGTGGGGTCGGTCCTGGCCGCGCTCGTCCTCACCGGCTGGAGCAGCGCCCGCCTCGGCGCGGCGTCCCCCTGGCGGGCGGTCCTGCGCAACGTCCTGGGCGGCGCCCTGGCGATGGCCGTCACCTACGCGGCGGGCCGCCTGCTGGGCGCGGCGGGCGTCTGAGGGGCCACTCGTCGGGCGCGGCCCGGCGCGGGCGACCCGTCGCGCGGCTCGTCACCGCTGGCCGCTGACCCGGCCGCGCGCTCACGACCAGCGGGCCGCCTGAGACCCCCACGGCGCCGGGGGGAGCGTCCAGTCGGCGGGGCCGCCGGTGAAGGTCACCGGGGGCAGGGCGTGCCGGAGCCGGCCGAGGGGGCTGTCCACCTCGGCCAGCCAGTCGTCCGGACCCGGGTACGGCACTCCGGTGGCCGGCCCCGGCCGGATCCCGTCGGTCAGCCAGTGGGCGGTACGCGCGAGCGCCAGCCGCACGAGCCGGCTCCCGCCCTCGTACGACTGCTCGGTCAGCGCGCGCAGCACGGCCGCCGCCAGCAGATAACCGGTGCCGTGGTCCAGCGCCTGGGCGGGCAGCGCGCCGGGCTGCCCGGCCGAGCCCTCGGCCGCCGCGATGCCGGTGGCGACCTGCACCAGGCTGTCGAAGCCCCGCCGGCCGCCCCAGGGCCCGTACGCCCCCCACGCCGAGACCTGCGCCACGACCAGGCCGGGACGGCGCCGGGCCAGCTCGTCGGGGGCGAGGCCCAGCCGGTCGAGGGCGCCCGGCCGGTAGCCGGTGACGACGACGTCCGCCGAGGCCAGCAGCTCCTCGAAGGTGTCCCGGCCGGTGGCCAGGTCGAGGGTCGCCGACCGCTTGCCGAAGCCGGTGTCGGCGTGCTGGTCGGGGAGTTCGGGCAGGTGCGGGGCGTCCAGCCGGAGCACGTCGGCGCCGAGCAGGCCCAGCGTGCGGGTGGCGACCGGGCCCGCCAGCACCCGGGTCAGGTCCAGGACGCGCAGGCCCGCGGCGGGCAGCAGGGGAGCGGTCGCCGGGAGCGGCGGCAGCACGCGCGCGGGTGCCGCGTCCAGCCGTTGCCGCTCGACCAGCGGACGGGCGGCCAGCTCGGCGGCCTGCGGGTGCGCGGCCCACTCCGCGGAGGTGCGCAGGACCACGGCGAGGCCGCCGGCGCGGTACACGGCGTCCTCGGCGTCCAGCGCGGAAAGCTCGGCGAAGCGGTCGGCCACCGCCGCCACCGAGGCGTCCGCCGGCAGACCCAGCGCGCCGAGCAACCGCTCCCGGTGGTGCGGATAGTTGGCGTGTGTGCGCACCCAGCCGTCGGCGGTCCGCCAGAACCGGGACAGCGGCGCGAAGTTGACCGGTGCGCGCCCGTCCACCTGGAGCAGGCGGTCGCTGTGGAAGGCGGCCGCCACGGCACCGTCGTCGACCCGGACGCCGGGTGTGCCGGTGCCCGCGGTCCGGCGGCCCGCGAGTTCGGCGGCGGCCAGCGCACACGCGCCGACGCAGGCGCGCGCCAGCTCGCGGACGGGGAAGCGGGACGGGAGCGCGCCGGGCCGCTCGACCGAGGTGACCCGGGAGACGAGGGCGGGGTCGCCGCCCAGTGCAGTCCATGCGAACGCGATATCTCTCATGACTGCACTATGCATTATTGATTCAATCAATCCTTTGGGGCTGAGCCCATGATTGCGTCAACGCTGGGGCGGCCAGTAGAGGGTCACCTTCCTGCGGACGTCGGACGGCCGCAGCTGCCATCCTTGTGCGAGCGCCCGCTCGGCGACGTACCGGGCCCCCGCGCCCCGGTAGTCGCGCCGCGATATCGACCACTCGCGCGACGTGAGCGGCCGCGGCTGGGAGACCTGCTCGGTCTGCCGGGACACCGCCCGGTCGACCCGCGCCCGGTAGTACGCCGCGTCCCCCTCGTGCCGGACCTCGCGCAGACCGACGTACCAGGAGGGCAGCAGCATCAGGTCCGCCAGCCGGTCGCCGCGCCTGTCGACGGCCTTCTCGGCCCGCGTGCTGACCGAGCCGACCAGGTCGACCACCGCCCCGACCGCCGTGAGCACCCCCAGCAGGACAACGCACCACACCACATGCACCGGCCAGTAGAGGAGGCTCGCCACGAAGCGCACGACCAGCAGGCCCCGGTGCCGGGCCGGCGGCGGCTCCCAGGCCGCGGGATCTTCGTATGAGTTCATGACCGGAGATCATGCCGCACGGGCGGGGGGCCGGAACACGTCCCCGCCACCCGCCCGTACCGGTCGCCGCCGGTCGCTAGTCGCTCACCGCGGCCAGCGCGTCCGCCGTCCCCCAGCCGTAGAACCCGTTGCGGTTCAGCGGCCCCTGGCAGACCGCGTCGACCTTGCCGTCACCGTTGATGTCGTACGGATCCGTGCACGGTGTGGCGTCGGCCTCCGCGTAGAGCAGCGCCTTCACCAGAGTCGGCGAGGCATGCGGATGGGTTGACTTGATCAATGCGGCAACCCCCACGACATGCGGGGTGGCCATCGACGTACCGGCCATGTAACCCCACTTGCCGCCCGGCAGCGGCCCCAGGATGAGACCGCTGGTCGCCGGAGCATCGGGCTTCTGGTAGGCCGTCGAGTCGCCGCCGGGCGCGGCGATGTCGATCACGCCGAGGCCGTAGTTGGAGAAGGACGACTTCAGGCCCTTCGCGCCCGTCGCCGCGACCGTCACGACACCCGGCAGCTGGGTCGGTATGTCGTAGCACCGGTGCGGGTCGATCACTCGGTCCGAGGGGGTGCCGTCGTTCGGCGACGACGGGTCGGTGATCGAGTCGGACGCGAGGTCGTAGTTCTCGTTGCCCGCCGCCGCGACGTTGACCGTGCCCTTGCGCTCCGCGTACCGCGAGGCCCTGGTGACGGCGTCCACGAGCGCCTTCTGGTCCGGGTCGCCGGTGCAGTTGAAGTACCACGGGTCGGTGTAGTAGCTGTTGTTGGTCACGTCGATGTGGTGCTCGGCCGCCCACATGAAGCCGCAGACCACGGCCTCCGTGTAGAAGTACCCCTTCGGGTTGGCGACCTTGATGCCGGCCACCTTGACCCCCGGCGCCACCCCGGTCATGCCCACGCCGTTCCGGGCCGCCGCGATCTCGCCCGCCACATGCGTGCCGTGCGGACTCTCCGAGGCGCTCGGCCGCCAGGCGCCGTCCGTGGTGTCCGGGCTGCCCGACACACAGTTGACGGAGTCCGCCCGGTCGAAGTTGGGCGCGATGTCCGGGTGGGTGTCGTCCACACCGGTGTCGATCACGGCGACCTTCACATCCGGGCTGCCCAGGGTCTTCTCGTGCGCCTTGTCCGCCTTGATGGCCGGCAGGTCCCACTGCAACGGCTCCAGCGGGTCCTGCCCCGCCGTCGCCCGGGCGCCGGCGGCCGCGACCTCCTCGGCGCTGAGCACCTTCGGGGCGCCCTCGTCGGTGGTGGACGCGGCGGGCAGCGGCGCGTTGCGCGTGGCGCCGGCCGAGTCCACCCCGGGCACCGCGCGGATCTTCGCGGCGAAGCCGGGGTCGGCGGAGTGGACGACGACCACGCCGATCCGGTCGTACGCGATCACCACCGACCCGCCGGCGTCGGCGATCGCCTGCCGCACCCGCGCCGAGACGCCCTGCCGCGGGCTGAGGTTGACGACATAGCTGAGGGCGGCCCCGTCGGTGGCCACCGGGGGGTTGTCCGCGGCGGACGCGGTGACGTTCGGCAGGAACGCGAGGGCCGTGGCCAGGGCCATCCCGGCGGGGATCGCGAGAGCGCGGCGGTAGCGCTGCTTGGGCGCTGTCATGGGTGAGTCTTCTCCCCTTCGTTCGCGGTACAGGTGGCTACTGGACAGCGCGCAGCGCGTTCACGACACCGAAGCCGTAGAAGCCGTTCACACGCTTGCCGCCGACGCAGGTCGCGTCCACGACCCCGTCGCCGTTGCCGTCGTACGGACCGCTCGGGCAGCCCGGGTTGTCCGCCTCGGCCTTGAGCAGGGCCAGCAGCTGGGCCGGAGTGGCCCACGGGTGGGCCGACTTCAGCAGCGCGGCCACGGCGGCCACGTGCGGCGATGCCATCGAGGTGCCTTGCAGGAAGCCGTACTGGCCGTTCGGCAGCGTGGACAGGATGCGGCCGTTCTTCGACGGCGTGTCCGGGATCTGGTACTTGTCGCCCCCCGGCCCCGCCACGTCGACCACGCCCCGGCCGTAGCTGGAGTAGTACGACTTGGTGCCCTTCACGCCGACCGCGCTCACGGTGACGACACCGGGCAGCTGGGTCGGGACGTCGAAGCACTCGTGCGGGTCGACCGTCCGGGTGGTGGCCGTCGCGTCGTCGGGGCTGGAGTCGTCCACGAGGGCGTGGGAGTCCAGGTCGTCGTTGGCGTTGCCCGCGGAAGCCACATTGAGCGTGCCCTTGCCCTGGGCGTACAACTGGGCCCTGTTGACCGCGTCAACGATGGCACGTTGATCGGGGTCGTCCATGCAGTTGTACATCCACGGGTCAACGTAATAGCTGTTGTTCGTGATCTGGATGCCATGGTCCGCGGCGAACACGAAGGCGCAGACCACACTCTCCGGGTAGAACAGCGACTTCGCGTCCGGCTGGGCCACGGTGATGCTCGCGACCTTCACGCCCGGCGCCACCCCGGCCACGCCTATGCCGTTGCGGGCCGCGGCTATCTCACCGGCCACATGGGTGCCGTGGTAGTGCTCGGCGTCCACCGGCCGCCACGCGCCGTACGTCGTGTCCGGCTTGCCGCTCACACAGTTCGCCGACTGCGCGGCGGAGAAGTTCGGGGCGATGTCCGGGTGGGTGTCGTCCACGCCCGTGTCGATCACGCCGACGGTCACGCTCCTGCTGCCCGGGTCGATCCGCGCGGCCCGGTCGGCGCCGATCGCCCGCAGGTCCCACTGGTCCGCCTCCAGGGGCTCCTCGCCCGGCGCGGCGCTCGCGGCCAGCTTCGCCGCCTCGGCCTTGGACAGGACCTGCACCGCGCCCTCGTCCGTCGTGCCCGCCGCACTGAGCGGCGCGGTCCGGGTGGCGCCCGCCGAGTCCACCCCCGGCACGGCACGCATCAGCGCACCGAAGTCCGGGTTCGCCGAGTGGACGACGATCACCCCGATCCGGTCGTAACTCGCCACGACCGTGCCGCCGTTGCGCGTGATCTCACGCTGCACCGACGCGATCGTCCGGGGATCCGTCCGGGTGTTGACCACGTACGCGAGGTTCGGCCCGTCCTCCGCGGCCCGCGCCGCCGCGGCCGTCGTGGCGGGCGCCGCCGAGGCCGCCGCCGGAAGGAAGCCGAGCGCGGCGGTCAGCGACAGCACGACCGGCACGGCGAGCGCGAGCCGGGGTCTGGAACGCAGATGAACCATGGGGTCTCCACATCATCCGGATACGGAACCGCCCGAGACACGGATGGTGCTCGGGCAGGTACATGACGGGTGTGCAGGCAGAAGCTATCTTCCGCGCCCGCTCCACGAAAGAGGCCGACGGCAGCCACTCACCGAAAGACGCCGACGGCAGCCCCTCCACGAAAGAGCACGACGGACTTGAACCGCTCCGCGCGTGGCGCCGTGACCGTGGACGAGGGGCCCAGCAGGATCGTGGCCCCCTGGGGTCACGAACGGGAGTCGTGCCACTACTCTCGGTCATGTGACCCTCCTTCCCGTGAGGTCAGAAACGCGCATGTCCGTCCCCCGAGGAGACTCCGTGGCCACCGAGACACCACCCCCGGCGACACCGGGGCCCCCACTTCCCACCACCGAGGAGTTCACCGAGGTGCAGCAGAGCGCGGAGTTCGCCGAACTGCGCCGCGCCCACCGCTCCTTCGCCTTCCCGCTGACCATCGCGTTCACCGCCTGGTACCTGCTGTACGTGCTGCTCTCCAACTACGCGGGCGGATTCATGGGCACCAAGGTGGCCGGCAACGTCAACGTCGCGCTCGTCCTCGGCCTCGCCCAGTTCCTCACCACCTTCCTCATCGCCTGGTGGTACGCCCGGCACGCCGCCACCAAGCTCGACCCGAAGGCCGCGGCCATCAAGTCCCGCATGGAGGACGGAGCATGAGCCACCCCCAGCTGCTGCTGGCCGCCGGCGAGGCGAGCGAGCACCGGACGCTGATCATCACCCTGTTCGCGGTGTTCGTCGCCGCGACCCTCGTCATCACCGTCTGGGCCGGCCGCCAGACCAAGGACGCCGCCGACTTCTACGCCGGCGGACGGCAGTTCACCGGCTTCCAGAACGGCCTCGCCGTCTCCGGCGACTACATGTCCGCCGCGTCCTTCCTGGGCATCGCCGGTGCCATCGCCCTGTTCGGCTACGACGGCTTCCTGTACTCCATCGGCTTCCTGGTCGCCTGGCTCGTCGCCCTCCTCCTGGTCGCCGAGCCGCTGCGCAACTCCGGCCGCTACACCATGGGCGACGTGCTCGCGTACCGCATGCGCCAGCGCCCGGTCCGCACGGCCGCCGGCACCTCCACCATCGTCGTCTCGATCTTCTACCTGCTCGCCCAGATGGCCGGCGCCGGCGTCCTGGTCTCCCTGCTGCTCGGCATCACCAGCGACGGCGGCAAGATCGGCATCGTCGCCCTGGTCGGCGTCCTGATGATCGTGTACGTCACGATCGGCGGCATGAAGGGCACCACCTGGGTGCAGATGGTCAAGGCGGTGCTGCTGATCATCGGCGCCCTGCTGCTGACCTTCGTGGTGCTGCTGAAGTTCCACTTCAACATCTCCGATCTGCTCGGCAGGGCCGCCGACAACAGCGGCAAGGGCTCGGCCTTCCTCCAGCCCGGTCTGAAGTACGGCGCCACCGGCACCACCAAGCTGGACTTCCTCTCCCTCGGCCTCGCCCTGGTGCTCGGCACCGCCGGGCTGCCGCACATCCTGATCCGCTTCTACACCGTGCCCACCGCCAAGGCGGCCCGGAAGTCCGTCATCTGGGCGATCGGACTGATCGGCGTCTTCTATCTGATGACCCTCGCCCTCGGCTTCGGCGCGGCCGCGCTGATCAAGCCGGCCGAGATCATCGCCTCCAACAAGGCGGGCAACACGGCGGCCCCGCTGCTCGCCCTCCACCTCGGCGGAGTGCACTCCGACGGGGGCGCGATCCTCCTCGCGACCATCTCCGCGGTCGCCTTCGCGACCATTCTCGCAGTCGTCGCCGGCCTCACCCTGGCCTCGTCGTCCTCCTTCGCGCACGACATCTACGCCAACGTCATCAAGAAGGGACAGGCCACCGAGAAGCAGGAGGTGGGCGCGGCCCGCTGGGCGACCGTCGGCATCGGCGCGGTCTCGATCCTGCTCGGCGCCCTGGCCCGCGACCTGAACGTGGCCGGCCTGGTCGCCCTCGCCTTCGCGGTCGCCGCCTCCGCCAACCTGCCGACCATCCTGTACAGCCTGTTCTGGAAGCGGTTCACCACCGCGGGCGCCCTGTGGTCGATCTACGGCGGTCTGGTCACCGCGGTCGGCCTGGTGCTGTTCTCGCCGGTGGTCTCCGGCAGCCCGGCCTCGATGTTCCCCGGTGTCGACTTCCACTGGTTCCCGCTGGAGAACCCCGGCATCATCTCGATCCCGGTGGGCTTCCTGCTGGGCGCGCTGGGCACTCTGCTGTCGAAGGAGGCTCCGGACACCGGCAAGTACGCCGAACTGGAGGTGCGGTCCCTGACCGGGACGGGCGCGCACTGAGGCTCGTACGATCGCACCGAGCCGGGAACGACGGCCGCGTCGGCCAGGACTGTAGGGTCCTACGACGCGGCCGTGCCGTACCTCGTGGGATCGGGCCGCTGTCGATGTCAGTGCCGTCACGTAGTCTCGCAAGTGACGGACGAGGCAGGCAGGACCGAGAATGAGGGATCACGAGAGGGAGGGGGCCCACGTGCTCATCGACACTTTCGGCCGAGTGGCCACCGACCTGAGGGTCTCGCTGACCGACCGGTGCAATCTGCGCTGCACCTACTGCATGCCCGAGGAGGGCTTGCAGTGGCTGGCCAAGCCCGACCTGCTCACGGACGACGAGATCGTCCGGCTCATCGACATAGCGGTCCGCACCCTCGGCATCGAGGAGGTCCGCTTCACCGGCGGCGAGCCGCTGCTCCGCCCCGGCCTGGTCGGCATCGTGGAGCGCGTGGCGGCCCTCGAACCCCGCCCCCAGATGTCCCTCACCACCAACGGCATCGGCCTGAAGCGCACCGCGAGCGCACTCAAGGCGGCCGGCCTGGACCGGGTCAACGTCTCCCTGGACACCCTCCGCCCGGACGTCTTCAAGACGCTCACCCGCCGCGACCGCCACAAGGACGTCCTCGAAGGCCTCGAAGCCGCCCGCGCGGCGGACCTGACCCCCGTCAAGGTCAACTCGGTCCTGATGCCGGGCCTGAACGAGGACGAGGCCCCCGACCTGCTGGCCTGGGCCCTGGAACACGACTACGAACTGCGGTTCATCGAGCAGATGCCGCTGGACGCCCAGCACGGCTGGAAGCGCGAGGGCATGGTCACCGCCGGGGACATCCTCGCCTCCCTGCGTACCCGCTTCGACCTCACCCCCGAGGGCGCGGACGAGCGCGGCTCGGCCCCGGCGGAGCGCTGGCTGGTGGACGGCGGCCCGTACCGCGTCGGCGTGATCGCCTCGGTCACCCGCCCGTTCTGCGCGGCCTGCGACCGCACCCGCCTGACCGCCGACGGCCAGATACGCACCTGCCTGTTCGCCACCGAGGAGACCGACCTGCGCGCTGCCCTGCGCGGCGGCGCCCCCGACGAGGAGATCGCCCGCATCTGGAAGCAGGCGATGTGGGGCAAGAAGGCGGGCGCGGGCCTGGACGACCCGTCCTTCGTCCAGCCGGACCGCCCGATGTCGGCGATCGGCGGCTAGGCCCCTCGGGAGGTCAGGCCCCTTCGGGATCCTGCCAGTCGGCGAAGCGGACGACGTCCTTCAGGAAACCCCGCACCCCGAGGAACTGCGAGAGATGCTCGCGATGCTCCTCGCACGCGAGCCAGGTCTTGCGCCGCTCCGGCGTGTGGATCTTCGGGTTGTTCCACGCCAGCACCCACTCGGCGTCGGCGCGGCAGCCCTTCGCGGAGCAGATGGGGGTCTCGTCACTCACAGCTTCGTCTCACAGAAAGAGGCCCGAACAAGGCGACGCCGAGCAGCCACGGGGGGAGCTGCCCGGCGTCGGTCCGTCGCTCCGACGGGGGATGCGGAGCGCGTACGCAGTATGTCACGGGTACCCCTGCGCCCGGCACCTGAACTGCACGATTGATCTGAGCTTTTCTTGAGCCTGACGCGGGATCAGCCCGCGCTCTCGCCGCGTTCTGCCTGCTCAGCGCCCAGGCCCGAGCCCGCCGGAGCCTCCGCGGCCCCCGCCTCCCCGCCCCTCGGCGGAGTGATCATCGGACGCATGGGCGTGGTGATGAAGGTGGAGGGAAGCGACGGCGGCCGTTCCCGGCCCGCGTTCGCGATCACCACGGCGACATAGGGGAGGACCGCGCCGAGCACCAGCGCGACGATCGCGACGTACCGCTCGACGTTCCACAGCGACGCGGCGAGGATCACCGACAGGGTGCGGATCGACATCGAGATGACGTACCGCCGCTGCCGGCCCCGTACATCCTCGGCGAGACCGGTCCGGGCGCCGGTGATCCGGAACACCTGGACGCCGCCGTGCTGTTTCCGCGTCACATTCCACCATCCGCCCGCATCGGACTCCCCGGCCCGGACCCTCGTCCACACGCCCGGCGCGCAGCCGTGCCGGGCCACCTCCACGGTACGCCGCGCACTCGCCGGCCACGAGACCGGGTCACCCGCCGCCTGCGGCGATGGCTCGGGGTTCACCCGCCGCATACGGGGGAACCCGGAGTGCGCCGTACCCCCGGCCGAACCACACTGACCGTAAAACTGACGTCGAGCCGTACGAGGAGGCAGCCATGGGCTGGTTGTGGGCGATCATCGTGGGATTCGTGCTGGGCCTGATAGCCAAGGCGGTCATCCCCGGCAAGCAGCACAGCCCGCTGTGGCTGACCACCATCTGCGGCATGCTCGGCGCCATCGTCGGCAACGCGGTCGCCCGCGCCGTCGGCGTCGAGGCGACCCCGGGCATCGACTGGAGCCGGCACATCTTCCAGCTGGTGGCCGCGATCATCATCGTCGCGGCCGTGGACGCCCTCTACATGGCGACGCTGGGCAAGCGGAAGCAGGAGAGGGCTGGGGCCTGAAGCGGCCCGAAAGGGGCGCGGGGCTGCATCGACATACGGCCCCGAAAGGGGCGCGGGCTGCATCGACACGCGGCTCCGCCGCGGGGCGCGAACGACCACGACGAAGCCGCATTACGCCGCGCACCCCACGCCCCTACGGCGTCAGCCGGCGACGACCTCCACCGCGGCAAGGTTCTTCTTACCCCGCCGCAGCACCAGCCACCGCCCGTGCAGCAGCTCCTCCCGGGCCACGACGGCGTCCTCGGCGGTGACCTTGACGTTGTTCACGTAGGCCCCGCCCTCCTTCACCGTCCGCCGCGCGGCGGACTTGCTGGCGACCAGGCCGACCTCGGCGAACAGATCGACCACCTGGCCCGGCTCCGCCACCTGGATGCGCGGCAGCTCGGACAGCGCGGCGGCCAGCGTCTTCTCGTCCAGCTCCGCCAGCTCGCCCTGCCCGAACAGCGCCTTGGACGCGGCGATCACCGCGGCCGTCTGCTCGGCGCCGTGCACCAGCGTCGTCAGCTCCTCGGCCAGCGCCCGCTGTGCGGCACGCGCCTGGGGGCGCTCCAGCGTCTGCTGCTCCAGCTCCTCCAGCTCCGCGCGGGACTTGAAGGACAGGATCCGCAGGTACGTGGAGATGTCCCGGTCGTCCACGTTCAGCCAGAACTGGTAGAACGCGTACGGCGTCGTCATCTCCGGGTCCAGCCAGACGGCGCCGCTCTCGGTCTTGCCGAACTTGGTGCCGTCCGCCTTGGTCATCAGCGGGGTGGCCAGCGCGTGCACCTCGGCACCGGGCTCCAGCCGGTGGATCAGGTCCAGGCCGGCCGTGAGGTTGCCCCACTGGTCGCTGCCGCCCTGCTGGAGCGTGCAGCCGTACCTCCGGTACAGCTGGAGGAAGTCCATGCCCTGGAGGATCTGGTAGCTGAACTCGGTGTAGCTGATGCCCTGGTCGGACTCCAGACGGCGGGCCACGGAGTCCTTGGTCAGCATCTTGTTGACGCGGAAGTGCTTGCCGATGTCCCGCAGGAACTCGATCGCGGAGAGGTTTGCGGTCCAGTCGAGGTTGTTGACCATCACGGCCGCGTTCTCGCCCTCGAAGGACAGGAACGGCTCGATCTGGGCGCGCAGCTTGCCCACCCAGCCGGCCACCGTCTCCGGGTCGTTCAGCGTGCGCTCCGCGGTCGGGCGCGGGTCGCCGATGAGGCCCGTCGCACCGCCGACCAGCGCCAGCGGCCGGTGCCCGGCCTGCTGGAGCCGGCGCACGGTGAGCACCTGCACCAGATGGCCCACGTGCAGCGACGGCGCGGTCGGGTCGAAGCCGCAATAGAACGTGACGGGACCGTCCGCGAGCGCCTTGCGCAAAGCGTCCTCGTCGGTGGACAGGGCGAACAGCCCCCGCCACTTCAGCTCGTCGACGATGTCCGTCACGGTTCTCGTGTCTCCTCGAGTGGTCTCGTAATCAGGTACGAGGTTATACGCCCTGGCTGACAGAGCTCATATTGAAGTCCGGCACCCGCAGCGCCGGCATCGCAGCCCTAGTGAACCAGTCGCTCCACTCCCTCGGCAGGGTCTTTTCGGTGCGCCCGGCCTCGGTGGCCCGCCCCAGCAGGTCCACCGGCGACTCGTTGAACCGGAAGTTGTTCACCTGCGCGGTCACCTCGCCGTTCTCCACCAGGTAGACGCCGTCCCGGGTCAGGCCCGTCAGCAGCAGGGTCGCCGGGTCGACCTCCCGGATGTACCACAGGCAGGTCAGCAGCAGCCCGCGCTCGGTGGCCGCGACCATCTCCTCCAGGGAGCGCTCGCCGCCGCCGTCCAGGATCAGGTTCCCGAGCACCGGGGCGACCGGCAGCCCGGTCAGGGCGGCACTGTGCCGGGTGGTCGTGAGGTGCTTCAGCACGCCCTCGCCGACCCACTCGGTGCGTTGCGTCGGCAGGCCGTTGTCGAACACCGACTGGTCGCCGCCGGAGGAGTGGGCGACCACGAAGGGCGGGCACTCCAGGCCGGGCTCGTGCGGGTCGCTGCGCAGGCTGAGCGGCAGCGCGGAGAGCTTCTCGCCGACGCGCGTGCCGCCGCCCGGCCGGGAGAACACCGTCCGCCCCTCGGCCGCGTCCCGGCCGGACGCCGACCACAGCTGGTAGATCAGCAGGTCCGCCACCGCGGTCGGCGGCAGTAGCGTCTCGTAGCGGCCCGCGGGCAGCTCCACGCGCCGCTCGGCCCAGCCGAGACGCACGGCCAGCTCGGCGTCGAGCGCCGCCGGATCGACGTCCTTGAAGTCCCGGGTGGACCGGCCGGCCCATGCCGAGCGGGTCCGGTCCGGCGACTTGGCGTTCAGCTCCAGCGTGCCGGTGGGCTGGTCGTGCCGCAGCCGCAGCCCGGTGGAGCTGCCCAGATAGGTGGACACCATCTCGTGGTTGGCGAAGCCGTACAGCTCCCGGCCGCCCGCACGCGCGCGTGCGAACGCCTCACCGAGCGCCGGGGCGAAGCCGGCGAACACGGCCGAGGAGGTCTCGACGGGCGCCTCCGTGAAGTCCGGCGACTGCGGTACGCCGCTCACCAGCGGCTGCGCGTCCTCGGCGGGCCCGGCGCCGCGCGCGGCGGCCTCGGCGGCCCGCACCAGCGGTTCCAGCTCCTCGGCGGTGACGGCCGAGCGGGAGACGACCCCCGAGGCCGTGCCCTCCTTGCCGTCCACCGTCGCGATCACCGTGAGGGTACGGCCGCGCGTCACACCGTTGGTGGTCAGCGCGTTGCCGGCCCAGCGCAGGTTGGCGGTGGAGTGCTCGTCGGCGATCACCACGCACCCGTCGGCCCGGGACAGCGCCAGGGCCTGCTCGACGATCTCGTGCGGCTTGTTGCTGCGGGCGCTCATCGACCGGCCTCCTGCGTGGTGTTGAGGATGTTGACGCCCTTGAAGAGGGCCGAGGGACACCCGTGGGACACGGCGGCCACCTGCCCGGGCTGGGCCTTGCCGCAGTTGAAGGCGCCACCGAGGACATAGGTCTGCGGACCGCCCACGGCGGCCATCGATCCCCAGAAGTCGGTGGTGTTCGCCTGGTAGGCGACGTCCTTCAGCTGCCCGGTGATCCGCCCGTTCTCGATCCTGAAGAAGCGCTGCCCGGTGAACTGGAAGTTGTACCGCTGCATGTCGATCGACCAGGACCGGTCCCCGACGACGTAGATGCCCCGGTCGACGCCGCCGATCAGGTCCTCGGTGGACAGCCCGGCCGGGTCCGGCCGCAGCGAGACGTTGGCCATGCGCTGCACCGGCACATGGGCGGGGGAGTCGGCGTACGCGCATCCGTTGGACCGGTCGAACCCGGTCAGCCTCGCGATCCTGCGGTCCAGCTGGTAGCCGACCAGTGTGCCGTCCTTCACCAGGTCCCAGGACTGCGCCTCGACGCCCTCGTCGTCGTAGCCGATGGTCGCGAGGCCGTGCTCGGCGGTGCGGTCACCGGTGACGTTCATCAGCTCGGAGCCGTAGCGGAGCTTGCCCAGCTGGTCGAAGGTGGCGAAGGAGGTGCCGGCGTAGGCGGCCTCGTAGCCGAGGGCGCGGTCCAGCTCGGTCGCGTGCCCGATGGACTCGTGGATGGTCAGCCACAGATTGGACGGGTCGATCACCAGGTCGTACAGGCCCGGCTCGACGCTCGGCGCGCGCATCTTCTCCGCGAGCAGCTCCGGGATCCGCTCCAGCTCGCCGTCCCAGTCCCAGCCGGTGCCGGTCAGGTACTCCCAGCCGCGCCCGGCCGGCGGCGCCAGGGTGCGCATCGAGTCGAACTCGCCGCTGGAGTCGTCCACCGACACCGCGGTCAGCTCCGGGTGCAGCCGCACCCGCTGCTGGGTGGTCACGGTCCCGGCGGTGTCGGCGTAGAACTTGTTCTCGTGCACGGTGAGGAGCGAGGCGTCCACGTGGCTGACGCCGTTCGCCGCCAGCAACCGCCGGCTCCACTCCGCCAGCAGCGCCGCCTTCTCCTCGTCGGGCACCGAGAAGGGGTCGATCTCGTACGACGACACCCAGGTCCGGTCGGCGTGCACCGGCTCGTCCGCCAGCTCCACCCGCTCGTCCGACCCGGCCGCCTTGATCACCTGGGCGGACAGCTTGGCCATGGCCACCGCCTGCGAGGCGACCCGGGCGGCGGCGTCCATGGTGAGGTCGACCCCGGACGCGAAGCCCCACGTACCGCCGTGCACGACACGGACCGCGTACCCGAGGTCGGTGGTGTCCGACGATCCGGCGGGCCGGGCGTCCCGCAGCCGCCAGGACGCGCTGCGCACCCGCTCCAAGCGGAAGTCCGCATGCTCGGCCCCCAGCGCCCGCGCGCGTGCGAGCGCGGCGTCGGCGAGGGCCCGTAGCGGAAGCGCCGTGAAGGCTTCGTCGATGGAATGAGGCACGGAGGTCTCCCTGCTGTCGTGGCCTGTCCGTCCGATCATGGCGTGCGCGCGGCCCGGTGGACCACACCTTTGGGCACGGCGGCCCGCTCATTCTGTAGGGACCCGACAGTGACACCCCCGAGCCACTGTCGGTGCCCGATTGCCCGCGCACGCGGCGCTACCGATAGGTTTTCGATGAAGCCGCCTGTCATCGAGCTGTTCGGGCGGGTTGTCGGACATCGCAGCACGCTATCGAAAGGGTGATCCGTTGAGCCGCTCGGTTCTCGTCACCGGAGGCAACCGGGGCATCGGCCTCGCCATCGCCCGCGCTTTCGCCGACGCCGGCGACAAGGTCGCGATCACGTACCGCTCGGGTGAGCCGCCCGCCGGCTTCCTGGCCGTCAAGTGCGACATCACCGACCCGGAGCAGGTGGAGCAGGCCTACAAGGAGATCGAGGACAGTCACGGTCCCGTCGAGGTCCTGGTCGCCAACGCCGGCGTCACCAAGGACCAGCTCCTGATGCGGATGACGGAGGACGACTTCACCTCGGTCATCGACACCAACCTCACCGGCACCTTCCGCGTCGTGAAGCGCGCCAACCGCGGCATGCTGCGCGCCAAGAAGGGCCGCGTCGTCCTGATCTCCTCCGTCGTCGGCCTGCTCGGCTCGGCGGGGCAGGCGAACTACGCCGCCTCCAAGGCCGCCCTGGTCGGGTTCGCGCGCTCCCTCGCCCGCGAGCTGGGCTCGCGCAACATCACCTTCAACGTCGTCGCGCCCGGTTTCGTCGACACCGACATGACCAAGGTGCTCAGCGACGAGCAGCGCCAGAACATCGTCTCGCAGGTGCCGCTCGGCCGTTACGCGCAGCCCGAGGAGATCGCCGCGGCGGTGCGGTTCCTCGCCTCGGACGACGCCTCGTACATCACTGGAGCCGTCATCCCTGTTGACGGCGGACTGGGAATGGGTCACTGATCACATGAGCGGAATCCTCGAGGGCAAGCGCGTCCTGATCACCGGCGTGCTGATGGAGTCCTCCATCGCCTTCCACGCGGCCAAGCTGGCCCAGGAGCAGGGCGCGGAGGTCATCCTGACCGCGTTCCCGCGTCCCACCCTGACCGAGCGCATCGCCAAGAAGCTGCCGAAGCCGGCCAAGGTCATCGAGCTGGACGTCACCAACGACGAGCACCTGGGCCGCCTGGCCGACCTCGTCGGCGAGGAGCTGGGCGGCCTCGACGGCGTCGTGCACTCCATCGGCTTCGCGCCGCAGGACGCGCTCGGCGGCAACTTCCTCAACACGCCGTTCGAGTCCGTGGCCACCGCCATGCACGTCTCGGCGTTCTCCCTCAAGTCGCTGACCATGGCCTGCCTGCCGCTGATGCAGAACGGCGGCTCGGTCGTCGGCCTCACCTTCGACGCCCAGTTCGCCTGGCCGCAGTACGACTGGATGGGCCCGGCCAAGGCCGCCCTGGAGGCGACCAGCCGCTACATGGCGCGCGACCTGGGCAAGCAGAACATCCGCTGCAACCTCATCTCGGCGGGCCCGATCGGCTCCATGGCCGCCAAGTCCATCCCGGGCTTCAGCGACCTGGCCTCCGTGTGGGACACCCGCTCCCCGCTGGAGTGGGACCTCAAGGACCCGGAGCCGGCCGGCCGCGGCATCGTCGCCCTGCTGAGCGACTGGTTCCCGAAGACCACCGGCGAGATCATCCACGTCGACGGCGGTCTGCACGCGATCGGCGCCTGACGCCCGTACGACACCGGTGACGCCCCGTCCCCCGCACCGCGCGGGGGCGGGGCGTCACCCGTTCGGCCCACCGGCCGGGCCGCCGCCGCAGCACCGGCGCACTCTGGATTACGCGTTCACCCGCACGTCCCTCCGCAGCCCGGCCGAGGAGGTCCCCTTGTGCGCCTGTTCCGCAGCCTGGCCCCGGTGACCGTCGCCCTGGCCCTCGTGCTCTGCCTGCCGTACGACGCCTCGCCCCACGCGCGCGTGGACGACGCCAAGCCGCCCGCGCCCGGTCTGTTCGGCGCGTCGTGCCGGATCGCCGTCCAGGGGTCCCATGTGGTGGCCTACTGTCACAATCCCTATGTCGACATCGATCGGGTGAGCCTGCACATCGAGTGCGCCCACTGGTGGGACATCGACACCGACACCGCCCCGGTGGACGCCGGCCCCGCCATGACCGTACGGCTCACCGGCCGCTGCTGGACTCAGGTCCGCGCGGCGTGGGTCAGCCACCGGAAGGGGCGCTGAACCGGCCCGGCCGGCACAGGAACGGATAGCTCGCGGCCTCCTGCGCGGCCGCCTCGGCGTCCCCCGCGCGGATGGCGTCCACCAGCCGTGTGTGGTCCATGTGGGTCTCCGGGGTCAGCTCCGCGCCGACGTCCGCCCGCAGCCAGTCCCGCAGCACCTCGCCCAGGTCGGCGTACATCGCCGTCATCACGTCGTTGTGCGAGGCCGCCACCACCGCCAGGTGGAAGGTGGCGTCGGCGGCCACGAAGGCCTCCGCGTCACCGGTCTGCCAGGCCTCCTCGCGCCGCACCAGCACCGCGTCCAGCTGCTTGAGGTCCTTCTCGGTGCGCCGCTCGGCGGCCAGTTTCGCGGCGGCCGACTCCAGGGTGGAGCGCAGCTCGGCGATGTGCCGCGGGTCGGCGCCGGCGAACCGGCGGTGCATCACACCGGCCAGCTCGCTGGTGGCCGCGACATAGGTGCCGGAGCCCTGCCGGATGTCCAGCAGCCCGTTGTGGGCGAGGGCGCGGACGGCCTCGCGGACCGTGTTGCGCGCGACGCCGAGCTGCTCGACCAGCTCGGGCTCGGTGGGGATCCGGGAGCCGACCGGCCACTCGCCGGTGGCGATCTGATTGCGCAGTTCCGCGATGACCTGCTCGGACAGTGCCGAACGGCGGGGGTGGCTCAGGGGCATGGCACACCTTCGCACAGCGGGGACGGCCGGAGCCGCCGCAGGGATGGACAACCAATCATCCCATGATTCTATGATGGGTCTCATGGCTAGTGAGGAAACCCGGACCGCACAGACCCGCACGGATACCTGCGCGGACGCCCGTACGGCGACGCAACCGACCGAGTCCGGCGCGCCCGCCGCGGCGAGCCCACCCGGGAACGCCGGGACTTCGCCGTCCACGCGCGCGTGGGCGACGCGGCTGGTCGTCGTCGGCATCGTGCTGTCCGCCTTCAACCTCCGCCCCGCCATCACCAGCCTCGGCGCCCTCATGGAGGAGGTCCGCGACGGACTCGGCATGAGCGGCAGCGTGGCCGGCCTGCTCACCTCCGTGCCCCCGCTGTGCTTCGCGGTCTTCGGCGTCACCGCGCCCCGGCTGGCCCGCCGCTTCGGGCCGGCCGCCGTGGTGTGCGCGGGCATGGCCGCCATCGCCACGGGCCTGCTGATACGGCCGTACGCCGGCGGCACCGCCGGGTTCCTGGCCGCCAGCGCGCTCGCCCTGATGGGCATCGCCGTCAGCAACGTCCTGATGCCGGTCATCGTCAAGCGCTGGTTCCCCGACCGGGTCGGTTCCATGACCGGCCTGTACTCGATGGCCCTCGCCCTCGGCACCTCCACCGCCGCCGCGGCGACCGTCCCGCTGACCCACGCCCTGGGCGGCGGCTGGCAGCCCGGGCTCGCCGTGTGGGCGGCCCTCGCCGTCGCGGCCGTCCTGCCGTGGCTGCCGGTCGTCCGCGACCGCGGCACCGCGCCCGCCCCGCAGCAGAAGTCCGACCGCGAGGCCCCGCACCAGCAGACCGCGCTGCGGATCACCCGCAGCCGGACCGCCTGGGCGCTCGCCGTCTTCTTCGGCCTCCAGGCCACCGCCGCCTACATCACCATGGGCTGGATGGCGCAGATCTTCCGGGACGCCGGCGTCCCGGCGGGCACCGCCGGCCTGCTGCTCGCCGTCACCATGGTGATGGGCGTGCCGCTGGCCTTCGTCATCCCGCGCGTCGCCACCCGGCTGCCCCACCAGGGGCCGATCGTGCTGGTCCTCGGCGTGTGCGGCCTCGCCGGATACGCCGGTCTGTACCTCGCCCCGGCCGGCGGCTCCTGGGCCTGGGCGGTGCTGCTCGGCGTCTCCAACTGCGCCTTCCCGCTGGCGCTGACCATGGTCGGCATGCGGGCCAGGACCGGAGCGGGTGTGGCCCAGCTGTCCGCGTTCGCCCAGAGCACCGGCTATCTGATCTCCATCCCCGGCCCGCTGCTGGTCGGCGTGCTCTACCAGCAGAGCGGCGGCTGGGGCGTGCCGATCGCCCTCATGGCGGGCCTGATGGTGCCGCAGATGGTGGTGGGCTTCGTGGCGGGCCGCGACCGCACCGTGGAGGACGAGGTGGCGGCACGCTGACCCCCGCGCGCAAGATCGGGAGGAAGGGTGCGAGACTGGCGCCATGCAGCCTGTGCTCGACCCGAAACCGCAGAACGGCCAGAAGAAGATGCTGCTTGTCTTCGGCTCGTTCCTCGCCATCTTCGTGATCATCGCCGTCGTCGCGACGCTCGCATCGCCCTGACCCCCGGGGGCTCACATCGCCCTGACCCGCGGGCGGATGGTGGGGCTTTCCCCCCATCCCCTAGGGGGTCAGGCTCAGGGTCAAGTGGGTGGTCTTCCGGATGGGTTGGCGGCCCCGGGTTCCGTAGCTTCGAGGAGTGACCGCACGAGGCGGTCACCGACCCGCTCGAGGACCCACGGAGGCGACCATGCCGGCCCGCACCGACTCCCGGCCCCACCCGGCGACCACGGGTGGAGTCGACATCCGGCTGCCCTGGTGGGCCCTCGCCCTGCCCGCGCTCGCCTTCATCGCACTGCTCCTGCTGATACTGAACCCGGCCGACGCGCATGCGGCGACCGACGGCCCGGCGATCACCCAGTTCGTCGAGCGCGCCCGGCAGCTCCTCGCGCGCTGAGCGGGACTCCGCGCGCGGTGGATCCCCCAGCCAACTCCCTGCGCCACATGGCCTGTTTCATGCGAAGCTGGGTCCCATGAGCGTCGCAGAACCCCGCAGGATCGTCCTCTTCCGGCATGCGAAAGCCGACTGGCCCCAGGTGTCCGACCATGAGCGTCCGCTCGCCGAGCGAGGCCGTACGGACGCCGCGGTCGCCGGACGCAAGCTGGCCGACACCGGTATCGCCTTCGACCTGGCCCTGTGCTCCACCGCCGTCCGGACCCGCGAGACCTGGAAGCTCGCCGTCCATGAACTGGCACACCGGCCGAAGACCGTCTACGAGGAGCGGGTGTACGAGGCCTCGCCCGGCGAGCTGATCGCCGTGCTCAACGAGCTCCCGGACGACGCGCGGAACGTGATCCTGATCGGCCACAACCCGGGGGTGCACGGCCTCGCCGACATCCTGTCCGGGGCTGCCGAGGGCGACGCCCGGGAGCGGATGAACCGCCGCGGCTTCCCCGCCGCTGGCTTCGCGCTGCTCACCTTCGACGGCCTCTGGAAGAGCCTGGAGCCGGGCGTCGCCACGCTCATGGACTACTGGGCACCCTCGGAGTGACCCTCACAGCGACCCGGTCCTGACGCCCTCCGACCCGTCCGGCCCCCGACCCGGCACGCCGAAGGGCCCGGCACCCCACAGGTGCCGGGCCCCTCTCAGCCGTCGGACCGGGTCAGTCCTCGTCGTGCGTGTCCGCCGCCTCGACCTCTTCACGGGTGACGCCCAGCAGATACAGGACCGTGTCCAGGAACGGGAAGTTCACCGCCGTGTGCGCCGCCTCCCGCACCACCGGCTTCGCATTGAACGCCACGCCCAGACCGGCCGCGTTCAGCATGTCCAGGTCATTGGCGCCGTCGCCGATCGCCACCGTCTGCGACAGCGGCACCCCGGCCTCCGCGGCGAACCGGCGCAGCAGCCGCGCCTTGCCCGCGCGGTCCACGATCTCCCCGGTGACCCGGCCGGTCAGCTTGCCGTCGACGATCTCCAGCGTGTTGGCCTGGGCGAAATCGAGCCCGAGCCGGTCCTTGAGATCGTCCGTGACCTGGGTGAAGCCACCGGAGACCACACCCACCTGGTAGCCGAGCCGCTTCAGCGTGCGGATGAGGGTGCGCGCGCCCGGCGTCAGCCGGACCTCGGTGCGCACCTTCTCCACCACCGAGGCGTCCAGCCCGGCCAGCAGAGCCACCCGCGCGTGCAGCGACTGCTCGAAGTCCAGCTCTCCGCGCATCGCCGCCGCCGTCACCTCGGCGACCTTGTCCTCGCAGCCCGCGTGCGCGGCGAACAGCTCGATGACCTCGTCCTGGATCAGCGTGGAGTCCACATCCATGACCACCAGCCGCTGAGCGCGCCGGTGCAGGCCCGCCGCGACGACCGCGATGTCGACACCCAGTGCCGCGGCGTCCGACACCAGGGCGGTGCGCAGCGGCTCCGTCTCCACACCGGAGACGGCGAACTCCACGGCCGTCACCGGGTACTTGGCGAGCCGGAAGATACGGTCGATGTTGCCGCCGGCCTTCGCTATCCGGGCGGCGATGGCGGCGGTCGACTCGGCGGTGAGCGGATGGCCGAGGACGGTCACCAGGGAGCGGCCGAGGCCACGCGGCTGGTTGTCGCCGTGGCCCGAGATGATCTCCGCCTGCATCTTCATCGACTCGGCCCAGCTGTGCACGGTCGCGCGCAGGTCGCCCTCCAGGGCGGCGGGCGGCTCGGTCACCAGGGCGCACAGCACCAGGCGGCCCCGGGTGACGACCTGCTCGATGTCGACGACGTCGACGGAGTAGGCGGCGAGGGTGTCGAAGAGGCCGGCCGTGATGCCCGGCCTGTCCTTGCCGAAGATCTTGACGAGGAGAGTGGGGACCTCGGAGGTCTGCGAAGCGCTCATGGTGTCACCACCGTATCCGGCACCCAGTGCCTTCCGCCGCCGAGGTCCGCCTGACGGACACGGAACAATGGGTGTCGGCGCGGTGTCGGGAATCTTGCCGCGGACCGACACTCCCTCGTCACACACCGCCACCCGTCCGCCCCACCCCGACTGTGCCACGAATCCCCGAGCCCACGCATGTGCGCTCCGCGCGGACGGGGGCTGCGGCCGGCCGAGTCCGCCTCCTCAGCCCCGGTCCCGCTGCGGGCCGCCCGGATCCCGGGGCGGCGGGGGTGGCGGCGGTGGCCACTCGGGCCTGCCCCTGCGGGGCCGCGGCGGAACCGGGCCGAGCGGTCCGCCGATGGTCGGCGCACCGTACATGTCGTCGCCGCCCGGTCCGGGTCCCGCGTCACGCGGCTCCTCCGGCATCCGGAGATAGGGGTTGGTGCCCGGGTTGGGCGGCCGGTACGGCCTGCCCGGGTGATACGGCCCTACGCGATCCCCGGCCCCGCCTGCACCGCCGTACCCGGCCCCCTCCACCTCACCGCCGTACCCGGCCCCACCCACCCCACCGCCATCCGCGGCACCCTGCACCCCGCCGCTGTACCCCCGTCCCCGCGCCGCCGGGACCGCCCGTGTCCCCGCCACCCCCGTCACCCACGTCAGCAGTGCTCCGGCCGCCCCCGCGGCCGCACCCCAGACCGCGCCCAGCAGCAGCGCCATGCCCAGCTGCGCGTGGAGTTCGACGCCCGCGCCGAAGGCGTCGACGCCGAGGACGGAGAGGGAGGCGTGTGCGGCGACGCTGGTCAGCCAGGTGAGCAGGGGCAGGGCGAGGCCGGTCACGGCACCCAGCCGCAGGGCGCAGCGACCGGCGAACCCGAGTCCGCCCCCGGCCGACCGCACCACCTCCGTCCGCACCCCGACCAGCACCCCCGCCAGCAGCATCAGCAGCGCCGCCGCCACCGGCAGCAGCCACACCCGGCCGTCCAGGTCCGCCAGCCGGCCCACCGTCACCGGCTGGTCGGAGTGGGTGGTGAGAAGCCGGTCCAGGGGATGGGGGAGCAGGTGGCCGAGGGTGCCGGTGGCGCTGCCGGTCCAGGGGACGAACAGGCCGAGCGGCACGCCCAGCCAGACCCCGTTCGGCGTGCCGAGCAGTGCCGCGCCGGCGATCCGCCGTGGATGCGCATCGCCGATCGCCGCGTACCCGGCCGCCGCGAGCCCCGCCGCCACGGCCACCAGCCCCACGGTGACGAGCGCCGACACGGCCGGCCGCACCACCCGGTGCAGCACGCCCCAGCCGGGCGGCAGCGGAGCGCGGCGCGAGGCGAGCAGGGCGAGCAGCAGGACGCCGGTGCTCCAGCCGAGCCCACCGAGCAGCGTCGCCGCGGGGTCCACCGCGAAGCCGACCGTGGCCCTGGCATGCACCAGCCGGCCGATGTGGTCCGGCAGCAGCCCGCCGATGTCCCCGACCCCGGGGATGCGCACCGAGCCGCCTCCGCCCGGCAGCCGGTCCGGGCCGAGCCGGTCGCCGTCGAACGTGATGACATCGTGACCGGCCCAGGCGACAACGCCCAGCATCGCCTCGAAGAGCGCGACCACCACCCCCGCGCGGGCCAGCAGTTCACCGGGGGCCACCGCAACACCGGCCGACCGCAGGGACCGTAGGAAGAACCAGGACAGCAGCAGCGCACCGACCAGGCTCACCCCGAGTGGCGTGATCTCGATGGCCGCGTGCGCCGTGGCCCCTTTCAGTCCGAAGACGGACACATCGCCCGACGGTGTGACCGCACCACCGGCCCCGAGGGCCACAACGGCCGCCGTCATGGGGCCCGGTGAGCCCGCGGAGTCGGCCCCGAGCAGATGCAGACCGAGCGCGGCCGTGCCCGTCATCCCGAGCAACGCCCAGCTGACCGCGGCGATCGCGGACATCAGCAGGTCCGTCCAGGGCAGTCCCGTACCGTGCCGCGCGGTCCCGGCGTCCGTGCCAGCGCTCATCGCAGACCCCCCGATCCGCCGGGCGGCACGCACCGCCGCGCTTGTCCGCCCTCGCGGGAATCACCCGGGAATCACCCGGAAAACGCCCGCGAACCACCACTCTCCGGCCCGGCCGCCGGGCCGTCAACGGGCGTACGGATGCGTATGCCGGCGCTGTTGGCAAGGCCCGGGTTTCAGTCAGGGGGCCAAGCCTGAAATAGTTCCCCCCGATGTTCGACATCCCTAGACTCCCTGCGACGGGGGTAATTCGGGGGACAACTCAGTGGGGCATGGAGTGCCGGAACTCGTACTGGAATCAAACGGACAGACCTGGACGCTCGATCCGTCCAGGTCGTACACCCTGGGACGCGATCCGCAGGGTGATCTCGTCTTCGACGACGCCAGGGTCTCCTGGCGGCACGCCACGGTCAGCTTCAACGGCCGCAGTTGGGCCGTCGAGGACCATGGCAGCACCAATGGCACATTCGTGCAGGGCCAGCGGATCCAGCAGCTGGAGATCGGCCCGGGCACGGCGCTGCACCTCGGCAACGCGACGGACGGACCGCGGGTGAGCCTCTCGGCGGCCGTCGCGAGCCAGCCGCAGTCGGCGCCGTACGCCGCGCAGGGCGCCGGGGCACCCGGCTGGGCCCAGCAGGCTCCGGCGCCGCAGCAGGGCGTGCCGCACCAGGCACCGGTGCATCAGCAGGCTCCGCAGGCCGGCTGGCAGCAGCCGCAGCAGGCACCGGCGTTCCCGCAGCAGCAGGGCGGTCCCGCCGACCAGTACGCGCAGCAGGCGCCCGGTGGAGGCGCGGGGGCGCCGCCGGCGCACGGCGACCGCAGCCCCACCACGTTCCACCAGTTCGCGCTGGGCCGCGTGATGCGGATCGGCCGTGCCCTGGAGAACGACCTGGTCGTCTCCGACCTCCAGGTCTCCCGGCACCACGCCGAGTTCCACACGACGCCCGACGGCCGGTTCGAGATCCGCGACCTGGGCTCGCACAACGGCACCTACGTCAACGGTCACCCGGTGCCCAAGGGCGGCTCGGTCCAGCTGGGCCCGGCCGACATCGTCGGCGTCGGTCACTCCACCTTCCGGATCGTCGGCGACCGCCTCGAGGAGTTCGTCGACACCGGTGAGGTCTCCTTCTCCGCGCGCCACCTGACCGTCACGGTCGACGGCGGCAAGCAGATCCTCAAGGACGTCTCCTTCGGCGTCCCGGAGAAGTCCCTGATCGCGGTCATCGGCCCGTCCGGTTCCGGCAAGTCGACCCTGCTGAAGGCGCTCACCGGCTACCGGCCCGCCAACCAGGGCGAGGTGCTGTACGACAACCGGAACCTGTACAAGCAGTTCGCCGAGCTGCGCCAGCGCATCGGTCTGGTCCCGCAGGACGACATCCTGCACAAGGAGCTGACCGTCCGGAAGGCGCTGAAGTACGCGGCCAAGCTGCGCTTCCCCGCCGACACCACCGCGCAGGAGCGCGACGCCCGGATCGACGAGGTGCTGCGCGAGCTGAAGCTCGACATCCACAAGGACAAGAAGGTCACCTCCCTCTCCGGCGGTCAGCGCAAGCGCGTCTCGGTGGCCCTGGAGCTGCTCACCAAGCCGTCGCTGATCTTCCTGGACGAGCCGACCTCCGGCCTCGACCCGGGCATGGACCGCGACGTCATGCAGCTGCTGCGCGGCCTCGCCGACGACGGCCGTACGGTCCTCGTCGTCACCCACTCGGTGGCCGAGCTGGCGCTGTGCGACAAGCTGCTGGTGATGGCGCCGGGCGGCGCGGTCGCCTACTTCGGCCCGCCGGAGGAGGCGCTGAACTTCTTCGGCTACGACACCTGGGCCGACGTCTTCTCCGCCTTCGAGAACTACCGCGACTACGACTGGGCGGGCCGCTGGAAGGGCTCGCAGCACTACCAGATGTACGCCGCGGACATCGACGCCGTCGCCCCTCAGGCCGTACCGATGCATCCGATGCAGCCGATCAGGCCGCCCAAGCCGCAGAGCTGGGGCTCGCAGCTGGCCACCCTGATCCGCCGCTACACCTCGGTGATCGCCTCGGACCGCGGCTTCATCGCCCTGATGTTCCTGCTGCCGGCCGTGCTCGGTGTGGTGAGCGTGCTGATCCCCGCCGACTACGGCCTCGGCCTCGGCCCGGCGCGGACCCACTTCTCCAACCGGGACGGCAGCACGATCCTGCTCATCCTCGCGGTGGGCGCCTGCTTCGCCGGTGCCGCCAACTCGGTGCGTGAGCTGATCAAGGAACGGGTCATCTACGAACGGGAGCGCGCCACCGGCCTGTCCCGCTCGGCGTACCTGATGTCCAAGGTGATCGTGCTCGGCCTGATCACCATGCTGCAAGGCGGCATCATCGGCGCGATCGGCCTGCTCTACCGCGGCGACAAGGTGCCGCAGCAGGGCCTGCTGCTGACGGACTGGCCGGTCCTGGAGCTGACCCTGCCGATCATGGCGCTCGGCTTCACCTCGATGATGTTCGGCCTGATCATCTCCTCGCTGGTGAAGACCGCCGAGAAGACCATGCCGCTGCTGGTGATGTTCGCGATCGTCCAGGTCGTCTTCACCGGCTGCCTCTTCCAGCTGCACGGCAAGGTCGGCGTCGAGCAGGTCGCCTGGCTGATGCCGGCCCGCTGGGCGGTGTCCGCCGCGGGCACCACGGCCCAGCTGAACGTGCTGCTGCCCTGGGACGCCACCGACCCGGACCCGCTGTGGGACCACTCGCTCGGCCAGTGGTTCACCGACATGGGTGTGCTGGTGGGTCTGGGCGTGCTCTGCGGCTTCTTCGTGGCCCGCTTCCTGCGCCGCCACGAGCCGGAGGTCATGCGCAAGTAACCGCGCCCGTACGACGCCGAAGGGCGGCACCCCGCGATGGGGTGCCGCCCTTCGGCGCTACGTCGCAGAGGTCCGCGCCAGACCTCAGTACGCGCTGTTGACGTTGTCGATCGAGCCGTACCGGTGGGCCGCGTAGTTGGCGGCGGCGGTGATGTTGGCGACCGGGTCGTAGATGTTCATGGACGTGCCGGCCACGTGGTACGCGTTGAAGGTGGGCTGGATCACCTGGAGCAGGCCCTTGGACGGGATGCCGTTGACCGCGTTGATGTCCCAGTTGTTGATGGCCATCGGGTTGCCCGAGGACTCACGCATGATGTTGCGGTACAGGCCGTTGTAGGAGCCCGGGATGTTGTTCTGCCGCATGATGTCCAGCGAGTGCCGGATCCAGCCGTCGAGGTTGTTCGCGTAGGTCTTCGCGGCGACGGTCTCCATCTGCGGGCGCTGCACGGAGCGGTTCGCGGCGGCCTGGGCGGCGCGCTCCTGCGCGGCCTTCTGCGCGGCCTTCTGCGCGGCAGCGGCGGCGGCCTGCTTCTTGGCGGCGGCCTCGGCGCGCTGCTTGGCGGCGGCCGCGTCCTCGGCCTTCTTCTTCGCCGCGAAGGCGTCGAGCTTCACGCTCTGGCCGGCGAGCTGGTCGGTGACCGTGCCCTTGACGTTCTTCAGGGCGGCACCCGAGGCGACCTGGGCGGTCGTGGCCGGGGCGCCGGTGGTGACGGTCTCGGCGCTGCTGGGGACGGCCGAGAAGGCGAGCGCGGCGGTGCCGAGGGCGGCGACGCCGGCGAGGGCGATCCGGTGCTGCTTGGTCAGGGCCCGACTACGAGCACGACTGAGGATGTTCTTGGGCATGGCTGATGGACCTCTTCGATAGCGCGGAGGTCGCTCCTGCGTCCGCCGGGGGAATCGGCTCCTCCCACACGAACGCCGCGGGCCGGTGACCCACGGCGCTGAGCGACGGAGCAATTCTTAGCGGGCGCAAAATGCCCTGGCAAAGGTGTGACCTACGATCCCGGGTAGTGGATCAGGGAAGGGCAAAACGGGACAGACCAGACCGTCTGCCCCGTTCATGCGGGGAAGGTGTCTCTCCTATGCCCGTTCGTACGTGATGTGGGCCCTATGCGCGGGCTCACATCGACCGTGTAACAGTCTCACCAGGAGTTGCCGTCGCAACGCTCTGTGTGAGTGGCCTCCTCCGGCAGGAGGAGATGTACGTCGCCGAACTCGTGCCACAGAAAGAGCGCACGCAGTGCCTCCTCGTAGGCGCGGACGACCGCGGCCCGCCCCGCGACCGCCTCCAGCATCAGCAGATGGGACGCCTCCGGCTCGTGCAGCCCGGTCAGCAGTCCGTCCACCACCCGCACCCCGCGCTCCGGAGTGACCACCAGACCGGTCCAGCCCCCGGCCGCCCGCACCACTCCGTCGGCCCCGGCGGCCGACTCCAGGGCGCGCACCGCCGTCGTACCGACCGCGATCACCCTGCCACCGCCCGCCCGGACCGCGTTGACCAGCCGCGCCGACGTCTCCGGCACCGAAAACCGCTCCGGATACGGCGGCTCGTGCGCCTCCGCCGACGACACCCCTGTATGCAGCGTGACCGGCGCGAACTGCACCCCCCGGCTCACCAGCTCCGCCACCAGCCGCGCGGTGAAGGGCCGCGCCGCGCTCGGCATCTCCGCGCTGCCCGCCCCGTCCGCGGAGGGCAGCGCGAACACCGTCTGGTACACGGACAGGGGCTGGTCGCGCTCCGTATAGGAGTAGCGGATCGGCCGGCCGTGCGCCCGCAGCAGACCAGGCACCCCGGCCCCGCTCACCCGCGCCCACCAGAGCCGCTCCCCGCGCGGACTCAGCGGCTCCTCCAGCACCAGCCGCGCCCCGCCCGCCACCTCCACCTCCGCGGGCATGCCCGCACGCGCGCGTGTAGTACCGCGCCCGTCGGGTTCCCGCAGCTCCACCGCCCACCGGCCGTCGTCCCCGCGGGTGGAGAAGTGCACCACCACACGCGTGTGCCCGATCCGCCCGTCCACCGCGGCGGGCAGCGTGGCCGAGGTGTTCACCACCAGCAGGTCCCCGGCCCGCAGCAGCCGCGGCAGCTCCCGGAACGCGTGCCGCGTCACCTCCGTACCGCGCGACACCAGCAGCCGTACGGCGTCCCGGTCCAGGCCCGGACCCCGCTGCTCGGCCGGCACGCGCGCGGACAGCTCCGGCGGCACCTCCAGGGTGAGGGTCACCATGCCTCCCGCAGCGCCGTCGCCGTGTACCGGCCGCTCGCCGGGCGCCGGTCCAGCAGGCGCAGGAAATCGGGCGCGACCTCCTCGGGCGCCGGCGTCCCCGACAGGTCCGCACCGGGCTCGGCCGCGGCCAGCATGCCGGTGCGCATCCCGCCCGGATCGACCCACCAGACCCGCAGCCCCGGCTCCTCCACCGCCAGCACCGCGGAGAGCTGGTCCACCGCGGCCTTCGTCGCCCCGTACGCACCCCAGGTCCGGTAGGCCTCCGCCGCCGCGTCCGAACTCACGTTGACCACCGCACCGGCCGGGGCCTTGCGCAACAGCGGCAGCGCCTCCTGGAGCAGCCCCAGCGGGGCCACCACATTGGTCTCCAGCGCGGCCCGGAAGCCGTCCAGCGGCTGCTCGCCGAGCGGCACCAGGGGCTCGGCCCCGAGGATCCCCGCGTTGTTCACGACCAGGTCCAGCCCGCCGAACGCGCGCGCCGCCGCCACCAGCTCCGCCCGGTGCCCCGCGTAGGTGACGTCCCCGGCCAGCGCCGCCACCCGGGTACCGGGCCCGGCGACGGCCGCCGCGGCCTCCTTGAGGGCCCGCGCACCCCGGGCGTCCAGCACCAGATCCCAGCCGCGCGCGGCCAGCGCCCCGGCGAGCGCCCGCCCCAGCCCCTTCGAGGCCCCCGTGATGATCGCTACCGGCATGACTACCGTCCCCTCGTCGCCCACCGCCCGCGCCGGGCGGTGACCACAACCTAGGAACGGCACCGGCCCCGCCGCCTCGGACGCGGGCCGCAACCCCGACGGGCCCTTCGACGTACCCCGCCCGCCCTGGGCCATGGGCCCTGGGCCGGCCGTCCTAGACCGGCCGTCCTAGGACCAGCGGACCGGGCCCGGGCGTCACCGGTCCGATCCGCGCTGTCACACCCCGCCGGTACCGTGAGGTCATGAGTCACGCCCCCCGGTCCGGCCTCGCCGCGGTCAGTTCCGCGCTGCTGGCCATGAGCAGGCATCTGGAGGTGCGCGACGTCCTCAAGACGATCGTCGCCTCCGCCCGCGAGCTGCTCGACGCGCAGTACGCCGCCCTCGGCGTCCCCGACGACCACGGCGGCTTCGCCCAGTTCGTGGTGGACGGTGTCAGCGACGCCCAGTGGAAGGCGATCGGCCCGCTGCCCCGCCAGCACGGCATCCTCGCCGCCATGCTGCACGAGGCCCGCCCCGAGCGCCTCGCCGACGTGCGCAAGGACCCCCGCTTCGAGGGCTGGCCGTCCGCCCATCCGGACCTGGTCGACTTCCTGGGCCTGCCGATCCGCGCCGACGACGAGGTCATCGGCGCGCTCTTCCTCGCCAACAAGAACTGCCCCAAGCCCGAGGGCAGTTGCGGCTTCACGGCCGAGGACGAGGAACTGCTCGGCATCCTCGCCCAGCACGCCGCCATCGCCCTGACCAACGCGCGGCTCTACGAACGCAGCCGTGAGCTGACCATCGCCGAGGAACGCTCCCGCCTCGCCCACGAGCTGCACGACGCCGTCAGCCAGAAGCTCTTCTCGCTGCGCCTGACCGCCCAGGCCGCGGCCGCCCTCGTCGACCGCGACCCCGCGCGCGCCAAGGGCGAACTGCACCAGGTCGCTGCGCTCGCCGCCGAGGCCGCCGACGAACTGCGCGCCGCCGTCGTGGAGTTGCGGCCCGCCGCCCTGGACGAGGACGGCCTGATCGCCACCCTGCGCACCCAGATCCAGGTCCTCGACCGCGCCCACACCGCCCGCGTGACCTTCGCCGCCAACGGCTTCCGCGCCCTGCCCGCCGCCCAGGAGGAGGCCCTGCTGCGGGTCGCCCAGGAGGCCCTGCACAACGCCCTGCGCCACTCCGGCGCCGCACAGGTCGACGTGCGCGTGGAGCGGCGCGGCAGCGGCACCGTCCTGCGCGTCACCGACGACGGCGCCGGCTTCGACCCCAAGGCGGTCCGCCGCGCCGGGCGCCACCTGGGCCTGGTCTCCATGCGGGACCGGGCGAGCGGGGTCGGCTCCACGCTGACCGTGGAATCGGCGCCCGGCAAGGGCACCGTCATCGAGATGGAGGTCCCCGGTGGCTGACCCGATCAAGGTGCTGCTCGTGGACGACCACCAGGTCGTCCGCCGGGGCCTGCGCACCTTCCTGGAGGTACAGGACGACATAGAGGTCGTCGGCGAGGCCGCCGACGGCGCCGAGGGCGTCGCCCGGGCCGAGGAGCTACGGCCCGACGTCGTCCTCATGGACGTCAAGATGCCGGGCATGGACGGCATCGACGCCCTGCGCAGACTCCGCGAACTCGCCAACCCCGCGCGCGTGCTGATCGTCACCAGCTTCACCGAACAGCGCACGGTCGTCCCGGCCCTGCGCGCGGGCGCCGCCGGGTACGTCTACAAGGACATCGACCCGGACGCCCTGGCCGGCGCCATCCGCTCCGTGCACGCGGGACACGTCCTGCTCCAGCCGGAGGTCGCCGGCGCCCTGCTCTCCCAGGAGGAGGCCAACTCCGGCCAGGGCAGAGGCGGCTCGCTCACCGAGCGGGAGCGCGAGGTGCTCGGCCTGATCGCGGACGGCCGGTCCAACCGGGAGATCGCCCGCGCCCTCGTGCTGTCCGAGAAGACCGTGAAGACCCATGTCTCCAACATCCTGATGAAGCTCGACCTCGCCGACCGCACCCAGGCCGCGCTCTGGGCCGTACGCCACGGCGTGACCGGCTGAAACACCCTGCCCAAGACCTCACCCGCGGCAACCGGCCAGGATGAGATTCATACCGTCGTGGGAATGTCACCCGGACGGCGCATCCTCCGGCGGCCCCCGGCGTTCTTCAGTGCGTAACCGCGGCGCACCGCCGCGGTGGACGCTAAGAGGGGTTGGAAAGTGAAGAACCTGAAGAAGGCAGCGGCCGTGACGATGGTGGCCGGGGGCCTGGTGGCCGCCGGCGCGGGCCTGGCCTCCGCCACCGACGGCTCCATCGCCGCCGGCGAGGCCCACGGCTCCCCGGGTGTCGTCTCGGGCAACGTCGCTCAGGTGCCGGTGCACATCCCGGTCAACGCGGTCGGCAACAGCGTGAACGTCATCGGCGTGCTGAACCCGGCGTTCGGCAACCTCGGCCTCAACCACTGAGGTTCGGCCGACCACGACCTCAGGCCTCCCGTGTGCACCGGGAGGCCTGCCAGGCCGCCACCCGCCGACCTCGCCCGCTCCGGCGCAGTCCGGCAGGGCGGGCAGGCGGTCCGAGATTGCGCCCCGGCCATCCCCGCCGGCCTACCGCATGCCCCGCTCCCGCTCCTCCACGACCGAGTTGTACGCGGCCACCTGGGCCCGCCGCGCCGTCCGCTCCACCGGCCTGAGCGCCTCCGCCCGCGCCGCGATCTCGCTGGAGCTGACCGCGCCCCCGTGCCCGCCGCCGTACGCCAGCGACACCAGCAGCGCCACCCGCTGCGCCAGCTCCAGCACCCGCACCGCACGCGGCGGATACCCCGGCGCCAGCACCTCCCGCCCGCGCTCGGCCCGCGCCCGGTACGCGTCGATCGCCGCCTCCGCCACCGGACCCGACCCGGCGACATCCAGCTTCGACAGCACCTCGGTCGCGTCGCGCAGCGCCTCCGCCAGCTCCCGTTCCGCCTCGCCCAGCGAGGGCACATCGGCGGGCGGCGCCTCCCGCACCGGCAGCACATGCCAGACCACCTCGGCATGCACATCACCGGCGGGCCCCGCCTCGTAGACCTCCGGGACCAGCCCGAACGCGGCGCCGTGACAGACCACCGCCTCCTCGGCCTGAAGCGCCCGCGCATTGAACTCCGGCGGCCCGCTCAGCCCCAGCGGATGCCCCGGCGCCGGCAGCGCCACCCGCAGCGCGGTCACCCCCAGCCTGCGCAGCCGCCCCAGGGCGAGCGTGAGCCCCACCGGCCCGGACTCGTCCGGCAGCCCCTCCACCCGGTGCACCGCGTCCCCGCCCACGATGGCGAGCACGGCGTCATCCGGAGAGACAAGTCCGGCCAAAAGGGCATTTCCCCAAGCGGCGAGGCGTCCTGAACGCGGTTCCGAGAGCATGCCTCCACCCTAAGGACAGGACCGATGGAATGGAGCGGGGCGCTCGTGGCGTAGATTTCATAAGGGCTGCGCCCACCCGGCGCGGCGGACCGAGCCACAGGCGTACGCGACAGCCGAGACCGGCCACACTGCAAGGGGAGACAACGCGCTCATGAGCGATGTTCTGGAGCTTCAGGACGTATCCGTGGTCCGCGAGGGCCGGGCTCTGGTGGACCAGGTCTCCTGGTCGGTGAAGGAGGGCGAGCGCTGGGTCATCCTCGGCCCCAACGGCGCCGGCAAGACCACCCTCCTGAACGTCGCGTCCAGCTACCTCTTCCCCAGCAAGGGCACCGCCACCATCCTCGGCGAGACCCTCGGCAAGCCCGGCACCGACGTCTTCGAGCTGCGCCCCCGCATCGGTGTGGCCGGCATCGCCCTCGCCGAGAAGCTCCCCAAGCGCCAGACCGTCCTCCAGACCGTCCTCACCGCCGCCTACGGCATGACCGCCGGCTGGCAGGAGGAGTACGACGAGATCGACGAGCAGCGCGCCCGCGCCTTCCTCGACCGCCTCGGCATGAGCGACTACCTCGACCGCCGGTTCGGCACCCTCTCCGAGGGCGAGCGCAAGCGCACCCTGATCGCCCGCGCCCTGATGACCGACCCCGAGCTGCTCCTGCTGGACGAGCCCGCCGCCGGACTCGACCTCGGCGGCCGCGAGGACCTGGTCCGCCGCCTCGGCCGGCTCGCCCGCGACCCCATCGCCCCCTCGATGATCATGGTCACGCACCACGTCGAGGAGATCGCCCCCGGCTTCACCCACGTCCTCATGATCCGCCAGGGCAAGGTCCTCGCCGCGGGCCCGATCGAGCTGGAGCTGACCTCCCGCAACCTCTCCCTCTGCTTCGGCCTCCCGCTGGTCGTGGAGCAGGTCGGCGACCGCTGGACCGCCCAGGGCCTGCCGCTGTCCTGACCCCGTCGCACCTCGCCGTGCGCCCTGTCCGCCGCCCGACCACGGCCCTACCATGACCATGTGAACATCGACGCATGGGTGTGGTGGCTCGTCGGCGCGGCGGCGCTCGGAATCCCGCTCGTCGTCACCGCCATGCCCGAGTTCGGCATGCTCGCGGTGGGCGCGGTCGCCGCCGCGGGCGCCGCCGGACTCGGCTTCGACGCCGTGCTCCAGGTACTCGTGTTCCTCGCCGTCTCCGTCGCGCTCATCGCCGTCGTACGGCCGATCGCCAACCGGCACTCCAGACAGCGTCCCCAACTCGCCACGGGCATCGATGCGTTGAGGGGCCGCCAGGCCGTCGTACTGGAGCGCGTCGACGGCTCCGGCGGCCGGATCAAACTCGCCGGAGAGGTCTGGTCGGCACGCGCCCTGGACACCGGCCGCGCCTACGAAGTGGGCCAGGAGGTGGACGTCGTGGAGATCGAAGGGGCCACCGCGATCGTCATCTGACGGAACCTGCCCACGAGTTGGGCGGCCGTCTGACAGACTCGACCAGCAAGATCTTCAACAGCCATAAGATCTGCCAAGGCGCCGAGGCGGAGAAGGGTACGGGGACACGATGGAACCGGTCATCATCGTCCTGATCATTCTGGTGGTGTTGGTCTTCATCGCCCTGATCAAGACCATCCAGGTGATCCCACAAGCGAGCGCGGCCATCGTGGAGCGCTTCGGCCGCTACACGCGCACGCTGAACGCGGGCCTCAACATCGTGGTCCCGTTCATCGACACCATCCGCAACCGCATCGACCTGCGCGAACAGGTCGTACCGTTCCCGCCGCAGCCGGTGATCACCCAGGACAACCTGGTCGTCAACATCGACACGGTCATCTACTACCAGGTGACCGACGCCCGGGCCGCCACCTACGAGGTCGCCAGCTACATCCAGGCCATCGAGCAGCTCACCGTCACCACGCTGCGCAACATCATCGGCGGCATGGACCTGGAACGCACCCTGACCTCCCGCGAGGAGATCAACGCGGCCCTGCGCGGCGTCCTCGACGAGGCCACCGGCAAGTGGGGCATCCGCGTCAACCGCGTGGAACTGAAGGCCATCGAGCCCCCGACCTCCATCCAGGACTCGATGGAGAAGCAGATGCGCGCCGACCGTGACAAGCGCGCCGCGATCCTCACTGCCGAAGGCACCCGCCAGGCGGCCATCCTCACCGCCGAGGGCGAGAAGCAGTCCCAGATCCTGCGCGCCGAGGGTGAGGCCAAGGCCGCCGCACTGCGCGCCGAGGGCGAGGCCCAGGCCGTCCGCACGGTCTTCGAGGCCATCCACGCCGGCGACCCGGACCAGAAGCTGCTCTCCTACCAGTACCTCCAGATGCTCCCGAAGATCGCCGAGGGCGACGCCAACAAGCTCTGGATCGTCCCCAGCGAAATCGGCGACGCCCTCAAGGGCCTCTCCGGCGCCATGGGCAACTTCGGCCCCCTCGGCGGCGGCTCGGGCAACAACGGCTCCGCGGGCAACGGCAACGGCGGCAGCACGGAACGCCGCGAGAGGCCGAACATCGACTAGAGGGTCCTAGAGGGTCACCGGGAAACGCCGGGTTCGCCCCGCGCCCTCCCAGGGGGCGCGGGGAACCGGGTCACGCAGCGTCCCGAGCCAGCCACCCCGGCAGAGCCTCGAACTCCTCGACCCCCAAGGCCAGCAGCATCGCGTCCGCCGGCGTCGGCTCGAACGGCTCCCGCAGCAACTCCATACCGGCCTGAGCCGGAGTCCGGTCGGCCTTGCGGTGGTTGTCCTCCGCGCAGGCGGCCACCGTGTTCAGCCACGTGTCCCGCCCACCCTGCGCCCGCGGCACCACATGGTCCACGGTCGTCGCCCTGCGCCCGCAGTACGCGCACCGGTGCCGGTCCCGCACCAGCACCCCCCGCCGCGACCACGGAGCTTGTCTTCGGAACGGCACCCGCACATACCGGCACAGCCTGATCACCCGGGGCGCGGGTATGTCCACATCGGCACCGCGCATGCGCAGTTCGGGATGGGCCTGCTCGACGACGGCCTTGTCCTGGAGCACCAGGACGACGGCTCGGTTCAGAGTCACCGTAGACAGCGGTTCGAAGCTCGCGTTGAGGACCAACGTGTCACGCATCCAGCCCACCTCCCGTGTGCACCTGCCCACCCCCGGCGGGCTTGGATCAACTCTGGACGGGCGCGCCGAGATGGACAACGCAATAAAAAATGCCCGCCTCCGATCACTTCCAAGACCGGAGGCGGGCAAACGTTCAATGAACGCCTGGCTGAAAATACGCGTTCTGCTCAGCCCTGCGCAGGGTTCTCGTACTCACCGATGAGCTGGGCACGCGCGAGCGTGTGGAACCGCAGATTGAAGCCGACCACCGCCGGCGAGGCATCCGCGTCCGGCCCCAGCTTCTCCTGGTCCACCGCGTACACGGTGAAGACGTACCGGTGCGGGCCGTCCCCGGGCGGCGGCGCGGCGCCACCGAAGTCCTTCGTCCCGTAGTCGTTCCGCGCGTGTACGGCGCCCTCGGGCAGCCCCTCGAACTTCCCGCCGCCCGCACCGGCCGGCAGCTCCGTCACCGTGGCCGGGATGTCGAACAGGACCCAGTGCCAGAACCCGCTGCCGGTCGGCGCGTCCGGGTCGTAGCAGGTCACGGCGAAACTCTTGGTCTCCGGCGGGAAGCCCTCCCAGCGCAGCTGCGGCGAGGTGTTGCCCTCCGCGTGGACCTGAGCGCTCTTCAGCGTCGCGCCCTCCTCGACATCCGCGCTCGTCACCGTGAACGACGGCACGGGCGGATGGAAGTCGTGGGGGAGCGGCCGGCGCTTGAGCTCGGTCACCTCGGTACCTCCTGATCGATGATCTGGAACCAGCGGGTCCGAGCCTAGAACCAGTTGCGCTTGCCGCCGACCTCGGACAGCCACTGGTTGAGGTAGGCCGCCCAGTCGGTCCCCTGCCAGTCGTTCAGCCCCACCTGGAACGAGCGGTAGGTGTCCGAGCCCTCGCTGAACAGACCCGGCTTCTTGTCCATCTCCAGCACGACGTCCATGGCGTGCTCGTCGGCGACGAAGCTCAGCTCCACCTGGTTCAGCCCCCGGTACTGCGACGGCGGCCAGAACTCGATCTCCTGGTAGAACGGCAGCTTCTGCCGGGTGCCCCGGATGTGGCCGCGCTCCATGTCCGCGTTCTTGAAGCGGAAGCCCAGCTGGATGAAGGCGTCCAGGATCGCCTGCTGCGCCGGCAGCGGATGCACGTTCACCGGGTCCAGGTCGGAGGAGTCCACGGCCCGCGCGATCGCCAGCTCGGTCGTCACCCCGATGTGCATCCCGCGCAGCGCCTGCCCGTCGATCATCGTGACCGGCGTCTCCCAGGGGATCTCCAGCCCGAACGGCACCGCGTGCACGGCCCCCGCCTGAAGCTCGAAGGCACCACCGAGCCGCACCTTGGTGAACTCGATGTCCTGCTTGTACTCCTGGTCGCCGCTCTCCACCTCGACCTTGGCCTGGAGCCCGACGGACAGCCCCTCGATGTCCTGGTTCACGGACCCGCCCTGGATCCGCACCTCACCCTGGACCACACCACCCGGTACGACATTCACCTCGGTCAGCACCGTCTCCACCGAGGCCCCGCCGGCCCCCAGGCTCGCGAGCAGCTTCTTGAACCCCATTGACTCTCCCTTTACGAACGGACTCGACCCTACAAACGCGCTCGGCCTCCGCCCGGTTCCGCCGTGCCCATGACCCGTCTGGACTACCCTCGGAGGGCATGATCGCGCCCCCGGACCGTATGCCACTGCCCCGAGACTTCTTCGACCGCCCGGTCCTCGAGGTCGCCCCCGACCTCCTCGGCCGCATCCTGGTCCGGACCACCCCCGACGGCCCGATCGCCGTCCGCCTCACCGAGGTGGAGGCGTACGACGGCCCGAACGACCCCGGCTCCCACGCCTACCGCGGCCGTACCGCCCGCAACGCGGTGATGTTCGGCCCGCCCGGACATGTGTACGTCTACTTCACCTACGGCATGTGGCACTGCATGAACCTCGTCTGCGGCCCCGAGGGCCGGGCGAGCGCCGTACTGCTCCGCGCGGGTGAAGTGATCGAGGGCGCCGAGCTGGCCCGTAAGCGCCGGCCTTCGGCCCGCAACGACAAGGAACTGGCCAAGGGTCCGGCCCGCCTCGCGACCGCCCTGGAGATCGACCGGGACCTCGACGGCACCGACGCGTGCACCTCCGCCGACACCCCGCTCCGCGTACTTCAGGGCACCCCCGTCCCCGCCGACCAGGTACGAAGCGGCCCCCGCACCGGAGTCGCCGGCGACGGCGGCGACGGCGACCGCCACCCCTGGCGCTACTGGGTGGCGGACGACCCGACGGTGAGCCCCTACCGGGCCCATGTGCCACGGCGGCGCCGAAGTTGACGCGGCTCGCGAAGGTGCGTAATGTATCCCGAGCCGCTGAACCGGGTACGGCATCGCCAGCAGCCGGAGCGGCCAAACCACTACCTAGCTCAAGCCCCTCGACGGGGTCGATTTCGGTGCGCCCGCGTACCCGAATGCGAACTCGCGGGACTCGATTATGAGTCGCCGAGGGAATCGGCTAACGTAGTGAATGTCGAAAGGGTCGACAGCGAAAGCCGAAAGCCCCGAGACAATCCCGCCGACCGGGAATCGGACGCCGAAAGGATCTGATAGAGTCGGAAACGCAAGACCGAAGGGAAGCGCCCGGAGGAAAACCCGAGAGGGTGAGTACAAAGGAAGCGACCGTTCCTTGAGAACT
>NZ_JBSFHC010000017.1:0-194846 GCF_053596835.1 Streptomyces sp. NPDC001606
GCTGCACACCTACAATCACCACCGCGGACACACCGCGCTCGCAGGCAAACCACCCGCCAGCCGCGTCCCCAACCTCACAGGGCAATACACCTAGGGCCTCTCTTTCGGATCTTGTCGGCGTCCAGAAGGCGCCGTCACTCGAAGCCGACCTGATCCGAAAGAAAGGCCCTCGCCCGGCCCATCGGGAATTGCGTTGCCCGCCCGGGGCGGACATGGTGCAGTGGCCGTATGGATCATTCGGCGGTACTCGCCCGCTACGACCAGGAGATGCGCCGGGGCGCACGGCCGGACGGCCCCGGGGCCCGGATCGAACGGGTCGGCGGGGTGGTGCGCCACGTCGCCGGCCCGCAGGGCTGGAGCGCGGTGCTGTGGTCCGGGCTGGACGCGGCGGACGCGGACCGGGCCATCCAGGACCAGATCGACCGCTTCACCGGCCTCGGCCTGGACTTCGAGTGGAAGCTCTACGGCCACGACCGGCCGAAGGATCTGGGCGCCCGGCTCGCCGCCGCCGGGTTCCGGCCCGAGCCGGAAGAGGCCCTGATGATGGGCGAGGTCGCCCGGCTGGCCCTGGACGCCGAACCGCCCGCCGGCATCCGGCTCGTGCGGGCCACCGACCCGGCCGGGGTCGACCTCGTCGTCGCGGTGCACGAGCAGGCCTTCGGCACCGACGGCAGCCGGCTGCGGCACCAGCTGCTGGCCCGGCTGGCCGCCGACCCCGGCACGGTCGTCGCCGTGGTCGCGCTCGCCGGTGACGAACCCGTCAGCGCCGCCCGGATGGAACTGGTGCCCGGCACCGCCTTCGCCGGGCTCTGGGGCGGCGGCACCGTCGAGGCGTGGCGGGGCCGGGGCATCTACCGTGCCCTGGTCGCCCACCGCGCCCGCGTCGCCGCCCAGCACGGATACCGCTATCTCCAGGTCGACGCCTCGCCCATGAGCCGCCCGATCCTTCAGCGCCTCGGATTCCACCAGCTCAGCACCACCACGCCCTACCTGTACGGCGGCTGACGCGCCGGCCGGCGCGCTCCGGTTATTGCCGGGACTTTCTGTTCACCGGGCCTTCATGCCATGTACCTTTCAATCAATCGACGCGTGTAGAACCCTCAAGCGGGTTCTACGCGCGCAGACTTGGCGCCCCCACCGCCGTCTCCCCACCCCTCATGGAGGTTCGCCGGATGCCTGGATCCAGGAGATCCCGCCGCAGATTCACCACCGCCCTGGCCGGACTGGGCATGCTCCTCACCGGAGCCGCCCTCCAGGTCGGCGCCAGCGCCCCCGCCCACGCGGCGACCACGCACCGCATCCTGTTCGACAACGCCCACGCGGAGACGGCCGGCAACGCCGACTGGATCATCTCCACCAGCCAGCCCGACCCGCTCGGCCAGAACTCCTCACCGTCCGCCGAGACCGACTGGACCGGCGCCCTGTCCTCCTGGGGCGTGGCGCTCCAGAAGACCGGCAACTACAGCCTCAAGACGCTGCCGTCGGGCTCCAGCCTCAGCTACGGCGGCTCCGCCACGACCGACCTGTCGAACTTCGACACGCTGGTCCTGCCGGAGCCCAACACGATGTTCACCGCCGCCGAGAAGACGGCGATCATGAACTTCGTGAAGAACGGCGGCGGTCTGTTCATGATCTCCGACCACACCGGAGCCGACCGCAACAACGACGGCTACGACGCGGTCGAGATCCTCAACGACCTGATGTCGAACAACAGCGTCGACTCCACCGACCCGTTCGGCTTCTCGATCGACTCGCTGGACGTCAAGTCCGACTACCCGCCCGCCATCAGCGACAGCACCAACCCGGTGCTGCACGGCTCCTTCGGCACCGTCACCAAGAGCCTGATCGCCGACGGCACCACGGCCACCCTCAAGCCCTCGGACAACCCGGCGGTCAAGGGCCTGGTGTACCGCACCGGCTCCTCGGGCAACACCGGCGCGTTCTTCCTGACCAGCACCTTCGGCAGCGGCCGCATCGCGTTCTGGGGCGACAGCTCGCCCATCGACGACGGCACCGGACAGTCCGGCAACACGCTGTACGACGGCTGGAACGACTCCGGCGCCACCAACGCGGCCCTCGCCCTCAACGCCACCGAGTGGCTGTCCGGCGCGAGCGGCAGCGGCAGCGGCGGCGGCACCGGGGGCGGCTCGACGTCCTGCGCCGCCGGCCAGCTGCTCGGCAACAACGGCTTCGAGTCCGGCAGCACCGCCTGGAGCGCGAACAGCGGCGTCATCACCAACTCGACCGGCGAGCCGGCCCACTCGGGCTCGTACTACGCCTGGCTCGACGGCTACGGCACCGCCACCACCGACACCCTCTCCCAGTCGGTGACCATCCCGTCCGGCTGCTCGACGGCCACCTTCAGCTTCTATCTGCACGTGGACACGGCGGAGACCTCCACCAGCACGGCCTACGACACCCTCCAGGTGCAGGTCCTGGGCAGCTCGGGCACGGTCCTCGGCACCCTGGCGACGTACTCGAACCTCAATGCGGGCTCGGGCTACACCCAGCGCAGCTTCAATCTCAGCGGCTACGCGGGGCAGACCGTCACCCTGAAGTTCACCGGCACCGAGGGCTCCAAGTACCAGACGTCGTTCGTCGTGGACGACACCGCGCTCAACGTGAGCTGAGCGCAGGGGTGGGCCGCCTTGCCGGCCCACCCCCCTTTTTTTTTGTCAGCCGGCCGGCGCCGTCTGCTCCGGAGTGTTCCAGCCGGAGACCCGCACCCGGGGTGCGGCACCCCGCAGATCGGCGGTGCGCCAGGTGGCGGTGAGTGTCACCGACTCGCCCGGCCACAGGCTCACCTCGTTGTCCGACCAGCGCACCGGCAGCACCGGCCTGCCCTGCGCGTCCACGAGGTGGACGTCCGTCAGCAGCGCCGGGGTACGGCCCGTGCCCGTGGCACGGAGGGTGACCGTGGTGGTCGACGTGCCGCCGGACGACTCGGTCGACGCGGTCGCCGACACCGGTACCCGGGCCATGGCGGCCAGGCCGGTGAGGTCGGCGTAGTCGTCCGTCGGCGTGTAGTACCAGGTGGTGCTGCTCCAGTCGACCGTGTCCGGGCTGGTGGACAGCCAGTAGACATTGCGGTCCGTCTCCCGGCCGTCCGCGCCGGTCAGCAGCAGGCGGAGCAGATAGGTGCGGGGCAGACCGCTCACCGAGGAGGGCAGGGTCAGCGCGGTGGTGTGCGCCCCGTCCCCGCCGACCGAGACACCGTGGACCGTGCGGTCGTACTTCTGGGTGCCGTCGGGGGCGAACAGGGTGGCCCGTACGGTCAGACCGTCGGCCGGGGTGTGCCGGTTGTCCACCACGACGACCGAGCGGTCGTCGTACGAGTACTGCACATGCAGCGGCTCGTTCGCCTTCTTGGCGCCGAAGTAGGACCCGCCCTGGTCCAGATAGCGGTCCGTCAGCTGCCAGTGCAGGGAGGTCCAGCCGCTGTTGAACATCCAGTGGATCACCCCGGTGGCGGGTGCGGTGCGGTCCGTGGCGTTGCGCTGGTAGGCCTCGAACTGGGCGCGGACGTTCTCGTACTGGGCCAGCTGCGCCTTGCGGACGTAGTCGGTGAGGCCGGTGGGGGCGCCGTAGCGGCCGGTGAGCGCGTCGTCGTAGATCCCCAGTGTGCCGAAGACCGGGGACGGCGAGCGGTGGTACTGCCGGGTGTCCGGTTCCTTCCAGAGGGTGTCGAGTTCCGCCGGTGTCAGCATTCGGTGCAGGGTGTCGAGGGTGGGGATGCTCGGGCCCGCGCTGGTCTCCGAGTTGAAGCCGGTGGCTCCGCCCTCGCGCTTGGCGTACCAGTAGCGGGGCGGTACCCAGTCGTAGGGGCCGGTCATCTTCATGCCCGAACTGCCCAGCTGGGGTGAGGAGTTGGCCGAGGCGGCCGGGATCACCGGGGTGTTCCAGTCGGCGGCCTTCAGGGCGTCCAGGTAGTCCCGCTCGATCCGGGCGTCCGGGGCGAAGTCGCTGCCGATCAGGAACGACAGCACGCTCGGGTGGTCCCGCAGCCGGGCGGCCTCCGCGGCCATGGACGCCTTCGCCACCGGGTGGTCGGCGGCGGTCCACTCCCGGCCGGCCTCGCTGCCGTTGACGTCGCCCTCCCACTTGTCGCAGCACTCCCAGCCGGGCAGGGTGAGCACGCCGAGGCGGTCGGCCAGGGTGAAGAACTCGTCCGGCTCCAGATGGCCCTCCAGCCGGAGCGTGTTCAGGCCCAGGTCGACGGCGTATCGAAGCCGGTCCTCGGCATAGCGGTCGTCCCAGCGCAGGAACTCGTCCGGGGCCCAGCCGCCGCCCTTGACCAGCAGCCTGCGGCCGTTGATCCGGTACTGGCGGGCGCCGTCCGCGTCGAGCGGGGCCCGGACGTCGCGGATGCCGAAGCTCTGGTGCGCGGTGTCGGACGGCGTACCGGACACGGAGGCGGTGAGGTCGAGGTCGTACAGCGGCTGTCCGCCCATCCCGGCCGGCCACCACACGCTCGGCGCCGTCAGGTGCAGTCCCGGGACGTCGGCGGGGGAGAAGGTGACGGTCGTGGTCCGGTGGGCGGCGAGCGGCACGGTCCGGGACAGCTCCGTGCCGGCGACGCGGCCGCTGATCAGCGCCGTGACCGGGGTGCCGGAGTCGTTGCGCACGCGGGCCCGGACCGTCAGGTCGGCGGTGGCGAGGGACGGCACGTCCAGCCGGGTCACGACGTGCGCGTCGCGCAGCGCGACCGGGCCGCCCCGGCGGACCAGGACGTCCCGGACGATGCCCATGTTCCGGTCGGGTGGTGGCTGGAGCCAGTCGAGCCAGCCCATGGTGAGGTCGTTGTCCGGATCGTTGGGCCGGACGCGGAAGGCGACCGTGTTGGTGCCGGGCCGCACCAGCGCGGTGATGTCCAGCTCGTGGTGGGTGTAGACGCCGGTGACGTCCGCCGCCTGCGCCACCCGATGGCCGTCGACATAGACGTCGGCCGCCGAGACGACCCCGCTGAAGTCGAGGTAGGTGCGGCGCGTGGTGTCCTCGACGGTGAAGTCGGCGCGGTACCACCACGGCACCTCGAAGTCGGCCCGCGGGATCTCCCGCTGGTTGGTGGAGCGGAACGGGTCGGGGTAGACGCCGTCGGCGAGGAGCGCGGCAAGCACGGTCGAGCGGGGCCCCGCCGGGTACCAGCCCTGCGTCGGATAGCCGGGGGAGGAGACCGCCGCCGCCGAGTCGCTCACCTCGGCCGTGGACCGCACGGCGTACCCGGCGAGCGGGGTGCTCGTCCCGGCCGCGGCGGGCACCCGGGTGAGCGGGACCGGCGGGTACGGCGCCCGCGCGCTCGGCGAGTGGGCCCACGCTCCGGCGGTCAGCGCGAGGAGCGTCGCGAGGAGCAGCGCGGTGACGGTGTGGCGGGAGCCGGGGGCGGGGCGAGGGAACACGGAGTCTCCAACCCTCGAAAAGCGAGGAAAACGTATAAATCCGGCTCAAGGTAGGGAGTGGCACGGGGAGAGTCAACGAACCTGGCCGGGCGACGCGCGTGCCTGCCGTGCGCTAGGGTGACCGCAGTCGTCGAGAGCCTCCCCGGGCGGACCGCAAGTCCGCCCGGGGAGGCTCTCGTTCATGACCGAAACCATGATTCCGGACCTGCTCGTCCGTCCCGCGACCCCCGATGACCGGCCCACCGTCGAACGGCTGTGGCTGATGTTCCGGCATGACCTGTCCGAGTACGCGGGTGTGCTGCCGGCCGCCGACGGTGGCTTCCGCAGCGAGCGCGTGGACTCCGCCTTCACCGCTCCCGGCTGGGCGCCGTACCTGCTGCTGTGCGGCGAACGCCCCGCCGGGTTCGCCTTCGTGCGCGCACTGGACGGCCCGGTGCGGGTTCTGAACAGCTTCTTCGTGGTGCGCGGCGCGCGCCGCCGGGGCCTCGGGCTGCGGGCCGTCCGGGCGGTGCTGGCCCGGCACCCCGGGCCGTGGGAGATCGCCTACCAGCAGGAGAACCCCGCCGCCGTGCGCTTCTGGCAGCGGGTTGCGGAGGATGCCGCGGGGGATGCCTGGACCCGCGAGCTGCGGCCGGTGCCCGACCGGCCGGAGCTGGCCCCCGATGTGTGGATGTCCTTCACCGTGAGCGGCTGAGCCGCCCTGTCCGGTCCGTGTCCTGGCGGCACATGAAGGGGCCGGTCCGCCCGGGCGGACCGGCCTGGTCGATGTTCCTGTTCAGGTGACTCTCCCTTCCTCGGTCTTCTCCTCAAGGCCTGGGGACACTCTTGGCCGCCGTACCGGCGCAGACCAGTCCGAGGACGATCGCCAGTGCGCCGATGACGATGTTGTTGATGATCACGCCCGCGTCCGGGCCGCTGCCCACGATCCAGGGAGCGATGATCAGCCACACGCCCATGGCGCACATGGCCCAGCTGAGGCCGTACATCCGCTCCGGGGCCCGGGTGAATCCGAGGGCCAGCAGGCCGATCGCGATCCCCATGATCAGGTTGTGCGTCATGAGCGCCGGCTGGCTCGCTGTGTAGTGCACGATCCACGGCGATGCCGCGCAGTACAGACCCAGCAGGAACACCGGTCCGTCCACGAGCGCCACATCGCGACCGCCGAGCATGCGGGCGTAGCGAGCCCGCATTTCGGAGACATCGGGGTGGCTCGTTATGTCACCCCTGTGCGAGACGTTGGCCATGACTCGTCTCCTTTGCCTTTCAGGCCGGACCGCAGCCAGTGCGGTGTGCGGTGAGCGCCGCCTGGCACCAGTTTGCCCTTATTTCGCCCTTATGTGTAGAGGTGGGTGGGCTGGTTCCGGTACGTGGGTGTGACACACGCGTGGCTGGGGGAACCCGATGGCGCGGCCGTGGAAGACGCGCGCTATGTGCTGCTCGGCGAGGCGTCCCACGGCACCGCCGACTACTACCAGGTCCGTGACGTGCTGACCCGCCGGCTGATCGAGGAGAAGGGCTTCTCCTTCGTCGCGGTGGAGGGCGACTGGCCGGACTGCCAGGCGGTGCATTGCTCCGTCGTCGCCGCGCCCGGCGCTCCCGAGGACCCCGGCCAGGTGGAGACCGCCCTGGAGGCGTACCGCTGCTTCGAGCCGTACGTCGAGGACCCGCAGACATACGCGCTGTCCACCCGGTATGTGCCCGAGGGCTGTGCGCCGCAGGTGGTCGGCCTGCTCATGGAGTCGCGGCAGCGGGCGGCGCGGGCGGCGGCCCAGGACGGCTCGCTCGCGGAGTTCGCCGCCCGGCGGAACACCGAGGTGCTGGCCGGTGCCGAGCGGTACTACCGCGCCATGGTCGACGCCGGGCCCGAGTCCTGGAACATCCGCGACCACCACATGGCCGACACCCTGGACCGGCTGATGGAGCACCACGGCCCCGGTGCCAAGGCGGTGGTCTGGGAGCACAACACCCACATCGGCGACGCACGGGCCACGGACATGGCGGACACCGGCCTGGTCAACATCGGCCGGCTGGTCCGCGAGCGCCGTATGAGCAAGGGCGTGGTGCTGGTCGGGTTCGGATCGTACGCCGGGACCGTGATCGCCGCCGACGCCTGGAGCGACGTACCGCGGACCATGGACGTGCCCCCGGCGCGGGCGGGCAGCCTGGAGGACCTGCTGCACCGGGCGCTGGACGGGGAGCGGGCGCTGTTCGTGTTCCCGCCGGTGCAGTTGCAGCGGCCGCCGTCGGCCGGCCGGGCGGAGTGGTTCCACGAGGAGCGCGGGCACCGTGCGATCGGCGTGGTGTACCGGCCGCAGTTCGAACGCGTCGGCCACTACGTCCCGACCGTCCTGGCCCAGCGCTACGACGCCTTCTGCTCTCTCGACCACACCCGGGCGCTCAATCCGCTGCCCCCCTCTGCCGCCGAGAACCTGGAGAAAGAGACCTGGCCCGCCGGTAGATGACACCGGCTGCGAGGCTGCCGCGAGCCGCGGCCCAGCCACCCGACAGTCATCATGGCTTTCCGCACAGCGCGTGGTCGACGAGGGCGCTGGCGGCCTTCTGCTGTCGGATCGTGTCAGAGAGGTCGTTGAAGCTGGTGGACATGGAGACGGTGACGGTGCGGCTGCCGTCGTCGGTGGCGCCGTTCAGGGTGATGTAGCCGGCTTCGCCTCCTTCGTGGCTCCAGTAGCTCCCGCCGCAGCTCAGGGGGCGGTTGACCAAGCCGAGGCCGTAGCGTCCGCCGGGCCAGAACACCTCGAACTGCTTGGGAACGGGCACGGTGTCCTGCATCTCGGCCATGCGCGCCCGGGACAGCAGCCTGCCGCCCAGCAGCCCCCGGAAGAACCGGTTGACGTCCGCTGTGGTGGAGACATAGCCGCCGAGGTCGGGGACGATCTGTTCGGTGACGTCCGTCCGTTCGCCGGAGGCGAAGACCTGGTAGCCGTCGGAGTGCGGGCGGCGAAGGGTGGACGCGGTGCCCGGCAGGTAGGTGTGGTCCATGCCGAGCGGTTTCAGGATCCGGCCCCCGACCTCCTGCTGCCAGGGGTGCCCGGCCGCCTTCTCGACGATCATGCCGAGGACGACGTAGCCGGTGTTGGAGTAGCTCCAGCCGGTGCCGGGCCGGAAGTCCGGGTGGTGCTTCATCGCCCTCGCGACGATCTGTTCGGGGGTGTAGGTGTCGTAGCGGTGCCGGTAGTACTGCTGCGGGGTGTCGAAGCCGGGCAGGTCGTCATGGAGGCCGCTGGTGTTCTGTAGCAGCTGGCGCACGGTGATCTTCCGCCCGTCGTTGCCGTTGCCGTCGATCACACCGGGCAGCCAGTGGTCCACCGTGTCGTCCAGGGACAGCTTGCCGTCGTCGGCCAGCTGAAGGATCACCGTGGCCATGAGCGCCTTGCCGGTGCTGGCCATCCGGAAGTAGCCGTTGCGGGGCACCGGGCGGTTCCCGCCCGCCATGGCGACGCCGGCGGTGGCCACCAGATCCCGGCCGGAGTCGGTGGTCACCCGCGCCTGGACGCCGGTGATTCCCAGCGCCCGGATGGCTTCGGTGTCCCGGCGCAGGTCCTCCTGCCGGTAGCCGGGCGCGGACCGCGCGGTCGCGCCGTCCGAGGGCTGGACGGCAATGGCCGCACCCACTGTGCCGAGTACGGCCGCAGCGACGGCCAGCCACCGCCGGCCGATCCGGCGGTGACGTTGCTGGGAAGGGCGGTTCTGAGGCGCGGAGGCCGGGGTCGTCGATCTCATGGAGCACACGCTATGTAAGCGTTGAACTGCATGTCGCTACCATTGGCGGCCGCCTGAAAACTACAGAGGGCTGTAGTGTCGCGGGGGCGCCCGGCACATACAGTGGCGGCTCCGACGGCCCCTCCGGGTCCTGTTCGACAGACGAGGGCGAACCAGTGCACGGCGTGACAGGTGAGGCCCGCGCACGGTTGGTCCGGACCGGGCGCAGCGGATGCTATCTCCTCGGCACCCTGCTGACCGCGACGGTGACACTCGTGGCGGCGCCACTGCTGTGCATACCGTCGCTGGCAGCCCCGTGGGCGGAGCGCCACCGACGGCGCGCCGGGGCGGTGCTGGGCCGGCCGGTGGAGCCGCGCCCCCGTGCCCTGCGCCGGGACCTCGCATGGCTCGTGACCCAGGTGGCCACGGGCCTGCCCGCGGGCCTGTTCGCCCTGCTGTGCCTGGGCAACCTGCTCCTCACCCTCGTCGTCACCGTGGGGTGGCGGGCCTTCCCCGCGTCGGATCCGCCACAGCTGCTGCTGTGCGGTTTCCGTGTCGACAGCTGGGCCTCCGCGCTGACGGCCAACCTGGCGCAACTCCTGCTCCTTGCGGTTCTGGCGGCCGTCGCCCTGCCGCCGCTCGCCCGGCTGCACGCGCGGTGCTGCCTGGCAGTCCTGGCACCGTCTCCCGCGGAACGACTGGCCGCGCGCGTCACCGAACTCACCCGGACGCGCGCCGATGTCCTTCAGGCGCACGGCGCTGAACTCCGCCGGATCGAACGCGACCTGCACGACGGCACCCAGGCCCGGCTGGTGGCCATCGCCATTCGGCTTGCCGTGGCCGGGAACAGCCTTCCCCAGGACCCGGACGCGGCCGCCGCGCTCGTACGGCAGGCCCAGGCCGAGACCGAGGAGGCCATGACCGAGCTGCGCTCCGTCATCCGCACCATCTACCCGCCGGTCCTGGCAGACCAGGGCCTCGAAGGCGCGCTCGGCACCCTGGCCGACAGGGCCGGCGTGCCGACCCGCATCGACATCGGCGATCTCGGCGAGGTCCCCGCCGCGGTCGAAGCGGTCGCCTACTTCGCCGTCACCGAGGCGCTGGCGAACATCGCCCGGCACAGCCGCGCCACCAAGGCCGCCGTCCATGTCACCCGCAACGGCGCGATGCTGTCCGCGGAGATCACCGACGACGGGGCCGGCGGGGCGGACGCATCCCGAGGCAGCGGCCTGGAGGGAATGCGCCGCCGCGCCGCCGCCCTGGACGGCATCATGAAGATCACCAGCCCGCCGGGCGGGCCGACCACCATCACCGTGGAGCTGCCGTGCGCGTAGTCATCGCCGAGGACAACGTCCTGCTGTCCTCCGGACTCGAACTCCTGCTGGGCTCCCAGGGCTTCGAGGTCGCCGCGATCACGGAGGACGCCTCCGGCTTCCTCGCCGCAGTCGAGGCCCACCGCCCGGACGTCACCATCGTCGACGTGCGGCTGCCCCCGACCTTCCGCGACGAGGGCATCCGCGCCGCCCTCCAGGCCCGCCGCGACCGCCCCGGACTTCCCGTCCTGGTCCTGTCCCAGTACGTCGAGCAGGAATACGCCGGCCGCCTCCTCTCCGACCCCCGTGGGGGCATCGGCTACCTGCTCAAGGACCGGGTGAGCCGCATCGCGGAGTTCACCGACGCACTGCGCCGCGTGGCCGCCGGCGGTACCGCCATGGACCCCGAGGTCATCTCCCAGCTCCTCGCCGTCCGCGGCGATCCCGTCGACACGTTGACCCCCCGCGAGCGCGAGGTCCTGGCGCTTATGGCCGAAGGGCACGACAACGCCACCATCGCCCAGCGGCTCTTCGTCACCGACAACGCCGTCCACAAACACATCGGCAGCGTCTTCCTCAAACTCGGGCTGTCGGCGGGCGACAGCGGCCACCGCCGGGTCCGCGCCGTCCTGGCCCACCTCCGTCGCCATGGCGGCCCCGAACCCGCCGCTGCCGTTCCCTCACCCCCGGCCCGGCGTCCGGCTCGCCGGCCTTGAGGGCATGCCCGAATGCCCTGTGTGCCCGACGGCTTCGTCGTCCCCCTGACCCTCGCCCTCGCCGCCGACGGGTTCCGTCCGGGCCCCTCGGCCCCCGGCAACAACGAAGCCGATCAGGCCGCCTGGACGAGCATCGATCGCCTCCGGGCCACCCTCAGCGACCGGCCCGGACCGGTCGCCGTGTGACCTCGGCCACTCCCTGGGGGCGGCGGAAATTAACTTGAGTGCATGAAAGGTTGGCCTTTACATCTGAACGTTGACCCTCAGCGAGGCACCCATGAACCACCCCACCCCCGAGCAGCCCGCCGACGTCGTCGCCCGGCTCCGCGCCACCTTCGCCACCGGCCGCACCAAGCCCGTCGAGTGGCGCACCGAGCAGCTGCGCCGGCTGCGCGCGATGCTCACGGAGGGCGGTGCCGACCTCGCCGCCGCCCTCCACACGGACCTCGGCAAGAGCAGCACCGAGGCCTACCGCACCGAGATCGACTTCACCATCCGGGAGATCGACCACACCCTGGAGCATCTCGCGGAGTGGCTGCGGCCCGAGCCCGCGCCCGTCCCGGCCCACCTCGGCGCCGACGCCACGGCCTGGACGCAGTACGACCCCCTCGGCGTCGTCCTCGTCATCGCCCCCTGGAACTACCCGGCGCAGCTGCTGCTCGCCCCGCTCGTCGGCGCGCTCGCCTCCGGCAACGCGGTCGTCGCCAAGCCCAGCGAACTCGCCCCGGCCACCTCCGCCGCGCTGGCCGAGCTGATCCCGGCCTACCTCGACACCGACGCCGTCGCCGTCGTCGAGGGCGGCGTCCCGGAGACCACGGCCCTGCTCGCCGAGCGCTTCGACCACATCTTCTACACCGGCAACGGCACCGTCGGCCGGATCGTGATGCGCGCCGCCGCCGAGCACCTCACCCCGGTCACCCTCGAACTGGGCGGCAAGTCACCGGTGTTCGTGGACCGCGGCACCGACCTCGACGCCGTCGCCGACCGCCTCGCCCGCGGCAAGTTCCTCAACGCCGGCCAGACCTGCGTCGCCCCCGACTACGTCCTGACCGACCCGGTGACCGCCCCCGCCCTGGAGGCCGCGCTGGTCCGCGCGGTCGAGACCCTCTACGGCACCGACCCGCAGAATTCCCCGGAGTACGGCCGGATCATCAACGAACGGCACTTCGACCGGCTGACCGCCCTGCTCGACTCGGGCCGGATCGCGGTCGGCGGCGCGAGCGAGCGCAGCGCCAAGTACATCGCGCCGACGGTCCTCGCCGACGTCGACCCGAAGGCGCCCGTCATGCAGGAGGAGATCTTCGGTCCGATCCTGCCGATCGTCACCGTCGCCGGCCTGGACGAGGCGATCGCCTTCATCAACGACCGCGACAAGCCGCTCGCCCTGTACGTGTTCTCCGAGTCCGACGAGACCCGGGCGCGGATCGCCGCCGAGACCTCCTCCGGCGGCCTCGGCCACGGCCTGCCACTGGCCCATCTCACCGTCTCCGACCTGCCGTTCGGCGGTGTCGGAGAGAGCGGCATGGGCAACTACCACGGCCGGTACTCCATCGAGACGTTCAGCCACCGCAAGGCGGTCCTCGCCAAGCCCCTGAACTGACGCGGTGGGCCGGACGGTTGTGCGATCATCCGGCGATGAGCACAGCGATCACCGCGGACGCGTCCGGCACCTTCACCCTCGGCGATCTGCCCGTCCACCGCATCGGCCTCGGCGCCATGCGGCTGACGGGCAGCGCCGCCTTCCACCTCGGCACCCCGAGCGACCGCACCCGCTCCCTCGCGGTGCTGCGGCGGGCCGTCGAACTCGGCGTGAACCACATCGACACCGCCGCCTTCTACTTCTCCGCCACCCGCTCCGCCAACGAACTGATCAACACCGCGCTGGCCCCGTACCCCGAGGACCTGGTGATCGCCACCAAGGTCGGCCCGTTCCGCGACTACCACGGCGAGTGGGGCACCGCGGCCCGCCCCGACCAGCTCCGCGGCCATGTGGAGGAGAACCTGCGCCAGCTCGGCCGCGACCACCTCGACCTCGTCTACCTGCGGCGGATGAGCCAGGACTCCATCGCCGAGCACTTCGGCGCCCTCGCCGAACTGCGCGAGGCGGGCATGATCCGGCACCTCGGCATCTCCGGCGTCGCACCGCACCACCTCGCCGAGGCCCTGGAGATCGCCCCGGTGGTCTCCGTGCAGAACCGGTACGCCCTGGACCGGCCCGACCCCGTCGACGACGAGATGCTGCGCCTGTGCGGCGAGCGCGGCATCGCCTTCGTGCCGTTCTACGCCGTCGCCGGCGAGGCCGCGGCCCGGGCGGCGACCGACGACCACGACGACACCGTGCGCGACATCGCCCGCGCGCACGGCGTGAGCCCCGCGCAGATCCGCATCGCCTGGACCCTGCACCAGGGCCCGCACGTCCTCGCCATCCCCGGCACCGGCAACCCGGACCACCTCGTGCAGAACGTCGCCGCGGGCGCCCTGCGCCTCACCGCGGACGAACAGAAGCGGCTGGACGCCCTGCACACCACCGCCGGCTGACCGGTCCCGTGCCCCCACGGCCACGGCCCAGGGGGCACGGCCGTACGAAGGAACGATTGACTACCATCGGACGGGCGGGCGCACGGGCCGCCGCAGGCGAAGACGGGGTGAAGGACGTTCCATGACCGAGGCGAAGGACGAGCGCCGGCCGGCGGGCGAGCTCGAAGCGAGCGTCATGGCCGCGCTCTGGGCCGCCGGCGCCCCCCAGACGCCCGCGCAGGTCCAGCGCAGCCTCGGCGCGGACCTCGCCCGTACGACGGTCACCACGATCCTCACCCGGCTGTACGACAAGGGTGTGGTCGAGCGGGAGCGCCAGGGCCGCGGCTACGCCTACGCGCCGGTCCGCGACGCGCAGGACGCCCAGGGCCTCACCGCCCGCCGCATGCACAGCGAGCTGGACCGGGACAGCGACCGCGAGACGGTCCTCGCCCGCTTCGTCGCCCAGCTCAACCCCGACGACGAACGCATCCTGCGGGATCTGCTCGAATCCGACGACCGATGACCGCGCTGCTCCTGCTGCCCCTGCTGCTGCCCTGCGCGCTGCCCCCGCTGGCCCGGCGCGCCGTCGCCCGGCTGACCCCCCTGACCGCGCTGTGGGCGCTCACCGGATGCGCGGTCGTCTTCGCCGGCTGCTCGCTGGCGGCGCTCGGCGCGTTCGTGCTCACCGGGCTGCTCAAGCTGCCGCTCTTCGCCGCGTTCGGCGAGCTGGTCCACCCGCTGCGCACCGCCTCCGACCTCGTCGTGCTCCCGGCCGCGGCCACCTCCGTCGGCGCGCTCGCCGTGTGCGCGCTGAGCCTGGTCCGCTCGGTACTGCGCCAGACCCGTGCCTTCCGCGCCGCCCGCACCGAGGCCGGGCGCGGGCCCGCCGCCGGGGACCTGTGCGTGGTGGACTCGCCGTGCCCCGACGCCTACGCCCTGCCGGGCCGCCCGCACCGGATCGTCGTCACCACCGCGATGCTGCGCAGCCTGGACGGCCGGGAGCGGGAGGCGCTGTTCGCCCATGAGCGGGCGCACAACGCGGGCGGCCACCACTACTTCCTCGCCGCCGCCGAACTGGCCGCGCACTGCCATCCTGCGCTCCGCCGGGTCCGCGACTCCATCCGGCTGGCCGCCGAGCGCGCGGCCGACGAGGACGCCGCCGCCTCGGTCGGCGACCGGCGGCTGACCGCCCGGGCCATCGCCCGCGCGGCTCTCGCCGGTCAGTCGGCCCGTTCGTCGCGTCCCGCCTTCGCCGCCGCGGCGGCCGGCGGCCCGGTCCCCCAGCGCGTCCAGGCCCTGCTGGCCGCCCCGCTCGCGCCCCGCGCCGGCCGCGCCGTCGCCGCCCTGCTGCTCGTCTGCGCCGCCGGCTCCTGCGTGGCCTCGGTCACCGGTATGGCCGACTTCCACCACCGCATCGAGGTCGCCCAGGGCGAAGAGCGGCCCTGACGGCCACTCCTTAAGCAAGGCCGCCGAGCGTGCGGCCGCCGCGGCGGCCGGGGGCCCGGTTCCGCAGCGTGCCCAGGCCCTGCTCGCCGGCCCCCTCACACCCCGTGCCGCCCGCGCCGCTGCCGGCTGCTCCGCCGGCTCCCGTGCCCCTTGCCCAGGCCCGCCGAACGGTCGTAGCGACGCGCGTAGAAAAGGGACTGGCATCCGTCGGGTTTTACGTATAACCTCCTCGGCTAACCACCCCCACCGGAAGGTTCCGATGCGACGCGTCGCCCTGGTCACCCTTGTCGTCGACGACTACGACGAGGCGATCCGCTTCTACACCGAGGCCCTCGGCTTCCGTCTGGCCGAGGACGCCCCGCGCCCCGACGGCTCCCGCTGGGTCGTCGTGGAGCCGGGCGACGGACCGGGCACCGGTCTGCTGCTGGCCCGTGCCAAGGGCGAGGCGCAGCGCGCCCGGACCGGCGACCAGACCGGCGGCCGCGTCGGCTTCTTCCTGCACACCGACGACTTCGCCCGTGACCACGCCCGGATGACCGCCGCCGGCGTGACCTTCCTGGAGGAGCCGCGGCACGAGCCGTACGGCACCGTCGCCGTCTTCCAGGACCTGTACGGCAACCGCTGGGACCTGCTCCAGCCCGCCACCCACTGAGATCCCACCGCACCACCCGAGGAACGCCTGCCATGACCGCGCACCGCATCGACCCCGAGATCCTCCGCCGGCTGCCCAAGGCCGTCCTGCACGACCACCTCGACGGCGGCCTGCGCCCCGCCACCGTCGTGGAACTCGCCGCCGAGATCGGCCACACCCTGCCGACCACCGACCCCGACGAGCTGGCCGCCTGGTACTTCGAGGCCGCCAACTCCGGCGACCTGGTCCGCTACATAGCCACCTTCGAGCACACCCTCGCCGTCATGCAGAGCCGCGAGGGCCTGCTGCGCACCGCCGAGGAGTACGTCCTCGACCTGGCCGCCGACGGCGTCGTCTACGCCGAGGTGCGCTACGCGCCGGAGCTGAACACCCGGGGCGGGCTCACCATGAGCGAGGTCGTGGAGACCGTGCAGCAGGGCCTGGCCGCCGGTATGGCCAAGGCGGCCGCCGCCGGCACCCCGGTCCGCGTCGGCACCCTGCTGTGCGGCATGCGCATGTTCGACCGGGTCCGCGAGGCCGCCGACCTGGCCGTCGCCTACCGGGACGCGGGTGTCGTCGGCTTCGACATCGCCGGCGCCGAGGACGGCTTCCCGCCCGCCGACCACCTGGCCGCCTTCGAGCACCTGCGCCGCGAGAGCGTGCCGTTCACCATCCACGCCGGCGAAGCGCACGGCCTGCCCAGCATCCACCAGGCCCTCCAGGTGTGCGGCGCCCAGCGCATCGGCCACGGCGTCCGCCTCACCGAGGACATCGTGGACGGCAAGCTGGGCCGGCTCGCCTCCTGGGTGCGCGACCGCCGCATCGCCCTGGAGATGTGCCCCACCTCCAACCTCCAGACCGGCTGCGCCACCTCGATCGCCGAGCACCCGATCACGGCCCTGAAGGACCTGGGCTTCCGGGTCACCCTCAACACCGACAACCGGCTGGTCTCGGGCACGACGATGACCCGGGAGATGTCCCTGCTGGTCGACGAGGCGGGCTGGACCGTCGAGGACCTGCGCACGGTCACGGTGAACGCCCTCAAGAGCGCCTTCATCCCGTTCGACGAGCGCAAGGCCCTCATCGAGGACGTGGTGCTGCCCGGTTACGCGGCCGCGCTCTGAACCAGCCCCCTGAGGTAGGCGGCCTGTCCGATGTGCTGAAGGTCGTCGGACAGGACGCTCACCAGGCGGACCCCCAGGGTGACCGGGGGGTCCCAGCGCTCGTCCACGATCCGTTCCAGATCCTTGGCGGCCACAGTGCGCAGGGCGCCCAGGGTCTGCTTGTGGACGGCGTCGTAGTACCCGGTCAGCAGGTCGGCCGACTCGACCCGCACCTTGGCCACCTTGGCGGGGCTGTGCCCGTAGCCGGTGTCCTGCCGGGGCAGATCGAGGCCGAAGCGCTTCTCCCAGCCCTGGGAGAGCCACACCTGGTCGAGGCCGAAGGCGTCGGCGATGTGGTCGTCCTGCACCCGGGTGAGATGCCAGACGAGCCAGGCGACGGAGTTGGCGTCGGGCGCCGGGCGGTGGTGCAGCGCCTCGGGGCCGATGCCGTCGAGGGCGGCATGGACTTCTTCCTGGATGCGGCCGTAGCCGTCGATGAGGATGTCCTTGGCATGCATACCGTCCACCATCGCAAAGAGCCGTCCCGCCCGCGCCCGGAATCCGGTGAACCGGCCGGCGGGGTCAGCAGCCCGGCCGGGACGGCGCCGCTGCCCCGCTCTGCGGCGCCTCCGGCGTGCGCAGCGTGTCCAGGGTTCCCAGCAGGGTGACGAGCGCGCGGGCGGCGGGGCTCGTGGACCGCTCGGGCGGCAGCAGCGCGACCGTCTCGTACTCCACCGCCCCGGCGCCCTTCAGCGGCAGCGCCGTGAGCGCGGGCCGCTTGTGCCGGAAGTGCCGGGGTACGACCGCGATCCCGAGGTTCTCGTCCACCAGGTCCAGCAGGCTGTGCACGTCGTTGACCTCCAGCGCGACCGTGCGCCGGACGCCCGCCGCGGCGAACGCCGCATCGGTGGTACGGCGCGGACCCCAGTCCGGGTGGAAGTCCACGAAAACCTCCCCGGCGAGGTCGTCCGGGCCGAGCACGGCCGGGGCCACCGCGGCGGCGAGCCGGTGCCGCGGATGGCACAGCACGGTCATCGGCTCGCTCGCCAGCGACACCGAACGCAGCTGGTCGGTGTCGGCCTGGGTGCGGTAGGCGAAGGCCAGATCGAGCCGCCCCGCCGCGACCTCCTCGGCCAGCGCGCCCGAACCCGCCTGGCGCAGCCGGATCTCCACGTCCGGATGGCGCCCGCGGAACGCGGCCAGCAGCCGCGCCACCTGCACCCCGGCGATGCACTGCTCGGTGCCGAGCGCCAGCGTGCCGCGCAGCACGCCCTGCACCGCGGCCACCGCCTCGTGCGCGGAGCGCACCTGCGCCAGCACCCGCTCGGCCTCCACCAGCAGGGCGCGGCCCGCCTCGGTCAGCGTCACCCGCCGGGTCGTCCGCACGAACAGCGGCGCCCGCAGCTCCCGCTCCAACGCCCGGATGGACGCGGACAGACCCGACTGCGACACCATCAGGCGTTCGGCGGCCCGGGTGAAATGCCGGTCCTCGGCCACCGCCACGAAGTGCTCGAGCTGGCGCAGTTCCATGATTGAGCAGCCTAGTCGCTGAATCCCATCGGATTCTTCTGTTGGACCGCTGCACACCGCCCGGGCGAGAGTGGTACCGGTGACGGGAGCCGCAGGGCTCACCGGAACCGGGATACCGTGTGCCAACCCCTCTGGAGTCGCGTTGTACACCGCACACCCCGACCGTTACGCCGACATGCCCTACCGGCGCACCGGACGCAGCGGCCTGAAACTCCCCGCGCTGTCCCTCGGCCTGTGGCACAACTTCGGACCGGACCGGTCCGTCGAGACCCAGCGTGCCATCCTGCGCCGCGCCTTCGACCTCGGCGTCACCCACTTCGACCTGGCCAACAACTACGGCCCGCCGCCCGGCGCCGCCGAGTCCGCGTTCGGCGAGGCGCTGAAGGCCGACTTCGCGCCGTACCGCGACGAGCTGGTCATCTCCACCAAGGCCGGCTATCTGATGTGGCCCGGCCCCTACGGCGAATGGGGCTCGCGCAAGTACCTGCTGTCCTCGCTGGACCAGAGCCTGAAGCGGATGGGCCTGGACTACGTCGACATCTTCTACTCGCACCGCCCCGACCCAAAGACTCCGCTGGAGGAGACGATGGGCGCGCTGCACTCGGCCGTGCAGCAGGGCAAGGCGCTCTACGTCGGCATCTCCAACTACTCCGCCGAGCAGACCCGCGAGGCCGCCCGGATCCTCGCCGGGCTCGGCACCCCGCTCCTCATCCACCAGCCGCGCTACTCGATGCTCGACCGGCGCCCCGAGGACGAGGGCCTGCTCGACGCCCTGGACGAGCTCCAGGTCGGCTCCATCGTCTTCTCCCCGCTGGAGCAGGGCCTGCTCACCGGCCGCTACCTCGACGGCATCCCCGAGGACTCCCGTGCCGCGAGCGACAGCCCGTTCCTCAACTCGGACGCGGTCACCGAGGAGTTGGTCGGCCGGCTGCGCGCCCTGGACGAGATCGCCAAGTCCCGCGGCCAGACGCTGGCCCAGCTGGCCCTCGCCTGGGTGCTGCGCGGCGAACGGGTCACCTCCGCGCTGGTGGGCGCGAGCAGCGCCCAGCAGATCGAGGACAGCGTCGGAGCGATCCGGAACCTGGACTTCGACGCGGAGGAACTGGCGCGGATCGACGCGATCGTACGTCAGTAGCCCGGCATCCCGGCCGCCGCGCCGCGGACTCTAGACACCCTTGCGGCGGAACCAGCCGCGCCGGGGCCCGGGCGGAGGCACCGGGCCCGGGTGCGGCGGGGCGCCGGGTCCCGTGGCGGGGGCGTGCGGCCCCGGGTACGGCGCGGGGGCGGGGAACGGCGGCGGGACCTGGCCGCCCTGCGGGGACGGCGGCGGGCCGGGGAACGGCGGCAGTGCCTTGAACTGGTCGTGGAGCGTGACGGTCGGCGTGATGCGGTGCAGCGCCGCACGGACCAGGGTCAGCGGGTGGTCCGGGAACTCGGGATCCCACTGCTCCAAGTCGGCCACGTGGTACGGCAGTCCGCCCAGCTGTCCGCCGCCGCCGTACGGGTGCGGCTGGAAGTAGTCGGTGAACCCCACCCGGTCCGCCACCACGGCTTCCCGTACGCCGCTCACCCCGGCCTCGCCGGCCTGCACCTTCACCACCACGCTGCACCGGTCCTTCGGCAGCGTCCAGCTGCCGATGAAGGCCTGCCCGGACTTGCTCTGCAAGGGCATCTTGATCAGCTGACGGAGCGCCGGGACCCCGTCCACGCTCCCCGTCACCGCCTCGATGAGGCCGCCCCCGGACCGCGCGACGCCGTGCGCGTTCGCGAACCGTAGCCGGTCCAGCTCGTGCAGCGGGGCCGGCAGGTCCGGGACCAGGGGGAAGTAGTGGACCGACAGGATGACACCCGTCGCGTCGGTCCACAGCCCGGGCTCGCGCTCGGTGAACCCGGTGAGGTCCAGGCCGGTGATCGGGGTCTGGGCGATGAAGGTCATGGTGATCATCATGCCGGGCCGAGCGCACTCCTTGACCACCACCCCGGCCTCCGCGATGCTTCGTTGCGGAACATGAGATGCGTGCCGCAATAGGCAACGCAGGCAACATCTCGCCCCCTGTGTCAGCTCTGTCAGCCGAGGAGTGGCCATGGCTCAGCAGGTCCGCGCCGTCGTCGCGCGCAGCAAGGGCGCCCCCGTCAGTCTGGAGACGGTCACCGTGCCCGACCCCGGCCCGGGTGAGGCCGTGGTCAGGATCCAGGCCTGCGGTGTCTGCCACACCGATCTGCACTACCGGGAGGGCGGCATCAGCGACGACTTCCCGTTCCTGCTGGGGCACGAGGCGGCGGGCGTGGTCGAGTCGGTCGGCGCGGGCGTCACCGACGTGGTGCCCGGGGACTTCGTGATCCTCAACTGGCGTGCGGTCTGCGGGAGTTGCCGGGCCTGTCTGCGCGGCCGGCCCTGGTACTGCTTCAGCACGCACAACGCCCGGCAGAAGATGACCCTGGCCGACGGCACGGAACTCTCGCCGGCCCTGGGGATCGGCGCCTTCGCCGAGAAGACGCTGGTGGCGGCCGGCCAGTGCACCAAGGTGGACCCGGCCGCGTCGCCGGCCGCCGCCGGGCTGCTGGGCTGCGGGGTGATGGCCGGCCTCGGCGCCGCCCTCAACACCGGCGGTGTCGGACGCGGCGACAGCGTCGCGGTCATCGGCTGCGGGGGCGTGGGCGCCGCGGCGATCGCCGGGGCCCGGCTGGCGGGCGCGGCGCGGATCGTCGCGGTGGACATCGACGACCGCAAGCTGGCCACGGCCCGCACCCTGGGCGCGACCCACACGGTCAACTCCCGGGAGACCGACGCGGTCGAGGCGGTGCGCGAGCTGACCGGAGGCTTCGGCGCCGATGTCGTGATCGAGGCGGTGGGCCGCCCGGAGACGTACCGGCAGGCCTTCTACGCCCGCGATCTCGCCGGGACGGTCGTGCTGGTCGGCGTGCCCACTCCGGAGATGAAGCTGGAACTGCCGCTGCTGGACGTCTTCGGCCGGGGCGGGGCGCTGAAGTCGTCCTGGTACGGCGACTGCCTGCCCTCCCGGGACTTCCCGCTGCTCATCGACCTCTACCTCCAGGGCCGGCTCGACCTGGACGCCTTCGTCACCGAGACGATCGCGCTGGACGAGGTGGAGAAGGCCTTCGAGCGGATGCACCAGGGCGACGTCCTGCGCTCGGTGGTGCTCCTCTGACCTCCGGGGCGACACCCCGCGCACGCGCGGCCCTGCCTCCGGTGACGACCCCGTGGACGGCACCGCAGGCAGGGCCGTCGGCGTACCGGGGGACACCGCTGTCCCCCTTGCTCACCTGCGCTTTCGCGGGCGCTTCGGGCTGCCCGGGAAACCGGCGCCGGCCCCTGCGCACCCAGGCCGGTGCGCGCCTTGACAAGGCTTCAGAGGCGCCCCCAGACTGACGTTGCGCTCATCGCAATCCGTTTCGCTATACGCACCGAGGTGTCATGATGATTCCCGCGTGCCGCCTCGCGGATCTGCCGCGAGGCGAGGCCTACCGGCTCGACACCGACCCGCCCGTGTCGGTGTTCCACACGGAAGACGGCGAGCTGTTCGCCATCGACGACACGTGCACCCACCAGGACGCCTCGCTCGCCGACGGCTGGCTGGAGGGCTGCGCGGTCGAATGCCCGCTGCACGCCTCGACCTTCGACCTCAGGACCGGAGCCGTGGACGCACCCCCGGCCAGGCTCCCCGTCCGCACCCACGAGGTGGTGGTCGAGGACGGCGTGATCCATGTCCGGCTCTCCACGCAGGCGCCCAACCTGCCGCCGTGCATCGCCGCCCGTGCGGCCCAAGGCCCCGCGTGAGGACGGTGGCCGTGGTCGGCGCCTCCCTGGCCGGACTGTCGGCCGCGCGCGCCCTGCGGCAGCGGGGCTACGACGGCCGGCTGGTCGTCGTCGGGGACGAGCCCCATCGCCCCTACGACCGGCCGCCGCTGTCCAAGGAGTTCCTGGCCGGCACCCTCGACGCGGCGGATCTCGCGCTGGAGCGGGACGACGAGGCACTCGGGGCGGAGTGGCTGCTCGGCGTCCGCGCCACCGGACTCGACCGCGCCGGACGCGCGATCCGGCTCGCCGACGGCCGGGAGGTACGCGCCGACGGCGTGGTGGTCGCCACCGGAGCCGCCGCCCGCACCCTGCCCGGCACCGAGGGACTCGCCGGGGTGCATGTGCTGCGCACCCTCGACGACGCCCGCGCCCTGCGGGACGACCTCGCCCGCGGCGGCCGGCTGGTGGTGATCGGTGCCGGGTTCGTCGGCGCGGAGGTCGCCGCCACGGCGTACACCCTCGGCCTGGACGTGACCATGGTCGAGGCGGCGCCGGCCCCGCTCTCCGGACCGCTCGGCGCGACCATGGGCGGGGTCGTCTCCGCCCTCCACCACGACCACGGCGTACGGCTGTGGTGCGGGGTCGGGGTCAAGGGGCTGAGCGGCGGGCGCCGGGTGTCCGCCGTCCTGCTGGCGGACGGCCGGACCGTGCCCGCCGACACCGTCGTCGTCGGGGTGGGTGCGCGTCCCTGCGTCGACTGGCTGGAAGGCTCCGGCGTGCCGCTCGACAACGGCGTGCGGTGCGGCGCCGACGGGCGCACCGAGGTGGCCGGGGTGGTCGCCGTCGGCGACTGCGCCAACTGGTACGACCCGCACACCGGCGGCCATCGCAGGGTCGAGCACTGGACCGGCGCGCTGGAACGGCCCGACGCGGCGGTCGCCGCGCTGCTCGGGGGCGGTGCGACGCAACCGGTGCCACCCCGGCCGCCGTACTTCTGGTCCGATCAGTACGGAGTGCGCATCCAGTTCGCCGGCCACGCGGCCGGCGCCGACAGCGTGACGGTCGAGGAGGGCTCGACCGACGACCGCAGTTTCCTGGCGGTCTACCGGCGGGCGGGCCGCCCGGTCGCCGTGCTCGGGATGAACCGGCCGCGGGTCTTCACCCGTTGGCGCAAGCAGCTCGGCGCCGCCGCGTCCCACGGCGCCCCGGCGTGATCCACCGACCCTCGACGTCTCCCGAGGAGTGCACCGTGACCTCGACCAGCCTGCCGGACAGCCTGATCGCCACGCTGCCCGGTGCCGCCTACACGGACCCCGCGGTCTTCGCCCAGGAGCAGGAGCGCATCTTCGAGACGATGTGGTTCTGCGTCGCCCGCGCCGCCGACCTGCCGAAGCCCGGCGCCTTCCGCACCGTCGACGTGGGCCGCGAGAGCATCCTCGTCACCCGCGCCCGGGACCACTCGGTCCGCGCCTACTTCAACGTGTGCCGGCACCGTGGCGCCAGGCTCCGCACCGAGGGCGCCGGCGAGGTCAGGCGCGCCTTCCAGTGCCCGTACCACGCCTGGACGTACGACCTCGACGGCAGGCTCGTCGCGGCCCCCAACCTCACCAGGATGCCGGACGTCGGCCGTACCGAGTACGGCCTGGTGGGCGTCGCCGTGCGCGAATGGCTCGGCTATGTCTGGGTGTGCCTGGCCGAGGACCCGCCCTCCTTCGAGGAGGACGTCGTCGGCGCGGTGGCCGCCCGGCTCGGCGATGTCGAGTCGATCGAGCACTACGCCGTCGACCGGCTCTCGGTGGGCCGCCGGATCGTCTACGACGTCAGGGCGAACTGGAAGCTCATCGTCGAGAACTTCATGGAGTGCTACCACTGCGCCACGATCCATCCCGAACTCACCGAGGTCCTCCCGGAGTTCGCCGACGGCTATGCCGCCCAGTACTACGTGGGCCACGGCGCGGAGTTCGGGGCGGACATCCAGGGCTTCACCGTCGACGGCTCGGCGGGGCTGGACCGCATCCCGGGGGTGTCCGAGGAACAGGACCGCCGCTACTACGCCATCACCGTCAAACCGCAGGTCTTCATCAACCTGGTGCCCGACCATGTGATCTTCCACCGGATGTACCCGGCCGCCGCCGACCGCACCGTCGTGGAGTGCGACTGGCTCTATCTGCCCGGGGTGGTGGAGAGCGGCCGGGACGTCAGCCGGTCGGTGGAGCTGTTCGACCGGGTCAACCGCCAGGACTTCGAGGCCTGCGAGCGCACCCAGCCGGGGATGGGGTCACGGCTGTACGCCAAGGGCGGGGTGCTCGTGCCCAGCGAGCACCACATCGGTGCCTTCCACGACTGGGTGAACGAGCGTCTCGGTACCCGCCGTCCGGAGTGAGGGATGCCCCCGGCCCGCCGGCGGGCGTCGGCGGGGCCGTGCGGCGGTCGGGCGCCGGGATCAGCCCAGGTACCCCATCCGGTGGCTGATCTCCTCCGCGCCCTTGACCAGCACCGGAGCCAGCTCGTGCAGACGCTCCTCGGTGAACCGGTACGAGGGCCCGGAGGCGCTGATCGACGCGATGACCCGGCCCTCCCGGTCACGGATCGGGGCGGCCATGGCGTGCAGCCCGATCTCCAGTTCCTCCAGCGTCCAGGCGTAACCGCGCTCCCGGGCCGCGGCGAGGTTCTTCTCAAGCTTCGTCTTCGCCGAGATCGTGTGCGGGGTCAGCTTCTTCAGGCCGGCCCGGGCCAGCAGCTCCGCCCGTTCCCCGGCGGGCAGATGGGCCAGCATGATCTTGCCGCTGGAGGTGGCGTGCAGCGGGGTCAGCTGGCCGACCCAGTTGTGCGCGGTGACGGCGGCGGTGCCGCGCACCTGGTAGAGGTTGATCGCATACTGCTCCTGGCGTACGGCGATATTGACCGTCTCGCCGATCTCCTCGGCCAGCCGCTCGCACACCGGTCGCCCCTGCTGGGTGAGGTCGATCCGGGCGGTGACGGCCCCCGCCAGCCGGACGATGCCGAAGCCGAGCCGGTACTTGCCCCGCTCGCCGGTCTGCTCCACGAGACCCCGCGCCTCCAGGGCGCCGAGCAGCCGGAACGCGGTCGACTTGTGCACCTCGATCTCGGCGGCAACCTCGCTCACACCCGCCTCGCCTCGCCGCGCCAGGATCTCCAGCACGCTGATGGCGCGGTCGACGGACTGCACCCCGCCGGACGGCGAGCCGTTCGTTTCGATGTCCGGACTCATGTTGCTCATAACGAAACTATACGCGTGGTAAACAACGCGGACGCAAGTAACAGGCTGGCTACCCAGCCCTTACAAGTTGCGTTGTTCGCAACCTGGTGCGCATTGAGATACCCGTACTAGCATGCCCGGCAATCGACGGCGCGAGTGAGACGAGGCACCATGGCCCTCCTGCACTACGACTTCGTCATCGTCGGCGGCGGATCGGCCGGCAGCGCACTGGCGAACCGCCTCTCGGCCGACCCCGGCAACCGGGTGCTCGTCCTGGAGGCGGGCCGCCCCGACTACCCGTGGGACGTCTTCATCCACATGCCCGCGGCGCTCACCTACCCCATCGGCAGCCGCTTCTACGACTGGCAGTACGAGTCCGAGCCCGAGCCGCACATGGGCGGCCGGCGCATCTACCACGCCCGCGGCAAGGTGCTCGGCGGCTCCAGCAGCATCAACGGCATGATCTTCCAGCGCGGCAACCCCATGGACTACGAGCGCTGGGCCGCCGGACCCGGCATGGAGACCTGGGACTACGCCCACTGCCTGCCCTACTTCCGCCGTATGGAGAACTGCCTGGCGGCCGACCCGGACGACGCGTTCCGCGGCCATGACGGCCCCCTGGTCCTGGAGCGCGGCCCGGCCGTCAACCCGCTCTTCACCGCCTTCCTCCAAGCCACCCGGCAGGCGGGGTACGCCCCCACGGACGACGTCAACGGCTACCGGCAGGAAGGTTTCGCCCCGTTCGACCGCAACGTCCACCGCGGGCGGCGCCTGTCGGCCTCCAAGGCGTACCTCAAGCCCGTGCGCAGGCGGCCCAACCTCACGGTCCGCACCCGCGCCCTCGTCACCCGGGTGCTGTTCGAGGGCAAGCGCGCCATCGGCGTCGAGTACCGGCGCGGCCGCGGCGCGCCCCAGCAGGTCCGGGCCGGCGAGGTCGTCCTGTGCGGCGGCGCCGTCAACACCCCGCAGCTGCTCCAGCTCTCCGGCGTCGGCAACGCCGCCGAGCTGTCCGCCCTCGGCGTCGACGTCGTACACCACCTGCCGGGCGTCGGCGAGAACCTCCAGGACCACCTGGAGGTGTACGTCCAGTACGCCTGCCGGCAACCCGTTTCCGTGCAGCCGTACATGGCGAAGTGGCGGGCCCCCTTCATCGGGCTCCAGTGGCTGCTGCGGACCGGGCCCGCGGCCACGAACCACTTCGAGGCCGGCGGCTTCGCGCGCAGCAACGAGGACGTGGAGTACCCCAACCTGATGTTCCACTTCCTGCCGGTCGCCGTCCGCTACGACGGCTCCGCACCGGCCGGCGGCCACGGCTACCAGGTGCACGTGGGCCCCATGTACTCCGACGCCCGCGGCTCGGTGAAGATCAGGAGCCGGGACCCGCGGGTGAAGCCCGCGCTGCGCTTCAACTACCTCTCCACGGAGCAGGACCGGCGCGAGTGGGTCGAGGCGATCCGGGTCGCCCGCCGCATTCTCGGCCAGCCCGCCCTCGCCCCCTACAACGGCGGCGAGATCTCGCCCGGCCCCTCGGTCGACACCGACGAGGAGATCCTCACCTGGGTGGCCAAGGAGGGCGAGACCGCACTGCATCCCTCGTGCACCTGCGCGATGGGCACCGGCGAGATGTCCGTCGTCGACCCGCTGAGCATGCGGGTGCACGGGCTGGACGGGCTGCGCGTGGTGGACGCGTCCGTGATGCCCTACGTCACCAACGGCAACATCTACGCCCCGGTGATGATGATCGCCGAGAAGGCGGCCGACCTCATCCTCGGCAAGAAGCCGCTGCCGCCGTCCGACGTCGCCTACTACCGCCACCCCGACGCCCGGAAACAGGCGGGACAGGCGGGGGCGCCGACCCCTTGACGGGTGTCGGCCCCGTCGGCCAGGGTGTTCCACCACGAGCAATCCGATGCACCATGCGCAACTGCTTCTCCTCGAAGGGCGTGGCCGTGGCAGATCTGTACGTGGACGGGGAATGGCGCGCCGCGCTGGCCGGCGGCCGCAGGGAGATCCGCTGTCCGGCGGACGGCACGCTCGTGGCGACGGTCCCGGAGGCGACCCGCGCCGACACCGAGGCGGCCATCGCGGCGGCCCGGCTCGCCTTCGACCAGGGCCCCTGGCCGCACACCCCCGAGCGGGAGCGCGGCGCGCTGCTGCTGCGCACCGCCGACATCCTGGAGCGCGACGCCAAGGAGATCGCCCGCGCCGAGTCCCTGGACACCGGCAAGCGCCTGGTGGAGAGCGAGTACGACCTCGCCGACGTCGTCGCCTGCTTCCGTTACTACGGCGGCATCGCCGGCACCAGCGCCGGCCGGGTGGTGGACACCGGCCGCGCCGACGCGCTCAGCCGGGTCGAGTACGAGCCGGTCGGCGTCTGCGGACTGATCACCCCCTGGAACTACCCGCTGCTCCAGGCCTCCTGGAAGGTCGCACCGGCCCTGCTCGCGGGAAACACCGTGGTCCTCAAGCCCAGTGAGCTGACGCCCTCCACCGCCATCCTGCTGATGCGGGCCCTGGCGGAGGCGGGGCTCCCGGCCGGCGCCGCCAACCTCGTGCTGGGCGCCGGCGCCGAGGCCGGCGCGCCGCTGGCCGAACACCCGGACGTGGACCTGGTGTCCTTCACCGGCGGGCTGGAGACCGGACGGCGCGTCATGGCCGCCGCCGCGGCGACGGTGAAGAAGGTCGCGCTGGAACTGGGTGGCAAGAACCCGAACGTCGTCTTCGCCGACGCCGACTTCGACACCGCCGTCGACTTCGCGCTCACCGCCGTCTTCCTGCACTCCGGGCAGGTCTGCTCGGCCGGCGCCCGGCTGATCGTCGAGGACTGCCTGCACGACGCCTTCGTCGACGAGGTCGTGCGCCGCGCCCGGCTCATCCGCCTCGGCGGCCCCTTCGACCCCGGCGCCGAGACCGGGCCGCTGATCTCCGCGCCGCACCGCGAGAAGGTCGAGGCGTACGTCGCCGCGGGCCTCGCCGAGGGAGCCGTACTGCGCTGCGGCGGCGCCCGCCCCGCGGACCCCGCGCTCGCGGGCGGCTTCTACTACCCGCCCACCGTGCTGGACGAGTGCCGGCAGGACATGCGGGTGGTGCACGAGGAGTCCTTCGGGCCCGTCCTCACCGTGGAGCGCTTCCACGACGAGGACGACGCCGTCCGCATCGCCAACGACACGGAGTACGGCCTGGCCGGAGCCGTCTGGACGCAGGACGCGGGCAGGGCCCAGCGGGTCGCGCGCCGGCTGCGCCACGGGACCGTGTGGATCAACGACTACCACCCCTATGTGCCGCAGGCGGAGTGGGGCGGTTTCGGGCGCTCGGGCGTGGGCCGCGAACTGGGGCCGGCCGGCCTCGACGAGTACCGGGAGCCCAAGCACGTCTGGCAGAACATCCAACCCCGGCCGCAGCACTGGTTCCGCGGCTGAACGGCGAAGAGAGGTCGGTCATGACCCCAGCCCAGACCGAGGTGTCGCAGCGGCGCGACACGTCCCAGGACTCGACTGCGCGCACCCCGGTCATCTCCGTGCGCCGGCTGTGGAAGGTGTTCGGGCCGAAGGCCGACGAGGTGCCGGGCTCCGCGGAGTTGTGCGGGCTCAGCCGCCGGGAGCTGATGGAGCGCACCGGGTGCACCGCCGCCGTCCGGGACGTGGACTTCGAGGTGTCGCCCGGCGAGGTCTTCGTCGTCATGGGGCTGTCCGGCTCCGGCAAGTCCACCCTGGTGCGATGTCTGACCCGGCTGATCGAACCCACCGCCGGGGACATCGTCTTCGAGGGCGAGGACATCCGCGGCGCCGACGCCAGACGCCTGCGCGAACTGCGGCGCAGCAAGTTCTCCATGGTGTTCCAGCACTTCGGCCTGCTGCCGCACCGCAGGGTCGTGGACAACGTGGCGTTCGGGCTGGAGATCCGGGGCATGGGCCGGGCCGAGCGGACCAGGCGTGCGCTGGAGACCGTCGAACTGGTGGGCCTCGCCGGATACGAGAACTCCTACCCCGACCAGCTCTCCGGCGGTATGCAGCAGCGTGTCGGACTCGCCCGCGCCCTGGCCGGCGACCCCGACGTCCTCTTCTTCGACGAGCCGTTCTCCGCGCTCGACCCGCTGATCCGCCGTGACATGCAGAGCGAGGTCGTCCGCCTGCACCGCGAGGTCGGCAAGACCATGGTGTTCATCACCCACGACCTCTCCGAGGCGCTGAAACTCGGCGACCGCATCCTGATCATGCGCGACGGCCGGACGGTCCAGTGCGGCACCGGTGACGAACTGGTCGGCGCCCCCGCCGACGACTACGTCCGGGACTTCGTGCGGGACGTGCCGCGCGGCGACGTCCTCACCCTGCGCTGGATCATGCGCCCGCCCGCCGACGAAGACGCCCTGGACGGCCCGGAGTTGGGCCCCGACGTCGTGGTACGCGAGGCGACCCGGGCCGTGCTCGCCGCCGAGAAGCCCGTGAAGGTCGTCGAGAACGGCACGCTGCTCGGCATCGTCGGCGACGAGGAGATCCTCGCGGTGGTCGCGGGGCGGGAGGGCGACGCCCGATGACCGTCGTCCTGGAGAAACCGGAGCGGGCGGCGGCCGCCGAAGAGCCGCCTCGGGGCGCGGACGGGCGCAGGGTCCGCCGGTCCGTGCTGGTGGGCGCGATCCTGGTGGTCTGGCTGGTGCTCTTCGCCGTACTGCGCGGACGGCAGACCCTGTCGCTCGCGGCGGCGGACCTCACCGGTCTGCACCGGTGGATCAACGACCTCGACGACACCGTCGGAGCCCACCGCAACTCCAACCCGCTCTTCCTGTACTTCTTCAACGAGATCCGGCTGGTCATCGACACCCTGGTGACCTTCGTCCAGCAATTGATCTCCCAGCCGTCCGGCACCCGCCCGGTCCCGCAGATCGGCTGGCTCGGTGTCGTGGGGCTGGCCGGCTATGTCTCCTGGGCCGTGGGGAACTGGCGGGTCGCGCTGCTGGCCGTGGCCGGCTTCACCTTCTTCGGGGTGCAGGGCCTGTGGCAGGAGAGCATGGACACCCTGGCGCTCATCCTGTGCGCCGTGCTCGTGGCGCTGCTGTTCGCGATCCCGCTGGGCGTCGGGGCCGGGCTGTCCGACCGCTTCAACCGGGTCATCACCCCCTTCCTCGACTTCATGCAGACGATGCCCACCTTCGTCTACCTGGCGCCGCTCACCCTGTTCTTCCTCATCGGCGGGGCCTCCGCCACCATCGCCACCGTCGTCTACGCGGCCCCGCCGGCGATCCGCATCACGGCACACGCGCTGCGCACGGTGCCCCGCACGACGGTCGAGGCGGCCGAGTCGATGGGCGCCACGCGCCGGCAGACGCTGCTGAAGGTGCTGCTGCCGATGTCCCGACGGACCGTGGTGATGGGCGTCAACCAGACCATCATGGCCGCCCTGGCGATGGTGACCGTCGCGGCCCTGATCGACGCCCCCGGCCTCGGGAAGACCGTCATGCAGGCGCTCCAGTCCCTCGACGTCGGTACGGCCTTCAACGCGGGCCTCGCCATCGTCGTCATGGCGATCGTGCTGGACCGGGTCACGACCGCGGCCGGCGCACGCGAGGAGACCGCGCGGCGATCGGGCGGCCGCTTCGCGAAGTGGCGCCGGCCGCTGCTGGGCGCGGGCGCGGTGCTCACGGCGGTGCTGGTCTACCTCTCGCACACCTATGTGTGGGCGGCGGAGTTCCCCGGCGGCGGCAGCGCCGGAAGCCGCATCGCGAGCGCGGCGGACACCGCGACCACCTGGTTGCAGGACCACCTGTCTGGCCTCACCAACGCCGTCCGCGACGGCCTCACCAACGGCCTGCTCAACCCCTTCCAGTCGCTGCTCACCGACTCCCCGTGGTGGCTCGTCGGCGCCGTCCTGGCCGGCGCGGCCCTGGTGCTGGGCGGCCGGCGCGCCGGCCTCACCACGGCGGTGTGCGTCGGCCTGCTGGTCGGCACGGGCGTCTGGTCGGACGGCATGACCACGCTGGCCTCGACGGTCGTCGCGACGGCGCTGGTCATGGTCCTCGGCGTGGTCGTCGGCGTCTGGATGGGGCGCAGCCGGCTCGCGGACCGGCTGGTGCGGCCCACCCTGGACGCCGCACAGGTCATGCCGCCGTTCGTGTATCTCGTGCCGTTCCTGGCGCTGTTCGGCGCCACCCGGTTCACCGCGATCGTCGCGGCCGTCGTCTACGCGGCGCCCGTCGCCATCAAGATCATCGCGGACGGGGTGCGCGGCGTGCCCCGGTCCACCGTGGAGGCGGCCACCTCGGCCGGGTGCACCACCTGGCAGATCATCACCAAGGTCCAGCTGCCGATGGCACGCGGCGCCCTGACGCTCGCGGTCAACCAGGGCCTGATCTATGTGCTGTCGATGGTGGTGGTGGGCGGCCTGGTAGGGGCAGGCGCCCTCGGCTACGACGTCGTGGCCGGATTCTCGCGGGGCGAGCTGTACGGCAAGGGGCTGGCGGCGGGACTCGCCATCGTCCTGCTCGGAGTCATGTTCGACCGGATCACTCAGGCTGCGGCGCGACGCACGCGGGCATAAGGAGCACGACACCATGGCACACCACTGGCGCGCCGGCGCGGCCGGCCTGGCCATCCTCGCCCTCACCCTCACGGCCTGCGGCGGGGCGAAGGTCGGCGACACCGGCTCCGCGGGCGCGAAGGCCTCCCACGGCGCCTGCGGCACCTTCAACCTGGCCGTCAACCCCTGGGTCGGCTACCAGGCGGACGCGGCGGTCGTCGCGTACGTGGCACAGCACGACCTGGGCTGCACCGTGAAGAAGAAGGACCTGAAGGAGGAGATCGCCTGGCAGGGCTTCGGGACCGGTGAGGTGGACGCCGTCCTGGAGAACTGGGGCCACGACGATCTGAAGAAGAAGTACATCACCGAGCAGAAGACGGCCGTGGAGGCGGGCCCCACCGGCAACAAGGGCGTCATCGGCTGGTTCGTGCCGCCGTGGCTGGCCAAGGCTCACCCGGACATCACCGACTGGAAGAACCTCGACACGTACGCCGACCGGTTCCGCACCTCCGAGTCGGGTGGCAAGGGTCAGCTGCTCGACGGCGACCCGTCGTACGTCACCAACGACGCCGCCCTGGTCAAGAACCTGAAACTGGACTTCAAGGTGGTGTACGCGGGCAGCGAGACCGCGCTCATCCAGGCCTTCCGCACCGCCGAGAAGAACAAGCAGTGGGTGATCGGCTACTTCTACGAGCCCCAGTGGTTCATGTCGGAGGTGCCGCTGGTGAAGGTCGGCCTGCCCGCCTACAGGAAGGGGTGCGACGCCGACGCGGCGAAGGTCGCCTGCGACTACCCCGTGTACGACCTCGACAAGATCGTCAGTGCGGGCTTCGCCCGGTCGGGCAGCCCGGCGTACCGGCTGGTGAAGAACTTCACCTGGACGAACGACGACCAGAACACGGTGGCCAGGTACATCGCCGTGGACAAGATGTCGGACGACGCGGCGGCGAAGAAGTGGGTCGAGGCGAACCGGGACAAGGTGGCCGCCTGGCTGAAGTGACCCGGGCCCCGGGAAGGCCGGTCCACCACGCCCGGCGGGCGGTGCGCACAACGGCGCGCCGTCTGCCGGGCGTTGCCGCTTTCCGGGCCGTTTCGCGCCGTCACCGCCCCCCTTGACACCCCTCCGCGGCGACGGGCACATTGAGTTGCGCAGCCTGAACCAAGTTGCGTAGAAAGCAACTTTGTCGGCCTCAATGTGCGGAGGTTGAGCGATGGCGGGACCCCGAGTGGTCATCATCGGAGCGGGCGTCGTGGGAGCGGCCCTGGCGGACGAGATCTCCGCCCGAGGCTGGACCGAGGTGACCGTGGTCGACCAGGGCGACGTCCCCGCCACCGGCGGCTCCAGCTCGCACGCCCCCGGCCTGGTCTTCCAGACCAACTCCGCCCGGACCATGACCGAACTGGCCCGCTACACCGTCGAGAAGTTCTGCTCCCTCGACGTCGACGGCGAGCCCTGCTTCCTCCAGGTCGGCGGCCTGGAGGTGGCCACCACCCCCGAGCGCCTCGCGGAACTGCACCGCCGGCACGGCTGGGTCACCGCCTGGGGGGTGGAGGCGCACCTGCTCACCCCGGACGAGTGTGTGCGGCGGCATCCGCTCGTCGACCGGGACCGGGTCCTCGGCGGCCTGCTGGTGCCGACCGACGGCCTCGCCAGGGCCGTGCTCGCCGTCGAGGCGCAGCTGCGCCGGGCCACCGCGCGCGGCGTGCGCGTCCTGGCCCGCCACGAGGTCCTCGACGTGCTGACGGCCGACGGCGCGGTGACCGGCGTGCTGACCGACCGCGGCGAGATCCCCGCCGACATCGTCGTCTGCTGCGCCGGCATCTGGGGCCCGCGCATCGCCCGCATGGCCGGGATGAACCTCCCCCTCACCCCGCTCGCCCACCAGCTCGCCTGGACCGGCCCCGTCCCCGCCCTCGCCGGCCAGAGTCAGGAGGCGGTGCGGCCGATCCTGCGCCACCAGGACGCCGACCTCTACTACCGGGACCGCTTCGACCGCCTCGGCATCGGTTACTACGGCCACCGCCCCATGCCCGTCTCCGCGGACGACATCCTCTCCGTGGACGAGGCCGAGTCGATGCCGTCCGTGCTCGCGTTCACCGAGGAGGACTTCGCGGACGCCTGGACCGAGACCCAGTCCCTGCTGCCCGCGACGAAGGAGGCCGGGATCGAGCAGGGCATCAACGGCCTGTTCTCCTTCACCACCGACAACTTCCCGCTGCTCGGCCCGTCCCCGGACGTCCAGGGCTTCTGGGTCGCCGAGGCCGTCTGGGTCACCCACTCCGCGGGCGTCGGCCGGGCCATGGCCGAGTGGCTGGTCGACGGCTACTGCTCCTCCTTCGACCTGCACGAGTGCGACGTCAACCGCTTCGAGCCGCACCAGCTCGCCCCGGAGTACGTGCTGGCCCGCGACTGCCGGAACTTCGAGGAGGTGTACGACATCCTCCACCCCCTCCAGCCCTCCGGCGCCCCCCGCCCGATCCGGACCAGCCCCTTCTACAGCCGCCAGCAGGAACACGGCGCGTTCTTCCTGGAGGCGAACGGCTGGGAGCGCCCGCAGTGGTACGAGGCCAACGCGGGCCTCCTCGACGGCCGTTCGATCCCCACCCCGGACGAGTGGGCCGCCCGGTACTGGTCACCGATCGTCGGCGCCGAGGCGCAGGTCACCCGCGAGACGGCCGCCCTGTACGACATGACCGCGCTCAAGCGCCTGGAGGTCACCGGCCCCGGTGCCGCCGGCTTCCTGGAGCGGCTGTGCACCGGCCGGGTCGCCAAGTCGGTCGGCTCGGTGACCTACACCCTGCTGCTCGACCAGGGCGGCCGCATCCGCAGCGACATCACCGTCGCCCGCCTCGCCCCCGACCGCTTCCAGGTCGGTGCCAACGGCAACCTCGACCTCGACTGGTTCTCCCGCCACCTGCCCGCCGACGGCACGGTCCAGGTCCGCGACATCACCGCCGGCACCTGCTGCATCGGCCTGTGGGGGCCGCTCGCCCGCGAGGTGCTGCAACCGCTGACGGACGACGACTTCTCCGCCGAGGGCCTGCGGTACTTCCGCGCCCGGCACGCCTACATCGGCTCGGTGCCCGTCACCGCGCTGCGCCTCTCCTACGTCGGCGAACTCGGCTGGGAGCTGTACACCACCGCCGACCAGGGCCTGAAACTGTGGGACACGCTGTGGCGGGCGGCCGAGCCGCTCGGCGGGATCATCGCCGGCCGCGGCGCCTTCAACAGCCTGCGTCTGGAGAAGGGTTACCGCTCCTTCGGCACCGACATGACCTATGAGCACGACCCCTACGAGGCCGGCCTCGGCTTCGCCGTCCGGCTCGACAAGGACGACTTCGTCGGCAAGGCCGCACTGGAGCGCCGCGCGGCGGAGGTACGGCGGAAGCTGACCTGCCTCACCCTCGCCGACCCGCGGTCCGCCGTCCTCGGCAAGGAGCCGGTGTACGACGGTGAGCGCGCCGTCGGCCATGTCACCAGCGCCGCCTACGGCTACACGGTCGGCACCGGGATCGCGTACGCGTGGCTCCCGGCGGAGCTGGCGGTGCCCGGCCGGACCGTGCACATCGGGTACTTCGGACGGCGCGTGGCGGCGGTGGTGGCGCAGGAGCCGCTGTTCGATCCGGCCATGTCCCGGCTGCGCGGGTGAGGGTCCGCCGGGTGCCCGCGGCTCAGCCCAGGTGGCCCATGCGGTGGCTGATCTCCTCGGCGCCCTTGAGCAGCGCGGGCGCCAGGGCGTGGATGCGGTCCTCGGTGAAGCGGTAGGCCGGCCCCGACGCGCTGAGGGCGGCGACGACCTCGCCGTCATGGGAGCGGATCGGGGCCGCCATCGCGTGCAGGCCCAGCTCCAGCTCCTCCAGCGTCACCGCGTAGCCGCGCGTCCGGGCCTCGGCGAGGTCCTTCTCGAGCCGCGTCCTCGCGGTCAGGGTGTGCGGCGTCAGCTTGCGCAGCCCCGCCGCCGCGAGGATCCGGGCGCGCTCCCGCTCCGGCAGGTGGGCCAGCAGGATCTTGCCGCTGGACGTGGCGTGCACCGGGGTGAGCTGGCCGACCCAGTTGTGCGCCCCGACCGCGCCGGGGCCGCGCTCTTGGTGGAGGTTGACCGCGTAATGCTCCTGGAGCACCGCGATGTTGATGGTCTCGCCGATCTCCGCCGCGAGCCGCTCGCACACCGCCCGGCCCTGCTGGGTGACGTCCAGCCGGCCCGTCACCGCGCCCGCGAGGCGTACGATCCCGAAGCCCAGCCGGTACTTGCCCCGCTCGGCCGACTGCTCGACCAGGCCCCGCGCCTCCAGCGCCCCGAGCAGCCGGAACGCGGTCGACTTGTGGACGTCGATCTCGGCGGCGACCTCGGTGACCCCGGCCTCGCCGCGCCGCGCCAGGATCTCCAGGACGCTGATCGCACGGTCGACGGACTGCACCCCGCCCGCCGCGGCGCCCGCTGGGTCGCCGTCCGAGACTCGGTTGCTCATGGCGCAACTATAGGGTGACGGCGATCGCCGCCGTCAGCCGATGAGCGAGCGGAACTGCTCGATGGTGCGGCGCCGCATGGTGAGGAAGGCGATCCAGGAGCCGTCGGCGCAGTGCAGCCGGAACCGGGCCATCAGCTGGAGCCTGGGCCGGCGTTCGACCCGGGTCACCCAGGACCGCGGCACCTCCCACACCGGGGTGCCGTCCAGGGGCTTGACCAGTCCGACGCGCTGGTCGGTCACGCGCAGCAGCAGCGCGCCGGAGGTCTGCGGCAGACCCGAGGCGATGCTGCCGGCCCGGCCGGACTGCGCGCCGACGCTGTTGACCAGCTCGTTCCCGAGGAAGCTTCCGGCGTTCACGCCGATGCCCTTCGCGCTCTTGGCGGGGACGACGGTGCCGTAGCCCAGGAGCCGCTCCCCGGGGGCCAGCTGGTTATGTGCGGAGCGCTCGCGCAGTTCGGACATGGCCATGATCATAGGTGGTGCCCGGGTAGCCGACGGCACCGGTGGTCACGCCGGCCGCCGGTGCAGGATCCGCGGGAAGGACCGGGCGGCGGCCAGGAAGCAGAGCGTCGTCAGCACGAACGGCCAGGTGAGCGGATGCCCGCCGGAGGGGGCGAGCAGACCGGCGACGGCCGGGGTGAGCGCGGTCGCGGTGGCCGCGCCGAGCAGCGCGTAGAGCAGGGTCGCGCGGGTGGCGGCCAGGAACACCCCGCAGAGCGCCAGCGCGACGAGCACCGCGTTGCAGCCCATCGTGCCGTCGGCGATGCGTGCGGCCGGCGTCCCGAGCGCCCAGGCCGTCAGGAGGCCCGTGGCGCTGCCGGAACTGGCCACCCATCCCGCCGTCCGGCTCGCCAGGAACAGGCCGGCGAGCAGCAGGGCCCCGGCGTACCACTGATCCAGGAAGAAGACCTGGGAGAGGTTGCGGAAGAACGCCGCCCCCACGGCGTCCGGTCCGAGGAGCGCCGGCCCGGAGGCGGCGCGGGGCGGCGCGGCCCCGCTCCCGCCGTGCGGCCAGACCCGCCGGAACCCGGGCGCGGCCAGGGTGACCGCGCCCGCCAGCAGGCAGTACGGCATGGTCAGCGGCGGCAGCTCCCAGGTGTGCAGCAGCCGTACGACGGCGGCCGTGACGACCGTGACGACGAGGCAGGCCGCGGCGGCGAGCAGCGCCGTGGCCGGCCTGCCCGCGTCGAGGAACACCGCCAGACAGAGCGCGGTCAGCGCGGAGTTGAAGCCCTCCAGCCCGGCCCGCACCCGGTCGCGGGCCACCCCCAGCAGTTCCGCGGCGGCGGTGCCGAGGGCGGCGCCGCCCACGGCGTAGGCGGCGTACCGCCAGTCCGCGGCCAGCAGCGCCAGCCCGAAGACGGCGCCCGCCCGGGCGTTGTCCAGGAACATGACCTGGGCGAGGCCGCGCAGCACCCGCGCCGGGAACTCCGCGCCCTCTCCGCCGACCGCGTTCCGTCTCTCCAGGCGCACCAATCTCAAGCCCCCCACGCGGTCCTTCTTCCATCAAGCGACATTTTGTTTCCGCAATACGATATCGCCAGGGTTGGGGGTGGGGGAGACCCAGGAGCCGGCGCGCGCGGCTGCCGGTGCCGTCAGACCGTGTTCGTGTAGTCGGCGAGGCAGCGGGCCGCTCTCCATCCCTGCGCCTCGGCCTTGGACACGTCCAGGACCACCGAGCGGGCGAGCTGGTCGACCGCGTAGCGGGTGAGCGACGGCTCCCCGCCCGGACACAGCCGGGCTGCGCGCGCCGCGGCATGGGCGAGCACCGGCGGAACACGGTGGATCCGGGCCCGTACCCCGTGCGCCCGGAGGACGGCCAGCATCGCCCCGTCCCGGTCGTACGGCACCGGATCGGCGATGTTGTAGGCGCCCGGCGGCCACCCCGCCGCGTCGAGGCAGGCGTCGGTCAGGTTCTGCACGGCCGTCAGGCTGAGGCGGACGCTCGGGCCCGGCAGCAGCAGCCGCCCGGCGCGGACGCGGGACAGCAGCCTCGGCACCAGGTGCGGATCCCCGCTGCCGTAGACCGCCCGGGGCCGCAGCACCACCGCGCCGGCCGCGAGCGCCAGCGCCTCACCGGCCGCCTTGGTGCGGCCGTACGCGTTCAACTGGCCGCGCACCGGATGGTCCTCGGTGATCCGGGCCCGGCCGGGGCCGGGCGCGTAGACGCTGGCACTGCTCACCCACACCACCGGCCGGCCGGCGGCCGCCTCCAGCAGCCGCGCCGTGCCGTCGATGTTGACGGCACGCATCACGGCCTCGGCGGGGGAGCCGGGCAGCGGATCGCCGACCGCCGCCGCGCAGTGCACCACGAGGTCCGCCCCGGACAGGTCCGGCACCTCGCGGGCGGCGTCCCAGGGGATGTGCCGCCCGACCGGGCCGGGGCGGCGCCCCACGCACAGCACCCGGGCGCCCCGCGCGGCGGCCGTGACGGCGACATGGGAGCCGCAGAAGCCGCTCGCGCCGGTGACGGCGATCGTGGTCATCGGTCGTCCTCCGCGGGACTCGTGGTGGTGGCACGGACGGTGAGGGAACGCCAGGCGGGCAGCGCCGACGAGCGGTCGGCCACGGCCCGCACCACGGCGGGGCGGTACGGCGCGAGCGCGGCCAGCACGTCCTCGAGCTGGGCCCGGGCCGGCCGGGCGCCGGGACAGGCGTGGCCGCCGGCGCCGAAGACGAGCTGGGCCACGGCGGGCGGTGCGGGGTCGAGGGCGTCCGGGGGATCGGTGTGGGCCCGGGCGGCGTGCCGTGCGACCAGGATCAGGCGGTCCCCGCGCCGTACCGGGCACCCGTCGAGGTCCGCGTCGGCCGCCGCCGCGCGCGGCAGCAGCGGGGAGGGGGCGAGCGCCCGCAGCAGTTCGCCCGCCAGGACCGGCCGCAGCCGGTCGTCGGCCGCCTGGTCCCACAGCGCCGCGTCCGCGCACCAGGCGGCGGCGCGCGGCAGAGCCGCCACGGTGGTGTTGACGGCGGCGACCGCCAGCATCGCCCGCAGCGCCGGGCTCTCGCCCGCACCGCCCGGAGCGGTGGCCGGTCCGGCGCCGAGCAGGGCCTGAAGACGCGCCGTCGCCGCCGCGGCCCTGCGGGCGGTGCCGGGCAGGCGGGGGCCGGGCAGATGGTCGCGCACGGCGGTGGCCGCGGCGAGCGCGGCCGCCTCGGCGACATCCTCCGGGTCGGCATCCACCGCGAGCAGCGCGCACACGGTCGCGCCCGCCAACTCCCGCGCCACCGGCACGAGATCGACGGTACGGCCTGCCGCGAGCGGGGCCAGCCGGCGGGCCAGCACCTCTTCCCAGACCGGGCGCAGCCGCCGTACCCCCGGCGCGCCGAGCCCGTCGGCGATGGTCCGGCGGGTGTCCCGGTGGCCGGCGCCCGCCTGGTCGAACAGGGCGCCCCCGGTGGACAGTTCGCGAGCGGCGCCGCCGGTGGTGCCGGCCGCGGTGCGGTCCAGCGGCACGCGGGTGAGGGCGTGCCGGTAGGCCTCGGTGCCGTGCACCAGCAGGATGCCGCCGACACGGGTCACCGCCCGGCGGCGGGTGGCCGCGAGCAGGGCGAACAGCACGGGGTGGGAGCGGGTGTACACGCGCCGGTCACGGCGGCGTGCCGCCCGGATCCCGGACGCGGTGGGCGCGACGGCCAGGGGACGGGCCGGTTCGTCAGCCCTTGGCGGACCGTCGGTCCCCAACGGCCGGTGGCCCCACGGCGATTGGCCGGTCCGCGCGTTCACCGCCGGCCTCCGGCCGCCCGGGCCGGCAGGCCGAGGCGAGCCGCGGCCAGGTGGGCCGTCGCGGAGCGGTCCGGCTTGCGGGAGCGGCCGGAGAGCGGGATGTCCGCCCACACCACCGCGTCCGGCCGCGCGGACCCCATCCGCTCCAGCGGGCCGGCCAGCGCGGCCCGCAGCGCCCCGGGGTCGGCCCCCGGGCGCGGCTGCACCACGGCGACCAGCCGCTCGTCCCCGTCCCCGGCCGGTACCCCGACCAGCAGCGCCAGCTCGACACCGGGCACGTGCAACGCGGGCTCGTACAGGCCCGGATAGATGTTCTCCGCCCGCCTGAGCACCATGTCCTTGAGCCGGCCCTGCAACACGATCCGGCCGCCGTCGAGACACGCGCGGTCACCGGTGGCGACCCACGGGTCGGGGTCCTCGCCCAGATAGCGGTCCCGGGCGGCGCGGCCGGACAGCAGCAGCTCGCCGGAGGCGTCCACCTGGGCCGCCACCCCCGGCAGCGGAGCCCCCACCAGATCGCCCCCGCCGGTGAACGCGGCCTTCTCCGCCTCCTCCACCGCGGCGGCCGGGAACAGCTCGGTCAGCGCGTACACGCCCCAGGCCTCGGTGGCGCCCGCCCGCTTGACCCGGGTGAGCAGCTCGGCACCGGCCGGCGCCGACCCGGTCCACACCCGCCCCGCGAACCGGCCCCCTTCCGCCAGCACCTGCCGTAGCTGCGGCGGCGTCAGATAGGTGGCCTGCGGGGCGAGCCGGCCGAGTTGCCGGGCCAGCACGCGCGGCGAGCGGGCGGGCAGTGCGACCGGCACGCCGCCCGCCAGGGACGGCACCAGGACGAAGAACGTCCCGCCGAGGACGGGCCGGCCGGCCACCACCCCGACCAGGTCGGCCACCGTGGCCATACCGGCGGCGAGCGAGGAACGGGTGTGCACCACCGCGCGGGGCCGTGACGTGGTGCCGGAGGTGAACACGATGACCGCGTCGCCGTCCTCGTCCACGGGCCGGGGCGGGACCACCCTGCGGACGCCGGAGTCCACCGCGGGGGCGCAGCCCGGCAGCCGGGGCCCGATGGTGGCCACCGGCCCCAGCTCCGCGAGGTCCGGCAGGGCCAGCCGCGCCCGCCGGGCGAGCGGCCGCGCCCACCCGGCGACCGCCTGCGCGGCCGCGTCGGCGAGCACGAGGTCGGGCCGGGCCAGGGCCAGCCGGGCGCGCAGCACGTCCGGACCGGCGCCGGGGTCGAGCACCGCGGCCCGCGCCCCGAGCCGGTGCACGGCGAGCAGCACCGCCAGCGCCCGGGGCCCGGGCCGGACCGCGACCCCCACGGTGCCGCCCCGCGCCACACCGCGGGCGTGCAGCGCGGCGGCGTACCGGTCGGCGAGGTCGGCCAGGTCCCCGCGGGTGGCCCGGGTACGTACGGCGCCCATCGGGCCGGCGCCGAGCACGGCCGGCCGCTCGGGGGCGTCGGTGCGCAGGGCGCGGGCGAGTGTGTCGAGCATCAGCGCGGATCCTCCGTGTGCCGGCCCGGGCCCTTGTCGAGATACCAGCGGGCGGTGCCCACCAGGCCGTAACTGCGCAGCCGCCGCGTGGAGTTCTCCACGACCATGGCCCGGGCGTGGACGATGGCGGTGGTACGGCGGCGGACCCGGTTGAGGAAGAGGCGGTCGGTGGGGGAGGGGCGGCGCGGCATGCCCCCGACGGCCTCGTACAGGGCGGCCGTGATGGCCATGTTGTTCCCGGCGTGCATCCGGTACGGGGTGAGATAGCCGTGCCGGCGCCGGTGCGCGGGGCGGATCCGGCCGAAGAACGCGGCGCCGCGCACCAGGGCGCGGAACGCGGCGCGCCCGAGCGGCCCGTGCTCGTCGCGCCGCGCGTCGATCCGGCCGCACACCAGGCCCGCGCCGTGCCGCAGCGCGTCCCGGGCGGCGGCGGTCCAGCCGGGGTGCGGCAGACAGTCGGCGTCGGTGCGGGCCAGCATCGTCGCGCCGTTGCGGATCGCGTACCGGAACCCGGTGTCCACCGCGCAGCCGACGCCCTTCTCCGGTTCGCGGAGCACATGGACCGGGAACGGCGCCCGGCGGGCGAAGTCGTGGACGATCGTCGCGGTGCCGTCGCTGGAGGCGTTGTCCACGACGACGAGGGTGAAGCCACGGTCCCGCTGCGCCGCGAGCGCCTCCAGCGTCGCGCCGATCCGCCGGGCCTCCTGGTGAGCGGGCACCACCACCCACAGGGCGCTCACGCGTGCTCCCACACCATCGTCATGATGCTCACGCCGCCGCCCAGGCCGACGAACAGCACCCGGTCGCCGGGGCGCAGCCGCGCATGGACGCGGTCGAGCTGCACGCCCAGCGTGGCGCTGGCCATGTTCCCGAGCGTGGGGACGGTGACGACCAGCCGGTCCCGGGGCACCCCGGTGACCTCCACGAACCGTTCCAGGTACGGCACGGTGACCTGGTGCACCAGGATGTGCCGGAAGTCGGTCCAGCCCAGGCCGGTGCGCTGCCGCATCCGGTCCAGCACCGAGGTGCCGACCTTCTCGAACACCTCGCGCAGCTCGCCGCCGTCACCGCTGAAGTAGGTGTGCTCGTCCTCGCGGGGGTGGCGTGAGCCGCCGCCGAAGATCCCGCCGACCTGCCAGTGCTCGGAGTGCGTCTCGGTGTCCACGTCGAGGATGCCGCCCCGGTCCACCGTCTCCAGGACGACGGCGGCTCCCGCGTCCCCGAAGGTGTAGCCGGCGAAGCCGTCCCGCAGCTGCTCGGGACCGGAGGGCCGGTGCCGTACCGCCCGGCTCGGCGTCTCCCCGGTCACCACCAGCGCCCGGCGGGCCCGGCCGGCCAGCAGCATCGCCCGAGCCGTGTCGATCCCGTTGACGAAGCTGTTGCAGGCGTTCGTCACATCCAGGGCATGGGCGCGGGAGCCCAGTTCGGCCTGGACGACATGGGCCGTCGCCGGCTCGACCACGTCCCGCGTGGCGGAGGCGAAGACCAGCAGGTCCACGTCGTACGGGGTCAGCCCGGCGCGGGCCAGCGCGGTGCGGGCCGCCCGCACCGCGAGCGTCGAGGCGTACTCGCCCTCCGCGACGGCCCGGCGTGCGGTGATCCCGGTGACCCGTTCGAGCAGCCGCGGCGGCAGCCGCAGCCCGGCCGAGGCGGAGATCCGTTCCTGTAACTGCTGGGACGTCACCTCTCGCCCGGGCAGGCAGGACGCCACCGAGGTGATCCCCACCCGGTGCACCGGCTTACGAGCAGCGTGGTCTGTGTGCATGGCCTGGACGCTACGAGCCGGCCCGAACACCTTTCCTGAGCACCCGTACTCAATCCCGCCTGGGTACCCGTCCCTGCGGGTCCGGCCGTCCCCCAGGACGGCCGGACCCGTTCTCCGGCGGGGTCAGGCCGAGGGCAGCGGCAGCGGGGGCCAGTGCAGCAGGGCGCGGAACTGTTCGCGCAGCGCCTGCTCGTCGGCGTCGCGCAGGGCCTCGTCCCGGGCGCGGCGGGCCGCCGGGTCCTCCAGCTGCTCGGTCTCGCTGACCGCCCGGGAGGCCGCCACCACCGCCCGGACCCGGTCCCGCCGCAGGTCCTCGTAGCGGCGGAAGGCGGCGGCCGGGTCGTCGGGGGACGCGCCGAGGCAGCCGGCCAGGACGACCGCGTCCTCGATGGCCATCGCCGAGCCCTGTCCGAGACTCGTCAGCATCGGGTGCGCGGCGTCACCGAGGAGGGTGACCGGGCCCTCGCCCCAGCGCTCCAGGAACGGCCGGTCCTGCGAGGGCACCGCGAGCACCGACTCCATGGGGGTCGCGCGGATGATGTCGCAGACCTCGTCGGCCCAGCCGGCGTAGGTGTCGAGGATCTCGGCCTTGTCGCCGTCCCAGGCGCGGGACCGCTCGGCGGGCATGTTCTTCGTGCCCCACCAGTAGTAGCGCCCATGGCCGACGTCGATCAGGCCGAACCTGCGGCCGGCCCCCCAGTAGTGGCCCACGTAACCCGCCGGGAGGTGCGGCCGGGCGAAGGGGGTGACGGCCAGCCAGCAGATGTAGCCGCTGTCCTGGCTCGGCTCGGCCCCCACCAGGCCGCGGCGGACGGCGGAGTGGAAGCCGTCCGCGCCGACCAGGGCGCTGCCCCGGACGGTGGTGCCGTTCTCGAAGCGCACGGTCACCCCGTCCGGTCCCGCTTCATAGTCCGCGACCGCGTGCCCGAGGACCGGCGGCGCCCCGTCCAGCTCGGCGAGCAGGGCTTCCTGGAGGTCGGCCCGGGTCACGCACACCGACGGCACACCGAGCGCGTCCGTGACGGCCTTGAGCGGCTGCTCGCGGATCAGTTTCCCGCTCTCGTCGAGGACCCGGAACGTCTCGACGTCCTGGCCGCGCTTGGACAGCCCCAGGTCGATGCCGAGCGACGCCAGCGCGGCGACGGCGTTGCTCATCACGGACAGGCCCGAGCCCGCCGCGCGCAGCCGGGTGGCCCGCTCGTAGATCTCGACGGGGATGCCCGCCCGGCGCAGGGCGACGGCGGCGGTCAGCCCGCCGATGCCGGCCCCGGCGATGATCACCGGCAGCCGGGAGGACGACGGCTCGGGGGAGGGGTGGTGCGTCATACGGCGACTCCGGTGGAGGACGGGACGGGACGGCCGTCGAGGATGCGGCCGATGATCTCGGCCGTGTGGGTGACATGGGGGTGTTCGACGATGGACAGGTGGTTTCCGGGGACCGTGACGGCGCGCAGCCGGCCGCGGGTCATGTGCTGCCAGCCGTTCAGCGGGTCCGCGTGCCGGCTGCCGCCCGCGCTGTGCATGGCGAGCAGCACCTCGGGCAGCGGCTCGGCGGCCAGCAGCAGGGTGATGTCCTGCTCGGGCACCTCGGGCCGGTAGGCCAGGGTGGCGTTCCAGTTCGCCTCGTACACCCGGAACAGCCGGCGGACCACGGCCCCGGAACTTCCCGGAGGCAGCACTCCGGCGCGTACGGCGAGGCCGGCGATGAAGTCGAACTTCTCGTCCGGTGTGGTCAGTTCGGCCGGTATCCGCTCCTGCGGCGAGGCACCGCCGCGGCCCAGCCACAGCAACTCCCAGCAGAACCAGCCGAGCAGCGCGTCCTCGTCATGGCGGGCCCGGGGCCCGGGGTCCAGGGCCGTGGTGTCCAGCAGCACCAGGTCGGCGACCTCCTCGCCGGCCCGGGTCAGCTGGACGGCCATCTCGAAGGCCACGAAGCCGCCGAAGGACCAGCCGCCGATCGAGTAGGGGCCGTGCGGCTGCACCCGCCGCAGGGCGGCGATGTAGTCGGCGGCCAGCTCGGGCACCGAGCGGCGGGGCTCGGTGCCGGGGACCGCGCCCGCCGCCTGGAGCCCGTACAGCGGCCGGCCGGCGGGCAGATGGCGGGCGAGCTGCACGTAGCACAGCACGTTGCCGCCCATGGGGTGCACCATGAACAGCGGGCGCCGGTCCCCTTCGGGGCGGATCGGCACCAGCGGGTCGAAGGTGACCGACGCGTTCCGCTCGCGCAGCCGCCGCGCCAGCCCGGCGACGGTGGGGGTGGCGATGAACTCGGCCAGCGGCACGGTGACGCCGTAGCGCTGCTCGATGACCACCGTCAGCCGCATCGCCGTCAGCGAGGTGCCGCCCAGGTCGAAGAGGTCGTCGTCGACACCGATCGCGTCGGCGGGCAGCTCCAGCAGATCGGCCAGGGTGTCCGCCAGGACCGCCTCGTGACTGCCGGGGACGGGCCGGGCGCCCCGCGGCTTCGCCTCCTGCGCGGGGGCGGTGGCGGCCAGCGCCCGGTCGTCGCGCTTGCCGGAGGGGGTCAGCGGCAGCGCGGGTATCCAGGTCAGGGAGGCGGGCACCAGATACGCAGGCAGCACGGTGCGCAGATGCCGGCGCAGCTCCCCGGTGTCCGTGCGGTCCCGGTCGCCGACGAGGAAGGCGGCCAGGGTGTTCTCGCCGTCGGCCCGGCGGCGCGGTACGACCGCCACCTCCCGGATGCCGGGCCGGTCCGCGGCGAAGTCGAGGACGGCGGCCTCCACTTCGGCCGGCTCCACCCGGTAGCCGCGTATCTTGACCTGGCCGTCGGCCCTGCCGGTGCACACGATGTCCCCGCCCGGCAGGACCACCGCGAGATCGCCCGTGCGGTACAGGACCTCGCCCGGGGCGCCGTACGGATGGGGGACGAACCGCTCCTCGGTGAGGTCCTTGCGGCCCACGTACCCCTCGGCGAGACAGACCCCGCCCAGGTATATCTCGCCCTGCACACCGGGTGGCACCGGACGCATCCGAGGGTCGAGGACCAGCACCTGCGCGCCGTCCACGGGGCGTCCCACCGGCGGCAGTTCGGGGAAGGAGGCCGGATCGCCGGTCATGCTGTGACACGTGACCACATGCGACTCGGTCGGGCCGTACTGGTTCTCCAGCAGCACACCCGGCAGGGCGGCGAGGAACCGGCGCAGGGCGGCGGTCACCCGCAGCTGCTCGCCGGAGGAGACCACCACCCGCAGCCGCCGCGGCACCGGGCCGAGCGCGTCGGCCGTCTCCGCCAGCTGCTGGAGCGCCACGAACGGCAGGAACACCCGCTCCACGCCCGCCTCGTCCAGCAGCCGCAGCAGCGCCGGCATGTCGCGGCGCTGCTCCTCGTCCGCCAGGACCAGGGTGCCGCCCCCGCACAGCGTGGAGAAGATCTCCTGGAAGGCGACGTCGAAGCCGATCGGCGCGAAGTGCAGGGTGCGGCCGCCGACGGCACCGCTCGGCACCCGGTTCTGCCAGCCGACCAGGTTCGCCAGCGCCCGGTGCGGCATCGCCACGCCCTTGGGGACGCCGGTCGAGCCGGAGGTGAACAGCACATAGGCGGTGTCCGCGGGCCCGGGCCCCGGGATGTTGCCGGCCGTGTCCGGTGTGCCGGGCGCGGTCAGCGACTCGGGGGACAGCAGCGGCGCGCAGTCCGCCACCAGGTGCGCGTGCCGGGCGGCGGCGACGATACGGCGGGGCCGGGCGGTGTCGGCCATGCGCGCCAGCCGGGCCGGCGGATAGGCCGGGTCCAGCGGCACCACGGCGGCCCCGGTGAGCAGGACACCGAGGAGCACGGCGACCGCCTGCGGGCCCCGGTCCATGGCCACGCCGATCCGGTCGCCGCGGCCGGTGCCCTCGGCGCGCAGCCGGTGCGCCACGGCCCGTGCGGTGCCGGCCAGCCGGGCATAGCTCCAGATGTCGCCGGCGTGGTCCAGGGCCGGGGCATCGGGGGTGCGGGCGGCCTGGCGCAGGAAGAGGTCCGTGACGCACTCCTGGCTCACCGGCGCCGGCACCGGGCGGGCGGGCTCCGCCGCGAGGAAGTCGAACCCGGCCTGCTCCAGAGGGTGTTCGGCCATCCGGCGCACCACGGCGACGAGCGTGTCGGCGAGCAGCTCGGCCTGGTCCGGGCTGAACACCCGTCCGTCGCAGTCGACGCGCAGTCCGATCCGTCCGTCCACCGGGTCGTGCACCGCGTTGACCAGCAGGGTGAAGTTGGTCTCCTCCCAGGTCCTGAAGTCCAGCAGCCGGATGCCCGGAAGCGTCAGCACCTCGGTGAGCTGCCGGAAGTGGACGTAGTTGAACGCCGTCTCCAGCTCGCTGCCGGGGTGCTCCTCCTGGATGGCGCTGAGCGGGTAGCGGCGGTGCGGGAACCCCTCGCGCTCGCGGTGCAGCGCCTGCCGGGCCAGCGCGGACCAGCTGGCACCGGAGGTGGGCAGCCGCAGGGGGACGGTGTTCAGGAAGAGACCGAGGGCCTGTTCGCCCTCCCCCTCGGTCCGGCCGTGCGTGACCAGCCCGGTGAGCACCTCGGGGGCGCCGGTGAACAGCCCCAGCGTCAGGCAGTGCGCCGCCAGCAGCACCGACTTGACCGGCGTCCCGTGCGCCCGGGCGGCGGCCCGCAGCGCGTCGGCGAGGTCGGCCGGCAGCTCCCGCCGGCACACGATCTGCTCCCCGTCGCTGGGCGGCCGGTGCGCGCGGGCCCCGGCGAGCGCCGGTACGTCGACCCCGCGCACGACCTCGCCCCAATAGGCGCGGCTCTCCGCGGAGTCCAGCGCGGCCCGCTCGGCGGCCACGTGCGCCGCGGGCGGCGGCAGCGGCCCGCCGGGCACCGGGGCGGCGCCGAGCCCCAGGGTGTGCGCGTACGTCTGGAGCAGGTCCCGCAGCAGGTTGGCGACGCTGGCGCCGTCGAGCAGCGCATGGTGGAAGCCGAGCACCAGCTCCACGGTGTCGCGGCGCACATACGCGCGCAGGAAGTACAGCGGGCCGTGCTCGAAGTCGTAGTCGTGCACCCGGCGTTCGTCCACGTGGCGCAGGATCTCCGCCTCCGCCTCCGCCTCGGTACGGCCGCGCAGGTCCACGCAGTCCGCACCGGCCGGTGCCTGCGGGTGGATCACCTGGAGCGGCTCGGAGACGCGGGCGAGCGCGAACGTGGACCGCAGCACGGGGTGCCGGGCGGTCAGCCGCGCCGCGGCGGCACGGAACGCCGCCTCGTCCCACGGCATCCGCAGCACATAGCGGAAGACGTCCTTGTACACGGCGGTGCCGGGCCGGCGCCGGGAGTGGAAGATCAGGCCCAGCTGGAGCCGGGAGAGCGGGTGGGCGTCCTCGGCGTCGCCGAGCGCCGCCCGGTCGACGCGGGACACCAGCGCGAAGGGGCGCGGTCCCTCCGTCGCGGCCGGGCCGGGCGGCGCGTCGGTGACGGTGACGGCGGCGAGCGCCGCCACGGTCGGTGCGGCCACGAGATCGTCGAGGGAGAAGCGCAGGCCCTCGCGCTCGGCCCGGGCCCGGACGGTGAGCAGCCGGATGGAGTCGCCGCCGAGGGCGTAGAAGTCGTCGTGCACGCCGACCCGTTCGACGCCCAGCACCTCCGCCCAGATCCGGGCGAGCGCGGCCTGCACCCCGTCGGCCGGCGCGGCGTCGCCGGACGGCTCCGCTGCTCCGCGCGGGTCGGGCAGCGCCCGTACATCGGTCTTGCCGCTCGGGGTCAGCGGCACCCGGTCGATCCGGCACAGCAGGGCGGGCACCATGAACGCGGGCAGCCGGGCGACGAGCGCCGCGCGCAGCCGGTCCGGGCCCGGGTCGTCGTCGCCGGCCACGTACCAGGCGGCCAGCCGGGTGCCGCCGCCCCCGGCGGTGGTGGCGGCCACCACCGCGTCGCGTACCCCGGGCAGCTCGCGCAGCGCGGCGGCGACCTCGCCGGTCTCCACCCGGTTGCCCCGGATCTTGACCTGGCCGTCCGCCCGGCCCAGGTACTCCAGGGTGCCGTCGGCGAGCCAGCGGGCGATGTCCCCGGTGCGGTAGATCCGTCCGCCGGGCACGAACGGGTCGGCGGTGAACCGTTCCCCGGTGAGTCGGGGCAGCCCGAGATAGCCCCGGGCGACCTGGACGCCGCCGATGCACAACTCGCCCGGCACACCGGCCGGCTGAAGGTTTCCGTGGGCGTCGAGGACGTACAGCAGCGTGTTGTCCACCGGCCGTCCGATCGGCACCCTGCGCACGGGAAGCGCCGGGTCGCCGGGGCAGTCGTACGCCGTGACGTCCACCGCGGCCTCGGTGGGGCCGTACAGGTTCACCAGGCGGGGCGGCCCGTCCGGGCCCGTGCGGAAGGTCCGTGCGAAGCGTTCGACATGCCCGGGCGGCAGGGCCTCGCCGCTACAGAAGACGTACCGCAGCGAGGAGACCGGGGGCTCGTCGAGGTCGAGGAAGGGGCCGAGCATGGAGGGGACGAAGTGCAGGACACTGACACCGTGGTCGCGGGCCGTGCGGGCCACCTCCCGCGGGTCCTTCTCGGCGCCGGGCGGCAGCAGCACCAGCCGGGCCCCCTCGGCGGCCCACCAGAACAGCTCCCACACGGACACGTCGAAGGAGACCGGGGTCTTCTGCAACAGGACGTCGTCCGCGCCCACCGGGTACAGCCGCTGCATCCAGGTCAGCCGGTTGACGGCCGACCGGTGTTCGACCATCACGCCCTTGGGCCGGCCGGTCGACCCGGACGTGTAGATCACATAGGCGAGGGAGCCCGGACCGGCGCCGGTCTCCGGCGGGGTGTCGTCCTGCCCCGCCTCCAGCTCGGCCACCCGGCGGGCGTGCTCCCGGCCGGCGGCCCACGGCGCCCGGGCGCCCTTGTCGTCCAGCACGACCGCCGCGGCCCGGCAGTCGTCGAGCATGTGCGTGATCCGCCCGGCGGGGTAGTCCGGGTCCACCGGCACATACGCGGCGCCCGCCTTGAGCACCCCGAACAGCGCCGGGAGCAGGTCCGGGCCGCGGCGCAGCGCCACCGCCACCCGGTCCCCGTCGCCGACGCCGGCCGCCCGCAGGCCCCTGGCCACGCGGTTGGCGCGGCGCTCCAGCTCCGCGTAGGTCAGCGAGCGGCCGGTGGCGGCGTCCGTCACCGCGACGGCGTCCGGCCGCCGGGTGCACTGGAGCTCGAACAGGCCGTGCAGGGTGCCGGGTTCCCGCTCCGGCGCGGCCGGGCCCCGGCCCAGGGCGAGCAGGGCGTCCCGTTCCGCCGGGCCGGTCACCGGTACGGCGGACAGCTCCGCCGCCGGGTCGTCCAGGCAGCCCGCGAGCAGCCGCTCCAACTGGCGGGCCACCGCGTCGATCGGCAGGTCCTCGTCGAACACGTCGAGCGCGTGGACCAGGTCGATCTCCATGCCGGGGGTGTCGCCGAAGTCCCGTACGAAGACGTTGAGCGCGGACTGGTCGTACCCGGGGGCCTGCATGCCGGTCTCGCGCCGCACCCCGTCGAGGACGGCGGGCCGCTCGTAGCGCAGATACGACAGCGTCACGTCGAACAGCTGCCGGGAACCGCCCGCGCCGTCCGCGGCCAGCCCGGTCAGCAGGTCGCCGAGCGCGATCCGTTCGTGCCGCTGGAGCCCCCGGACCGCCTCGCGGGTCTCGCGCACCAGCTCGCCGACCGGGCGCGCCCCGGGGCGCCGCAGCGGCAGCGGCAGGGTGTTGGCGAGCTGGCCGTACGGCGTCGCCGTCCAGCCGGCGCGGTTCAGCAGCGGGATGCCGAGGACGACGTCCTCGCTGCCGTGCAGCCGGGTGAGCAGCCCGCCGAGGACGGTCGCCACATAGGCGAAGGGGGAGTGGCCGGCTTCCCGGATCCGCCGCACCAGCGCGCCGTCGACGGGCACGGTGCGGATGCCCCGGCGCCGGGCGCCGCTCGGGGCCCGGCGGGTGAACAGCGCGGTGCCGGTGTCCGCGAGCGCGGCCCGGTGGTGGGCCAGATCCTCGCCGAAGGCGTCACCGGCCCGGTAGCGGGCCTCCTCCGCGAGGAAGTCGGCGACCGGAACGGGGTGTGCGGCGGGCGCCGGTGCCCCGGCGTGCCGGTGCGCGTACTCCTCCAGGATCTCCTGGGTCACCCGGTCGCAGGTCCACCCGTCCGCGACCAGATGGTGCGCCGTCAGCCGCAGCACCACCGTGTCGGGCCCCTCGGTCAGCAGCGTGACCCGCACCGGCGGGCCGCCGCGCAGCGGCAGGGGGCGCAGCAGGTCGGCCTCCAGCCAGGCGGCGCGGGCCGCGGCCGGGTCCGCCTCCCGCTCCAGGTCGAGCCGGCGCACCTCGGGTGCCGCGGCGCCGACCCACTGCACCGGCGTACCGTCCGGGTCGTCGAAACAGAGCCGGAACGTCTCGTGCCGGGCCAGCACCGCCTCGGCGCTCTCGGCCAGCAGCCGCCGGTCCACCGGACCGGTGAGACGTTCGGTCACACAGCAGTTGAACTGGGGATCGTCCGGGTGCAGTACGGCGGAGGCCCACACGTCCCGCTGATAGGCGGTCAGCGGGAGGCGGGGCTGATCCGTATGGCTCGGTAAGTTCATGATCAGACCATAGGTGCGGACCTGGCCGGGGAAGCGCCCGGCGGCAGCTAGTGGCCGTCGACTGCCGGTCCGGGGTCTTTCACTTGTGCCTGGACAGTGAACGGAACGGGGAAATCCTGCATCCCTTGTGCTGGGGGATGCGGGGGCGTGTGACCGGGCAGTGCTCGTCGCTGCGCGGCGCGTCCGCTTCGACACGCCCTGTCCTATCGGCAGATAATCCGGACGGGCAAGATCGACAGGGAAAGAGTCAGGTACATGGCGGATCTCCGATTCTCGGTGCTCGGACCACTCCAGGTTCGCCGGGGCGACACCGCGCTGGCGGTGGGGTATCCGCAACAGCAGGCGATGCTCGCCACATTGCTGCTCAGGCCGCGACGGAGTGCGGGGGGCGTCGAGCTGACCGAGGCGCTGTGGGGTCCCGAGCCGCCCGACCGTGCCCTGTCCACCGTGCGTACCTATGCCTGGCGTTGGCGGAAGGTCCTGCGGTCCGACACAGCGGAGCCGGAGGTGCTGGTCTCCTTCGGGGACGGCTACAAGCTCGTGGTGCCGGACGAGTCGATCGACGCGCTACGGGCCGGGGAACTCGCCGCACAGGCCGGGCTGGCCGGCGCACAGGGCCGGCCGGCCGAGGCCCGGCGCCTGCTCGCCGAGGCGCTCGCGCTGTGGGAGGGCGAGCCGCTGGCGGGCATCCCCGGCCCGTTCGCGGAGCGTCAGCGCCGAAGCCTGGCCGAGCTGCGGATCACCCTGCTCGAACAGCGGCTGGCGTACGACCTGGAGCTGGGCGACGCCGCGGGCTGCGTTTCGGAGCTGGCGGAGCTGACCGCCGAACAGCCCCTGCGGGAGCGGCCGTACGCACTGCTGATGCGGGCCCTCTACCAGACGGGCCGGGCCGCGGATGCGCTCGGCGTGTTCCGCCGCGCCCGCCAGGTGCTCGTCGAGGAACTCGGCGTCGAGCCCGGCCCCGACCTCGCGGAGCTGCACCGGCGCATCCTGGAACGGGATCCGGCACTGCTGCCCTCGCCCGCCCCGGCCGTCGTACCGGAGCCCGAACGCGCAACCGACGCGCAGGGGGACGGCGGCCCGGCGCGGGCGGAGCGGCCGGCCGTCGCGCCACCGCCCCCGCGTCCCGCCCAACTGCCGCCCGGCGAACCTGACTTCATCGGACGCGAGGCGCTGGTGTCGGCCGTCGGTGACGCGCTGCGCCAGACCGGCCGCAGCACCCCCGCGATCGTGGCGCTGGCCGGCATGGGCGGCGTCGGCAAGACCGCGCTGGCGCTGCACGTCGCCCACCGGGTGCGGGACGCCTTCCCGGACGGGCAGCTGTACGCCGATCTGCACGGCGGCGACGACGTGCCGAGCGCACCCGACGTCGTCCTGGCGACCTTCCTGGCGGCGCTCGGGGTCACCGCCGAGGCGCTGCCCGAGGACGTCGAGGCCAGGGCCGCGCTGTTCCGGTCGATGACCGACGGGCGCCGGCTGCTGATCGTCCTGGACAACGTCCGCGACAGCCGGCAACTGCGGCCACTGCTGCCCGGCGCGGTCGGCTGCGCGGTGCTGGTGACCTGCCGCACCCGGGTGGCCGGGCTGCCGGTGACCCTCCAGGCCGACGTCGACGTCTTCCACAGCGCGGAGGCCGTGCGCCTGCTGGGCCGGGCCATCGGCGACGAACGGGTGGCGGCGGAGCGGACGGCGGCCCTCGGCCTGGTGGAGGCGTGCGGCTTCCTGCCGCTGGCCGTACGGATCGTGGCCGCCCGGCTGGCCGCCCGGCCCCGCTGGTCGATCGCCAGCCTGAACGAGCGGCTCGCCGTGGAGTGGCGCCGCATCGACGAACTGCGCATCGGCGAACTCACGGTGGAAGCCGTCTTCGAACTGGGCTACCGCCAGCTGACCCAGCAGCAGGCGACCGCGTTCCGGCGGCTCGCCGCCGTGGACTGCGCGGACCTCGGGGTGACGGCCGCCGCCTCCATGCTCGATGCCGACGAGCCCACCGCGGAGGACCTCCTGGAGTCCCTGGTGGACGCCTGCATGCTCGTCTCGACGGAGCCCGGCCGGTACCGGTACCACGATCTGCTCCGCTCCTTCGCCCGGCGCAAGTCGGCGCACGAGCGGCCCGACGAGGCGGCGGCCGCCCGTGACCGGCTGCTCGGCCATCTGCTGGCGACCGCCTGGCGGGCCTTTCAGCAGGCCGTGCCCTGCGACCCCCTCGTCGATCCCTTCGGCTCCCCGGCGGCCGACGTGCCCGGCTTCGCCGATCTCGCCGCGGCCCGCCGGTGGGTGCGGGCCGAGGCCGACGGCGCCCGGGTCCTCGCCGCCCAGGTGGCCGCACCGTCGGCGGGGGAGGACACCGAAGCAGCAGGCACCTCGCCGGCCGTGATACGGCTGCGGCGCGCCATCGACCTGCTCATCGCGCTCAGCCCGTTCGACCCCGACGCCCGCTACGCCCAACTCGCCTCCACCGCCGATGCGCTGGTCCGCGCGTCCGTGGCGCACGGTGATCGCCGGGCCGAGGGCCGGGCCCGCTTTCTGCGCAGCACCATCGCCCTCGCGGCGACCCGGCTCGGCGACGCCGAACCGGAGGCACGGGCGGCCGCGGCGGCCTGCCGGGACGTCGGCGACACGGTGATCCTGCGCCAGGTGCTCAACGACCTGGGGCTCATCGCGCAGTACCTCTCGCGCTACGACGAGGCGGTGTGCCACTTCGAGGAGGCCGTCGCCCTCGCCCGCACCCTCGGCCACCGGGCCGGGGAGGTCGCCACCACGGGCAACGCCGCGCTGGCCCTGGTCCGCGGCGGCCGCCCCGCGGAGGCGGCCGAGATGTGCCACCGGATGCTGGACGGGCTGCCGTACGGACAGGACGAGCCGGGACGGGCGTACGCGATGTACGTCCTCGGGCTCGCCCTGCACGCCCTGGGCGACTACCCGGGCGCGGTGACCTGGTTCGACTCGTGTCTGACCGTGTCCGCGGACGCCGGTCTGCGCGGCCGGGCGGCGCACGCCCGCTACCGGCTCGCCGACAGCCTGCGCGCCGGCGGCAGCCCGGGGAGCGCGCTCGCGCACGCCGAGCGGGCGCTGGTGGAGTGCGAGGAGATCGACGCCGAACGGGACCGGGGCAACGCGCTGATGGTGCTGGGCCGGGTCCTCGCGGACCTGGGCCGTACGGCCGAGGCGCGGGAGAGGTGGGAGCGGGCGCGCGAGGTGTTCCTGCGGCTCGGCCTGCCCGACGCGGCCGAGGCGGCCGCGCTGCTCGAGGTGCCCGGCGGGGAATCCGTCTGAACACGCCTGCCGCCCCGCGGCCGGTCCGGCCGGGCCGACCGCGGGGCCGGGCGCTGTCCGCTCCGCGGACCTACATGACCTGCTTCGGCGGGTCGTAGTCGGAGCCGGTGCTGTTCCACGCCACCGCGGAGTGCGTGCCGGACTGGTGCGCGGCCGTCGCCGCGGCCCCCGTCAGTACGGCCAGCAGAGCGGCACCGGCCACCACGGCCCGTACCCAGCAGCGGTCATGTGCGTCGCGCCTGGTCATAAGTCCCCTCGTGTCGTGCGATGTGGTCGTCACCGATTCTGGCAGGGGGCGATCTATTCGCGATCAACGTCTGATCTACGCCCCGCCGGATCGCATCCGGATTCTTTCCGCGTTCCCTCACCGGACCGTCCACGGCGCATCCGGGAAACCGGACGGGAGCCGATTCGGTACCCGCCGAACCTAGCGTGCGGTCGTCGCTGCGATTACGACCGAGGTGAGGCGTCGGATGTCAGGCATTGCAGGATGGGTCGACCACGCACGTGATCTGACGGGAGAACACGCGGCCGTGGCCCACATGTCGGCCGGCCTCGCCGTGCGCGGCCCCCGCACCGCCGCCACCTGGACCGAGCGGCACGCGGCCCTGATCCAGCGCACCGACCAGGCGTGGCACGGCTCCGAGCAGCCGGCCGTGGCCACGGCGGACGGCCGGACGGTCGCCGCCGCGGTCTGCGACGGCTACCTCAAGAACGCCGCCGGGCTCCGGGCCGCCGTCGGCGCCGACGCGACGGCCACGGGAACGCCGCCGTCGCCCGCCGAGCTGATCCTGCACGCCTATCTGCGATGGGGCGCGGCCGTGGCCGAGCACCTGGACGGCGCCTTCGCCTTCGCGATCTGGGACGCGACCCGGAGCGAACTCCTGCTCGGCCGCGACCGGATGGGCGTCAAGCCGCTGAGCTGGATCCCGACCGCCGACGGGGCGCTGTTCGCCTCCGACCTCGCCGTCCTCGCCGGACACCGGCTGGTCACCCCCGAACTGGACGCCGACGGCGTGTGCGCCGTCGTCACCCAGCTGCGCCCGTCCGGGTACGGCGCGCTGCGCGGTGTCCGCGAGGTCCCGCCGGCCGGCCTGGTGCGCATCACCGCAGACCGGACCCGGACGCACCGCTACTGGGCACTGGAGGCCCGGGACCACGTCCTGGACCCGGACGCGACGACCGCGCGCGCCGACGAACTGCTGCGGACATCCGTCGCCGAGGACATCGCCGGGCACGAGCCGGCGGTCCTGCTCTCCGGCGGCCTCGACTCCAGCCTGCTGACCGGGCTGGTCAGCCACGGCACGAACCGGCGGGCCGTCTCCTTCACCGTGGCCTTCGACGGCACCCGGGCCAGGGTGCCGGACCTCCCCTTCATCGAGGACGTGGTCCGCTTCTGGGACTGCGAACACCACGACGTCCTGGTCACGGTGGCGGACGTCTGCGACCCGCCGACCCGCGAGCAGGTCCTCGCCGCCAAGGACCATCCCTCGCCCTTCGGCGACAAGAACGTCACCCCCTACCTCCTCGCCCGGCGCGCGGCCGAGCGGGTGCCCGTGGCGCTGTGCGGCGAGGCCGCGGACACCATGTTCGGCGGCCTGTACGGCGAGCTGGACACGCTGCGCGAACTGCGCGGCTTCCCTTGGCTGGAGCAGTCCCGGCGGTTCGGCGTCCCGTACGGCATCGGCACCGGGCTGTTCAGCGGCGAACTGCTGCGCTCCGTCGACATCGACGGCTATCTCGAGCGGACCTTCGACGCCGCGCTGGCCGAGGTGCCCACCCTGCCGACGGACTCGCCGGCCCGCCGCGCCGTCCGGCAGCTGGACCACCTGACCACCGGACGACTGCTGGAACAGACCATGCTGCACGCCGAGCGGCTGGGCACCGCGGCGGGGCTGCAACTCCGGTTCCCCTTCGCCGACCACGCCCTCTACTCCTTCATGTACAACGTCCCCCCGGAGCTGAAGTTCACCGGCGGCCGCACCAAGAGCCAACTGCGGGACATCGCCAGGGACCTGGTGCCGCCCTCCGTGCTGCACCGGATCAAGTCGACCTACCCGGCCACCTACGACGAGCGGTACAAGGCCTTCCTGCTGGACCGGCTGCGGAGCCTGCTCGACGACGCGACGGCCCCGGTGCGCCCCCTGCTGGACGTCGGCCGCGCCACCGCGATCACCGAGGACCCCCGCCTGCTCGACCGCGGCGGCTGGTTCGGCCGGGCCGACGTCGAAATGATCCTCCAGGCCGACGCCTGGATGCGCCGGCTGCGCGTCCGCCTCGGCCTGTGACACCCCTGCCCGCAGCCGGCCGACGAGAGGTGAGACCCGCCGTGCCCACCGCCCCCCTGTCCCCCCAGTCCCCCCTGTCCCCCCTGTCCCTGCATTCCCTCCACCGGCTCTTCACCGCGCAGGCGGAACGCGTACCCGACCGGATCGCGGTCCGCGACGCCGAGAAGCAGCTGACCTACGCGGAACTCGCCGGCCGGGTCCGGGCGCTCACCGCCGTACTGCACGAGCGCTGTCCCGCCCCCGGCCGGCGCATCGGCCTCCACCTCGGCCGCACCGCCGATCTCGTGGTCGCGGTCCTCGCCGTCGGCGCGGCCGGCCATGCCTATGTGCCGCTCGACCCCGCCTACCCCGCCGAGCGGCGCGACCACATGATCGAGGACAGCGGCATCGCCCTGGTCCTCGCCGACCAGGACCTCGCCGAACCCGCCCGGCCCGGCCTCGACGTGCTCCGGCTCGACCGGCTCGACCTCACCCGGCCGCAGCCCGGGCCGGTGCCCCCGGCGGGCCCGGGCGACGACGACGCCGTGGCCTACGTCATCTACACCTCGGGCTCCACCGGTCGCCCCAAGGGCGTCGAGGTACGCCGGCGCAACGTCGTCGCGATGATCGAGGCATTCACCGCGCGGTACCCCGCCACCGAGCACGATGTCTGGACCCTGTTCCACTCCTACTCCTTCGACTTCTCCGTCCTGGAGATGTGGGGCGCCCTCGCCACCGGCGGGACGCTGGTGGTGGTGCCGGCCGAGGCGGTGCTCTCGCCCCGCGCCTGCGCCGAGCTGCTGGTCCGCGAGCGCGTCACGGTGCTGGGCGCCGTCCCCTCCGTCTTCCGCTATCTGGTCCAGGCCGTACGGTCCCTGCCCGCGCCGCCCGCCACCGTGCGCCGGGTCGTCCTCGGCGGCGAGGTCATCGACCCCGCCGACGTCCGCCGCTGGCGTGAACTCGTCGGCGCCGACTGCGAGTTCGTCAGCTGCTACGGCCCCACCGAGGCCACCGTGCTCGCCGCCACCGCGACGCTGCCCGCCGACCCCGCCGAGGCCGTAGGCGACCTGGGCACCCCGCTGGACGGCTGTGCACTGCACCTCCTCGACGAACGGCTCAGGCCTGTCCCGGAGAACGTCCTGGGCGAGATCTGGATCGGCGGCGCGGGCGTCGCCGCCGGCTATCTGAACCGCCCCGACCTCACCGCGGAGCGGTTCCGGCACCTGGACCTGCCGGACGGTCCCGCCGGGCGCTGCTACCGCACCGGGGACCTCGCCGAGCTGCGGGACGGCCGGCTCCGCTTCGCCGGGCGGGAGGACGACCAGGTGAAGATCAACGGCTTCCGGATCGAACTCGGCGAGGTGGAGACCGTACTGCGCCGCCTCCCGGGCATCCGCGACCTGGCCGTGGTCCTCGGCGAGAGCCGCACCGGCACCAAGCAGCTCACCGCCTACTACGTGCCCGATCCGGCCCGCCCGCACCCGGACCCCGCTGCCCAGGCCGGCCGCGTCCTGCCCCGGCACATGGTGCCCGGCCGCTTCGTGGCGATGGCCGAGCTGCCGCGCAGCCCCTCCGGAAAGACCGACCGGCGCGCCCTCGCCGAGGGGCGGGCCGGCCTGCCCCACCAGCCTGAGAGGACCTCATGAACACCGCACAGCACACGATCCCGCTCTCCGTCGGGCAGGAGGCCATGCGGGTGGCCTGGGAACTCGCGCCCGACGCCGCGACCCACATCATCCCGCTGCCGCTCCTGGTGCGCGGCACCATCGACCCGGACCGGCTGCGCACCGCGGTCGAACAGCTCGGCACGGCCTTCCCGCACCTGCGGGCGCGGGTGACGGCCGGGCCCGACGGCAACCGTCTCGACTGGTCCGACGCCCCGGCCGTCCCGGTCCGCGTGTCGGCCACCCGCCTCGACCGCGACCTCGCGGTCCGCCAGGCCTGGCAGGTGCCGTTCGACCTGCGCCGCGGGCCCCTCGCCCGGGTCGAGCTGATCGACGGGCCGGACTGGACGGTGCTGCTGCTCGTGACACACCACCTGGTCAGCGACGGCGCTTCCGTGCTGCTCCTCCTCGACGCGCTCCGGCAGGCCTACGCGGGCGAGCCGATCACCGTCCCCGACGACCCGGCCGTCCTCGAGCGGCATGCCCGGCGCTCGGTCGAACTCGCCGAGACGGACGCCGGATCCGCCCACCGGGAGTACTGGCGCCGGGAGCTGGGGTCCGGGGCGCCGGACCTGCCGCTGCCCGCCCCGGCCGACGAGCCGCGCTACACGATGGTGAGCGACCGGCTGCCCGCGGACCTCTCCGACGCGCTGCGGCACCGGGCCCAGGCGGCGGGCGTCTCCTATGTGACGGCACTGCTCGCCGGGTACTACGCGCTGCTGCGGCGCTACAGCGGCGCCGCGGACATCCTCTCCTTCCTGCCGTTCCACGGCCGGATACCGGAGGAGACCCGCCAGCAGATCGGATACTTCGTCAACCCGCTTCCGATCCGCTGCCGGATGGCGCCCTCGGACACCTACACCGAGCTGCTCCAGCAGGTCCGCGGCCAGGTCAAGGCCGCGCTGCTGCACGGCGAGCTGCCGCTGCCGGCGATCATGCGCGCGGCGGGCCTGGTCGGCCCCCAGGCGCGCGAACTGACCCACCGCAGCGTGTTCCAGTTCTGGCACGCGGGCTTGCGCGACGGCCTGGACGTGCAGGAACTGCCGCTGACCGGCCCGGACACCAAGGCCGTGCTGAGCATGCTCGACATCGAGAGCAGCGCCGGGTTCACCCTCGCCGTCATGGTCCGCGAGGACAGTGCCGGCACCCATGTGCTGTGGAAGGACCCGGCGGGCGCCCTCGGCCGCACGCTCCTCACGGCGATGGCCGCCGACTACCAGGACGTGCTCTGGACCATCGCCGAACACCCCGACGCCCCCCTCGCCGACATCCTCGCGGGAACCGGCACGGCCGCCGCGGACACCGGCACGCCGGACGCGACCGCGGCGGCGGACGCGGCGACGGTCCGGGCCATGGTCGAGGTCTGGGAGGAGGTCCTGGGGATCGACGGCATCGGCCCGGAGGACTCCTTCTTCGAGCTGGGCGGCCACTCGCTGCTCGCCGAGAGCCTGGTGATCGGCGTCGCCCGCCGCTTCGGGCGCGAGGTTCCGCTGACCACCCTGTTCGACTGGCCCCGGCTCGGCGACTTCACCGCGCAGGTGCTCGGGCACCGGTCATGACGGGTGCCCCCGCGCCGGTCCGGCTCCGTCGGCACCGGACGCTGCGCGCCCTGCTCGCCGCCGAGGCCACGTCCGTCCTCGGCAGCGGGCTGAGCACCGTGGCGATCCCCTGGCTGGTCCTCACCCGGACGCACTCGCCCGGGGACATGGGGCTGGTGATGGGCGCGGGGCTGTGCGGCACCGTGCTTCTCGGGGTGCTCGGCGCGTCCTGGGCGGGCCGGCTCGGGCCGCGCCGGGTGATGCTCCTCGGCGACTGCGCCCGCGGCACGCTGGTCGCGCTGCTGGCCGTCCTCGCCGCCTACGACGCGCTGAGCGTGCCCGCGGCCGCCCTGGTGATGTTCGCCATGGGCGGCTGGCTGGCGCCGTACGCGGCGAGCCAGCAGGCGCTGCTGCCCGACCTCACGGGCGAGGACGAGAAGCTGCTCAGCCGGGCCACCGCCGCGCTGCAGAGCGCCATGCGTCTGGGCCTGATGATCGGCCCCCCACTGGGCGGGCTGCTGGTCGGCGTCCTCGGCCCCGCCCGGGTCGTCGCCCTCGACGCGGCGACCTTCGCGGCCTCGGCGCTGCTGATACGCCGTCACCTGCCGGTGCAGACCCGGCCTGCCGCCCTGCCAGGCACGGATCGGCTTCCGGCCCGGCGTCGCCTGTCGGCGGATGGACGGGTGGGGGACCGGCCGGGTGGGGGTCGGGTTCCGGCAGGGCGTGACCTTGCGCCAGAGGCTCGGGCTGGGGAGCGGTGGCCGGGCGCGGGCTGGGTTCTGGTCCGGCGGTGGCTGTCGGCGGATGGAGGGGCCGGGGAGCGGCCGGGTGGGGGTCGGATTCCGGGTCGGCGTGACCTTCCGCCGGAGCCTTGGGGCGGGGAGCGGTCGCCCGCGGGTCGGTTTCTGATCCGGCGTCGCCTGTCGGCACGGGCTCGGGATGGGGAGCGGCCGGGCGCGGGCTGGGTTCTGGTACTGCGTCGACTGTCGGCCGGCGGGTGGGCTGCGGAGGCGTCGGGTACCGGGCGCGGGGCGCTGACCGTCGGGGTGCGGACCTTGTGGGCGGATCCGCTGCTGGCCACCTGGTCCCTGGCGCTGGCCCTCTCCGAGTTTGCCTGGCAGGGCCTGTTCGCCACCATCCCGGTGATCGCCCTGAGCCGCGGCCACGGCATGCCCGCCGTGGCCGGCCTGCTGTCCGGCGGGTTCGCCGGCGGAGCGCTGCTCGGCACCCTGCTGGTGGGCCCGCTGCTGCGGCGCCTGCCCGCACCGGTGCTGGCGGTGACCGGCCGGGCGCTGCTCGCCCTCTCCTTCTTCACGCTGCTGCTGCCACTGGGCGTACCCGCGCTGACCGCCTCGCTGGCCGTCGCCGGGCTGCTCAACGGAGTGTCCAGCGCTCCGGTCGCGGCCGTCCGCGCCCTGCGGGTGCCGGCCGCGGTGCGCGCCGAGACCCTCACCGTCGCCACGACCCTCGCGCTGACGGGGGCCGCCGCCGGCTGGCTGGTCAGCGGCTCGACCGTACAGGGGCTTGGCCTGCACGGGGTGTTCCTCGGGCTGGCGGCGGCCCAGACCGCGGCCGCCCTGCTGCACGCCGTCGGCCTGGTCGCCGTCCGGCGCCGGGATCCGGCCGAGAGCCCCGCTCCCGCCCCCATCGCCCCCGATCCCCGAGGAGCCCGTCCATGACCACAGCCGCCCCGCCCGACCGGCCCGACGGCTGGCACAGCGTCCCGCACCGCATGGGCATAGGCCTGCGGTACCAGCAGCGCGACGACGGAACCATCCCCTCCGAGAACGTCACCTGCTTTCTGTTCGCCTTCCCGGAGCCGGCGGTCGAACCCGCGCGGCTGGAACGCGCACTGGGCTGGACCGTCCGGGCCAACCCCGCGCTCACCAGCCGCTATCGGGTCCACCCGGACCTCGGCCCCCAGTACCGGACCGAGCCGCCGTGGCAGCCCCTGCTCGAGGTGGTGGACCTGGGCGCCGTCGGACGGCACGAGCTGCACGAGACGGCACGGCGCATCGCGGACGCCGAGATCCGCAACCCCTTCGACCTGCGGGACGGCCGCCTGCTCAAGGTGGTCTGCGTACGGAGCGAAGGCGCCGGCTGCTGCCTGGTGATCAAGATCGACCACACCGTGTGCGACGGCATCTCCTACGCCCAGTTCCTGGACGACCTGCACGAGGCCTACGGCGGTGACGACGAGTCCCGCTTCCTCGCGGCCCGGCGCCGCGCCTCCCTCGCCCGGGTGGCGGCCGCCGAGCGGCGGGCCCTGGCCGGGGGCGGCGAGTCGGGGCTGCGCGCGGCCTGGCGGCAGCGACTGCCGGCCGGCATCCCCGAAACGGTCCTCGAACGGCCTGTGCCCTGGCGGGAGTTGACGTCCGAAGGGGAACAGGCCTCGGTCCGCCTGACCGGGGCGGACTACCAACGGCATGTCCGCGAGGCCAGGGAACTGAGGGTGTCCGGCTTCATGCTCGCCACGGCCAAGGTGCTGCACGCCATGCGGCCCAGCGTCCTCGGCGAGGGCCTCAGCTTCTTCTCCCCGTTCCCCGGCCGTTTCGTGCCGCAGGCGAGGGGCGTCCTCGGCAACTTCGTCAGCGTGCTGCCGGTCACCGTGGACGCACCGCCCTCCGCCGGCCTGCCGGAGACCGTCGCCGCCGTCCGCGAGGGCGTGCTGTGGACGATGCGGCACCAGGGACTGCCGTACGACGCGGTACTGGACGCGGTGGGGAACGCGGACGGAACGAGCGGGGAGTTCTCCTACGAGCGGCGGTCCGTCTTCATCTCCGGCAACCCACCGCTCGGCCTCGAACTCGGCGGTGTCCGCGGGGAGATCGACGTACCCACACTCACCGACGCGATGTTCGACATCAGCCTGTGGATCTCCGACTCCGGCGACGGTCTGCGGTGCAGCACCGTCTTCCGCCGGCAGCTGCTGAGCCGCCCGCTGGTCGAGGCATGGCTCGATTCCCTTCGCATTCCCTTTCCCCGCTGACGGCCACGAAGCGACCGGAACAATTCCGGGACAGCCGGCCAGCACGATGAAGAAGAAGACGGCGACACCAGCCGTGCGAATCGGAGGTGCATGACGTGTCGATTGTCGAACAAGACGCGACAGCAGAAGAATCCGCGGCCGGCCTGCCGCGCTATCTCAGAATTCTTGACGACCCGCTGTATTCGACCCTCGTCGAACTCCAGGACCTCGTCAATTACGAGACGGCGCGTTTCTGGCGCGAGCGCGGGGTGCGCGCACTGCATCTGCCGGTGACCACCTCGTCCATCTCGTCGCCCATGGGACTCGGCAGCGACTCGCTGCCGGTACAGGTGGACCTGTTCGGCATCCCGACCTACCTCGCCGACTCCATGCAGTTCCTGCTGGAGTACGGCTGCCGGCTCGCCGACGACGGCTGCTACTACCTGATGCCGAGCTTCCGCGGCGAGGACACCGACGCCACCCACCTCGCCCAGTTCTTCCACAGCGAGGCGGAGATCCCCGGCGGGCTGGACGACGTCATCGACGTCGCCGACGCCTATGTGCGCCACCTGGCGGCGGCCGTGGTCCGCGACCTGGCGGAGCCGCTCGCCCGCGTCGCCGCCGGCACCGGCCACCTGACGGAGTTCCTGGCCCGGCCCACCGCGCGGATCAGCTTCGACGACGCGGTCGCGGCGCTCGACGGAGCCCCCGAGTACTTCCGCTTCCACGACGGCTGGCGGACCATCACCCGGGCCGGCGAGCACCGGCTGATGGAGCTGTACGGGCCCGTCTGGCTGACCCACTCCGACCATCTCTCCGTGCCCTTCTACCAGGCGCTGGACGAGACCGGCCAGAAGGCCATGAACGCCGACCTGCTGATCGGCCCCGGCGAGGTCATCGGCTGCGGCGAGCGGCACGTCGACGCCGAGCAGGCCCGCAAGGCCCTCGCGGCGCACGCCGTACCCGAGGAGGACTACCACTGGTACCTCCGTATGAAGCAGGAGAAGCCGCTGCGCACCGCCGGTTTCGGAATGGGCGTCGAGCGGTTCCTCATGTGGGTGCTGCGCCACGGTGACATCCGCGACCTGCAATTGCTGGAGCGGGCCAACGGCCTGCCCGCCATTCCCTGAACCACGCCCACCACTTCGAACACCCCAACAATCGGGAGGAATTTCCCATGAACCTCGGCAACCTCACCGCGGCCGACATCCTGGCCATGAACTACAACGAGCTGATCTCCGTCGTGCGTGAGACCAACCGCCCGCCCGGCGGCGTCGCGAGCGTCTCCCACCTGGCCACCCGCGCCCATCTCGGCAAGGACAGCCATGTGCTGGAGATCGGCACCAGCACCGGTATCACCGCCATCGAGCTGGCCCGTCTGGTCGGCTGCCGGGTGACCGCCATCGACATCAACGAGCGCAGCATCGAGGAGGCCCGCCGCCGGGCCGAGAGCCTCGGCGTCGCCGACCTCATCACCTTCGAGGTCAACGACGCCACCTCGACGGGCTACGCCGACGACTCCTTCGACCTGGTCTTCTGCGGCAACGTCACCTCGCTGATCCCGGACCGGGACCGCGCCCTGACCGAGTACACCCGCGTGGTGCGTCCGGGCGGCTTCATCGCGGCGATCCCGATGTACTACGTCAAGCAGCCCTCGGAGAAGCTGCTCTCCGACGTCACCGAGGCCATCCAGGTGACGGTCGAACCGCTGGAGGAGTCCTACTGGCTCGACTTCTTCCTCGGCGACGGCCGCATCCCCTTCCACCAGGAGAAGTACGCCTTCGACTGGATCTCCGACGAGGTGGTGGACGGCTTCGTCCGGGACATCCTCGCCCGCCCGCACCTGGACGAGCTGGCGCCCGACGCGCGTGCCGCCCTGGTCGAGCAGTACGCGGCGTTCATGCGGCTGTTCCGCGACAACCTCTCCCACATGGGCTACACCGAGCTGCTCGTCCGCTGCGAGGCCGACGAGCTGGGGGAGCCGGAGCTGTTCACCGCCTCGCAGGTGGGCCCGCAGCGCTGACCCCCGCACGGCCGGTGCCGGGAGTCTCCCCCCTCCCGGCACCGGCCGCTGCGCCGACCGACCGGAGGACGGCCGTGAAGATCCCCCAGACCGAGTACCGCTCGCCGCGGCACCTGCGCGACGCGCTGGACCTGCTGGCCGATCCGGGTGCGCAGGCGGTCCCCCTGGCCGGTGGTCAGAGCCTCGTCCCGCTGCTGGCCGCACGCATCCGGCGCGCCCGCACCCTGGTCGACCTCAACCGCGTCGACGGGCTGGCCCACCTGACGACCACCGGCGGCCACCTCGGCATCGGGGCGATGACCCGGCACCGCACCCTGGAGACCGACCCGCGCGTCGCTGCGGCGGCCCCGCTGCTCGCCGTGGCCGCCGCCCGGACCGGGCACGCCGCCGTACGCAACCGCGGCACCCTCGGCGGCACGCTGGCCTTCGCCGCGCCCGGCTCCGAACTCCTGACCGCCGCCGTCGCGTTGGACGCACAACTGCACCTCGCCGGTCCCGACGGCGACCGCCGCAGCGGGCTGCGGTCCTGGATCACCGGGCCGCACACCACCCGGCTCGGCCCCGGCGAACTGGTCGTCGGCGTCAGCGTGCCGGTGCGAGCCGGACGGATCGGGCAGGCGCTGTGCGACCTGTCCCACCCCACCGGCGGCCGGCCGGTCGTCTGCGTGGCGGCCGTCGTCGAGACGGCACCGGACGGCACCCTCCGGCGCGCCGAACTCACCGTCTCCACCCGGGTCTCGGCCCCTGCCGTCATCGACGTCACCGCCCTGCCGGACGCCGCCGCGGACGCCGCCGCCGACACCGTGCCGCTCGACGTCCCCGAGCCGGAGACCAACGGCCCGCCCGCCGCCTACTGCCGCCACGTCACCCGCGTCCTGGCCCGCCAGGCCCTCGCCCAAGCAACCACCCGAGCCCGCCGGGAGCACCCATGACCCCATCCGCGCCCACACCGAACGGGCCGGACACACCCAGCAGTCCGAACCGGGCGACGCCGGGCCGGCCGGGCGCGCCGATCGACGCGCTTCCGCCGGCCGCCGACGGCAGCGTCTCCCTCGCCGACGAACTGCGGGAACGACACGGACGTACCAGTGTCCGGCTGGGCTGCGAGGAGGGGGTGTGCGGATCCTGCACGGTCCTGGTCGACCGCCGGACCGCCCGCTCCTGCACGGTGCCGGCCGGTCAGGTCGCCGGGAGCGCGATACGGACCGCGGAGGACGCCGCGGCGGACCCGCTCCTGCGGCACCTGCAAGAGGTGTTCTGGGCGGAGCACGCCTTCCAGTGCGGATTCTGCGCCGCGGGCTTCCTGATGGAGACTCACGCGCTGCTCACCGAGAACCCCCGCCCGACCGAGGCGGAGGTACGGACCCGGCTGGCCGGCAACCTGTGCCGGTGCACCGGGTACGACAGCATCGTGCGGGCCGTGCTGACCGCCGCCGCCACCCTTCCCGCCGGCACCCCGCCCCGGGCGGAACCCGGAGACGACGGCATCGGCAGCAGCGCGCTGCGCCCGCAGGACCGGGACTTCCTCACCGGCGACGCCCGGTACGTGGCCGACCTGACCGTGCCGGGCATGCTGCACGCCCGCTTCGTCCGCAGCCCGCACGCCCACGCCCGGATCACCGGGATCGATGTCGCGCCGGCCCTGGCCGTACCCGGGGTGGTCGCGGTCTACACCGCGGCGGACCTGGCCGGTTCGCTGAACCCGATCACCGTCGGCTGTCCCCTGCCCGGCTACACCTCACCGGCGTTCGCCCCCCTTCAGGGCGACCGGGTCCGCTTCGAGGGCGACCCGGTGGCCCTGGTCGTCGCCGGCAGCGCCCGCGTGGCCGAGGACGCCGCCGACCTGGTGGCCGTCGGCTACCAGGTGCTGAAGCCCGTCATGGACCCCCGCGCCGCCACCGCCGAGCCCCTCTTCGACGAGGTCGACGGCAATGTGCTGTACACCGAGCACCGCCGGCACGGCGACTGCGAGTCCGCCTTCGCCGAAGCCACGCGCGTGGTGCGGCACCGGCTGCGCCAGGAGCGGGTGCAGAACGCGCCGCTCGAACCGCGCGGCGGGCTGGCCGTGTACGACCCGGAGACCGGCCGCCTCGGCTACGACGTGGCCTCGCAGTCGCCGAACTCGCACCGCGCGTTCCTCGCCGAGGTGCTCGGCCTGGACCCGGAGCTGATCCGGGTCCGGGTGCCGGCGAACATGGGCGGCTCGTTCGGGATCAAGGGCGGGATGTACCGCGAGGACGCGGCCGTGTGCTGGGCGAGCATCCGGCTGGGCCGTCCGGTCCGCTGGATCGAGGACCGGCGCGAGCACCTCACCGCGGCGGGCCAGGCCCGGGGCGAGGAGATCGACATCGAGGTGGCGCTCGGCCCGGACGGCGCGATCCTGGGCCTCAGGGCCGACCTGACCGCCGACCAGGGCGCCTACCCCGTACCGCCGATCGCCAGCGCCGTCTTCGTGGCCCTCGTGGGCTGCCTGCTGCCGAACTGCTACCGGATCCCGGCGTACGAGTTCCGCGGCCGGCTGGTCCTCACCAACCGGACGCCCTATGTGGCCTACCGCGGGCCCTGGGAGATGGCGGTCTTCGCGGCCGAGCGCACCATGGACCTGATCGCCCGGGAACTCGGCGAGGAGCCGGCGGACTACCGGCTGCGTCACCTGGCCCGGGTCGACGGCCCCGACTCGCGTACCGTCGTCGGCGCCTCACTGGCCGACATGCCCCGCCTCGGCTCGACCCTGCGGCTGGGCCGCGGCCGCGCCCGGCTCGGCGCCTTCCGGGCGGAGCAGGCACGGGCCCGCGCCGAGGGCAGGCTGCTCGGCCTGGGCATCACCACCCTGCTGGAACCCGCGCCCGGCCCATGGAGCCTGAGCGAGGCCGTCGGTTCGCACATCGGCCCCGAACCGGTCCGGCTGGTGCTGTCCCCGGCCGGGCGGCTCACCATCCGGACCGCCCAGATCCCGCACGGCCAGGGGCAGGCGACCACGCTGTCCCAGATCGCCGCGTCCATCCTGGGCCTGACCATGGCGGAGATCGACGTCGTCTCCGGGGACACCGCCGAGGTGCCGTACAGCCTGGCCGGGACCGGCGCCAGCCGGGCGGCCGCGCTGGCCGGCGGGGCGGTGCTGCGCGCCGCGCGCACACTGCGCGAACGGCTGCTGACCGCCGCCGGCGCCGAGGCCGGGCGCCCCGCCCACCACCTCGACCTCGCGGCCGGAGAGATCGTCTCCCGGACCGACGGCACCGTCCTCACCGACCTCCCGGGCCTGCTGCGACGGCACTTCGGCGCGGCGGACGGGCGGCTGGACGTGACCGAGGTGTTCGACGGCGCGGAGACCGGCTGGGCGGAGGCCACCCACTGCGCTTGGGTGGAGATCGACCCGGACCTCGGGACCGTGGCGGTGCGCCGCTATCTGATCGTCGCCGACAGTGGACGGATCATCAACCCGGCCGTGGCCGACGGGCAGTTGCGCGGCGGAGCGGTGCAGGGCATCGCGACCGTGCTGCACGAGCGGTCCGGCTATGCCGCGGACGGCCGCCAGCTGTCGGCCTCCCTCACCGACTACCTGCTGCCCACCACCCGCACGGTCCCGCCGATCGAGATCGTGCACGCGGACACCGAACGCCCGGGTGACGTGCCCTTCCGCGGACTCGGCGAGGGCGGTGCCGTACTGGCCCCCGCCGCCGTGGTGGCCGCGGTGGAGGACGCGCTGGCCCACCTCGGTGTCCGCCTCACCGAGCGATACCTGCCCCCCTGGCGGCTCGTCGAGCTGCTGGCGAACCATCGGACGCAGCCGGAGCACGTATGAGACTGAACAGGATCCCGCACGCCGAACTGCTGGGTCGGCCGCTGCCGCCCCCGGAGTCCGCGGAGGCGGACCTGCCCCACCAGCTCGGGCTCGCCCGGTTCACCGACGCGGGCTTCCCGTGGTTCTCGCCCGTCGGGCAGCGGCTGATCACCAACATCCGGCAGGTGGTGCGCCGCGAACTGGAACTCGCCGGGTACGCCGAGTTCCACGGACCGGCCGTCAGCCGGATCGACACGGTGGCACCGGCCGGCTGGCTGGAGAAGTACGCCGGTGAACTGATCGGGTTCGCCGAGCCGTTCGAGCAGTACACCCTCTCCGCCACCAGCGAGGAACCCCTGCTGGCCTACCTCGGCCGGGCCGGTCTCGGATCCCACCGGCAGCTGCCGATGCGGCTGTTCGAGTTCCGGGAGATCTTCCGGTTCCGCGACCGCCCGCAGGGCATCTACAACTCCCGGCAGTTCCAGTGCTGTCTCTTCGCCAGCCTCGACGCCGACCACGCGGGCTATCTGCGCAGCGCCCGGCACGCGCAGGAGACGCTGCGTGCCGTACTGGACGCCCTCGGCGTGCGCGCGGAACTGGTCAGCGACGACACCACCGGCGGCTTCGAGTTCATCTTCCCCTACGCCCGGGGCGACCGGCCGCGCAACCGGACCATCCCGTACCACCGCGACCCCGCGCGGGAGACCGGCCCCGAGGACGCGCTGCCGCAGGGCGGGGTCGCCATGGGGTACGGCTACGAGCACGCCGGGAAGTTCGCCGTCCGGTTCCGCGCCGCGGACAACCAGGTCCGGGTGCCGGTGATGGGCACCTACGGCCTGGGCATCCAGCGGTGTGTGCTGGCCCTGCTGGAGCAGCACCGGACGCCGGACGGCGTGGCGCTGCCCGCCGCGGTACGGCCCTTCGATGTGCTGGTGACGGCGCAGGGCAGGTCGGCGGCGGCGGACGAGGCGGCGGTCCAGGTCTACACGGACCTGCTGCGGCACAAGATCCCCGCCGTGCTGGACGACCGGCACGGCGCGTCGTTCGGTGCGCGCATGCGCTTCGCCGACGCCGTCGGCGTCCCCTGGCGGGTGGTCGTGACCGGCCCCGGCGAGGAGGAACGGGAGTTGCGGGTCCACCGGGGCCGCGCCGAACCGCCCCGCCGGCTGTCGCCGGCGGCCCTGCGGGAGCACCTGGTCCGGCACGGCCGCGAGGAGTGGGCGCACCGACCGGATCACACGATCGAGACGACGGGAGCCAACTGATGACGACCCCGATGACGACCCCGACGACCACGGCGACGGGCGCGACGGCCGCCCGATGGCCCGCCCTGCTGCCGGCCGGCGCCCGGCTCGGGGTGTGGGCGCCGAGCAGCCCGGCGCCGGTGCTGTTCCCGCGTCGCTTCGCCCGGGGGCTGGCCGCACTGCGCGCCCAGGGTTACACCGTCGTACCCGGGGACTCCTGCCGGTCGGCGGAGGGCGCGGGCACCCTGCCCCCCGAGGCGCTCGCGGAGGAACTGCACACCCTGCTGGAGGAGACCGACGGTGTGATCGCCGCCGTCGGCGGCTGGACCCTCACTCCCGTCCTGCCCCACCTGGACTTCGGGCGCATCGGGCGGGTTGGCAAGCCGCTCGTCGGCTACAGCGACCTGACCTCACTGGTCAACCTGGTCCCGCAGCGCTCCGGGCTGGTCGCCTTCCACGGGCCGATGGTCGTCTCCGAGTGGGGTGAGGCCGACGGGCCGTGGGAATCGACCGCGGCCGAGTTCGACCAGGTGCTCGGCCGGGCGCACGACTGGCGCGAGCGGACGGTGGCCACCGCGGCCGACTGGTCGGACGAGAACCTCTTCTGGGACCGCGAGGACACCCGGCGCAGGAGCGGGAACAGCGGCGCACAGCCGACCCGCACCCTGTGCCCGGGCGAGGCGGCCGGGCCGCTGTGGGGCGGGTCGCTGGTGGTGCTCGGGCTGCTGCTCGGCACCTCCCTGTGGCCCGAACCCGCCGACGGTTCCCTGGTGTTCCTGGAGATCGACGGTCTGGCCCCGGACGAACTCTGGGCGCGGCTGGAGCAGTTCCGGCTCGCGGGCGTCTTCCGCCGTGCCGGCGGAGTGGTCGTCAGCAGGGTGAACGGCCCGGGGAGGACGGCCTCCGGGTACGCCGGCCACGACGAGGTGCTGCTGAGCTGCCTGCCCGCCGGTCTCCCGGTCGCCGCCGGGTTCGACCTGGGTCACGCCGACCCGATGTCCACCCTGCCGGTCGGCGGCCGGGCCCGGCTCGACTGCCCGTCGGCAGGAACGCCCCGGCTGCGTCTGCTGCGCGAGCCGGTGGCGGCCCGCTGAGGCTGCCGGTCACCGTTCAGGCGCACCGGCAGCCGGGCCGGCGGCCGGGCAACGGCAGGCTCGCGAGCCCGGCCCCGGGCCCGTTCGTACCGGCTCCGGGGCGCTGCGCGGCAACCCCGGCCCCGGGTCCGTACGTCCCGCCCTCAAGCCCGTGTGCGCCGGCCCCGGGTCCCTGCATGTCGGCGCCGAGCCCCTGGGCGACTGCCTCGGGCTCATCTGCCGTGGGCCGGGTGAGGACGAAGCTGCGGACCAGTTCGTGCAGCTGGTAGTGGCCGGGGACGGGCAGCGGGAGGAGCAGGCATGAGTCGACCAGTTCCTCCAGCAGCTCTTCCGTCCGGGGGAGCGGGACGCCGGCGAGGCCCGCGGCGGCGCGGCCGTCGAAGCCGCCGGAGGCGAGGGCGCCGAGACTCACCAGCATCTGCCGCTGATCGGGCCGCAGCCGCCGGTACGACAGCAGGATCTCGTCGGCGACGCTCCGCTCGGCCAGCGTCAGCTCTTGCAGACGCAGGTTCTCGCGGCGCATCCGCCGGGCCGCGTACGCCAGGTTCCAGGCGCGGCGGTGGGTGAGCCGGGTGCCGATGATCCGGACGGCCAGCGGCAGCCGCCCGCACCCGTCCACCAGGGCGCGCGCCGCGTCCGCGTCGTCCATGCGGTGGGCGCCGACGATCCTGGCCAGCAGGCCGGTCGCGTCCGCTTCCGGCAGCGGCCCGAGCGGCAGCGGTACGGCGCCGTCCAGATCGTTGATCATCACCCGGCCGGTCACCAGCACCAGACAGCCACCCGTGCCCGGCAGCAGCTGCCGGACGACGGAGGTGTCGCCCACGTCGTCCAGCACCAGCAGGATGCGGCGCCCCGCCACCCGTGTCCGCCACAGCGCCAGCCGGCCGTCGACGTCGTCCGGGATGTGCCCGGGTGGCTCCGGGAGCGCGAGCAGGAGCCGGCGCAGCGCGTCGGTCAGGGACAGCGGGCCGCTGTCGCGGGAGAAGCCATGCAGGTCGACGAAGAGCCGGCCGTCGGGGAAGGCCTCGGCGAGCCGATGGGCGGCGTGCACCACGAGGGCGGTCTTGCCGACCCCGGGCATGCCGTTGACGGTGACCAGGGTCGGAGCGCCGTCCGAGACGCCGGCCGCCAGGCGGGCCAGTGTCCGAAGCTCCTCCTTTCGGCCGGTGAAGTCCGGAAGGTCGTAGGGCAGCATGCTGGGGACGGGCGGGGCGGGTGCGGCGGCCGCCGGGACGACCGTCTCGCGGCCGGTGCGGTCGTGCCGCGTCGGCTCGGGCAGCAGCAGTTCGGGGTCGTCGTTCAGGATCCGCTCCTGAAGCCGGGCCATCGCGACGCCGGGGTCGATGCCGAGGTCGAGGAGTTCCGCGCGGCCCTGGGCGAACACGCTGAGCGCCTCGGCCCGCCGTCCGATGCGGTACAGGGCCAGCATCAGCCGCTCGCGGAGCGTCTCGTGCAGCGGATGCTCGGCGACCAGCGACTGGAGCACCGGCACCAGGGCCCGCGCCTCGCCGCAGCCGAGCCGCAGGTCGATCCAGCGCTCGGTGGCGACGAGCCGGCGCTCGTCGAGATCCCGGCCGGCACAGGTCAGCACCGAGCCGGTCATCCCGGCCAGCGCCCTCCCGCGCCACAGCTCCAGCGCCGACCCGAGATGGGCGATCGCGGTCTCCGGGCGGTTCTCGGCGACGGCGGCCTCGGCGCGCGACAGCAGGTTCTCGAACCGCCAGGAGTCCAGCTGGCCGTCACGCAGGACCAGCCGGTAACCCGGCGGCTCGGTGACGATCCGGCCACCCGCCGGGAGTTTGCGCCGCAGGTCCCACACCATCTTGCGTACCTGGTTGGCCGCGGTGAGCGGCATCTCCTCCTCCCAGGCGGCCCGGACCAGCCGGGAGATCGGGGCCACCCGGTTGCCGTGCAGCAGCAGCGTCGCCAGGACCTGGCGCTGCTTGGCGCCGCCCGGGTTCACCCGGTGGCCGTCGCTCCACACCTCCAGCGGACCGAGCACCTTGAACGCCAGGTCGCCCACGTCTGCGGAGGGACCTGCTGCCGCCTTGTCACCATGAGTCATCTGCGTACTTCCGCTTCCTCGCCGGCAAGGGCGCCGCGATCGGGGCCGGTCAGAGCCTCACAGACGCCGATCTATGCCTGATCGACGAGCCGGTCAACGCCCTCCGGCGCGGCCGGAACCGCCGCGGTACCGGCGCAGAACAGCTCGCTGATGTGATGCGGAGCGCCCGGGCTTCCCGGGCGGATCCGCCGGAGGGCAGCGGGAGATGGCACGAGTTCTGGAACTGATACGCGCTCGGCTGCGCGAGCGGCCGCGGTCCGCCGCCGTGGTGACCGCGGACGGCCGGATGAGCCGGGCGGAGCTGTGGCAGCGGGCCGAGGAACTGGCGGGCCGGCTGGCCGCGGGCGGACTGCGCCCCGGCGAGGTGGTCGCCGTCCACACCGGACGCACCGCCGAACTCCCGGTCGCCGTGCTGGGCACGCTGCTGGCCGGCGGTGCTTTCTGCGTCCTGGACCCCGCCTACCCCGAGGCCAGGCTCAGGCAGCTGCGCCGGGACAGCGGGGCGCGCTTCGACCTCACCGCGGGCCTGCGGCTGACGCCCGGCGCCGACCCGGCCCCGGCCCGGGAACAACTGGCCTACGTCGTCTTCACCTCCGGTTCGACCGGCACCCCGAAGGCGATCGGGATGCCGCACCGGGGCCTGGACAACCTGGTCGCCTGGACGCTGGCGAGCACCTCGGCCCGGCCGCTGCGCACCCTCCAGTTCGCCCCGCTCGGCTTCGACGTCTTCGTCCAGGAGGCGTTCACCGCCTGGTGCAGCGGCGGCCCGCTGTATCTGCCGGCCGAGGACGAGCGCCGGGACCTGGTCCGGCTGGCCGGACTGCTGGACGAGTGGGGGATCGAGCGGCTCTTCCTGCCGCCCGTCGCACTGCTCCGCCTCGCCGAGGTCGCGCTGCACACCGGCCGGTACCCGCGCGCGCTGCGCGAGGTGGCCGCCGCGGGCGAGGCACTCCGGGTGACCCCGCAGCTGCGCCGCTTCTTCGCCGCCCTGCCGGAGTGCCGGCTGCACAACCACTACGGGCCGGCCGAGACCCATGTGGCCACCGCGCACACCCTGACCGGACCACCGGCGCAATGGCCGGACGCACCGCCGATCGGCCGGCCGATCCCGGGCTTCACGGCCCGGGTGGTCGACGGCGAGCTGTGGCTCGCCGGTGCGGGCGTCTCGTACGGCTATCTGAACGACCCTGAGCTGACCGGGCGGCGCTTCCTCCCCGTGCCCTGGGCCGAGGGACCCGCCTACCGGACCGGTGACCTCGCCGCCCGGCGGGCCGACGGGACGTACGACTACCTCGGCCGGGCGGACGACCAGGTGAAGATCCGCGGCCACCGGGTCGACCCCGGCGAGGTCGAGGCGGTGCTCGGCCGGTACCCGGGGGTGCGGGAATGCGCGGTCGCCGCCCGGCAGGCCGCCGGCGAGCCACAGCTCGTCGCCTATGTGGTGGGGGACCCCTCCGGCGTCCGTGCCTACCTGGCCCGGTCGCTGCCCGAGTACCTGGTGCCCCGGCAGGTGGTCGCCGTACCCGAACTGCCGCTGACCGCCCACGGGAAGACCGACCGCGCCCGCCTGCCGGACCCGCCGGCCGCACCGGCCGAGGGCGAGCCCCCGCAGGACGAGTGGGAGCGGACCGTCGCCTCGGTGTGGTCCGCCGTGCTCGGCCGCCCGGACATCGGTCGCGACCAGCACTTCCTGGACCTGGGCGGCAGCTCCCTGTCGGCCGCGCTGGTGATCGCCCGGCTCCGGGAGCGCCATCGGGGCCCGATCGCCCTCGAGGACTTTCTCGCCGCGCCCACCGTGCGCGGCCTCGCCCCACTGCTGCGCGACGACCGCGGCACCGCCGGAAAGGAGGGGCGATGAACGCGCAGCCCCGTGAGCTGTACCTCGACCTCATGAAGAAGGCGCTGGCCAACACCCTTTACGAGGATCCGCCGATCCCCGCCCCCTGGGCCCCGGCCACCGCCTACGACGACCTCAACCGCCGGCTGGGCGTGGACTGGCCCAGCACCGCGCACACGATGATCGGCCTGCTCCGGCTCGACCACCTCCAGAGCTGCGTCGAGCGGGTCCTGGCCGACGGCGTACCGGGCGACCTCATCGAGACCGGCGTCTGGCGGGGCGGGGCGTGCATCCTCATGCGCGCGGTGCTGCGCGCCCACGATGTGACCGACCGCCAGGTGTGGGTCGCCGACTCCTTCCAAGGCATGCCGCCGCCGGACGCGTCCGGCCACCACGGCGACCGCGAGCTCGCCACCCACCTGCACAACGACACGATCGCGGTCGATCTGCCCACCGTACGAAGGAACTTCGAGCGCTACGGCCTGCTGGACGACCAGGTCCGCTTCCTGCCGGGCTGGTTCCACGAGACGCTGCCCGGCGCCCCCGTCGAGCGGCTCGCCGTGCTGCGGCTCGACAGCGACCTGTACGACTCCACGTTCCTGACCCTCGACGCGCTCTACCCCAGGCTGTCGCCGGGCGGGTTCGTGATCGTCGACGACTACCACATCCCGGTCTGCCGGGACGCCGTGCACGACTGGCGCCGACAGCACGGCGTCCGGGACGAGATCGAGGACATCGACGGCCTCGGTGCGTTCTGGCGCCGCACCTCCTGAGGAGAAGACCCCCATGCCCGAGATCCTCGACGAGGTCCGCGCCCTCGTCGCCGCCCAGTTCGGCATTCCCGTGGCGGCGGTCGACCCCGACCGCTCGCTCGTCGAACTCGGCGGCGACTCGCTCAGCCTGCTCGCCCTCACCAGGAAGCTGTACGACCGGTTCGGCGTCCGTGTCCCGGTGCGCGAGCTGTTCGAGGCGGCGCCAGGCGTCCGCGAGCTGGCCGGACGGCTGGCCGGCGACGCCGGGCCGACCCCCGCCGCACAGCCGCCCGCCGCACCCGTCGACTTCAGCCTCTACTTCTTCGGCGACTACCCCGAAGGCGACGACCACCCGGCCCGCTACCGGGACCTGCTCACCGCCGCCGAGTTCGGCGACACCCACGGCTTCCACGCACTGTGGATCCCCGAGCGCCACTTCCACTCCTTCGGCGGCCTCTTCCCCAACCCCTCGGTGCTGGCCGCCGCGCTGGCCACCCGGACCACCGGCATCCGGCTGCACGCCGGCTCGGTGGTGCTGCCGCTGCACCACCCCGTCCGGGTGGCCGAGGAGTGGTCCATGGTCGACAACCTGTCCGGCGGCCGCGCCGGGCTGTGCGTCGCCCACGGCTGGCACGCGGGCGACTTCGCCCTCGCGCCGGAGCACTACGGCCGCCAACGCGAGGTGATGTACGAGCAGTTGGCCTCCGTCAGACAGCTGTGGTCCGGTGCCCGGCTGACGGCCCGCTCCGGCACCGGCGACCCGGTCGAGGTGAGCCTGCACCCGAAACCGGTACAGCCGCGGCTGCCCCTCTTCCTCGCGGTCCTCTCCGACCCGGCGAGCTACGAACGGGCCGCCCGGGAGGGCCTCGGCGTGGTGACCAACCTGATGCAGCAGAGCGTGGAACAGCTGGCGGAGAACATCGCCCGCTACCGCCGGACCAGGGCCGAGTGCGGGCTGGCACCGGACGAGGGACGGGTCGTCGTCCTCGTCCACACCTACCTGGGACCCGACCAGGACCGGGCGCGACAGGAGGCGTACGACCCCTTCCTCGGCTATCTGCGCTCCTCCCTCTCCCTCTTCGACACCACCATGAACAGCCTCGGCATCGACGTCGACCTCTCCCGGACCCACCCGGACGACCTCGACTTCCTGCTCGGCCGCGCCTACCGGGACTACTGCGAGAACCGGGCGCTGATCGGCAGCCCGGAGGGGGTACGGCCGGTGCTGGACGCCCTGGTGCGCGCCGGCGCGGACGAGATCGGCTGCTTCGTCGACTTCGGCCTCCCCGGGGAGCGGATGCTCGCCGCGCTGCCCCACCTGGCCGCCCTCAAGGACCGGTACGCCGGGCCCCCGCCCGAGATCCGGGTGGAGACCCTTCCCGCCTCGGCCGCACAGCAGCGGCTTTGGCTGCTGGACCGGATGTACCCGGGGCGGACCGTCCACCACGAGCCCAAGGCCCTGCTGCTCGAAGGCCCGCTGGACCTGTCCGCGCTGCGCGCGGCCCTGCGCGGGGTGACCGACCGGCACGCTGCGCTGCGCACGGTCTTCCAGGAGACCCCCGACGGGGTACGGCAGCTCGTCCGGCCCGCCTTCGACCCGGACTGCCCGCTGGTCGATCTCACCGGAAGCACCGACGAAGAGGCCGTCCGCGAACTGCACCGCACCGCCGGCGAACCCGCCTTCGACCTGACCGGGGGACCGCTGTGGCGGGTCCGGCTGGCCCGGCTCGGCGCGGACCGGCATCTGCTCTACCTGGTGGCGCACCACATCGTCTTCGACTCGCTGTCCACCGCCGTCTTCTGCCGGGACCTCGCGGCCCACTACGTCGGCGAGCCCGGCGGCCTCCCGCCGCTCGACGGACCCTGGCGGCCGCGGACCGCGCCGAGCGCCGAGAGCCTGGAGTACTGGAAGAGCACGCTGGCCGGCGCCCCGCCCCTCGGGCTGCCCACCGACCGGCCGCGCGGCACCGCGCACGAGGGCACCGGCGCCACCCTCGTACACGAGCTGGACGCCGCGCTGGCCCGGGAGATCCGCTCCCTGAGCCGCTCCCTCGGCGGTACGCCGTTCGCCGCCCTGCTCGGCGCCGTCGGCTCGGTGCTGGGCCGGTTCGGTGCCACGGACGACGTCGTCCTCGGCATCGCCATGACCGACCGGCCGACCGGCACCGAGGACATGATCGGCATGTTCGTGGAGACCGCCGCCGTCCGTCTGGACCTGTCCGGCGACCCCTCGTTCGCCGAGCTGTTCCGGCGCGTCCGGGGTGCGGTGCTGGGCGCCCTCGACCACCAGGACGTCCCGTTCGACCAGGTGGTGGAGACCGTCAACCCCGAGCGGCGGCCGGGCGTGAACCCCCTGTTCACCGTGCTGGTGGAGTACGAGGAGCAGCAGCGGGCGGAGTTCGGCCGGACCGGACTGTCGGCCCGGCTCCTCGACGTCCCCCGCGCCCAGGCGCCCTTCGACCTCACGCTCTACCTCACCGCGCACCCGGACGGAGTCCGCTGCACCGCCGAGTACGACACCGCGCTGTTCGAGCAGGACACCGTCGCCCGGCTGCTGGAGTACGTCGAGGAGCTGCTGCGCACGGCCGTCCGGCGGCCCCGGGCCCCGCTGTCCGGCGCGGCCGGGCTGACCGAGCGCGACGAACGGGCGCTCGCGGAACTCACCGGACCGGTCACCTCGGACGAACCGGCCTGTCTGCACGAGCTGTTCGAGCGGGCCGCGGCGGCGACCCCGGACGCCCCGGCCCTCGTCGGCGACCACGGCACCATGACCTACGCCGCACTGGACGCGGCCGCCAACCGCCTGGCCCACCGGCTGATCCGCGACGGTGTGACGCCGGGGGACACCGTCGGCGTCTGCCTGCCGCGCGGCACCGGCCTGATCACGGCCCTGCTCGCGGTGCTCAAGTGCGGTGCCGCGTACGTGCCGATCGATCCCGCCCTGCCCGCCCGGCGACGCCGGTTCCTGGCCGACGACAGCCGCGCCGTGCTCGTCGTGACCGACACCGACACCGACGAGGCTCTGCCGAGCACCCCGCCCGGCATCCCGGCCGACGCCGACTCCCTCGCCTACTGCCTCTACACCTCCGGCTCCTCCGGCACCCCGAAGGCGGTGGCCGTGCCCCACCGGGGGCCGGTCAACCTGGTGCGCTGGCAGCTGGCGGCCCATGAGCCGCTGCGCACCCTTCAGTGGACCTCGCCGGGGTTCGACGTGAGCGTGCAGGAGATCTTCACCACCCTGGCGGGCGGCGCCGCGCTGGTTCTCCTCGACGACGCGGACCGCTACGAGCCGGCCGCGGTGGCGGATGTCGTCCGCCGCCATGGGGTGGAACGGCTGTGCATGCCCGGCACCCCGCTGACGTATCTGCTGGACGGCGCCGAGCCGATGCCCTCGCTGCGCGAGGTGTTCTCGGCCGGCGAGCAGCTCCGGCCGGTGCCCGCGCTCACCCGGTTCCTGGCCGCCCAGCCGCACACCCGGCTGTACCACCAGTACGGGCCGACCGAGGCCTCCGTCGTCGTCACCTCGCACCCGGTCGACCCGGACCGCGGGACACCGCCGCCGATCGGCCGCCCCATCGCCAACACCGTCCTGCGGATCGAGGACACCCACGGTCGGCCGGTGCCGCCCGGGGTGGCGGGCGAACTGCTCATCGGCGGGGCACCCGTCGCGGCCGGCTATCTCGGCGACCCGGAGCGGACCGCCGAGCGGTTCGTGACCCGGTCGGGATCGGAGCGGTTCTTCCGCACCGGCGACCTGGTCCGGCAGAACCGCGACGGCGACCTCGAGTTCCTGGGCCGGCTCGACGACCAGATCAAGATCCGGGGCCACCGGGTGGAACCCGGCGAGACCCAGTCCGTGCTGAGCGGCCTGCCCGAGGTGGCGGAGGCGGCGGTGCTCGGCCACCTCGACCCGGAGCCCCGGCTGGTCGCGTACGTCGTCCTGCGCGAGCCCCGCCCGGAGTGGGTCGCGGTGTTGCGCGCCGGGCTCGCCGAGTCGCTGCCGGACCATCTCGTCCCGGCGGCGTGGGTCCTGCTGGACCGCCTGCCGGTGAACGGCAACGGCAAGCTGGACCGCGCCCGCCTCGCCGAGCTGGAACCGGAGCCGGCCGCTGTGCCGCCCGACCGGTCGCCGGGCACCCCGGCCGAGGAACGGGTGCACAAGGTCTGGTGCGTGGAACTCGGCGCCGACCAGGTGCCGGTCGACGTCTCCTTCTTCGAGGCCGGGGGCAACTCGCTCCATGCCGTACGCATGCTCGAACGGCTCCGCGGCGAGCTGGGCCGCAGGATCCCGATGACCCAGTTCCTCGCGGCTCCCACGATCCGTGCCCTGGCGGCCCGCTTCGGGGAGGAGGCATGAGCCCGGTGCGGACGACGGTGCACGAGGCGGTCGCGGGGCTCCTGGGCCGGCCGGCCGACCCGGACACGCCCTTCCACGACCTGGGCCTGACCTCGCTCATGCTGACCCGGCTGCGCGTCCGGCTGGAGAAGACCCTGGACCGGGCGATCCCGGTCGCGGCGCTGACGGAGCACTACACGATCGCCGCACTGGCGTCGTACCTGGCTGGTGCCGCTGGTGCCGCTGGTGCCGCTGGAACTGGTGGAGCTGCTGGAGCTGCTGGAGTCGACGGAGCCGCCGTGCCCGTCGGCGAGGACCGCCGGGTGGCCGTGATCGGCATGGCCGCGCGTTTCCCCGGCGCGCCGGACGTCGGCGCGTTCTGGCACAACCTGCGCACCGGCATCTGCTCGGTGGGCGAGCCGCTGGCCGACGCCGACGCCTTCGACGCCGCCTTCTTCGGGATGACCCCGGAGGAGGCCCGGCGCACCGACCCCGCCCACCGCCTGCTGCTGGAATGCTGCCACCACGCGCTGGAGGACGGCGGTCACGCGCACAGCGCCGACGACGGGACCCGGATCGGGGTCTACGCCGGCTGCGGCATGAACCTCTACGGCCCGCAGCCGCCGTACCACTCCCGGGCGGCCGCCACGGACGACCCCGTCGAGGCGGTCGGCGACCTGATCGGCGGTCAAGGGGACTTCCTGGCCACGCGGGTCGCCTACCGGCTCGGCCTGACCGGGCCCGCCGTCACCGTGCAGACCGCCTGCTCCACCTCCCTGGTCGCCGTGCACCTGGCGGCCCAGGCGGTGCTGACCGGAGACGCCGATCTCGCGCTCGCCGGTGCGGCGGCCGTCCGCTACACCCCCGTCCCCGCGTACCGCCCCGACCCGGGGTACATCCTCTCCCCGAGCGGGGTGTGCCGGGCCTTCGACGCGGCGGCCGACGGCACCGTCGGGGGCGACGGGGTGGCCGTCGTCCTGCTCAAGCGGCTGGACCGGGCGCTGGCGGACGGGGACCCGGTGCACGCGGTCCTCCTCGGGTCGGCGGTCAACAACGACGGCCGGGCCAAGCCGGGCTTCACCGCGCCTTCGGTGCGCGGCCATGCCGAGGCGGTCCGCCAGGCCCTCGCACGTGCCGGCGTCGGCCCGGAGACCATCGGATATGTCGAGGCACACGGCACCGGCACCGAGGTGGGTGATCCCGCCGAGTTCGCGGCCCTCGCCCAGGCCCTGACCCCGGCCGGCGGGCGCGCGGACCGCTGCGGACTGGGCTCGGTCAAGCCCTCCGTCGGCCATCTCGACACCTGCTCCGGGATGGCGGGTCTGGTCAAGACCGTGCTGATGCTGTCCCACGGCGAGCTGGTGCCCACCGTGAACGCCACCGCGCCCGACCCCCGACTGCCCTGGGCGGACAGCCCCTTCACCCTGGTCACCGAACACACGGCCTGGCCGTCCGGCACCACCCCGAGACGCGCCGGCGTGAGCGCCCTGGGCTTCGGCGGCACCAACGCCCACGTGGTCCTGGAAGAACCGCCCGCACCTCACCCCGATCGCCCCACCCCGCCCCCCGGCGAGGTTCTCGTGCCGTTCAGTGCGCCCGACCGCGAGTCGCTGGGCCGGGTCGGACGGCAGATGAGGGAGTGGCTGGGGCGGCTCGGGCCGGTGCCCGCCGGTGACGTCGCCCGGCGGCTCGCTCTGGGGCGGCCTCATCCGGCCTGGCGGCTCGCGGTGTCCGGCCGTACCGCGGGCGACCTGGCCCGGGCCCTCGACCCGCTCCTCGACCAGCCACCGCCGCCCGCCACCCCGCTCGGACCCCTCGCCTTCGCGTTCTCCGGGCAGGGCGGCGGCCCGGCGGACCTGGGGCGGCACCGGGAACACCCGGCGGTCCGCGCGCTGCTGGCGGAGCACGGCGAGCTGCTCGGCCGGCCGCAGGCCGGCCACCTGGTGCACCAGCTGACCCTGGTGCGGCTCTGGCAGGCGGCGGGTGTCGAGCCGCAGTACGTCATCGGACACAGCCTCGGTGAACTGGCCGCCCTCTGCACCGCGGGCGCGCTGACCGTCGCCGACGCCGTCCGGTTCGCGGCGGCCCGCGACCGGCTGACCCGGTCCACCGGGCCCGGAGCCATGCTCGCCCTCGCCGCCCCGCTCGACCTGGCTCTGGACGCGGCGGCCGCGACCGGGACCGACCTCGCGGCGGTCAACGCGCCCACCGCACAGGTGCTGTCCGGGACGGAACAGGCCGTGGGCCGCGCCGAGTCCTGGCTGGACCGGCGGCAGGTGCCGTACCGCCGGCTGGCCGTGACCACCGCCTTCCACTCGGCCCTGCTCGACCCCGTCCTCGACGGCCTCGCCGCCGAGGCCCGCCGGATCGACTGGCGTCCGCTCACGATCCCGCTGGCCAGCCCGGCCTACGGCGAGCTGCTCCCGGCCGGCTGGCTCCCGGACGCGGACTTCCTGGTCCGCCAGGCCCGGTTCACCGTGCTGTTCGACCCCGCGCTGCGCGACCTCGGCGCGGCCGGCTGCCGGGACTTCGTGGAGATCGCCCCGAACGCGCCCCTGGCCGGGCTCGGCCGGCGCGTCCTGCCGGGCAGCGGCTGGCTGTCGTACGGCCCTGCCGCACTCGCCGAGCTGTACCGGCGCGGCGCGCGGCTGAACTGGGCCGCGCTGACCGGCCCCGGGCCGCGCGCACCGCTGCCCGGCTACCCCTTCACCCGGACCAGGTTCCCGTGGTGACCGCGACGGCGGCCCGCCACGAGGGCTACCTCTGCGTGCTGGACTACCCGGGCCTGCGCCGCGAGGCCCGGGTGGCCGAACTGGGGCTCACCGCGGCGACCGGACTGCGCCTGGCCGAGCTGCTGGCGCCGCCGCCCACCGCCCAGGCCGCCCCCGCATACCTGGCGGAACTGCTCGCGCGCCGCCCCGCGGGGGAGTGCCGCGCGGTGCTGGCCTACTGTGCCTCGGCCCCGCTGGCCGGCGCACTGGCCACCCGGCTCGCCACCGGCGGCCACCGGCCGCCGGTCGTCCTCTTCGACGCCGAGCCCGTCACCGCCGCCACCGTGCTCGACGCCTACCGGACCACGCTGGCCCAGCTCGGCGCGAGCGCGACGGCACCGGAGACGGGGGAACTCGCCGCCCTGGTCCACCGTCCCGACCGCTTCCTCACCGCCGCCCGCCGCAACCTGACCGGCCATGTGTCGCAGGCCCTGCGGGCCGACGGCTGCCCGGCCGGCGAGGCCGACGCGCTCGCCGCCCAGCTGACCGTCTCCTGCCTCGACTGGCTCACCCATCTGCTCGCCGCGCTTACCGCGCCCCCGCCGCAGCGGCCGGGCCCCGCACTGAACATCGTCTCCGCCGAAACCCCCGGCGGTGATGTGCGGATCGCCTGCGACCGCACCTCTCTGCTGCGGGACCCGCGCACCCGCGAGGCGGCGCTCGCCTTCCTGGCCGCCCATGGCGTCCTGCCCACCGAATAGGAGCACCCAGTGGAACACCCGGCCTCCAGCGCCCAGCAGCGCATGTACTTCCTGGAGCAGCTGGCCGCAGGGTCGCCCCGCTATCACGTGCCGATGTGCCACGCGATCCGGGGCAGCCTCGACACCGCAGCCCTGGCCGCGGGCGCCCACCGCCTGCTCGCCGCCCACGAGGCGCTGCGCACCCGGTTCGCGCTCCACGAGGGCCGGCTGACCCAGATCGTGGACCCCGAGGGACGGCTGGACTTCGACTGCCTGGAGCCGGCCGGGGCGGCACACGCCCGGCTGCCGGAGGAGGACGTCCAGCGGTGGCTGGAGGCCGAGCGCGACCGCCCGTTCGACCTGCACACCGGCCCGCTGGTCCGGTTCCGGCTGCTGCGCCGGGGCCCGGACGAGTGGCTTCTGCTGCTGTGCATGCACCACATCGTCACCGACGGCTGGTCGGTCGACGTGCTCCTTGACGAGCTGTTCACCGACCGGGGCCGGCCCGCCGCGCAGTACCGCGACTTCACCGCCCGGCAGCAGAAGTGGCTGACCGGCCCCGAGGCCGATGAGCAACGGCATTACTGGAAGCGCCGGTTGGGCGGTGAGCTGCCGGTGATGGGGTTCCCGCCGCTGTTCGGTGCTCCCGGGCCCGACGGCAGCCACGGCTTCCGGCTGCCGGGCCGTCTCGTCCCCCGGCTGCGCGCGTTCGCCGCCGAGCACGACAGCACGCCGTTCACCATCCTGCTGACCGCCTACAGCGTACTGCTCGGCCGCTACACCGGCCTGGACGACATCGTCGTCGGCACCCCCGTCGCAGGACGCCACCACGCCGAGTTCGACCGCACGGTCGGGCTGCTGGCCAACACGGTCGCCATCCGAACCGACGTGGGGGGACCATCCGGCTTCCGCGCGCTCTCCCGGACCGTGCGCGACACCGTGTTCGACGCCCTGGACCACCAGGACCTGCCCTTCGACGAGGTGGTCAACGCCGTCGGCGCCGCCCGCGGCACCGATCACTCCCCGCTCTTCCGCGCGGCCTTCCATCTGCACGAAGGCCGGCCGGCGCACAGTCCCCTGCCCGGCATCGTCCTGGAACCGGTGGACTTCCCCTGGGTGCACGCCAAGTTCGCGCTCACCCTGGACATCCGCGACGACGGCCGGGACCTGCACTGCGCGCTGGAGTACCGCGGCGACACCCTCGACGCCCGGCTGGTGGCGCAGTTCGCCGAGGACTACCGCCGGCTGCTCACCGCCGTACTGGACGACCCCGACCGGCCCCTTGCCGGCCTCCCGGTCGCAGCCCCGCCGCCGGGCCCCGCCCCCCGCGCCTTCGAGGTGACCTCCTGCTGCCACGAGACGTTCGCCACGCGGGCGGCGGAGCGGCCGGACGCGGTGGCCGTCTGCTGCGCCGGGCAGCGCCTCACCTACGGCGAACTCGACGGATGCGCCAACCGGCTGGCCCACCGGCTGCGGGACCTCGGCGTCGGCCCCGGCGTCCTGGTCGGCCTGAGCGCGCCACGCTCCATCGAGCTGGTCGTCGGCCTGCTCGGCATCCTCAAGGCGGGCGGCGCCTACGTACCGCTGGATCCGGCCGACCCCCCGGCCCGGACCCGCCTCCTGCTCGACGACACCCGGCCGCACCTCGTGGTCGCCGTCGACCCCGTCCCCGGCTACACCGGCCCCCTGGTGCGGCCGACCGACCCGGCCCTCGCCCGGTACCCGGCCACCGCGCCCGACAGCGGGGTACGGCCGGACGACCCGGCCTATGTCATCCACACCTCCGGATCCACCGGCCGGCCCAAGGGCACCCTGGTGCCGCACCGCGCCGTCGCCCGGCTCTTCGCCGCCACCGACGCCTGGTTCGGCTTCGGCGCCGACGACGTGTGGACGCTCTTCCACTCCTACGCCTTCGACTTCTCGGTCTGGGAACTGTGGGGCGCCCTGCTGCACGGCGGCCGGCTGGTCGTCGTACCCTTCGACACCAGCCGAAGCCCGGCCGGCCTCCACGACCTGCTGTGCCGGGAACGGGTCACCGTGCTCAACCAGACCCCGTCGGCGTTCACCCAGCTGATCCACGCGGACCGGGAGGCGACCGGACAGCTGTCCCTGCGCCATGTCGTCCTGGGCGGGGAGGCGCTCAACCCCGCGGTGCTGCGGGACTGGTACACCCGGCACGCCGAGGACGCGCCGCGGCTGGTGAACATGTACGGCATCACCGAGACCACCGTGCACGCCACCTACCGCCCGCTGACCGCGGCGGACGCCGAGCGCGAGGGCGCCGGCAGCCCCATCGGCGTGCCCCTGCCCGACCTGCGCACGCACATCCTGGACCGGCACGGCCGGCCGGTGCCCCCGGGCGTGGTCGGCGAACTGCACATCGCGGGCGCCGGCCTGGCCCTCGGCTACCTTCACCGGCCGGACCTGACCGCCGACCGGTTCCCGGAGCTGCCCGACGGCCGCCGGTACCGCACCGGGGACCTCGTCCGCGCGCTGCCCGACGGCAGCCTGGAGTACCACGGCCGGATCGACGACCAGGTGAAGATCCGGGGCTTCCGGGTCGAGCCGGGCGAGGTCACGGCCGCGCTGGCCGCCCTCGACGGCGTCTTCGACGCCCTGGTGACCCACCGGGACGGCCGGCTCGTCGGCTACGCCGTCACGGACCGCACCCCGGCATCGCTGCGTGAGCAGCTGGCGGCCCGGCTGCCCGGCCATCTGGTCCCGGCGCATCTGGTGACGCTGGACCGGCTGCCGCTCACCGCCAACGGCAAGGTCGACCGGCGGGCCCTGCCCGACCCACGGGAGTCCGCCGTCGAGGTCTTCACCGCCCCCGCCACCCCCACCGAGGCGGCGCTCGCGGAGATCTGGCAGCGGGTCCTGGACCGGCCCAGGATCGGCGTGGACGACAACTACTTCGCCCTCGGCGGCGACTCGATCCGCAGCATCCAGGTCGTCGCCGGCGGCAGAAGTCGCGGACTGCGCTTCGACGTCGCGGACCTGATGCAGCATCAGACCATTCGCTCCCTCGCCCGAGTCGTCACCGCGGCCGGGCCGGAGCCCGGCGCCGAGACCGCCGGGCCGGAGCCGTTCGCGCTGCTCGACGCGGCGGACCGGGAGCGGATCGGCCCCGGCGTCACCGACGCCTACCCGATGACCCGCTTGCAGTGCGGCATGGTGGTCCACTACGAGCGGTCGGGCTTCTACCACAACGTCAGCAGCTACCTCCTGCACACGGCGTTCGACGAACGGGCCTGGTACGACGCCGTGGCGGGACTGACCGAGGCCCATGAGCTGCTGCGCACCTCGTTCGCGCCGACCGGCTTCGGCCGCCCGGTCCAGCTGGTGCACGAACGCGTCCCCACCCCGCTGACCGTCGAGGACCTGCGCGGACGCCCGGACCAGGACGCCCTGGTCGCCGCCCGCTTCGCACACGAACGCACGACACGCTTCGACCTCGGGAAGCCGCCCCTGATCCGCTTCCACGTCCAGCGGCTGTCCGAGGACACCGTGCGGCTGTTCGTCACCGAGCACCACGCGGTCCTGGACGGCTGGAGCGAGCGCTCGCTGCTCACCGAACTCCTCAACCGCTACACCCGCACCGGACCGGTCCCGCCGCCCGCCGCCCGCTTCCGCGACTACGTCGCCCTTGAGGAGGCTGCCTGCGCGGACCCGGCACACCGGGACTTCTGGAGCCGACGACTGGACGGCACGACCCTCGCCCGGCTGCCCCGCTGGCGGCCTTCGTCCGGGCCCGCCGCGATGCGCCACCTCGAACTGCCGGTGAGCGAACGCCTGTCGACCGCCGTGACGGAACTCGCCGGCACCCTCGGCGTCCCGGTGCGCACCGTGCTGCTCGCCGCCCATCTGCGCGTGCTGGGCCTGCTCACGGCCACCGACGACGTGGTCAGCGGCGTGGTCCACCACGGCCGGACCGAGGAGCGCGACGGCGACCGGGTCATCGGCCTGTTCCTCAACACCCTCCCGTTGCGGGCCCGGCTCACCGCCGGCACCTGGACGGAACTGATCCGCCAGGTCGCCGCGGCCGACCTGGAGATCCACCGCCACCGCCACCACCCCCTCGCCGAAATCCTCCGTGGCACCGGACGCCCGGCCCTGTTCGAGGCCTTCTTCAACTTCACGCACTTCCACGTCGAACGGAACGCCCCGCACTCCCGGGTGGAGATCCTCGCCGAGGAACGGGCCGGAGAGGTGGAGTTCCCCTTCGGCGCCGAGTTCTCCGTCGACAGCGCCACCGGACGGCTGCACCTGGCCCTGCGCTACGACGCGGCACAGCTCACCGAGCGGCAGACCGCGCTGGCGCACGGCTACTACCTGGCCGCACTGGACGCGATGACCCGGCGGCCCGACGCCGACCACACCCGCTGCGTCCTGCTGTCCGGCGCCGAGCAGGAGCAGCAGCGGGCCTGGAACCGGACCGAGCGGCACTATCCGCAGCCGCATCTGATCCACCAGCTGGTCACCGGCCAGGCGCACCGCACCCCCGGGCTGACCGCCGTACGCTGCGCGGGCGAGGCCCTGACCTACCGCGAACTCGACCGGCGCGCCGACCGGCTGGCCAGGGCACTGCGCCACCGCGGGGTGGGCCCGGGGCAGTTCGTCGGGCTGCTGCTGAACCGCTCGCCGCGGCTGCCCGTCGCACTGCTCGCGGTCCTCAAGTGCGGAGCCGCCTATGTCCCGCTCGACCCCGCGGACCCGCCACGGCGGCGGGCGGCCCTGGCCGCGCGGGCGGACGTCCGGCTCCTGCTGACCGAGGAGGACGTGGCCGCACTGGAGGACGGGTCCGTCCCGGAGGACGCGGCGCCCGACGCCCCGGACACGCCCGAGGTCCCGGAGGCCGACCCGGACGCCCCCGCCTACCTCATCCACACCTCCGGCTCGACCGGCGAGCCCAAGGGTGTGGTGGTCACGCACCGCGCGGTGTGCAACAGGCTGCTGTGGATGCAGGCCGAAGACCCGCTGGCGCCCGGCGAGAAGGTGCTCCAGAAGACGCCGTACACCTTCGACATCTCCGTCTGGGAGCTGTTCTGGCCACTGGCCTGCGGTGGCACGCTGGTGCTCGCCGAACCCGGCGGACACCGCGACCCCGGCTACCTGGCCCGGCTGATCCAGGACGAGTCCATCACCACCGTGCACTTCGTCCCCTCCATGCTCCAGGCCTTCCTGGACGACCCTGCCTCCGCGCGCTGCACCAGCCTCACCCGGGTGATCAGCGGTGGCGAGGCGCTGCCGTACGAGGTGCAGGAACGGTTCATGGCGGCGCTGCCGGGCGCGGCGCTGCACAACCTCTACGGGCCGACCGAGACGACCATCGAGGTCACCGCCTGGGCCTGCGTCCCCGACGGGCGCGGGACGGTCCCCATCGGGCGCCCCATCGCCAACACCGAGACGTACATCCTCGACCGGTACGGCCTGCCCGTGCCCCTCGGCGTCCAGGGCGAGCTGTATGTGGCCGGCGTCCCGCTGGCGGTCGGCTACCACGGCCTGCCCGAGCTGACCGCCGAGCGGTTCCCGGTACACACCCTGCCGGACGGGACGGCGCGGCGCATGTACCGCACCGGCGATCTGGCACGGCAACTGCCGGACGGTGAGATCGAGTTCCTCGGCCGGGTGGACCACCAGGTGAAGATCCGGGGCTTCCGGGTGGAGCCGGGCGAGACGGAGGCCGTACTCGCCCGCCACCCGGCGGTGCGCGAGTGCGCGGTCGTCCCGCGCGCCGGGCGGCTGGTCGCCTACGTGGTGGGGGAGCCGGTCGGCGCGGCCGAACTGATCGGCTTCGCCCGGGACCGGCTCCCGGCCCACATGCTGCCGTCCGCGGTGGTGCGGCTGGAGCGGATGCCGCTGACCCGGCACGGCAAACTCGACCGGGCGGCCCTGCCAGAGCCCGCCCGGCACCGCGCCGCGGCGCCGGCGCCCCCCGTCACCGACACTCAGGCCCGCGTGGCCGCCGTCTGGGAACGGGCCCTCGGCACCGGCCCGGTCGGAGTGCACGAGGACTTCCACCTGGCCGGCGGTGACTCCCTGACGGCGCTGCGGCTGGTCGCGCTGCTGCACGAGGAGTTCGGTGCCCGGCTGCCGGTCGGCGAGGTGCTCGGCCATCCGACCGTGGCCGGGCAGGCGGCCCTGCTGGACCGGTCCGGCTCCGGCACGGCCCGGGAGCGGGCGCCGCTGTTCCTGGTGCACCCGGTGGCCGGCACCATCCTCTGCTACCGGGAGCTGGCCGCCGCGCTCGGCGCCGTGTACACCCTGGCCGCCACCGGGCCGACGACCGGGATCGAGACCATGGCCGCGGAGTATCTGGCGGAGATCCGGCGGGTGCAGCCACGGGGCCCCTACCGGCTGGGCGGCTGGTCGTTCGGCGGTGTCGTCGCCTTCGAGATCGCCTGCCGGCTGCGCGCCGAGGGCGAGACCGTGGCGCTGCTCGCCCTGCTGGACAGCGGCTTCCCGGGCGCCGAACCCCCGGACGAGGAGACGCTGCGCGCCTGGTACCTGCGCGACGCGCCCGGCGCGGACTTCGACGTCTTCCGGGCCAACGTCCTCGCGCTCGGCCGCTACCGGCCGCCGGTGTACGACGGCCGGGTCCTCTTCCACCGTGGCACCGACGCCACCGATGTGCGGCCCTGGCGGGAGCGCGTGCGCGGCACTTTCGACCTGCGCGAGGTGGCCGCCGACCACGACGGGATCGTCCGCCATCCGCAGGTGATCGCCGACCTGCGGGCGGAGGCGGGCCGACCATGACACGGCTGCGGTACAACGCCGGCTTCCGCGCCCTCTGGCTGGCGCAGACCGTCGCGCAGTTCGGCGCGAACATCACCGTGGTCGCGCTGCCTCTGGCGGCCCTGGCCCTGCACAGCGGCCCGGTGGGGGTGGGGCTGCTCAGCATGGCCGGCACCCTGCCCTATCTGGTGGTCAGCCCGTTCGCCGGGGTGTGGCTGGACCGCCGCGCCAAGCGTCCGCTGCTGATCCTCGCCGACCTGGCGCGCGGCGGTCTGCTGCTGGTGATCCCGCTGTGCTACCTGTCTGGTGTGCTCTCGGTGCCTCTGCTGATCGCCGTGGCCCTGCTGACGGGAGCCTGCGCGGTGGTCTCCGACATCGGCTACGCCGCGTTCCTGCCGGCCCTGGTGCGCCCCGAAGAACTGGTCCGGGGCAACAGCAGGATCGAATTGAGCACCTCGGGATCGCTGGTCCTCGGCAACTCGCTCGGCGGCATGGCCGTCCAGCTGTGCACCGCGCCCCTGGCGATCCTGGCCGGCACGGCGACCTGTCTGCTGTCGGCCCTGTTCACCTGGCGGCTGCCGCCGGAGCCACCCGCCGCCCGCGCACCGAAGGAGCGGGGCGCGGTGTGGCGGGAGGTGCGCGGCGGAGCGGCGTTCGTCCTCGGCAGCCCGCCGCTGCGCGCTCTGACCGGCGCCTCGGGCACCTTCAACCTCTTCCTGTTCCTCAGCGAACCCGCCTTCCTCGTCCATGTCACCCGCACCGTGGGGCTCACCCCGTTCCAGGTCGGCCTGGTCTTCTCCGCCTCCGGGGCGGGAGCCTGCGCCGGGGCCCTGGCCGCGGCCCGCGTCGCCGACCGGCTCGGCGTGCCCACGGCGCTGACCGGTTCGCTCGCCGTCGCGGGGGCGGCGTCGGCGGTCGTGCCGGCGGCGACCCTGGCCCCGCACGCCCTGGCACCCGGCCTGATCGCGGCCGCGCACTTCGTGATGAGCGCCCTGGTCATCGTCTTCAACATCACCCAGCGCAGCCTGCGTACCTCGCTCACCCCGCGGTCCCTGCACGGCCGGATGAACGCCTCGATCCGCACGATCGTGATGGGTGCGGCACCGGTCGGCGGTCTCCTCGGGGGCTGGCTGACCGCCACGGCCGGCTCCCGGACCGCACTGGCCGTCGGCGCCCTCGGCATGGCGGCGGCCTGCGCCTGGCTGCGCCCCTTCCGCCGCGGCGGGTACGGCCTTGCGGGCACTGGTGACGCATCGTCAATGCACCTCTGTGACACAGTGGTTGTGCCAGACAGTGATCAAGAGGAGGAGCGGGCATGACGGTTCGGCTGGAGGAGCGGGTGCGGGCGCGGCTGGTGGGACCCAACTTCTGGTACGTCGCCACGGTGACACCGGACGGCGCTCCGCATGTCACACCGATGTGGGTCGGCCTGGAGGACGGGCTGATCGTCCTCAACACCTCGGTCGGCCGGATCAAGGAGGAGAACCTCCGCCACGACGCCCGCGTCCACCTCTCGCACGCCGACCCCGACAACCCCTACGACCGGGTGCAGATTTCCGGCCGCGCGGTGCGGCTGGTGACCGGCGAGGCGGCCGAACGCGGGATGGACCGGCTGACCCACAAGTACCTGGGCCTGGACCGCTACCCCTGGCTGATCGAGGGCGAGCAGCGCGTGCACGTCCTGGTCGAGCCGGAACGGGTACGCCACATCGTCGGCGTCGAGCCGTTCCGGCCCGGGGTCATCCCCTCCTGACCGGGGGGTGTCAGGCGCCGGCCGGCACCCGGTCCAGGAACCCCAGCACCTGCCGGATCCGGCCCTCCTCGTCCAGCGTGACCACGTCGAACCCGGCCACCGGCGCAGACTGGTCGGCCTCGTTCACCAGCTCCCAGCCGAAGCGCGCGGTGTCGTGGTGCCCGTCCACCGCGCCCAGCGGGCGGAAGACGAACCCCGGGAACTGCTCGTGGACCGCCGTGATCACGGCCGCGATGCCCTCGTGGCCGCGGACGTCGGCGAGCGGGTCGGTGTAACCGCCGTCCGGGGTCCACGCGGCGGCGACCGCCTTCCTCAGGGCCTCGGGCTCGGTGGCGTTCCACGCCTCGAAGTAGCGGGCGGCGGCGGTCGCGTAGCGATCGGTGTTCACGGACATGGTGAATCAGCCTCCATCGAGGTCGTCTCTCCTGGTCGGGGCCCGGATCCGGGCTTCGCCGATCCGGTGTGACCACCATGCCCGGCACCTCGGCGGCCGGTCGATTACCTCCGGGGTCATGCCCCGGCGGCTCGTGCGACCAGCCTCGTTCCGGCCACAACGGACGGCGAATATGCCGACAGACTGGCCAAAAAGTCATGGTGACAGTGTGTCGGAAGTGGCGATACTCGAACGTCAGGGACACATCACCCCACAGGAGCCGCACGAAGAGCGAGGCCCGCCCGGTAAGCGAGGCGACGGGGGAGTGAGACGTGCACGACGAGTTCCTGTGCCATGTCACGGCGTACGGCATGTGCGACGGCAGGCGCATCGGCGTACCGCTCGGCACCTATCGCGCGCCGACGCTCGCCCTGGCCCTGTGGTGGCTGCGGGACCGGGCGTCCTGGATCGCGGAGCGGCTCGACCCGAGCCCGGGGGACCCCGCCATCCCGGCCGGGGCGCTGGTGCCGGTCGCGGACACGGTCGCCGACGTCCCCGCCCTGCTGCGCGCCTGGTGCGCCGACGACGCCCGGCAGGAGCGGACCGCCGACGAGCTGGCGGCCGGGCGGCTGGTGCGGATCGCCGCCAGCGACGACACCACCGAGTACGAACTGCTCGCCGAGTCCGTGGACGCGCTCCGGATGCAACGCGTCGGCCCCGCGCTGGTCGAGCTCGCGTGACACGTGTCCATGTCCATCCCGCTCGGACGGACCGGTACAAGCAGGCGCACATCTGAGCGGATCGGTAGAATTCTGGCCATGGCGGAGCGGTCGGTCGCCCCGGCTGTGCCCGAACTCGTCCTGGAGACCGACACCGGGTCCACGGTGATGAGTCCGGGCCACGACTACCACGTCGGACGCGACCCGTTGAGCGACATCGTCCTCGACGATGCCCGGGTCTCGTGGCACCACGCCGTGCTGCGCTGCGACCACGACCACTGGACCCTGGCCGACACCGGGAGCACCAACGGCACCTACGCCCACGGCCACCGGGTCCGCGAATGGGAGCTCGCACCCGGCAGCGAGATCCGCTTCGGCAACCCCGTCGACGGCCCCCGCGCCCTGCTCCTGCCCGCCCCCGAACCCGCTCCCGGCCGCCCCTCGGCGGTATCCCTGCCCGAGCGGACCGGCACCTTCCGCCGGCCCAGCAGCGTCCGCCCGCTGCCCGCCCTGACCGCCGTCCGCATCGGCCGCGCCCCCGGCAACGACGTCGTCGTGGACGACCTCACCGTCTCCCGCCACCACGCCGAACTGCGCGCCCACCCCGACGGCGGCCACGAGATCATCGACCTCGGCAGCCACAACGGCACCTACCTCAACGGCCGCCCCGTCACCCGGGCCCGGGTCGCCCCCGGCGACATCATCGGCATCGGCCACTCCGCCTTCTGCCCGGCCGGCGACCAGCTCCAGGAGTACGTCGACACCGGCCAGGTCTCCCTCGACGTCCAGGACCTCACCGTCACCGTCGGCAAGGACCGCACGGTCCTGCTGGACCACGTGTCCTTCCCGGTGGGGGAGAAGTGCCTGCTCGCGGTGGTCGGCCCCAGCGGCGCCGGCAAGTCCACCCTGCTCAACGCCCTGACCGGCCAGCGCCCCGCCGACCGCGGCACCGTCCTGTACGACGGCCGCGACCTCTACCGCGACTACGCCGAGCTGCGCCGGCGCATCGGCCTCGTCCCGCAGGACGACATCCTGCACCCGCAGCTCACCGTGCGCGCCGCCCTCACCTACGCCGCCGAGCTGCGCTTCCCCGAGGACACCGACCCGGCCGAGCGGCGCGCCCGGGTCGACGAGGTCATCCGCGAACTGGGCCTGGAGCAGCGCGCCGGCCAGCCCGTGCACAGCCTCTCCGGCGGCCAGCGCAAGCGCGTCAGCGTCGCCCTGGAACTGCTGACCAAGCCCTCGCTGCTCTTCCTGGACGAGCCGACCTCCGGCCTGGACCCCGGCATGGACCGCTCCGTGATGCACATGCTGCGCGGGCTTGCCGACGACGGCCGTACCGTCGTCGTGGTCACGCACAGCGTCCTCAGCCTCGGCGTCTGCGACCGCCTCCTCGTCCTCGCCCCCGGCGGCACGGTGGCCTACTACGGCCCGCCCGGCGACGCCCTCGCCTTCTTCGGCTGCGAGCAGTGGCCCGAGGCCTTCGAGGCCTTCGACCGCGACGCGGACCGCGACTGGGCCCGGCAGTACCGCGAGTCGCCGTTCCACCGGCACTACGTCACCGGATCCACCGGCCGGCCCCACCACCCCGGACCGGCCCCGGTCAGCCCCGCGCCCCCGCCCCGCCCGCGCTCCGCCCGGGCCCAGCTCGGCACCCTGATCCGCCGCTACACCGCCGTCCTGAGCGCCGACCGCACCTTCCTGCTCGTCATGGTCGCCCTGCCCTTCGTGATGGGCGCCATGGCCCGCGCCCTGGCGAGCGGCCGGCTCGCCCGGGACACCGCGATGAACGCGCTGCTCATCCTCTGCGTCGGCGCCGTACTGACCGGCGCCGCCAACGCGGTGCGCGAACTGGTCAAGGAACGCGCCCTCTACCGGCGAGAACGCGCCGTCGGCCTGCCCAGATCCAGCTATCTGCTCTCCAAGGTGGTGGTGCTCGGCACGGTCACGGTCGCCCAGGCCGTCGTCCTCACCCTGGTCGGCCTCCTCGGCGTCGACCTGAACGCCCCCGGCGGCCGCGGCGTCCTGCTGCCGCCGCTCGCCGAACTCACCCTCGCCGTCGCCCTGCTGGCTTTCACCGCGATGATGCTCGGGCTGCTGGTCTCCGCGCTGGTGCGCAAGGAGGAGGTGACGATGCCGCTGCTGGTGCTGCTCGCCATCGTCCAGGTGGTCTTCTGCGGCGCCCTGCTGAGACTGCACGGCGTCCCCGGCCTCGACCAGCTCTCCTGGCTGGTGCCCGCCCGCTGGGCGCTCGGCGCCATGGCCGGCACCGTCGGACTCTCCCGGATCATGCCCGACCGGCTGACCGCCGACCCGCTGTTCCGGCACGCGCCGGGCGTCTGGCTGCTCGACCTGGCCATGCTGCTCGTGCTGTCCGCCGTCTACGGACTGGTGGTGGCCCGGCTGCTGCGCCGGCAGGAGCCGGCCGTGATGCGGAGGTAGGCGGCGATGACGACCCCCGGATTCCGGCCCACGCACGTCGTCCCGGCGCGCGGCCTGCCCGCCTGGGAGGCCCCCGACCCGGCCCGCCCCACCATGCCCCTCGACCCGCTGCTCCCCGTCCAGCTGGTGGAGTGGCGCGGCGACTGGGGACACATCCGCTGCGCCAACGGCTGGGCCGCCTGGGTCGACGGCCGCCGGCTGGTCGCCGTACCGGAGGACCCGCCCGCCGCCGACGGCACCGCGGGCACCGCCGACCCCCGCCCCCTGCTGGACCGCGCCGCCGAGGCCCTGGCCGGCTACCGGGCGGCCGTCGCGGAGCTGGCCGCCGGCACCCTGGACGGCGAGGCCTTCGAGGAGCGCACCCGCGGACTGCGGCTCGGCATCGTGCTCGACGGCACGTCCATGTGGCTCTACGACGCCGAGGAGGGCCGCTGGGAGTACGCCGACGGACGGCGCCTCACCACCTACGCCACCGACCGTTCCGTCACCGGGGAGGACGCCACCGGGCACACCCCGACCCGGCTCGTCGCCTCCGAGGGTGAACCCTGATGGCCGGCCGGACCAGCCTGTTCTCCGGCCGTCCCTCGGAGCTGATCGGCCGGCAGGTGGCGGGCTACCTGATCGAGAGCGAGATCGGGCGCGGCGGCATGGCCGTCGTCTACCGCGCCCGCGACCTGCGCCTGGAGCGCACGGTCGCGCTCAAACTCCTCGCCCCCGAACTCGCCCGCAACGACACCTTCCGGCAGCGTTTCACCCACGAGTCCCGCGTCGCCGCCGCGATCGACCACCCGCACATCGTGCCGGTCTTCGAGGCCGGCGAGACCGACGGCGTGCTCTACATCGCCATGCGGTACGTCTCCGGCAGCGACCTGCGGCATCTGCTCGACCTGCGCGGGCCCCTGCCGCTGCCGGACACGGTGCGGATGGCCGCGCAGGTCGCCTCCGCCCTCGACGCCGCCCATGAGCACGGACTGGTCCACCGGGACGTCAAACCCGGCAACATCCTGGTCGCCGAGGGCACCGACAGCGACCACCCCGAGCACGTCTACCTCACGGACTTCGGGCTCACCAAGAAGTCGCTGTCGCTGACCGGCTTCACCAGCGTCGGCCAGTTCGTCGGCACCCTCGACTACGTGGCCCCCGAGCAGATCTCCGGCCGCCCGGTCGACGGCCGCTGCGACGTCTACGGCCTGGCCTGCGTCGTCCACGAGATGCTCACCGGCCACCCGCCCTTCGAGCGGGAGGACGACATGGCGCTGCTGTGGGCCCACCAGTACGACGAGCCGCCCCCGCCCAGCGGGATTCGCCCCGGCCTCCCCGGCACCGTCGACCCCGTCTTCGCCACGGCCCTCGCCAAGAGCCCGGACGCCCGCTACGACACCTGCCTGGCCTTCATCGCGGCCCTCCGCGCGACCCTGGCCCCCGCGCCCGCCGACGACCATCCCGCGACCGAGGTGGACCGCACGGTCACCGTGCCGCCCCGGCCGCCGCGCTGGGCCGCACCGGTGTTCCGCGCCCGGGACACGGCGGCCTAGAGATGCTGCCCGGACAAGGCGGACAGGAGACCTAGTCGGCCGGCGGCGGGGTGCTCGTCCCTCGCCCGCGGCGCACCAGCCGGGCCGGCAGCGCGCCCAGGAAGCCGGTCACCAGACCCCACAGCGCGCCCAGCCCCACCGCCTGCCACAGCTGCGGCTCCAGGAACACCTCGCCGGACAGACTGCCGCCCAGGTCGCCGATGCCCAGCAGGGACAGCCCGTAGTGCGCCGAGATCCGCCCCGTCAGACAGATCATCAGCACCGTCAGTGCCAGCGCCACGGCCAGCTGCACCGCATGCCGCCACGGCGGGACGGCCGGGGAGCGGACCGCCGCCCGGAAGGCCACGGCGAGCAGCAGCACCGCGTCCACGGCCACCAGCCACCACCACCGGCCGTCGTGGGCGGTGAGCGAGCGCAGATTGAGCGCCGAGACGTCGGGCGTGCGCAGAATCGCGTCCAGTACATGCGGCATCGGCAGCCCGAACGGGCCGTCCACCCGGCCGTTCCAGGTCGCCCCGAGCCCCACCGTCAGGGCCAGCCAGGACAGATTGGGCAGGCCGAGCAGGATCAGCGCGAGGATCGCGCGGAGCCGTCCGTGGACGGCCGCCGTGACCAGCGAGGCGACGAGAACCACGCCGACGGCGGCGAGCAGCAGGACCACCATCGCGTGGGCCGGCGGGCGCACCGACTCCTGGAGCCGCAGCAGCCGGCCCGGCAGCGGGGCCCCGCACGCGACGAGCAGCGCCAGCAGCAGCACCCCCGCCAGCCAGAGCAGCCCGAACAGCACCGTCAGCGGCACGTCCGTGGTGAACCCGACCGTCGGCGCGGCGCCGAACAGGCCCGCGAGGTCGCTGAGGGTGCCGCTGCCCAGATCGACCGCGAAGGTCTGCCGGGCGGCGAAGGCCAGCCCGATCAGCGCCGCCAGCCACGGCACCGCGATCCGGGCGGCCCAGCCGGCCAGCTCCGCGGCCGAGGCGACCGCCCGGTGCCGCAGGGGGCGCAGAAAGCCCGCGCCGACCACCAGGGCACCGGCGAGCGTCACCGACAGCGGCATCACGCTCAGCCCGGCCCGGCTCTCGGCGAGCGCCCCGGCGTTGCCCGAGAGGTCCACGCTGCCGCCGACCGCGGCCACCACCGTCGCGGCCACCACCCGCGGGAACGCGCCGTCCGGCAGATCCGCCGCGCCGGCCGCCCACAGCCCCAGCGCCGCCACCAGTACCATGACGGCCAGTCCGGTCAGCACCACGGCCACGCCCTGCACCCAGCCATGAGGGGCGACGGGCCGCGCGGAGACGGTCGGAGGGCTCACGCCAGTCACGCTAGACAGACCCGCGGCCCCGCGCCCGCCGGGTGGGCCGTCCGCGTCGGCTTGCGAGCCGGACGGCTCTGCGGCACACAATGGGAGCAACGTGCAGCTATTAGCACTAATCCGAACGTGACTGAGAAAAGCCGCGCATCGGGACGATCGCGACGGGAAGAAGTGCTCGTGAGCGTCGAACCTCCGTCCTCCGGCCGCCCCACCGGGCCGCCCTCCGGCCCGCTGTCGGGCTCTTCCCGGCCGCCCGCCGGACCGCCGCCCGCCGGACCGCCGAGCGGCGCCACCGGTCCGCACGGACCGCGCCGGCCGTGGTGGAAGTCCGTCCCGCGCGTCGCGGCGCTCACCGCCGCCCTCGTCGCCGCCGTCGTTCTCGGTCTGGTCCTCACCCGGCCGGGGGGCGGCGGTTCCTCCGCCAAGGGCGGCGAGGTCTTCCTCCAGCCCGCCGGCAGCACCGGCCAGGACCCCTTCACCACGTCGACCGCGAAGCAGAGCTCCGCACCGCCTGCACCCTCCGCACCCGCCTCCGCCGCGCCGTCCGGCGCGGCCAACGCGGTCCAGGGAGTGGAGGGCGGCGCGCCGGGCCTGTACGGCGGCACCGAGAAGGTCGCCTCCTGCGATGTGGAGGCCCAGATCAAGGCTCTTCGGGCCGACCCCGCCAAGACCCGCGCGTTCGCCTCCGTGGCCGGGGTCCAGCCGTCCGGCGTCCCCGCCTTCCTGCGCTCGCTCACCCCGGTCCAGCTGCGCGTCGACACCCGCGTCACCAACCACGGCTACCACGACGGCGCCGCGACCAGCTACCAGTCCGTCCTCCAGGCGGGCACCGCCGTACTGGTGGACGCGCACGGCGTGCCCCGGGTGCGCTGCGCCTGCGGCAACCCGCTGACCTCGCCGGTCCCGGAGCGCACCGCCCCGCACTTCGTGGGGCAGCGCTGGCCGACGTACCGGCCCTCGAACGTGGTGGTCGTGACCCCCGCACCGGTCGTCGTCAACGTCTTCGTGCTGTACGACTCCCACCACCACGACTGGATCCACCGGCACCGCGCCGACCAGCACTGCCGGCACGACCAGCACGCCAAACCGCCGGTGATCCCGCACCCGTGGATCCCGAGGGTGCCGTGTCCGCCCTCGCCGGGTGCGACCGGGGCGCCGGGCGTCCCGTCGACGCCGTGCGTCCCGAGGCCCTCGTCGGGCAAGCCCCGCCCGTCGGGTTCCTCTCCCTGGTCGTCCTCCTCGTCCCCGTCCTCCTCGTCGTCGTCTTCCTCTTCCTCTTCCTCGTCCTCCTCGTCGTCCTCGTCGTCCTCGTCGTCCTCCTCGTCGAAGAAGCCCCAGGAGCTGACGTCGCCGTCGTCCTCCTCGTCGTCCTCTTCGCCGTCCCCCTCGTCGTCGAAGCCGAAGTCGCACGAGGGGCTGACGTCGCCGTCGGAGTCGTCGTCCTCGGAGTCGTCCTCCTCCGGCCCGGCCGCACCCTCGTCCGGTTCGCCGTCGAAGGAGTCCCCGTCGAAGGAGTCCTCCAGCTCCGGCTCGGGCTCCGCGCCCGCGCCCTCGTCCAGTGCGGAGACCTCGTCGGGCGCACCGGCCTCGCAGAGCGGGCCGGAGTCGCAGAGCGCACCGGGGTCGGAGCAGGCCCCCGCCTCGCCCGGTGGCGAGGCACCCGGCGAGTCGCAGGGCGGCTCGGCACCGGTCGGCTGAGCGGTCCGGCGGTGTGAGCCAGCGCATTGTGCGCGGTGGGCGAACGCCTCAGGGGACTGCCGGGCCGGGCTCGGGGTACAAGGACTGCTGCAATGGCGATCGGCCGTACCGGGAGTTCCGAGAGAGACAGCATGACCAAGGACCTGGGCGGGACAGTGATACCGACTGGTTTCGACGTACCCGTGGAGCCGCTGCGGCGAGCGGCGCATTACACCGGTGAACCCGGTTGCATCGCCGAGGCCCGGGCCTTCGCCGCCCGGTTTCTGGAGCAGCTGCGCACCGAATGGTGTGCCCAGGTCGGCTCACAGGCCGACGGCGAGCTGCTCCTGGTCGTGAGCGAGCTGGTGACCAACGCCGACCGGCACAGCAACGGCCCGTACATCCTGGAGCTGGAAGGCACCGACCACGCCGTCACGGTGTACGTGTACGACAGCAGCAGCACCCTGCCCCGCCTCTACCCCAAGGACCCCCGGCGCGTCGGGCGGCACGGTCTGGAGATCGTGCACGCGCTCGCCTCCGAGGTCACCGTGGAGCGGGTCCCCGTGGGCAAGCGCGTGCGCGCCCGCTTCGAGCTGAGGCGCTGAGCGCCCGGCCGCCGACCTTGCCGGGCGCAGGCACGGCCCGCGCCCCTTAGGCCATCTGGCCCGTCAGGCACGGCGGGCCCCTCAGGGCCAGGGCCCGCCGGCCCGTCAGGCGCAGCCGAGTTCGCCGAGCATGCCCTCGCGCAGCCGCATGATGATCCGCTTGATCAGCCGCGACACATGCATCTGGGAGCAGCCCAGCCGTTCGCCGATCTCCGCCTGGGTGGCCTCCTCGACGAACCGCAGATGGATGATCTGCCGGTCCCGTTCGCTCAGCTCGGCCATCAGCGGCGCCAGGGCGTGGAAGTCCTCGACGAGCCGCAGCCCCTCCTCCTCGACGCCGATGAAGTCGGCGAGCACGGCCTCGCCGCCCTCGGGTCCGTCACCGGTGAGCGCGGCGTCCAGGGAGGCGGAGTGGTAGCCGTTGGAGGCGAGCTGGGCCTCGACGACCTCCTTCTCGGTGAGGTTCATCAGCGTGGCCAGCTCGGTGACCGTGGGGTCCCGGTCCAGCCGGCTGGACAGCTCCTCGCGGGCCTTGGCCAGCTCCACCCGCAGCTCCTGGAGCCGGCGCGGTACGTGCACCGCCCAGGTGGTGTCCCGGAAGAACCGCTTGATCTCGCCGACGATGTACGGCAGCGCGAACGAGGTGAACTCGACCTCGCGGGCCAGCTCGAACCGGTCGATGGCCTTGATCAGACCGATCATGCCGGTCTGGACGATGTCCTCCATGTCGTCGCCCCGGCCCCGGAACCGCCCGGCGGCGAACCGCACCAGCGACATGTTCATCTCGATGAGGGTGTTGCGCGCGTACTGGTACTCCGCCGTCCCCTCCTCCAGCTCGGTCAGACGGCGGAAGAACTGGCGGGACAGCTCGCGGGCGTCACGCGGGGCCACGGACGCGGGGTCGGCGATACCAGGCAGTGACCCCGCACCCGTCCCGTCCCGCTCGGTCTCCTCGACGACCTCTGCTGCCGGCCGGATCGCGGCGGTGTTCATTACCTCTCCCACAAAAGTCACGTTTCCCACGAAAGTCATGGTTCGGCGTCTGTCTCCCATACCCGTGACCCGGCGATTCATGCCGGTCCGCGGGCTCTCTCACAGGGCGGGTACCCGCTGTCACGGTCCGCATGCGGGCGGATTTCCCTCACGGCGGAATCCGTACGCCTGCACCGCTCCCGGCCCGGCTCCTAGGCTGACCGGGTGAGCAACCAGACGAGCACCTCAGCCCGAGTGGTCCCCCTGCGTCCGGCCGCCCGCCCGAAGGAGCCGGCGCCCGCGCCCCGCGAGCCCCTGTGGCGTGATCTTGTCGGCGAGGTGCTGCGCCGCGAGCGGCTGGCGCAGCAGCGCACGCTCAAGGAGGTGGCCGACGCCGCCCGGATCTCGCTGCCCTATCTGTCCGAGGTGGAGCGCGGCCGCAAGGAGGCCTCGTCCGAGGTCCTCGCCGCCGCCGCGCACGCCCTCGGCCTGGGCCTCGGCGACCTGCTGTCGCTCACGCACGGCGAGCTGACCCGGCGCATGACGCCGGCCCGCCGTGCCGCGAGGGCCCCGCAGCGGTCGTACCAGGGACTCTGCCTGGCCGCCTGACCGGCCCGCCGGGTCACCCGGACGGACTGCGGGCGGCCCGGCCGATGAGTTTCCCGGCGAGTACCGGTCGACACTGGTGACCGTACGACGACATCCGGGAGCGCTCATGACCACCGACGGTTTCACCACATGTCTCTGGTTCGACGGCCAGGCGGAGGAAGCCGCGCACTACTACGTGTCGGTCTTCAAGAACTCCCGCATCGAACGGGTGGGCCGCCACACGGAGGCCGGCCCCGGCCCGGCCGGCTCCGTGCTCGCCGTGGAGTTCACCGCCAACGGCCAGAAGTTCGTGGCCCTCAACGGCGGCCCGCAGTTCACGTTCAACGAGTCGATCTCGTTCCAGATCCACTGCTCCGACCAGCAGGAGATCGACCACTACTGGAACAGGCTCACCGAGAACGGCGGCGAGGGCGGCCCGTGCGGCTGGCTCAAGGACCGCTACGGCGTCTCCTGGCAGGTCGTCTACGGCCGTCTGATCGACCTCATCAGCGACCCGGACCAGGAGAAGGCCGCCCGCACCATGCGCGCCATGATGGCCATGGGGAAGCTCGACGTGGCCGCCCTGGAGCGGGCGTACGCGGGCGAGTAGGACGGGGAGCCGCACCCGGGGTGCGGCTCCGGCTCAGACCCGGTCGGCCGCGATCAGCAGGTACTGGAAGCTGCCGTTGCGATAGGCGTCGAGGAAGGTGTCCTCGATGCCCGTGACCAGATGGTCGGCCTGCTTGCGCAGCTCCCAGTAGGGGATGGCGGCCGCGGTCAGATCCTCCACGTGGACCGGCACCAGACGGTTGCGGGCCAGCGCCCGGAAGTACGCCGAGCGCGGGTGGATGTCGCAGATGTAGTGGGCGTTGATCAGGGACACCTCGCGGGAGGCCTGTCCGTAGGTGTCGTTGTAGCAGCCGGTGATCACCACATACCGGCCGCCCCGGCGCAGCAGCCGCGCATGCTCGGCGAAGAGCAGGTCCAGCTCGACGTACATGGTCGACTCGTTGTTCCAGGAGGCCGCGTACGCGCCCGTCGGCAGGCCGGTGTCGAGCATGTTGCGGTGGTGGTAGCGCACCTTGTCGTCGATGCCGCGCGCCCGCGCCTGGTCATGGGCGAACCCGGCCTGCTTGGCGGAGATCGTCACGCCGTCGGCATGACAGCCGTACCGCAGATGCGCCACGACACTGCCGCCGCCCCGGCCGCAGCCGGCGTCGAAGACCCGGTCGGCGGGGGAGAGCGGTCCGAGATGGGAGGCGAGCAGCTCGGCCTGCGCGTGTTCCAGGCGGTGCAGCTCGGCGGTGATGCGCCGGCGGCGCCGGTCGGGATCGGGCTCGTCGAGCACCGACAGATCGGCCTCGCCGATGCCGTAGTGATGGTGGTACAGGTCGTCGATCTTGCCGAGTTCCAGGTTGACCGGGTTCTCCTCGGCGTTCCAGTACTCCGCGACCCGACTCTGGTAGGTGGACTGGGCGGGGACCGGAACCGGCGTGGTCCGGGCGGCGGGGACGGTGGTCAAGGGTGACTCCTTCTCGCACATGTGACGGCGTTCCGGCGGCGGTTACCAGTAGTCGGGCAGGTGGTAGCGGTGGGTGTTGGTCGCGTGCCACTCGTGGTTGCCCGCCACCCAGGCCGCGAGGCCCTGGACATAGCGCTCCACGAGCGGTGAGGTCGCGGACAGCAGGGCCGACTCCTCCTCGAAGGCCGACATGATCCGGTTGTGGATCTCGACCGACCTCAGATAGGCGGCCTTCAGCCCGCACCGCTCGGCGGCGGCGACGACCTGCGGCAGGTTGAGATGCGTCGGGTCGCTCGCGAGTTCCTTGGTGAAGGAGTACAGGTCGTTGACGATCGTCGTCGCGTTGCAGGCCAGGGCGGTGATCCGCTGGATCTCGGGGCGGGCGTAGACCTGCTCGGGCAGCTCGTAGCCGTCCACGGCGTCGACGATCGACAGGCACGGACGGAAGTTGTTGAACTGCCGCATCACCAGGTACTCCCAGACGCGCGGCGCGTACCGGGTCTCCGCCCAGGCGGCCTCGGCCAGATAGCCCAGGTGCAGCCGGGCGATGTCGTGCACGAACCGGTCCGTCTGGCTGGGCGTGGCGAACACCGCGAAGTCCCGCAGGGCGAAGTGGTACGAGCGCAGCGGACCGTCCGCCCGCACCCCACGGCGCCACTCCTCCTCCAGCTCGGGGATGCCGTGAAACGGGTCGAGCGCCGCCTGGGCCATGATCAGCCGGGCCCCGAGCCCCCGGTGCGACCCCCCGCGGTCCTCGTCCTCCTCGCAGTAGCAGTTGTCCACGATGTTCTCGGCGAGCAGCAGCTTGCCCGCCACGGTGAGGCGCTCGAGGTCGGCGGCGCCCGGATGCTGGAGCACCACCGCCCGGCCGAACTGGAAGCCGCTGAAGTCGCCCTGCCAGGCCGCCGGGAACAGGTCCTCCGCGCGGGCCCAGGCCTCCAGCCGCCGGTCGATCTCGCGCACCTTCTCCGGGTCGGCGGGGACCGCGGGCCGGTACAGCAGCCCGGGGATCGCGCCCCCGCGCCGGGAGCGCAGGCTGCGGGCGAGGTTGGGCGGCCCCGGCAGTGCGGAGGCGGTGCGGGAAGTGCTCATACGGTGCTCCGTGCCGTCACGCGGGAACTGGTCGGAATCGTCACTCGGGCACCCTGCCGATCTGGACGTTCTCCAGGATCCCGGCCGCGTCGGGCACGAGGATGGCCAGCGAGTAGTACGCCGTCACCAGGTAGTTGATGATCGCGGCCGTGTCGATGCCCATGAACCGCACGTTCAGCCCCGGCTGGTACTCCTCAGGGATGCCCGTCTGGTACAGGCCGATCACGCCCTGGTCGGCCTCGCCGGTGCGCAGCGCGATGATGCTGCTGGTGTGGTCGTCACTGACCGGGATCTTGCTGCACGGGAAGATCGGCACACCGCGCCAGGCCGGCACCTCGTGCCCGTCGACGCTCGCCGTGCCGGGCACCAGCCCGCGCCGGTTGCACTGCCGGAAGAACGCCGCGATCGCCTTGGGATGGGCGAGGAACACCTTGGTCTTGCGCCGCATGGACAGCAGCTCGTCCATGTCGTCCGGGGTCGGTGGCCCGGTGAAGGTGCTGATCCGCTGCCCGTAGTCGACGTTGTGCAGCAGCCCGAACTCCCGGTTGTTGACCAGCTCCCACTCCTGGCGCTCGCGGATCTCCTCGACCGTCAGCCGCAGCTGCTGCGCGGTCTGGTCCATCGGGTCGTTGTAGAGGTCGGCGACCCGGGTGTGCACCCGCAGCACGGTCTGCGTGAGGGACAACTCGTACTCGCGCGGGGCGAGTTCGTAGTCCACGAAGCCGCCGGGCAGGGACTGCTCGCCGACATGGCCGGCCTGCACCGGCACCTCGGCCTCGCCCTTGCGGTTCATGGGCCGGCGCTGCTGCTCGACATAGGCCCGCAGATGCTCGGCCAGCGACGGCACCCGCTCGATGAACTCCTGGACGACGCCCCAGGGCAGGGCGAGCACCACGCCCGCCGTCTCGGCCCGCACCGAGCCGAGCCACAGCGGGTCGGGCTGGCCGACCGCCTCGTCGCCCATCTGGTCGCCGTCGGTGACGACCCCGGTGATCTCCTCGTCGCCGTACTTGCCGGTGGTGTAGCGGGTGAACCGGCCGTGCACGACCAGGTAGGCCTCCGTGACCGGCTGCCCGGCCTCGAAGAGCACCTGCCCGGCGCGCACCTGGCGGGGCTGGAACCGGCCGGCCAGCTCCCGCAGCACGTCGGTGTCGGGATAGCCGCGAAGTATCGGCAGTTCGGTCAGCGTCTCCGGGATGACCCGGATGTCGTCGGCGCCGTTCTGCTCGAAGTGCACCCGGCCGCGACCGGTGCGCAGTTGCAGCCGCCGGTTGACACGGTAGGTGCCGCCCCTGACGTCCACCCAGGGCAGGCTCTTCAACAGCCACCGGGAGGTGATGGCCTGCATCTGCGGTGCGGACTTGGTGGTCGTGGCGAGCTGGCGTGCCGCATGGGTGCTCAGACTCGTGGCCCGCTCGGCGCCGGGCGGGCCGGGGACGGGTTCGTCGACGGTGGATCCGACGGCGCTGTCCGGTGTGGACACATTCCCTCCAGCAGTGAAGGAAGAGGCGTGACGGGATCGGTCGGTGGGATGGCGGTGTGCGCTCCGGGACCAGCCAAACAGGCCCGGTGATCGCCTGGTACGGCGCGAAAGGGGCGGTTACGGTTCCGGACAGCGCAGAACCACCGAGGGCGGCCCCCGCCCCCGTCGGACCGGCGCCGTGCGCCCCTGGGCCCGGGTTTCGGGCCGCGTCAGGGCCCCCGGCCGCCCCCTCGCGCACCCGTTCGCCGAGCGCCCCGACCGAGGGATGACTAGCGTGAAGACCGGGATGAAACGCCCCAGGGGGGACGATCCGCGCCGTGGGCGGGTCTTCCGCCCGGGACCGACCAGGAGGGCCGGGAGCATGGCCGTACCACCCGAAGGAACGCCCTGCTGGGCGGATGCGATGTTCAGCGACGTCGAGGGAGCCAAGCGGTTCTACGGCGACGTCCTCGGCTGGACCTTCGGCGAGTCCTCGTCGGAGTACGGCAACTACACACAGGCCTACGCCGACGGCAAGGCGGTCGCCGCGGTCGTCCCGCCCATGCCCGGCCAGGAGGGCCAGTCGGCGTGGTGCCTGTACTTCGCCTCGCCGGACGCGGCCGCCACCGCCGCGAAGATCCGGGACAACGGCGGCGAGGTGCTGATGGAGCCGATGAAGGTCGGTGAGTTCGGCACCATGTGCCTGGCCCGGGAGCCCAGCGGAGCCGTCTTCGGCGTGTGGCAGGCGGGCACCCACGAGGGCTTCGAGGCGACCGGGACGCCGGGGGCCTACTGCTGGGCGGAGGTCTTCACCAGGGAACCCGAGAAGACCGACGGCTTCCTCGCCGGCGTCTTCCGCTACCGGATGAAGGACATGCGCGACGAGACGGTCGACTTCCGTCTCTTCGACGTCGGCGAGGACACCGTCCTCGGCCGGATGCGGATGACCGACGACTTCCCGCCCGAGGTGCCGTCGTACATCAACGTCTACTTCACCGTGGCCGACTGCGACGCGGCCGTGGCGCGCGCCCGCGAGCTGGGCGGCATCCTCCGCTTCGGCCCGATGAGCAGCCCGTTCGGCCGGTTCGCCGCGCTCACCGACCCGCAGGGCGCGAACTTCTCGGTGATCGACATCACCACCACCGAGGGCGAGCGGCCCGAGGTCGTGGAGGTCTGACCGGGCCCGGACCGGCGGGCGGCGCGGTCATGGCATGATCGGGCGTATGCGTGAACGTGTGGTGGCCGCGTGCGACGGGGCTTCGAAGGGAAACCCGGGACCGGCCGGATGGGCGTGGGTGGTCGCGGACGCCGACGAGCGGACCCCCGCCCGCTGGGAGTCCGGCCCGCTCGGCCGGGCCACCAACAACGTCGCCGAGCTGACCGCCCTGGAGCGGCTGCTCGCCGCCGTCGACCCGGACGTGCCGCTGGAGATCCGGATGGACTCCCAGTACGCGATGAAGGCCGTCACCACCTGGCTGCCCGGCTGGAAGCGCAACGGCTGGAAGACGTCCGCCGGCAAGCCGGTCGCCAACCAGGACCTGGTGGTCCGCATCGACACCCTGCTCGACGGCCGCTCGGTCGAGTTCCGCTATGTCCCGGCCCACCAGGTCGACGGCGACCCGCTGAACGACTTCGCCGACCGTGCGGCCAGCCAGGCCGCCTCCGTGCAGGAGGCGGCCGGCAGCGCGCTCGGCTCGGCGGCGCCGCCGCCCTCGCCCGATACCCCGAAGGCGTCCGCCCCGCGGGCGAAGGCGCCCCGGCGCACCGGCGGCGCGGCCTCCTCGCGCACCATCAAGGCGAAGTTCCCCGGCCGCTGTCCGTGCGGCCGCTCCTACGCGGCGGGCGAGAAGATCGCCAAGAACGCGCAGGGCTGGGGTCACCCGGAGTGCCGTACCGCGCAGGCCTGACGAGCCCGGGGACCGGTCAGCGGTCGAAGGTGTAGAACTTCGTGTGGTCCAGCAGGTCCGCCGGGCGCACGTCGTTCCACGGCTTCATGGTGTCGTCCAGGTCCACCACGTCCGGCGTGCCGCCCGTGGGCACATAGCCCGCGTCCGGGTGCCGCCGCTGCCACTCGGCCCACAGCTTGTCGATGAAGGCGTGGTGCAGCCAGAACACCGGGTCGTTGGGGGAGACCCCGGTGGCCATCTGCCCGCCGACCCAGACATGCACCCGGTTGTGCAGATTGACCCCGCGCCAGCCCTCGAGATGGTTGCGGAAGCCGTCCGAGGCGCTGTTGTACGGCGCCATGTCGTACGTCGCCATCGACAGCACCGACTCCACCTCGGCGGGCGTCGGCAGTTCGCGCACGGCCGTGCCGAGCGAGCGGCGCAGGAACGTACGGCCGTCGACGCGTATGTTCATCGGCCAGTTCCCGGAGGCCGCGGCGAACGGGCCGTCCATCACCCTGCCGTCCGTGCTGCGCCCGGTGCCGCCCAGGAAGTCCGGCGCCCACAGCGAGGCACGCACCGTGCGGTCGGTGCTCCAGTCCCAGTACGGCAGCGCCACCGAGGAGTCCACCGACTGAAGGGCCTGCTCGAAGTCGAGCAGGAATCTGCGGTGCCAGGGCAGGAAGGAGGGGGAGCGGTGGCCGGTGCGCTCCCCGGAGTCGGTGTCCGACATGATGAAGGCGTTGTGCGTGCGGACGAACTCGTCGTAGCGTCCGCTGCGCTTGAGCTCGAGGACGGCGGCGACGAACCGGCGCTTCTCGTCGGCGGTCAGGGCGGCCTGGTTCTTGCGTACGGTCATGGTGCGTGGTGCTCCGGAAGTCCTTGCGGGGGCGGTCAGTTGGTGGGCATGGCCATCTGCATGGGCACCAGCGGGGCGCCCTGGAGCTCGTCCACCGCGGCGCGGGCGGCGGCGCGGGGGGTGGGCACCGGGTCGTAGTGGCTGACGACACTGATCCAGGTGCCGTCCGCGTTGCGCATCACGTGCAGCGGCATGCCGTCGATGAACACCTCGTAGCCGCCGCCGTGTTCGTGGTGGTGGCCGCCGTCCATCGCCATCGGCCGGCCCTGTATCCGGCGGCCCCGGTAGACCTCGTCGAACGTGTCCGAGCGGGGGTGCTCGTGGCCGGCCGCGGCCGCGGCGGCGGGGGCGACGACGGCGGCGGCCGAGGCCGTCGCGGCGAGCGCGGCCGCGGCGGTGAGCGCGCGGCGGCGGGTGATCTGTGGCATGCGGATCCTCCTGAACGGGTGGTGCGGTGGTGACGTCGCATGCCTATCGGGGGGTCGGCGAAGCGGAGAAATCCCCCGGAACGGGTTGGCTACGATCCGGACAATTGGCCACATGTCGTACAGTGTTGAACCAAGTTGATCTTGCTGTGCCGATCTGCCGATCTGCTCCGGAACGGGGAATTCCTTGCCCGTCCGCCCGGCTTTCCGGTGATCTTTCGCGCGGACGGTCCGTCCGAGTGGCGTGGCTCACGACGTCAAACTGGCGCGATCGGACGACCCGCCTGCCCCTGCTACTGTGCGGTGCCGATCGACCACATCGAGTGACTGTCAGGGGTGTGCACGTGAAGGTCGTCTGCGTCGGAGGCGGGCCCGCGGGCCTGTATCTCGCCATCCTGCTGAAACGGCAGGACCCGTCCCGGGACATCACCGTCCACGAGCGCGACCCGGAGGGTTCGACCTACGGCTGGGGCGTCACCTACTGGCACAGCCTGCTCGACCGGCTCCGGGCGCACGACCCCGAGTCGGCCCGGGCGATCGAGGAGCACTCCGTCCGCTGGAGCGAAGGCGTCGCCCACGTACGGGGACTGACCACCCGTCACCGCGGCGACGAGGGCTACGGGATCGGCCGGCACCGGCTGCTCGAACTGCTCGCCGACCGGGCCCGCGCCCTCGGGGTGCGGCTGGAGTACGAGAGCGAGATCACCGAACCGCCCGCCGACGCGGACCTCGTCGTGGCCGCCGACGGTGTGCACAGCGCCCTGCGCCGCCGCCACTCCGGCCGCTTCGGCACCGAGATCGCCTCCGGCCGCAACTCCTTCGTCTGGCTCGGCACCACCAAGGTCTTCGACGCCTTCACCTTCGCCTTCACCGAGACCGAGCACGGCTGGATCTGGGCCTACGGCTACGGCTACAGCGAGGAGCACAGCACCTGCGTCGTGGAATGCTCCCCGCAGACCCGCACCGGCCTCGGCCTGGACCGGGCGGACCGCAGCGAGGGGCTCGCCCTGCTGGAGAAGCTCTTCGCCGGCGTCCTCGACGGCCACCCCCTCATCGGCCGCCCCGGAGCCGGCTGGCAGACCTTCCGCACCGTCACCAACCGCAGCTGGCACCACGGCAACCTGGTGCTGCTCGGCGACGCCGCCCACACCACCCACTACTCCATCGGCGCCGGCACCACCCTCGCCCTCGAGGACGCCATGTGCCTGGCCACCGCCCTCACCGAGCACACCACCCTGCCCCAGGCCCTCGCCGCCTACGAACGCCGCCGCACGTCCGAGCTGCTGTCCGCGCAGAGCGCCGCCCGGTACAGCGCCCAGTGGTACGAGAACCTGCCCCGCTACATCGACCTGCCCCCGCACCGCATGTTCGCCCTGCTCGGCCAGCGCCACTCGCCGCTGCTGCCGTACGTCCCGCCGCAGCTGTACTACGGCCTCGACAAGGCCGCCGGACAGCTCGAGGTGCTGCGCCGGCTCAAGCGCTGGCTCGGCCCCCGGGCGGCCCGCGCCCTCCAGCACGCCCGCTCCACCGCCGGCCGGAGCTGACCGGCGGACCGGCTGCCGCCCCCCCACACCCCGGAAGGGACCCTCCTGCATGGCCGTACCCACCGCCTTCGACCACACCTCGTCCGGCTACAGCCTGGAGCGCGCCTACTGGCTGGCCCGCGCCGCCGACCTGGCCTACAAGGACCGGGCCGTCATCGAGGACCAGGCCGCCCAGTGGGGCTTCGACCAGGTCCGCCACCACGAGACCCGCTTCACCCCGCCCTTCCCGTTGCAGGACACCCAGGCGTACACCCTGGCGAGCGACCACATGATCATCACGGCCTTCCGCGGCACCGAACCCGCCCAGATCAAGGACTGGCTCTCCGACGCCACCACCCCGCCGCGGCCCGGCCCCGGCGGGCACGGATACGTCCACGACGGATTCGCCGAGGCCCTGGAATCGGTCTACCCCGGCGTCCGCGACGCCCTCGCGGAGCTGCGCACCGACGGCCAGACCGTCTACTTCACCGGGCACAGTCTCGGCGGCGCCCTCGCCATGCTCGCCGGCGCCCGGCTCTACCTGGAGCAGCCGCACCTGGCCGCGGACGGCGTCTACACCTATGGCCAGCCGCGCACCTGCGACCGACTGCTCGCCGAGGCCTTCCACAAGGGTTTCGGCGGCCGCATGTACCGCTTCGTCAACAACAACGACATCGTCCCCCAGCTCCCGCCCGAGCCGGCCTTCACCCATGTCCGGGCACTGCGCTACATCGACTCCCACGGCAAGGTGCACGAGACCATGCCGATGCTGTCGGCCCTCGGTGACCGGGCCAAAGGGGTGACCGCCGACGCCTTCGCGCCCGCCTCCGACGGCATCCGCGACCACTTCATGCGGAACTATCTCCTGGCCCTGGAGAAAAACCTCGTCTGACGGTTCTCACGCCGGCACGAAAAGCCGGGGGCGCGGACATTAAAGCGTTGGTGAATGACCATTCACCCGTTAGGGTGAATCGTCATTCACCTCGCCGCCCATGTGCCGTCCGCAGGAGAACCGATGGACCACCCCGCCCCGATACCCCCACCCGCAGTCAAGCCACCCCGGCTGCGGGACCGGCTGACCATCCCGGTGCTGGCCTCGGGCGGCATCCTCATGGCGATCATGCAGACCGTCGTCGTCCCCCTGCTCCCGGCCCTGCCCCGGCTCACCGGCGCCTCGGCCGCCGCCGTCTCCTGGATGGTCACCGCCACCCTCCTCTCCGGCGCCGTCCTCACCCCCGTGCTCGGCCGGGCCGGCGACATGTACGGCAAACGCCGGGTGCTCATCTCGGCACTCGTCCTGATGACCGTCGGCTCCGTGATGTGCGCCCTGACCTCCGACATCGGGGTGCTCATCGCCGCCCGCGCGCTCCAGGGCGCGGCCGCCGCCGTGGTCCCGCTCTCCATCAGCATCCTGCGCGACGAACTCCCGCCCGAGCGCCGGGGCTCGGCGGTGGCGATGATGAGCTCCACCGTCGGCATCGGCGCCGCCCTCGGCCTGCCGCTCGCCGCACTGGTCGTGCAGTACGCCGACTGGCACACCATGTTCTGGATGACCAGCGCCCTCAGCGCCCTCGGGGTCGCGGCGACCTGGTGGGCGGTCAGCGAGTCACCCGTGCGCGAGCCCGGCCGCTTCGACGTGCCCGGCGCGCTGGGCCTCGCCGCCGGGCTGGTCTGCCTGCTGCTGGGCGTGTCCCAGGGCGGCACCTGGGGCTGGAGCAGCCCCCGGGTGCTCGGGCTGTTCCTCGGCGCCGTCGTGGTCCTGGCCGGCTGGTGGTGGCAGCAACTGCGCGCCGAACGGCCGCTGGTCGACCTGCGGCTGGTCCGCCGCCCGCAGGTGGGCCTGTCCCATGTGGCCGGGCTGCTGGTCGGATTCGCCTTCTACGCCAACTCCCTGGTCACCGCCCAGCTCGTACAGGCCCCGAAGGCCACCGGCTACGGCCTCGGCCTGTCGCTCGTGGAGACCGGGCTGTGCCTGCTGCCCGGCGGCATCACCATGCTGCTGTTCTCCCCGCTGTCCGCCCGGATCTCGGCCGCGCGCGGCCCCCGGATCACCCTCGCCCTGGGCGCCGCCGTCATCGCCTTCGGTTACGCCGTCCGCATCGCCGACAGCCGGGAACTCTGGATGATCATCCTGGGCGCGACCGTGGTGACGGCCGGTACCACCCTCGCCTACTCGGCGCTGCCCACCCTGATCCTGCGGGCCGTCCCCGCCGGGCAGACCGCCTCCGCCAACGGCGTCAACGTCCTCATGCGCACCATCGGCCAGGCCACCTCCAGCGCGGCCGTCGCCGCCGTCCTCGTCCACCACAGCAGCGCCGTGGCCGGCATCCCCGTACCCACCCTGAACGGCTATCTGCTCGCCTTCGCCATGGCGAGCGGCGTCGCCCTCGCCGCCTGCGTGGCCGCCCTGGCCATCCCGGGCGACGGTCCCCGCGGCCGCCACCGGCGCGTCCGGAACCCCCGGAGCACCCGGGGCGCCCGCGACGCGGCGCTGGAGGGAACATGAGGAGCGTGAGCACCACCCCGCCCCGACCCGGTACGACCGCCCCCGCCCGCCGCGACGCCGAGGCCACCAAGGCGGCGATCCTGAAGGCGTGCCGGTATCTGCTGACCCGCCAGGCGCACGCCGACATCACCCTCAAGGCCGTAGCCGAACGAGCCGGTGTCAGCCCGCCGTTGATCCTGAAGTACTTCGGCAACAAGGACAACCTGTTCGCCCGCGTCATGTCCTTCGACACCGACGCCGACGACCTGTTGGACGCCCCGCTCGACGCCCTGGGCCGGCACATGGTCCGCCAGGTGCTGACCAGCCAGCGCGAGCGCGGCACCGATCCGCTGCTGCGCATCACCTTCGCCCCGCTCCACGGAGATCTCGGCGACCTCCTGCGCGCCAACTTCCGTGCCCAGGTGACCGAGCGCCTCGCCGCCCGGCTGACCGGCCCCGACGCCGGGCTGCGCGCCGAGCTGGCCGTCGCCGCGGTGGTCGGTGTCGGGGTGATGTACGGCATCGCCCGCGGACCGCACCTGCGCGGGGCCGACACCGACGCCCTCGCCGACCGCTACGGCCCGCTCGTCCAGCAGCAGCTCACCCCGGGCACCCGGGCCGCTCCCGCCGTGTGACCCACCCACGCGCACGGGTACTCGTGCCGCACACCGCCGGAGGGGGAGCCGGCCTGCCCGTCCGGCGGTCCGCGGACGCCGAGCAGTACCGGGGCGGAGGTCGAGATGGAACTGGTCCAGGAAGGCGCCTTCCGCTACCGCATCGCACCGCACGCCGGCATGCGGGTGCCCGGCGTGGTGTTCGCCTCCCCAGGCCTGCTCGCGGACGCCGACCAGTCCCTGGAGCAGGTCGTGCACGTGGCCGAGCTGCCCGGGATCGTCACCGCCTCGTACGCCATGCCGGACATCCACTGGGGCTACGGCTTCCCCATCGGCGGGGTCGCCGCGACCGACGTCGACGCCGGCGGGGTGGTCTCGCCGGGCGGCGTCGGCTTCGACATCTCCTGCGGGGTGCGGCTGCTCGCCGCCGACTGCGACGGCGCGGCGCTCCGCCCCGCGCTGACCGCCGTCATGGACGGCCTGGACCGGGCGATCCCGCGCGGGGCCGGGCCCGGCGGCGTATGGCGGCCGGACGGCCCCGGCGAGCTGGAACGCCTGCTCACCGGCGGCTCCCGCTACGCCGTGGAGCGCGGTCACGGGGAGGAACGCGACCTGCTGCGCTGCGAGGACGGCGGCGCGGTCGCCGACGCCGACGCGGCCCAGGTGGGGGAGCGGGCCCGGGAACGCGGCCTCGGCCAGGTGGGCAGTCTGGGCTCCGCCAACCACTTCCTGGAGGTGCAGCGGGTCGCCGAGGTGTACGACGACCGGGCCGCCGCCGCCTTCGGTATCGGACCGGGACAGGTCTGCGTGATGATCCACTGCGGCTCGCGCGGGCTCGGGCACCAGATCTGCACCGACCACGTACGGCTGATGGACCGCGCCATGACCCGGTACGGCATCACCGTGCCCGACCGGCAGCTGGCCTGCACCCCGGTGGACTCGGCGGAGGGCCGGGCGTACCTCGGCGCGATGGCGGCGGCCGCCAACTACGGCCGCGCCAACCGGCAGCTGCTGTCCGACGCGGCGCGCACGGTCTTCCGGCGCACCCTGGGCGCCCGGCTGTCGCTGGTGTACGACGTCTCCCACAACCTCGCCAAGATCGAGCCGCACACGGTGGACGGCGAGCGGCGCCGGCTGTGCGTGCACCGCAAGGGCGCCACCCGCGCCTTCCCGCCCGGCCACCCCGAACTCCCCGAGGACATCCGGGAGTTCGGGCAGCCGGTGCTGATCCCCGGCACCCTCGGCACCGCCTCGTACGTGCTGACCGGCGTGCCCGAGGGCGACGCCTTCCACTCCACCTGCCATGGCGCGGGCCGCACCATGAGCCGCCACCAGGCCGCCCGCACCATCACCGGCAGCCAGCTGCGGGCCCGGCTGCGCGGCGCCGGGGTCGCCGCGCGCCCCAGGTCCTGGCGCGGTCTGACGGAGGAGGCGCCGGAGGCGTACAAGGACGTCGACGCCGTCGTCGCCGCGAGCGAGGGCGCCGGCCTGTGCCGGAAGGTCGCCCGGCTGGTGCCGCTCGGGGTGGTGAAGGGCTGACCGGGCGGTCCCGGCCCCGGGGCACCGGTCACACGTCCACGATCACCGCGCAGGACCATCCGTGGGCGTCCGGGCCGATCCGCAGGTCCTGCCAGGAGACGCCCTTGGGGGCGGCACCGACGACGGTGACGTCCGCGAGGCGGGCCAGGGACAGCCGCGCCTCCAGCACTCCGGCGCCGACGGGCTCCACCTCCACGCCGACCGGGACCAGCCCCGCCACCTCCAGCCGGAAGACGACCTCGTCGAGCAGCGCGACCAGCAGCTCCTCGTCATCGGCCGGGCCGAGCCGGACCCGGCCCTCGGTGACCGGCCGCGCGTCCGCCACCTCGGCGAAGGTCTCCACCAGGGCGTGCACGGCCTCGGCGAGGCAGCGCTCCCGGCTGGGTCCCCACGCGTGCAGGAGCGTGTCGGCGGTGTGCGGCATCGCGCAGTGGCCGCTCGCGCCCCCGCGCCGCTCGCGCGCACCGCCGTCGATGTCTTCTGCCATGGCCGCCCCGATCCTTGCCTTCGGGCCGGGTACCCGCGTCCGGGCGGTGGTCAGCGCAGCAGCCGGTCCAGGAAGCCGTTGCCGAAGACCCGGTGCGGGTCCAGCCGGTCCAGCGCGGCCACCGCCCGGGCCCACACCCGGGGACCGAACGAGCCGGGCACGTCCGCGCCGAGCACCTCCGGATCCCGCCAGGCGTCGTCCGCCGTGTACGCCCACCCCTTGGACCACTCCACCCGGGTGCGGGCGTACCCGCCGTCGTAGCTGTCGAACAGGAACCGTTCCAGCTCCCGCTGGAACGCCCCCGCGTAGGGGGTGCCGGGCAGCGTCAGCACGTCCAGCCACACCGCGGTGTCCCACTCGGGATGGGCCGGGTCCGGCCGCAGAGCCGACAGCAGCGGGGCCTGCGCGCCCGGGACGCCGGTGGCCGCGGGGTCGTCCAGGCCGGTCACCCGGATCTCCACCGAGCCGTTCACCGGGAAGCGGCCGCGGGCCGCGTACGCGGTCAGCCGCTCCCGGTAGAACCGGGTGAACTCGTGCACCACCCGCTGCACGCCGGACCGCCGGGTCAGCACCGCGTACCCGCTCGCGGTCACCCGCAGGGTGGTCGGCCGGATGTACAGCAGTGTGTTCTTCGACGGCCCCCACAGATCGGCGGAGAAGGTGGCCGCGAGCCCCAGCCGGGCGGCGGTCAGCTGGGCCTGGCCCAGCACCGGCGCCAGATACCAGGCGGCGCCGGAGAACAGCCGCCCGACCAGATCGGCGACGGGCGTCGGCACGCTGTCGGAGAAGGGGTAGTTGTACGGCGAGGTGACGTGCCGCGAGCCCGCCGGGCGGACCGGCGCGACGCTCCACTCCTTCAGCCACGGGTGCTCGGTGAAGGCGAACCAGATCGCCTCTACCCGGCCCGAGCGGTGCAGGAAGCTCTCCAGGGTCCGCCCGCCGGACCCGGGCGCCGCGAACAGCTCCCGGGTCGGGACATCGGTCCGGCTGACACAGCGCAGCCGGGTGTCGGGGCCGACCCGCAGCACCGCCTCGGTCACCAGGGACCGGCCCAGATGGGTGAGGAGCGCGGCGGTGTCCGCCTCCCCGCGGCGGAAGGTGCGCAGCACATAGGCCCCGGCGGCCGCGTCCCACACCACCGCCGTCAGCTCCAGCACCCGGTTGCTCAGCGAGCCGTAGGCGGTGCCGGGCGGGGGCTCCTCGCCGGCGGCCGGTACGGCGGTGCCGTGCGCGCCGATCGCCAGGGCGCCGCCCAGGGTGAGATCGCCCGGCGCGGGCGCCGCGGTGAGCCCCAGCCCATGGCCCTCCAGGAAGGTGAGCAGGGCCTCCAGGGTGACGCCCGCGCCCGCGCGGACCGCGGTCGGGGAGTCCAGGGCGAGCCGGGTCAGCCGGGGCGCCGTGTCGACCAGCAGGACCCGGTTCCGTGTCGTCGTGCCCTCGGTGACGGTGAGCGGCGACCAGCCGTGCGCAGCGCCCCGGGCCCGCACCCGCCACCCGTTCCGCCAGGCCCAGTTGACGACGGCCAGCACCTGCTCCGGCCCGCCCGGGGCGCAGGCCCACAGCCCGTCGGCGGTGATCTCACCGGCCCAGTTCCGGTAGGCCGACCGGTAGAGCGCCACCTCGGCAGGGAACCCCGGAAGTTCGGCCGCGGCCACCGCCGGATCGGCCGCGAGCAGCACCGGTACGGCGGCCAGGGCGGCGGCGCCGCGCAGCAGGCCACGGCGGCCGACGGATCCGGAAGTCGGCTCTGGGAAAGGGGAGTTGGCGTCGCCCAGGGAATGATCGATCACACGGTCACGCTAGGCGCCGCCCGGCGCTCTGCCCGCCCACGGCACACCGGATCACTCGTTCGGGTGATTCTCGTGGGTGCTCGGCGGAGCGGCCCGTTCCGCGGAGCGCGCCGCCGGATGCCACACTGATGGCATGGACGAACGCGTGATCGGCAGGTCGGGTCAGTGGGCATCGGTCGTCGGACTCGGCACCTGGCAGCTGGGCGCCGACTGGGGCGAGGTGGACGACAAGGAGGCCCGCGCCGTCCTGGAGGCGGCCGCCGAGTCGGGGGTCACCTTCTTCGACACGGCCGATGTGTACGGCGACGGACGCAGCGAGGAGACCATCGCCGGCTTCCTGCGTGGCCGGCCCGATCTGCATGTGCTGGTGGCCACCAAGATGGGCCGCCGGGTGGAGCAGCTCCCCGAGAACTACGTGCTGGACAACTTCCGTGCCTGGAACGACCGTTCGCGCCGCAACCTCGGTGTCGACCGCATCGACCTGGTGCAGCTGCACTGCCCGCCCACGCCCGTCTACTCCTCGGACGAGGTGTTCGACGCCCTGGACACCCTGGTCGAGGAGGAGCGCGTCGCCGCCTACGGGGTCAGCGTGGAGACCTGCGCACAGGCGCTGACGGCCATCGCCCGGCCGAACGTGGCCAGCGTCCAGATCATTCTCAACCCGTTCCGTATGAAGCCGCTGTACGAGGTGCTCCCGGCGGCGAAGAAGGCCGGCGTCGGCATCATCGCGCGGGTGCCGCTCGCCTCCGGCCTGCTGTCCGGCAAGTACACCGCGGACACCGTGTTCGCCGCGAACGACCACCGTACCTTCAACCGGCACGGCGAGGCCTTCGACCAGGGCGAGACCTTCTCCGGAGTCGACTACGCCTCCGGTGTCGAGGCCGCCGCCGAGTTCGCCGCGCTCGCCCCCGAGGGCTACACCCCGGCCCAGCTGGCGCTGCGCTGGATCATCGAGCAGGACGGCGTGACGACCGTCATCCCCGGGGCCCGCAACCCCGGGCAGGCCCGCGCCAACGCGGCCGCCGCCAAGCTGCCGCCGCTGCCCGCGGAGACCTTCGCCGCCATCCGCGACCTGTACGAGCGGCGCATCCGGGAACAGGTGGAGCACCGCTGGTGAGGAGGCTCGTTTGAACGGACGGCCGGCAGGTTACACGCACCGCATGACGCAGGACGGGCGGCGCAGAGGGCGGAACGAGACCGAGGAGGAGCGGGCCGACCGGATGTGGGGCGAGCTCATCCAGGAAGTCCGCGTGGCCCAGACCGGTGTGCAGATCCTCTTCGGCTTCCTGCTCACCGTCGTCTTCTATCCGAAGTACACGATGCTGCCCCACGTGGACCAGGTCATCTACATCGTGACGGTCCTTCTGGGGGCCTGCACGACCGGCGCCCTGGTCGGCCCGGTCTCCCTGCACCGCCTGGTCTCCGGCCGCCGGGTCAAGCCGGAGGCGGTGCGGCTGGCGTCCCGGATGACCCTGGTCGGCCTGGTGCTGCTGCTCACCACCATGACCTCGGCGCTGCTGCTGATCCTCCGCGTGGCCACGCACGGCTCCTATGTGCCGTACCTGGTGACCGCGGTCGTCGCCTGGTACCTGACGTGCTGGTTCGGCCTGCCCCTGTGGGCCCGCCACCGGCACACGACCAGTATCGGCGACGGGCCGGGGAGTTCCGCGTCCGCCCCGGGCCGGGACGGACGCGACGACGGGTGACGCTCGGTCCCGCGGCGGCCGGAACTCCCCGGAACTCCACGGAACTCCCCGGAACTCCTGGGCGCCGTCGCGGGCCGGCCTCAGCCGAGTGCCTCCCGCAGCGCGGGCAGCAGGGTCTTCGCCGACCAGTCCAGGAACTCCGGCTGGGAGTCGCCGCCGATCTGCACCAGCGCGACCTCGTCGAACCCCGCCTCGGCGTACGGCCGTACGGCGTCCACGAAGGCGTCCGGGTCGTCGCCGCACGGGATGGCCGAGGCGACGTCGTCCAGGGTCACGAACTGGGTGGCGGCCTCGAAGGAGTCCGGGTGCGGCAGTTCGGAGTTGACCTTCCAGCCGAGGCCGAACCAGCGGAACTGCGAATGGGCGCGCTTGATCGCGGTGTCCCGGTCGGGGTCGTAGCACACCGGCAGCTGGCCGACCCGGGGCTTGCCGGTGCCGCCGTGCCGGTCGAAGGCCTCCAGCAGACCCGCCTTCGGCTCGGTGGCGATGACCAGGTCGGCGAGATGCCCGGCGAGCTTGCAGGACTGCTCGCCGGAGACGGCGATGCCGATGGGCGGCGGCTGGTCGGGCAGATCCCACAGCCGGGCCGAGTCCACCTCGTAGTGGCGGCCGTGATGGGTGACATGGCCGCCCTCGAACAGCGCGCGGATGATCCGTACGGCCTCCTCCAGCATCTCGTGGCGCACGTCCACCGGAGGCCAGCCGCCGCCCACGATGTGTTCGTTCAGGTTCTCGCCCGCGCCCAGCCCGAGCCGGAAGCGGCCCTGGGACAGCAGCTGCATGGTGGCCGCCTTCTGTGCCACCACCGCCGGGTGGTACCGCAGGATCGGGCAGGTCACATAGGTCATCAGCGGAATCCGCGAGGTGGCCTGGGCGGCTGCGCCCAGCACGCTCCACGCGTACGGTGAGTGGCCCTGCGAGCGCAGCCAGGGAAAGGCGTGGTCCGAGGTCACCGAGAAGTCGAAGCCGGCCTCCTCGGCACGCACCAGGTGGTCCACGAGATCCCGCGGACCGGCCTGCTCGGTCATCATCGTGTATCCGATTTGCACCATAAGAAGCGAGTCCCCGGCCCGGCCGCAGGAAAACGGACCGGACCTTCGGCTCAGCCGTTCGGCTCGCGGAACGTGGCCAGGAAGGTCTTCAGTGCCAGCCGGACGGCCGGGGTGTCCCAGGCCCCGGCCGGCGCGCTGAAGCGGAGCGAGCAGCCCCGGTGGCCGCCGAGCAGGAAGCCGCGCCCGAAGGTGTGCACCCGCGCCGCTCCCGTCCCCGAGAGCCACTCCAGGTCGGCGGCCGGGTGCCCGTGGTAGCCGGTGGCGCGGATCGCGCCGACCCGGTGGTAGCCGGGCGTCCGCGCGAGGCCCGGCTCGACGTCGTCCCGCCAGACGGCCACCGGGTCCGGGCCGACGTGCTCGCTGGAGGTGACGGCGAGAGTGGGGGAGGAGCCGCCGGTCCCGAAGGTGACGCGGTAGGTGCGGTCGGTGACCCGCGAGGTGGCCAGCCGCCGCCAGCCGTCGGGCAGCGCCACCGAGAATCCTTCGGGGGCGGGGTAGCGGTGGTAACCGGCCGGCAGCCCGTCCGGCACCGGTGCCGGGGATGCGGCCGAGGCCGGGGCGGTCGGTGTGCCGGTCGGCCGGGCGGAGGAGGGGGCGGCCGGGGCGCCGGCCCGGGGCGGGTGCCCGGCCGGGGCCGTGCCGGGGAGGAGGTGGGTCGCGGCCAGCACCCCGGCCGCGACGGTGCCGACGGCGAGCGCGGTGCCGAGGGCCAGGACCCGTCTGCTCCGGCCCGGCACGGCGAGCGACACCCGCCGGTACGCCCCGCGCGGCCGGGGTTCCGGTTCCGGCTCCCGGTCGGCGTCGGTACCGGCGTCGCGTGCCCGGAGCAGGGCCTCGCGGAGCTGTTGCCGGGACGGCCGCTCCCGGGAGTTCTTCCGCAGCAGACCCTCCACGGCCTGGGTCAGCGCTCCCGTGCGCAGCGGGGTGCGCAGCGGCAGCCGGTCCACCGCCTTCAGCGTGGCGTCGGGACGGCCGCGGTCCCGGAACGGCGGCCGTCCCTCGACCATCGTGTAGAGCAGCGCGCCCAGCGCCCACAGGTCGGCGGCCGGACCGATGCGCTCGTCGCGGGCCTGCTCCGGCGAGGCGTACGACGGTGCCGTGAGCCGGGGCACGAGGGTCGCGCCCGCGAGCCCGAACCCGGCCACGACGACGGTCCCGTCCTCCCGCACGAACACCTGGCCCGGGCTCAGCTCACCGTGCGTGACGCCCTCGTCGTGCGCGGCCTGGAGCACGTCGAGCAGCTCCAGGCCGATCCGTGCCGCACGCGCCGGATCCAACGGCCCCTCCCGGTCGAGGAGTTCGCACAGCGCCGTACCGTCGATCCACTCGGTGACCGTCCACAGCGTGCCGGCCTCCACCACCGCGTCGACGACCGCGGCGACCCGGCCGGGCCGCAGCAGCCGAAGCGTCTCGGAGGTGCGGACGAGGCGGGCGGTGATCCGGCGCGCGCCGTCCTCGCCGGCGGACTCCGGCAGGGCCGTCTGCGCCACCAGGCGGGGCTGTGCCGCCGCCATGTCCTCGGCGTACCACCACAGTCGGTTGGTCTCGCGGGCGAAGACCTCCAGCAGCCGGTACCGCCCGGCGACCGACGCGTGCGCGGAGACGTGCGCCTTGACCATGGTCATCCCTCGCTGAAACCCCTTGCCCGGTGTCGCCCAGGGGTACGCGCGGCACGTGGGGGTGCGTTCAAGGATGCCCGGCTCCGGCCCACTTCCTGTCTTTCGGTCAAAACACCGCAGCGGTGCGCTCAGCCGGCGGCCATGAGCAGTCCGAAGCGCTCGGCCCAGCCGGCGACCTCCCGGGGGGTCGTGTTGCCCCCGCACACCACCAGCCCGATCCGGGCGTCCGCGCCGACCCGTTCCACCACCTGCCGGGCCGCCGGGAGCACACAGCCCGCGGCGGGCTCGGCCCACACCTTGGCGTGGTCGGCGAGGTCCAGACAGCCCTGCACGGCGTCCCGGTCCGGGACCACCAGCACCTCCTCGACCAGCGCGGCGACATGGTCGTACGTCAGCTGGGACACCGAGGGCGCGGTGAGCGTGGTGACCAGCGACGACACCGGCACCGACAGCGGGCCGCCCGCCCGCAGCGCCGCCGACATGGCCTCCGCGCCCTCCGTCTCCACGCCCCACACGCGCACCGTGGGCCGCAGGGCGCGCAGGGCCACCGCGATGCCCGCGATCAGCCCTCCGCCGCCGATGCTGACAATGACATCGGTGAGCTCGCCCGCGTCCTCCGCCAGTTCGGCACCCACCGTGCCCTGACCCGCGATCACCAGCGGGTCGTCGAACGGATGGACCAGCGTCAGCCCCTCGTCCCTGAGCCGCGTCACCAGCTCGAAGGCGCTGTCCATGCCGTCGGTCAGCCGCACCGACGCCCCCGCCTGCTCCACGATCTCGACGGAACGCGCGGGCGCGGTCCGGGGCATCACCACGGTCGCCTTGACGTCGAGCGCCGCCGCCATCTGCGCGACGGCGATGCCGTGGTTGCCGCCGCTGACCGCGACGACGCCCGCCGCCAGCTCGGCCGCGCTCAGCGACAGCAGCTTCGCCATGGCCCCGCGGGCCTTGAACGAGCCGGTGCGCTGGAGGAGTTCGAGCTTGGCGGTGACCGGGACGCCGAGCAGCGCGGTCAGCCCGGGGCTGGGGACCGTCGGTGTGCGCACGACGTGTCCGGCGATCCGCTCCGCCGCGGCTTCGATGTCCGAGATGCCGATCAAGGTGCTTCACCCTTCCGGCGCGGGGGTGGGAGCCGCGCCGGTCGCACCCTGACCCGGGAGGGTGTCCTTGGTCAACACCGTTTCGCGGTACGGCTACAGGGCCCGGCCCAGCAGGAACTCCAGCAGCCGGACCAGGTCCGCGGCGGCGCCGGCGGCCAGCGGGGCGCCGGCGAGCAGGCCGCGCGCCGCGGCCGTGTGGGCCCGCGCCTCGGCCAGCGCCGCCGCGCGGCCCCCGGCCTCCTCGATCAGCGCGGCCGCCTCGGGCGCCCCCTCCTCGGTGCCGAGGAGCGCGGGCAGCCGCCCGGCCGCCGGGGAGGCGAGCGCGACCAGCACCGGGAACGTCTTCTTCCCCGCCCGCAGATCGCCGCCCACGGGCTTGCCCGTGACCGCCGGGTCGCCCCAGATGCCCAGCACGTCGTCGACCAGCTGGAAGGCGATACCGAGGTGCCGTCCGGCCCGGTCCAGCGCGGTGACCGTGGCCGCGGGCGCCCCGCCGAGCGCGGCGCCCAGCGCGGCCGCGCAGCCGAGCAGCGCGCCGGTCTTGCCCTCGGCCATCGCCCGGTACTCCTCGGCCGTCACCCGGTCCGGACCGGTGAACGGCCGGGCCGCGAACACCAGGTCGTCGGCCTGCCCGCGCACCAGGTCGGCGAGGGCTGCGGAGAGCAGCCGTACCGCGCCGGGGCCCTGGGGCGTGGCGGCGACCGTCTCCACCGCCAGCGCGAACAGCGCGTCGCCGGCGAGCACCGCGGGCCCGGTGCCGTACGCCTGCCACACGGCGGGGCGGCGGCGCCGGGTCGGGTCGCCGTCCATGATGTCGTCGTGCAGCAGCGAGAAGGCGTGCACCAGCTCCACCGCGACCGCCGCCGGGACACCGGTGTGCTCGTCGGCCCCCGCCGCCCGGGCGCCGAGCACCGCCAGCGTCTGCCGTACGCCCTTGCCGCCCGGCGCGGCGGCGGGCGCTCCGCCGACCTCGCACCAGCCGAAGGAGTACCCGGCCATCTCGGCCACCCACGGATGCAGCCGCCCCACCGCCTCCTGAAGCGCGGGCCGCACCAGCTCCCGGCAGCCGGCCAGGATCTCGGTGGCGCCCGGGGGCGCCTGGAGCGCGGTCATCGCACGGCCTCCGCGGCCGGCGCGAACTCCTGCCGGGCCCGGGCCACCAGCTCGCGTACGTGCTTCAGCCCGCCGCCTTCCAGGGAGCGGGCCAGCTCGGCGAGTTCGGCCGCCGTCTCGGTGCGGTCCCGGCCCAGCATCGCCCGCGCCTTCGCCAGGCCCAGCCGGGACAGCGCCTCGCCACGCGGCTCGCTCATCGCGCGGAACTCCTCCAGCGCCAGCTCGTACAGCTCCCGGGCCTCGGCGTAACGGCCCGCGCGGTAGAGGACGTTGCCGCGCATCTTGTGGTTGTAGGCGAGCGCGCTGGTGAGGTTCATCGCGCGGCACATGGTCTCCGCCTCGGACAGAAGCTCCAGCGCCCGCCCGGTGTCGCCGTCGCGGACCGAGAGGACGTCGGCCAGTCCGCGCAGCGCCCAGGCGTGGCCGCGCCGGTCCTCGGCCCGCGCGGCTATCTCCGCCGCCTCCTCGAACAGCGCGTACGCCTTGTCGTACTCCCCGGTGTTGCGGTGCATCTGGGCGATGCCCTCCAGCGCCCACACCGTGTGCCGGGCCTCGCCGCGCCGGCGGGCCTCGGCCAGCAGCTGCTCGTGCAGCCGGCCGACCGCCGCGTAGTCGCCCTGGATCCGGCCCGTCTCGGCGAGCCCGGCCAGGGAGTAGCCGCGGACGACGACGTCCCCGCCGCGCTCGCCGAGTTCGGCGGCGAGTCCCAGCAGCCGCCAGGCCAGCGGGAAGGCGCCGCGCTGCCGGGCCAGCGTGCCGCCGCTCCACAGCGCCCAGGCCATCGCGGCGGTGTCGCCGGCCTCCCGGGCGGCGCGGTAACTCGCCTTCCAGGCGCGGTCCGCGTCCCGCACATGGCCGAGCCGGCGGTGTGCCTCGGCGACGGCGAGTCCGCAGCGCGCCGCCTCTCCCGGGTGCCCGGAGCGCTCGGCCTCGCGCAGCCGCTCGGTGGCCTCGGCCAGCACATCGACCAGCGAGGAGTTGACGGACAGGGTGGTCAGGGCGCCCTGGTACTCCGGGGCGAAAGCCTTGCCGTACATGCGTACCCTTCTATACACGGAGTGTATACATGACGTGTATAGCGTCTCGGAAACATGCCCCGGGTCCCGTGGGGGACCGGGGCTTCGGTCTGTTGTGGATCAAGACGCGGGTTCCGCCGCCGGGGTTGACTGTGCGACGCGCATCACATCGGAAGGCTCAGTGCTGCTGGGTCTTCTGCGGCGTCAGCTCGCTCGGCCGCACCACGACGACCCCCTCGCCCTGGAGCATCAGCTGGACCGCTTCGCCCGAACCGCCGCGCAGCATCGAGCCGATGGACTGCGAGCGGTGCAGCGAGGTCTCGAGCTGTGCCGACCAGCCGACCACCGCGTCCGTGTCGACGTACACCGGCGCCTCGGGCGTAACCGGTATGACCAGCGGGTTGCCCTCGCAGACCAGCCCGAGCCGGCCGTGCCCGCTGAACACGCTGTTGAACACCCCGCCACCGGCGATGCCGGAGCCCTTTATCGCCTTGATCTCGTACGACAGCGAGGCGTCGAAGCACAGCACGTTGCGGCCGTTGACGGTGAACCGGTCGCCGGGCTCCACCTCGACGATGAAGCAGTTCTGCGCCTCGTGCGCGAACCAGGCCTCGCCCTGCCCGCGCACCGCCATCAGGGGCAGCCCCTCCCCGGTGACCGCTCGCTTGAGCATGCCGCCGACCCCCTGCCCCTTGCGCTCGAAGGCGAGGCCGCCGCGGTGGGCGATCATCGCGCCCTGCCGGGCGTACATCTCGCCGTGCACCACGTATCTGATGCACTTGGCGTTCTCCACGGTCATGCCCGGCTCGGTGGCCGGCAGGACCCGGTTCTGATGCGAAAAAAGATCACCCTTCATGCCGGGCATGGTGTCCCGGAGGGGCTGGTTCCGCCAAGTTCGCGGAACCGGCCCGCCCGGCTGCGGTCACTTCACGGCCTGCTTGGCCTGCTTCCCGCAGAACGCCGACTCCAGCGCGCCGCCCAGCGCCTTCAGCACCCCGCTGTTGTTCGACGCGTTGGCGACGGCCGTGAGGCTGCGCCGGCCGTCCTTCGTGGCGAACGCGTAGGTGTAGTAGCCCTGCACCGCCCCCGTGTGCCCGTACACCGACAGCCCGCAGGACAGATCGCGCCGGCGCAGTCCGAGCCCGTACGACGTCGTGCTGTCCACCCGGTTGAACCGCTCCATCTCGGCGAGCCGCGCGGCGGACAGCAGCCGGCCGCCGAGCAGCGCGCTGTAGAACGTGTCGAGGTCCTGCGCGCTGGAGATGATGGCCCCCGCGCTCTGCGCCCAGGACACGGTCTGCCGGGTGGCGTCGATCAGCCGGGCGCCGGAGCCGTTGTTGGTGAGGTAGCCGCGCGTGTACCGGCCGGGGATCGCGGTGTCCGGGTGGACGTAGAAGGTGTCCTTCAGCTTCAGCGGCTGGAAGATGCGCTGTTCGTACGCGGTTCGCACCGGCTGCCCCGTGAGCTTCTCGATGAGCATGCCCGCGACGACGAAGTTGGTGTTGGAGTACGAGTACGCGGCGCCCGGCGCGTTGGTGCGCGGCCGCTTCAGCGACAGCGCGACCAGATCGCGGTAGCTGAAGACCTTGTTCCGCACCGCCTCGAAGCCGGAGACGCTGTCGGCGAAGAGGTCGTTGGTGTAGTCGTAGAGCCCGCTGCGGTGGCTGAGCACCTGGCGGACCGTGATGCGGTCGTCGGGCAGCAGCTTGGGCAGATAGCGGTTGACCGGGGCGTCGAGGTCGAGCCGGTGCTCGTCGGCGAGTTGCAGCAGGACGACGGCCGAGAAGGTCTTGGTCACGCTGCCGATGCGGAACCGGTCGGCGGTGCTGATGGCCCGCCCGGTGCCGCGGTCGGCCACGCCGCGCGTCACCTTGTACACCGTGCCGTGGTCGTCGATCCGGGCCAGCGCGCCCGGCGCGCCCTGGTTCACCACCGAGCGCAGCACCGTGCCCAGGCCCGCCGTGTCGGGCGCCGGAAGCGCCGCCGCGGCCGGGGCCTGCGGCGCCCCGGTGGCGGCCCACGCCGGGGTCGCCAGGAGCGACAGCGCGACCGCTCCGAGGACCGCGCCTCTGCTCACCGTCGCTGAAACCATCCGGCACCCACTTTCCTCTGTACGTCTGTTGCTGCGACATCGGTCACATTCCGGCCTGGGAACCTAGGGCATGAGGGGCGCGTCTCCACAACCGACACACAGTTGGTCATCTCGTGATCACCCTATGGCGTGCATTTGTAAAAGATTGTCATAGAAAGTCGCGAAATCGATCATTCCACCTTTACGTGGACATGACTGATCCGTAAGGGTACTCCTCGGGGCCCTACCAGCCCCCGTGGCGCGCTGAACTGCGCCATGTGTCAAGGCGGTTGGGGATCACGGCCGCCTTTGAACGAAGGAACCCTGAATAGTGCGCAGACCGCACATACGCAGCGTGGCCGTCGCCATCGCGGTGACGACCGCTGCCACGGGCCTGGCCGGTACGGCCTTCGCGGGCCCCGCCACGGGGACGGAGCGGTCCGCCGCCGTCACGACCGACGCGACCGCGGTGGTGAACGCGGCGCGCGCCGCGGCCTTCGCCCACGCGTCGGCGACCGGCGTCACCAAGGGCGACGAACTCCACGCCCAGGACGTCATGCTGGACCCCGAGGGTGCCCGGCACGTCCGCTTCGTCCGTACGCACGAGGGGATGCCGGTCCTCGGCGGTGACCTCGTCGTCCACCTGACCCACCAGCTGGCCTACGACGGTGTGACCCGCGCCGCCGGCCACACCGTCGCGCCGGACGCCAGCCAGGCCAAGGTGACGGCGGACCAGGCCGCCGCCAAGGCCGCCAAGGCCGCCAAGGGCGAGGCGGGCGACGCCCAGCTCGTCGTCGACGCCCGCGGCGGTTCCTCGGCCCTGGCCTACCAGGTGACCGTGACCGACCAGACCGGCACCAACACCGTCGTCATCGACGCCGTCACCGGCAAGGTGCGCAGCAACACGCCCGACAGCGACGAGTTCCTGTCGCCGAAGCTGCTGAACGCGCTGCACCAGCGCGGCGAGACGGCCGACCCGGCCACCGGCACCGCCTCCGCCGCCTCGGGCCTGCTCGGCTCGGGTGCGACCACCGGCGCCACGAGCTACCCGTCGACCGCCTACGGCACCGGCAAGACGCTCTTCGTCGGCAGCGTCGGCCTCACCACCACGCAGACCTCGCGTGGCCACTACCAGCTCAAGGACCCGAACCGGTACGGCACCGAGACCCGGGACGCCAAGGGCTCGTACACGGAGAACTTCGGCAAGGGCACGAAGTTCACCAGCACCACCAACGTGTGGGGCAACGGGACGACCGGCAACCGCACCAGCGCGGCCGCCGACGCCCAGTACGGCATCACCAAGACCCTGGACTTCTACAAGAAGACCTTCGGGCGCAAGGGCATCGCCAACAACAGCAAGGCCGCCCAGGGCATGGTCCACTGGGGCAACAAGGTCGCCAACGCCTTCTGGGACCCGACCTGCGGCTGCATGCTGTACGGCGACGGTGACGGCCAGACCTTCAAGAAGCCGCTGGTGGTCATCGACGTCACCGGTCACGAGCTGACCCACGGCGTGGTGGACGCGACCGCCAAGCTGGAGCCGACCTACGTCGACTCCGACGGCAACCAGTACGGCGAGCCCGGCGCGCTGAACGAGTCCCTCGCGGACATCTTCGGCTCCAACGTCGAGTTCTACGCCAACAACAAGAAGGACACCCCCGACTACCTGATCGGCGAGAAGCTGGGTCTCGCGCAGAAGTTCCTGCGCCGCCTGGACCACCCCTCGCTCGACAAGCTCGAGGGCACGATCGACTACTGGTCGACGGACACGTACTACACCGAGGTGCACGCCGGTTCCGGTGTCTCCTCGCACGCGTACTACCTGCTCGCCGAGGGCAGCGGCAAGAAGACGATCAACGGCGTCGCCTACAACTCGCCGACGTACAACCACTCCACGGTGAAGGGCATCGGCCGCGCCAAGGCCACCGCCATCTTCTACCGTGCGCTCACCCGCTACATGGTCTCCACGACCGACTTCCACGACGCGCGCGTCGCGACGCTGAAGGCGGCCAAGGACCTGTACGGCGCGAACAGCACCGAGTACAAGACGGTGGACAAGGCGTGGGCCGCGGTCAACGTCACCGCCGCCAACAAGCCGGCCGCCCGCCACTGACGGACGGCAGCGCACCGGATGCCCCGCCCCGCGCGGGGCATCCCCCTTTCCGGGGCCGGCCGCACCGGCGCCGGGATGCGCCCGAGCCGCCCCGGCGCCACCATGACCTGCGTGGGACACGCAGACACCTCCCGGACGGTCCGCACCCGGCCGGGGAGAGCCGCCGTACCCCGGGGCCCGGCCCCGTGACCGGCCGGCGCCTCCGCGGCCGCGCCCTCGCCGCCGCCCTGCTGACGGCCGCCGTCCTGCCCGCCCCCGCCGCCTGCGGGCCCGCACCCGCCCGGCCCGCGCCACCCCCCAGGCCCGCCGCCCCGGTTCCCGGCGTGGTCACCTGGGCGGCGAGCGCACAGCCCCTCGGCGAGGCCCCGGCCGGCCAGGCCTACCGGCTGGTCGTGCACACCAGCGTGGCCGGCCGCGCACTGCGCGTCCGCCTCTCCAACGCCTTCGGCGACCGCCCGCTGACCCTGGACAGCGTCTACGCCGGCCTGCGCGCGCGGGGCCCGGCCCTGCGCCCGGGCAGCAACCGGCGGCTGACCTTCGCCGGCGCCCGCACCGTCACCGTCCCGCCCGGCGCCTCCGTCTGGAGCGATCCGCTGCCCGGCAGCCTCCCGGCCGGCGCCGACCTCGTCGTCAGCCTGCACACCCCCGGCGGGCAGGGTCCCGCCACCGGCCACGCGCTCGCCTTGCAGACCTCCTACACCGGCCCCGGCGACCCGACCGCCGAGGAGAGCGGCGCCCACTGGACGCACACCACCCGGTCCTGGTGGTACCTCGACGCGGTGGCCGTACGACCGCCCCGGCCGGGCACCGGTGCCGTGGCCGTGCTCGGCGACTCCCTCACCGACGGCCGCCGCTCCACCCCCGACACCAACCGCCGCTGGCCCGACCTGCTCGCCCGGCGCCTCGCCGCCTCCCGCACCGCCGTCCAGGGCGTGGCCGACGAGGGCATCTCGGGCAACCAGGTGCTCGCCGACGGCGCCGCGCCCAGCGCCCTGCACCGGCTGGACCAGGACGTCCTCGCCCTGCCCGGAGTACGCACCGTCGTGCTCTTCGAGGGCGTGAACGACATCAAGGCGCACACCGGTGTCACCGCCTCCGGCCTGATCGCCGGCTATCTGCGGATCCTGCGGCGGGCGCACGCGGCAGGCCTGTGCGTGGCCGCCGCCACCATCAGTCCCTTCCAGGGCTGGCCCGAATGGGACCCGGCGGCCGAGGCCGTACGCCGCCAGGTCAACCGCTACCTGCGCGGCACCCGCGCCTTCGACGCCGTCCTCGACTTCGACCGCGCGCTGCGCGACCCGCACGACCCCGCCCGGCTGAGGCCCGCGTACGACAGCGGCGACCATCTGCACCCCGGCGACCCCGGCATGCGGGCGCTGGCCGACGCCGTGGCCCCGCACCGCCTGGACTGCGCCCGCTGAGCGGGCCGCCGGTCAGCGCCGCAGGATCTCGGCCCAGTCGGCGGGCACCCGCCCCGCCGGGCCCGGCGCCGGCTGGTCCACCGGCCGGCTGGCCGGCGGGGCGAGTTCGGGCCCGGAGCCGTACAGCTCCTCGGTGGCGAAGTTCCAGAACCAGTCCTCGCCCGGCTCGAAGCTGCGGATCACGGGATGCCCGGTGTCCCGGTAGTGCGCCGTGGCATGCCGCGCCGGCGAGTCGTCGCAGCAGCCGATGTGCCCGCACAGCGCGCACCGGCGCAGATGGAACCACCAGCCGCCCGCCTGCTCGCACTCCACGCAGCCGGTGCCGCTGGGCGGCACGCCGGGGTCGATGCCGTCGTCGGGGTTCATACGGCTTCCTCCACGGGTGTCTCGGCCTCCAGCGGCAGCAGCACCTGGAAGCGGGTGTCACCGGGCACCGACTCGACCCGCAGGGTGCCGTGGTGCTTGTTGACGACGATCCGCCAGGAGATGTCCAGCCCCAGCCCGGTGCCCTCACCGACCGGCTTGGTGGTGAAGAACGGGTCGAAGATCCGGTCCCTGATCTCCGCCGGCACCCCCGGCCCGGTGTCCCGGAACTCCACCAGCAGCCGCTCGTGGTCCAGCGCGGTCCGCACGGTCAGCGTGCCCTCGCCGCCCGCGCTCCGGATGGCGGCGGCCGCGTTGTCGACGAGGTTGGTCCACACCTGGTTCAGCTCCGCCGGGTAGGCGGGCACCGGCGGCAGGGAACGGTCGTACTCCTTCTTCACCGTGATGCCGGAGCCGAGCTTCCCGGACAGCATCAGCAGGGTGCTGTCGAGGAGTTCGTGCACGTCCACCACCCGGTAGGGGGCCCGGTCCAGCTGCGCGTACTGCTTGGCCGCGTCGACCAGGTGCGAGATCCGCGAGGTGGAGTCCTCGATCTCGTTCATCAGCAGCTCGGTCTCGATGGTGTAGTTGAGCCAGGCCACCGCGCCGGGCAGGATCTCCGCGTCCACGGCCGCCGCGACCTGCTCCAGCCAGTCGGTGTCGAGTCCCGCCTGTACGAAGACCGGGGCCAGCTGCCAGCCGTGGTCGATGCCGTGGTCCGCCAGCCAGTCGCCGAGCAGGTCCTCCCGGTCGGCGGCCTCCAGCGGGCTGAGCACCGGCGCCTTCGCGACCCGCTCGGCGGTGCGCTCCTGGATCTCGATCAGCCCGGCCAGCGCATCGCGCGAGAAGGGGCCTTCGGCGATCACGGCCAGCTTGTGCCGCATCTTCGCCACCCGCTCCCGCAGCGTCGCGGTGGCCCGCACCGCCGCTGCCGCCGGGTTGTTCAGCTCGTGCGTCAGCCCGGCCGACAGCGAACCCAGTGCCAGCAGCCGCTCCCGCTGCCCGATCGCCGCCTGCGTGCTCTTCGACCCGAAGAACAGCCCCTCCAGCAGATGCACCGCCATCGGGAACCACTCGCGCATGACCTCCGCGAACACATCCGCCGGCAGCACGAAGAACCGGGTGGGCCGGGTCACCCGCAGCGAGTTGTTGTAGACCTGGGGCACCCGGTCGCCGAGATACGCCTGCATCGCGCCCGCGTACACCCCGGGCCGGTCGGTCCTGGTCACCTCGACGTCGTCACCGCCGACCCGGCGGGACAGCACCACCGTGCCCTCGATCAGCACGAAGAAGCAGGTGGCCGGGGCTCCTTCGGTATACACCGGGCCGGGCTCGAACAGCTCCACCCGGCCCTCGCCGCACAGCCGGCCCAGCTGCTCGGGGGTCAGCTTCTCGAACAGGAACAGGGAACCGATCTCCCCGGGGCTGCACGGCATCACCCGCCCGCTCACGACTGCTCCAGATACCGGTGGACGAGCATGACGGCCATGGCTCCCTCTCCGACGGCGGACGCGACGCGTTTGGCGGACTCGGCGCGCGCGTCGCCCGCGACGAACACGCCGGGAATGCTGGTCTCCAGGTGGTACGGCGGCCGGTCCAGCTCCCAGCCGGCCGGCGGCCGTCCCTCGGCGCCCAGGTCGGGCCCGGCCAGGATGAACCCGCGGTCGTCGCGCAGCACGGTGTCACCCAGCCAGTCGGTCAGCGGGGCGGCCCCGATGAACACGAACATCCAGTGGGTGTCGACCCGTTCGGTCTCGCCGGTCACCGTGTCCCGCAGCGTGAGCTGTTCCAGCCGGTCCGTACCGTGGGCCGCGTCCACCACGGTGTGGGCGCGCACCCGGATGTTCGGCGCCTCGGCGATCTGCTGGATCAGGTAGTGCGACATCGACGCCGCCAGATCCGGACCCCGCACCAGCAGCGTCACCGACTTCGCGCCCCGGGCGAGGTACATGGCCGCCTGTCCGGCCGAGTTGGCGCCGCCCACGATGTACACGTCCTGGCCCTGGCAGGAAGCCGCCTCGGTCAGCGCCGAGCCGTAGAACACCCCGCACCCGGTCAGGCCGGTGCAGCCGGTGGCGTCCAGCTGCCGGTACTGCACCCCGGTCGCCAGGATCACCGTGTGCGCGGCGATCGCCGTGCCGTCCGAGAACCGGACCACCCGCGCGGCCCCGTTGACCTCCAGGCCCGTCACCTCCCGCGCGGTCAGCAGCTCGGCACCGAACTTGGCCGCCTGCCGCCGCGCCCGGTCGGTGAGCTGGGCGCCCGAGACACCGTCGGGAAAGCCGAGGTAGTTCTCGATCCGGGAACTCTGCCCGGCCTGGCCGCCGGTCGCCGACCGCTCCACGAGGACGGTCCGCAGCCCCTCCGAGGCGCCGTACACGGCGGCACCGAGCCCGGCCGGTCCACCGCCGATCACGATCAGGTCGTAGAAGTCGGCCGTCGGGTTCGTCGCCAGACCCACCCGCGCGGCCAGCTCGGGCGCCTCCGGCTCGACCAGCGCGGTGCCGTCCGGCGCGATCACCAGCGGCAGCCGCTGTCCGTCCTGCCCGGCCGCCGCCAGCAGCCGCCGCCCCTCCGGCTCGTCCACCGAGTACCAGCGGTACGGCACCTGGTTGCGGGCCAGGAACTCCCGGACGTCCGAGGATCGAGCCGACCAGCGGTGCCCCACGACCTTGGTGCTGGACACCGGCCGGTGGCCGCCGGCCCGCCACGCCTGGAGCAGATCGTCCACGACCGGGTAGAGCTTCTCCTCCGGCGGGTCCCACGGCTTGAGCAGATAGTGGTCGAGGTCGACGACGTTGATCGCGTCGATCGCCGCGTTGGTGTCCGCGTACGCGGTCAGCAGCACCCGCCGCGCGCTCGGGTAGATGTCGAGCGCCTGCTCCAGGAACTCGATGCCGTTCATCTGCGGCATCCGGTAGTCGGCCAGGATGACCGCCACCGGCTCGCCGCGCAGCTTCAGCTCGCGCAGCGCCTGGAGCGCGGACTCGCCGGACTCCGCGCGCACGATCCGGTGCGCCGCGCCGTAGCGCCGCCGCAGATCGCGGGCGACGGCCCGGGAGACCCCGGGGTCGTCGTCCACGGTCAGGATGACGGTCCGCGCTGCTTCGGCAGCCTGAGCCATATAACGTCCCACCCCGTTGGTCGGTGCCCCGGGCGGGTGTCGTGGGGACCACCGCACCCATACGCGCCCCATCGTATGTTCGATGGCGCCGTTTCGCTCCGGATCACGGCAGCGCTCCCGGCGGCCCGTCTGACCGTGCCCGATAGTGGGCACCAGCAGCAGCACAGGAACGCGGCGACGAGAAGGAGGCCCGCAGATGACGCGCCCGGTCACGGTAGGGGTGGACGGTACCGAGGAGAGTCTGGCCGCGCTGGAGTGGGCGGCGCGGGAGGCCGTGCGCCGGCGGCTGCCGCTGCGGGTGGTGCACGCCTGGCGGTACGCGGACTCCCTCGCCGCGGTCGACCGCACCACCCAGCACGGGTGGGTGTCGGACGGGGTGGCGCAGGCGGTGCGTGCCGTCACCGAGCACCATCCGGAGCCGGCGGTGAGCGTCGACGTGGTCGAGGGCGCCGCCCCGGAGGTGCTGGCCCGGGCGGGCGCCGACGCGGAGCTGCTGGTGCTGGGATCGCGCGGGCACGGACCGGTCGTCGGGTTCCTGCTGGGCTCGGTCGGGCAGCAGGTGATCGCCGAGGCGACGCGGCCGGTGGTCCTGGTGCGGGCCGGCGACCGGGCGGCGGCGGAGGCGGCCGGCCGGCCCGTCGTGGTCGGCCAGCACGGCGGCCCCGAGGACAGTGCGGAGACGCTGCGGTTCGCCTTCGAGACGGCCGCCGCCCGGGGCGCCACCGTCCGCGCCGTCCGCGCCTGGACCCTGCCGCCCGTCTTCGCCTACAGCCCCGGCTCGCTCCAGCTGCTGGACGACGCGGGCGGCCTGGAGCCGTACGAGACGACGGCGCTCGCCGAGGCACTCAAGCCCTGGCAGGAGCGGTTCCCGCAGGTGCCGGTCGCCGAGCACATCGAGATGGGCAGCGCGGGCCAGGTGCTGCTGTCGGAGGCGGCCGGGGCCCAGCTGGTGGTCGTCGGCCGCCGCGCCCACCGTACGGCCGTCGGCGGCCGCATCGGCTCGGTCGCCCACGGGGTGCTGCACCACGCGGACTGCCCGGTGGCCGTGGTCCCGCACGAGTGAGCCGGCCGGAGCCCGGCGGCCGCTACTCGGGTGCGGTCGGCTCCAGCGGGGAGCGGGCCTTCGGCAGGACGTTCTCGATGTAGTCCGCGACGGCGGTGTCGAGCCCTATGTCGTGCTGGGCGCGCTCGGACAGATACCAGCGGTGTTCCAGGAGTTCGTGGTAGATCTGCGCCGGGTCCATCGCGCCGCGCGCCTCGGCCGGCACCGCCCGCACGGTGGGCCGGAACACCTCCCGCACCCAGCGGTGGGCCAGGACTTCGGGTCGGGCGGTATGGGGGTCCCCCCTGCTCGAGCGAAGCCGAGAGCTCGGGAGAGGATCGCCGGGAGCGTGATCGTCCTGGGTGGCCATCCAGCTCTCCAGGTCGTTCAGCAGCCGCCGCGCCTGGTTCTCCTCGGCGTCCAGGCCGGTCAGCCGCAGCAGCTGGCGCTGGTGGTGCCCGGCGTCGACGACCTTGGGCACGAAGGTGACGCTGTCGCCGCCTGCGGAGTGCTCGATCTGCATCTCGGCCACGTCGAAACCGAGGTCGTTCAGGCGGCGTATCCGGCGTTCTATGTAGTGGTACTTGCCCGCCGGGTACACCGAGGTGCGGGTCAGCTCCTGCCAGAGTCCGCCGTAGCGGGTGCAGATCTCGTGGCCGAACTCGACCGGGTCGACCGACGGGTGCAGCGCGCCGGACGCCTCCAGGTCCAGCAGCTCGCCGCTGATGTTCACCCGGGCCAGGTCGAGGTCGTACTCGCGCTGCCCGGGGCTCAGCCGCGGGTGCAGGTCTCCGGTCTCGGCGTCCACCAGGTAGGCGGCGTAGGCGCCCGCGTCGCGCCGGAACAGCGTGTTGGACAGCGAGCAGTCGCCCCAGGCGAACCCGGCCAGATGCAGCCGGACCAGCAGCACGGCCAGGGCGTCCATCAGGCGGTGCATGGTCGCCGGGCGCATGGTCGTCTCGAACATCGACCGGTACGGCAGCGAGCCGCGCAGATGCCGGGTGACCAGCACCGGCTCCAGCGCAGCGCCGGAGCGGTCGGTGCGGCCGGTGATCACGGCGAGCGGGTCGACGGCGGGGATGCCGAGCCGGTCGAGGTCGCGCAGCAGTTCGTACTCGCGCAGCGCGGGCCGCTCGGCCAGCTCCTTGACGGCGATCACCTCGTCCCCGGCGTGCGCGTACCGCACGACGTGCCGGGAGATGCCGCGGGGGAGCGGCACGAGGTACTCCTCCGGCCACTCCTCCAGCGGCACGTCCCAGGGCAGGGCGAGCAGCAGCGCGGGGTGCTCCGGGTTGGTGGCACTGATCTGCAAGGCCATGGCAGGAACCCTAAGGCCTTGCCGGACATGCCCGTCAGCCGGTGGGCAGGCCGATCTGGTCGCGTTCGAGAACGGCGCGGAGCTCCGAAAGGACCTGTACGGCGGCCGGTCCCAAGGGGCCGCCGAGGGCGCCCGCGGTCAGCTCGGCCAGCGCCTCGGTGAAGGTCGCCTCCGCCTCCTCGACGAGTCGCAGGCCGTCATCGGTCAGCTCCAGCAGCGATGAGCGGCGATCCGAGGGATTGGTGCGCCGTACGACCCATCCGTTCTTCTCCTGGCGGTCGATGCCCTTGCTGGTCGCGCCGATCCCGATGGCGAACGCGGCGGCAAGGTCCGCCACCCGGGACCCAGGGTGGTCCCGCAGGAAGCGCAGGAACTCGAACTGCGAGGTGACGATCCCGTGCCGCTCGCGAAGACGGTCGTTCAGCGCGTTGTAGAGGCGCGTCTCACAGCGGACGAGGTCGTCGAAGAAGCCCAGGAGGTCGGCCCCGCTTGACTTAGATGCCATGGCATATATCTTAGTTCATATGCCTGGGCATATAGTTCCTGGGCATGCACTTGCGATGGAGGCGACCATGAGCAGGCAACAGCGCGCGGAGATCGACGCGAGGGTCCGGCAGCCTCGGCCTGAGGGCCCACGGTCGGTGGAGGGGCTCCGTGCCGGGTTCAGGACGATGATGGCCGAAATGATCGTCCCGGCTGGTATCCGCACCCAGGGTGCGACGCTCGGCGACCGGCGTGCGGTGCTCGTCGAGCCGGCCGGCACTCCGAAACCCGGGACGGTCCTCTACTTCCACGGCGGCTCCTACGTGGTCGGTTCACCGGAGACGGCGATGTCGCTGACGGGGAACCTGGTGACCAGAACAGGATTCAGGGCGTTCTCGCTGGACTACCGGCTTGCCCCCGAGCACCCGTTCCCGGCCGCGATCGAGGACGGGCTGAGCGCCTACCGCGCCCTTCTCGACAGCGGCGAAGACGCTTCGGCGATCGCGTTCGCCGGGGACTCCGCCGGTGGTGGGCTCACGGTCGCCGTCTGCCTCGCCGCTCGCGAAGCGGGCCTGCCCCTGCCCGCCGCGATCGTGGCGTTCTCCCCGGGCCTCGACATGACCCGGACGGGCGGGAGCATGGACAGCAAGGCGGGCGTCGATCCGTTCTTCACGCGGGAGGGCATGGAACACACGGGGGCCATGTACCTTGCGGGACAGGACCCGCACCAGCCCATGCTCAGCCCCGCCGTCTGCGCCGACCTGACCGGTTTCCCCCCGATGCTCCTCCAGGCGGGCACCAACGAAATGCTCCTGGACGACTCCACCCGCATGGCCACGCGCGCGAGGGAAGCCGGAGTGGACGTCATCCTGGACGTCACCGCCGACGTTCCCCACGTCTTCCAGGCGTTCGCCGGCGTCCTGGACGAAGCCGACGAGGCACTGGAGCGCGCCGCTCTCTTCCTCCGACAGCACATCCGCACCAAGGGCACGGCGCACACGTCGGCAAGCTGAAGCATGCCCCCAGGGATGCTAGGCGGCCCGCTCCCGGGCCTGTTCGGCGGCGGCCCGTACCGAGCCCCGGTGCAGCGGCCCGTGCCCGGGCAGCAGGGCGTCGCCCTCGAGCGCGCCGATCAGCTCCAGGGAGGCGATCGCCCGGGCGCGCTCGTGGTGGAAGAAGTCCGGCAGCAGCTGCGGGCCCTTGAGCCGGGAGGTCGCGTGCCCGCTGACCAGGGCGTCGCCCGAGATCACGATGCCCGCCTCGGGCAGGTGGTAGACGCAGTGGCCGTCGGTGTGCCCGGGGGTGTGCACGGGCACCGGCCGGCCCGGCAGATCGAGCGCGCCCTCGCCGGGGAACGGCTGGGGCTCGGTGACGGGGTTGTGCTGGGTGCCGCCCACCTGGATCACATGCCGTGCCCAGGAGACCACCCCGGGCCGCCAGGCGTTGCGCACCAGCTCGCCGATGGTGACCTGCTGGAGGAAGTCGCGGCGGGCGTGCGGCACTTCGGCCGGGTGCAGATAGACCGGGGTGTTGTGGGCCGTACGCAGATACTCGGCCGAGCCCAGATGGTCGTTGTGCGCATGGGTGATCAGCACCGCGGCCACCGCCTCCGGTGCGCTGCCCACCGCGGCGAGGGACTGGAGGAGCCCCTCGCGGTCCCCGGGGTAGCCGGTGTCCACCAGCGTGACGGCGTCGCCGTCCTTGAGGATGACCCAGTTGGTGTGGTGGCCGTGCACCAGATAGGTGTGGTCGGCGACTTGGCGTACGTCGGCGGTCATGGTCTCCCCGGCACCCGAATGTGATCGTCGGGGGACAGCCAACCAGATGCTCCGGTCCGCCACCAGGCCGCCCGGTGTCAGCGCACGCCCTGCGGGCGGAACTGGATGCTGATCCGCGGTCCGGTGGCCCGGGCGGTCTTCGGGATGCAGTGCTCCCAGGTCCGCTGGCAGGACCCGCCCATGACGATGAGGTCGCCGTGCCCGAGCGGCCGCCGTACCGTCGGGCCGCCCCCGCCGGCCGGGCGGAGCAGCAGGTCCCGGGGCGCGCCCACGGAGAGGATCGCGACCATGGTGTCCTGGCGTGCCCCCCGCCCGATCCGGTCCCCGTGCCAGGCCACGCTGTCCCGGCCGTCCCGGTAGAAGCAGAGCCCGGCGGTGGCGAACGGCTCGCCCAGCTCCTCGGCGTAGGCGCGGGACAGGGCGGCGCGCGCCTCGGCCAGGACGGGGTGGGGGAGCGGGTCGTCCGCCCCGTAGAACGCCAGCAGCCGCGGTACGGCGACCACGTTGTCGTACATCTTCCGGTGTTCCGCCCGCCAGGGCACCTCCGCCGCGAGCGTCTCGAACAGGGCGTCGGCCCCGCTCAGCCAGCCCGGCAGGACGTCGATCCAGGCACCGGCGCCCAGCTCGGTGCGGCGCAGCCCGGTGAGCGGGCCGAGCCGCAGCTCGTCGGTCTGGTCGAACAGGGAGCCCTGGAGGTGCGTGGCCATAGGCCCAGCGTACTCCGTAATCGAAAATCTGTTCCAAGGAAGTTTCCGTGCCCGCGTCCGTGCGCTTTCGATACATCGATGTATCCGATACATTCATGTATCCCATGCGGAAGGCGGTGCAGATGACGGCCGAGGAGACGGCCCCGCGGGTCACCCGGCGGCGGGCCCGGACGCGCGCCCAGCTGCTCGACGCCGCCTTCACGGTGTTCGCCGCCAAGGGCTTCGGGCGGGTCTCCATCGAGGAGATCTGCGACGCCGCCGGCTACAGTAGGGGCGCCTTCTACTCGAACTTCGCCACCCTCGACGAGCTGTTCTTCGCCCTCTACCAGGAGCGCGCCGACCTCATCGCGGCCCAGGTCGCCGACGCGCTCGCCCAGGACGGCCCCGGCCACGACGTGCCCGCCGCCGTGGACCGGGTCACCGAGGTGCTGCTCCTCGACGTGGACTGGCTGCTCGTCAAGACCGACTTCCTGGTGCACGCGGCCCGCGATCCGGACGTCGCCCAGGCCCTCCTGGACCACCGGGCCCGGCTGCGCCAGGCCGTCGCCGACCGGCTCTTCCGGTCCCGGGGCCACACCGCACTGCCCGCCGTGCTCGGCGACGCGGACGGCGCCGCGCACGCCGTGGTCGCCGCGTACGACGGCGTCACCGTCCAGCTCCTGCTGGACCGGGACGTCGAGGCCGCGCGGGCCTGGCTGAAGCAACTGCTCACCGCACTTCTCACCGACGGCAGCAGCTCCCCATCGAGGATCTGAGGAAGGACACAGTCGCCATGGACGCGGACGTCATCGTCGTCGGAGCGGGCCTCGCCGGCCTGGTCGCGGCGCACGAACTTAACCGCCGGGGCCGCCGGGTGGCCCTGGTCGACCAGGAGAACGCCGCCAACCTCGGCGGCCAGGCGTTCTGGTCCTTCGGCGGGCTCTTCCTCGTGGACTCCCCGGAACAGCGCCGCCTCGGCATCAAGGACTCCTTCGCACTCGCCTGGAACGACTGGCAGGGCAGCGCCCAGTTCGACCGGCAGGACGACGAGGACTCCTGGGCGGTCCGCTGGGCCCGCTCCTACGTCGAGTTCGCGGCCGGGGAGAAGCGCTCCTGGCTCCAGGGCCACGGCATCGAGCTGCTGCCCACCGTCGGCTGGGCCGAGCGCGGCGACCTCCGGGCGAACGGCCACGGCAACTCCGTGCCGCGCTTCCACGTCGCCTGGGGCACCGGCACCGGGGTGGTCGCGCCCTTCGTCCGCTACGCCAAGCAGGCCGAACGCGACGGGCTGCTCACCTTCCACCACCGCCACCGGGTGGACGAGCTGGTCATTCAGGACGGCACGGCCCGCGGGGTGCGCGGCACCGTCCTCGCCGCCGACGACGCACCGCGCGGCGTCGCCTCCAGCCGCGAGCGGATCGGCGACTTCGAACTCACCGCCCAGGCCGTGGTCGTCACCACCGGCGGGATCGGCGCCAACCACGACATCGTCCGCCGCTACTGGCCCGAGCGGCTCGGCACCCCGCCCGCCGAGATGGTCACCGGCGTGCCCGCCTACGTCGACGGGCGGATGCTGGACATCAGCGCCGGGGCCGGCGTCCGGCTGGTCAACCGGGACCGCATGTGGCACTACACCGAGGGCTTGCAGAACTGGGACCCGGTCTGGCCCGGCCACGGCATCCGCATCCTGCCCGGCCCCTCCTCCATCTGGCTGGACGCCCTCGGCCGCCGGCTGCCCGACCCCTGCCTGCCCGGCTACGACACCCTCAACACCCTCAAGTACCTGCGCACCACCGAGGACATCGCCGGGTACGACCACTCCTGGTTCATCCTCACCCGGAAGATCATCGAGAAGGAGTTCGCCCTCTCCGGCTCCGAGCAGAACCCCGACATCACCGCCAAGGACCGCAAGGCCGTCCTGCGCGACCGGCTGCTCGGCAAGGGCGCCCCCGGGCCCGTGCAGGCCTTCCTCGACCACGGCGCGGACTTCGTCACCGCGGGCAACCTGGAACAGCTCGTGCAGAAGATGAACGGGCTGACCGGCAAGGCGCTGCTCGACGCCGCCGAGGTGCGCCGCCAGATCGAGGCCCGCGACTTGCAGATCGCCAACCCCTTCAGCAAGGACTCCCAGGTCCAGGGCATCCGCAACGCCCGCCGCTACCTCGGCGACCGGCTCGGCCGGGTCGCCGCCCCGCACCGTCTGCTGGACCCGGCCGCCGGCCCTCTCATCGGCGTCCGGATGCACGTCCTGACCCGCAAGACCCTCGGCGGCATCCAGACCGACCTCGACTCCCGCGCCCTCGGAACCGACGGCACACCCATCGAGGGCCTGTACGCGGCGGGCGAGGTGGCCGGGTTCGGCGGCGGCGGTGTGCACGGCTACAACGCGCTGGAGGGCACCTTCCTCGGCGGCTGCCTGTTCTCCGGGCGGGCGGCCGGCCGGCACGCGGCCCGGCACACGGGCTGACCTCGGCCGCCCAGCAACTCCAGCAGTACCTGCGCGTGGCTCCGCTCCGGCGTCCTGGACGCCGTCAGCAGGGTCACGCGCCCCACGCGGGCCGACGCGCGCAGGCCGTCCGGAAGCCCGGCGGCCTCGGGAGCGGCCGGCTCCGCCTCGTACCGGGCCCGGAACTCGTCGTACGAGCCGCCACCGCGGAACCACCGTAGACTCGGCGTACGCGCACGCTCACGCACCGGCCCCTCTCGGGTCGCCGACGGTGCCGCGAGCGTACTGCGGCGGCCCTCGGCCATCCGGCCGTGACGCGACGCGAGTTGGCCGAACCTGGCGGATCAGGGCCCCTCTGCACCTACTCTGGATCATCCGCCTCCCCGCTGACAGGAGCGCCTGTGACGCCGCCCAGCAGACCGCACCGCCGCCGTACCGCGGTGCTCGCCACCCTGCCCCTCGCCCTCGCCGCGCTCGTCGGCACCGCCGTACCCGCGTCGGCCGGCACGATCGGCGCGGCCGGCGCCGGCGACCCGTACTTCCCGCTCAGCGGCAACGGCGGCTACCACGTCCGGCACTACGGTCTGACGCTCCGTTACGACACCGCCGGCCGGCGCCTGGACGGCACCGCCGTCCTCAGCGCCCGCGCCACCCAGCGGCTCACCCGGTTCGACCTCGACCTCACGGGCCTGACGGTCACCGGTGTCACCGTCGGCCGCACCGCCGCCCGCTACACCCGCAGCGGCCAGGAACTCGTCGTCACCCCGGCCCACCCGCTCCGCGCGGGCCAGGGGTTCGAGGTCACCGTCGCCTACCACGGCACCCCGAAGCCGGTCACCGACCCCGACGGCTCCGCGGACGGCTGGATCGCCACCGACGACGGCGCGTTCGTCGCGAATGAGCCGCAGGGCGCGATGACCTGGTTCCCGGCGAACAGCCACCCCCGGGACAAGTCGTCGTACGACTTCACCCTCACCGTGCCCAAGGGCCGCACCGCCGTCGCCAACGGCGTCCTGAGGGATACGCACACCGATCACGGGTGGACCACCTTCCGCTGGCGCGAGAGCAGGCCCATGGCCGCCTACCTCGCCACCGCCACCGTCGGAAAGTTCCAGGTCGAGCGGTACACCACCCGCGACGGCATCCAGGTGTACAACGCCGTCGACCCCCGGGAGGCGCGCGCCGCCGCTCCCGTGCTGAAGAAGCTGCCCTCCGTGCTGGCCTGGGAGAGCAAGCTCTTCGGGCCGTACCCGTACCGCGCCGCCGGCTCGATCGTCGACCACGCCCCGAACGTGGGCTACGCCCTGGAGACCCAGACCCGGCCGCTCTACGACTCCGCGCCCGACATCAGCACCCTCGTGCACGAGAGCGCCCACCAGTGGTTCGGCGACTCCGTCTCGCTGACCGCCTGGAAGGACATCTGGCTCAACGAGGGCTTCGCCACCTACGCCGAGTGGCTCTACGCCGAGCAGCACGGCGGCGACAGCGCCCAGAAGACCTTCGACGCCCTGTACGCCCGCCCCGCGAGCGACGCGCTGTGGGCCTACCCGCCCGGCGACCCCGGCAGCGGCGCGCACATCTTCGGCACCCCCGTCTACGCCCGGGGCGCCATGGCCCTGCACGAGCTGCGCAAGGCCGTCGGCGACCGGGACTTCTTCCGCATCCTGCGCGCCTGGGCCGCCGCACACCGGGACGGACACGGCACCACGGCGCAGTTCGTACGGCTCGCCGAGAAGACGTCGGGGAAGCCGGTGGCAGGACTGCTGCACACCTGGCTGTACGACAAGGGCAAGCCGGCCGGCGCCTGAGCCCTCCCGGTGCCGCACCCCGGCCCGGCGGATTTGGTTCCCGGACCGCCCCCTGGGTACTCCGACCGACCGGGGGACGCAAGCGGTGGGGGCGGTGCCGAGGGAGAGGCCATGCCATGAGTCCAGCGGATGACCTGCCGGTCGTGTCCACGCTCGCCGACATGGCCGGCCTGGTGCAGCGGCAGCGCGGCCTGTACGTGCGCTGGTCCACCGGGCCCGGCCCCGACCTCGACCGGGTCTCCAGCCTGGACGCGCTCACCGGCGTACCCCTGCCCGGACTCTCCGCGAACCCGCTCGACGTCGAGGACTGGTGGGCGGACCGGTCGGTGGAGCTGTGGGTGGCCCGCCGCCTGTACGACTACGCGCACCTGCCGCACGAGAAGGGCCCCGGCGTCCGGCCCTGGGTGCTCAGGGGCCGGGAGACCGGCCGGGGCCCCGACAACGAGCCGCTGGTGGCCGATGTCGAGCCGGTGTGCTGGATCGCCGACCGGGTGATCCACGCGGCCCGCGCCGAGGTCGCCCGGCAGGAGCGGCACTGGGGGACCCTGCGCCGCAGCGGCCGCTGAGCCGGCCGGGGTGCCGCGCCCGGTGCGGGCGCAGCGTGCCGGGGATCAGCCCGAGCGCGGCCGGGACGAGGCCCGGCGGCGCAGCGCGCGCCGCTCCAGCTCGGTCTTCCCGCCCCAGACGCCGATGCCCTGGCCGGTGTCCAGGGCCCAGTCCAGGCACTGCTCCCGGACCGGGCATCGCACGCACACCTCCTTGGCCCGCTGGATCTGTACCTGCGCGGGCCCGGTGGTGCCGACGGGGAAGAAGAGATCGGGGTCCTCGTGACGGCACGCGGCATGGTCGCGCCAGTTGTCCATCGAAGTCTCCTGCTCGGAATCGAAGTCGTCCGTGCCTGTCGATTGAGTGCTGCCGACTCGGGTGACCGGTCGGGGCGAGGTGAAACGACGCGACCGGAGGGGATTCGGAGGACGACCGTCTGCGGGTCACGGCGCGCGCGGTCCCGCGGTGGGCCGTACGCGCTCAACTCGGCGGGGCCGAAAGGCCTTTGGGGCACGGCGGCGCCCCCGCCCGGGCGGGCACCCGGCGGCGAGCCGGGGTGCCGACCGCTCCGCCGTCGCGGACCACCGTACTCCGCTTCCGGCCGGCCGGCGCCGCACGGGAAGCGAAGAGGTCAACGGCGCAGCGCCCGCGCCGCGGTGGCGGTCACCGCCTCGGCCAGGGCGGCCAGCGCGGGGGAGTCGAGCTTCCACTGCTGCCAGTAGAGCGCGCAGTCCACCCACTCGCCGGCCGCGACGAGCGCCAACCGACCCTCGGCCAGCAGCGGTCGGGCCTGGGCCTCGGGGACCAGGCCCCAGCCGAGCCCCGCGGCCACCGCGTCGACAAACCCCTCCGAGGTGGGCACATAGTGCCGGAACGGACCGGCGGGCACATGGCCCAGCCGCCGGAGGAACACGTCCTGGAAGTCGTCCTTGCGGTCGAAGAAGACGACCGGTGCCCGGGGCAGCACCTCGGGCAGCGGCCCGTCCGACAGGTGCGCGGCGACGAACTCCGGTGCCGCCACCGGCAGATAGCGCATCCGGCCGAGCGGCCGGACCGTGCAGCCCGGCACCGGATCGGCCGCGGAGGTCACCGCCGCCATCACCAGGCCCTCGCGCAGCAGGGCCGCGGTGTGGTCCTCGTCCTCCCGGTGCAGTTCGAAGCAGAGCCCCGGCACCCGGGACAGCGCGGGCAGGAACCAGGTCGCCAGCGAGTCCGCGTTCACCGCCACCGACACCCGCGTCGGCTCCCCGGCGCCGCTCAGCCCCAGCTCGCCCCAGGCGTCCCGCTCCAGCCGGGCGAGCTGCCGGGCGAACCGCACCAGCACCGCGCCCGACTCGGTGGGCCGCACCGGCTTGGTGCGCTGGAGCAGCACCCGGCCGGTGCGCTGTTCCAGCGCCTTGATCCGCTGGCTCACCGCCGACGGCGTCACATGCAGGGCCGCGGCCGCCGCGTCGAAGGTGCCCTCGTCCACCACGGCGAGCAGCGTCCGCACCTGCTCCACGGGAAGGTCGTTCATCACATCGGCTAATGGTACGTAAGAATCTTTAGCTGTACTTGGGATGGTAGGCCTGCCTAGCGTCGACGGCATGAACCACACCCTGGCCGCCGCGGCCGCCGGATTCGGCACCGGCCTGTCCCTGATCGTCGCCATCGGCGCCCAGAACGCCTTCGTCCTGCGCCAAGGGGTGCGCCGGGACGCCGTCCTCGCCGTGGTCGGCATCTGCGCCCTCTCCGACGCGGTGCTCATCGCGCTCGGCGTCGGCGGGGTCGGCGCCGTCGTCGTGACCTGGCCGGGCGCGCTGCGCGCGGTCGGCATCGTCGGGGGTGCCTTTCTGCTCTGCTACGGCGCCCTCGCCGCGTGCCGGGTGCTGCGGCCCGGCACGGCCGGCCTCAGCACCGAGGGCGAGGCCGCCGGCTCCCGCCGCCGCGCGGTGCTCACCTGCCTGGCCATGACCTGGCTCAACCCGCACGTCTACCTGGACACCGTCTTCCTGCTCGGCTCGCTCGCCGCCGACCGGGGGCCGCTGCGCTGGACCTTCGGGCTGGGTGCCGCGCTCGCCAGCCTGTGCTGGTTCGCCGCGCTCGGCTTCGGTGCCCGGCTGCTCGGCCGCTTCCTGGCCCGCCCCGGTGCCTGGCGGGTGCTGGACGGGCTGGTCGCCGTCACCATGCTGGGGCTCGGCGCGACGCTGATCGCCGGGGCCTGAGCGAAATACCGGTGGCTTCCACACGGGTTGCTGAGATAGTTAGGCTCTCGAAGTGAAAAAGATGGAGGGAGCAACCTTCATCGGCGGACCGGCAACAGGACACCCGTGGACACCAGCGAGACCAGCACCAGCGAAACCGACTCCCTCACCCCGGCGGCCCCGCCCGCACCCCGGCGCGGCTGGCGCCGCTGGGCCATGGACACAGGGCCCCTGCGCATCCCCGCCTACCGGCGGCTGTGGTCCTCGACCATCGTCACGGCCGTCGGCAGCCAGCTCACCGCCGTCGCCGTGCCCAAGCAGATCTACGACATCACCCACTCCTCGGCCTGGGTCGGCTACGCGAGCCTGGCCGGGCTGATACCCATGGTGGCGTTCGCGCTGTGGGGCGGCGCGGTGGCCGACACCGTGGACCGCCGCAAGCTGCTGCTGGTCACCAACAGCGGGATCGCGGTGACCTCCCTGCTGTTCTTCGCCCAGGCCGTCACCGGGCTGGACTCCGTGGTCGTCCTCATGGTCCTGCTCGCGCTGCAACAGGCCTTCTTCGGGCTCAACGCGCCCGCCCGCAACGCCTCCATCGCCCGCCTGGTCCCGGCGGAGGAGCTGCCCGCCGCCAACGCGCTGGGCTCCACGGTGATGCAGACCGGGCTGGTGGCCGGCCCGCTGCTCGCCGGTGTGCTCATCCCGGTCATCGGCCTGCCCGAGCTGTACCTCATCGACGCCCTCGCGCTGTGCGTGACCGTGTGGGCCGTGTTCCGGCTCCCCGGGCTGCCCCCGCTCGGCGACGGCCCCGCCCGCCGGGCCGGGGTGCGCGAGATAGCGGCCGGGTTCCGCTACATCTCCCGGCACAAGGTGCTGCTGCTGTCCTTCCTCGCCGACATCGTCGCCATGGTGCTCGGCATGCCCCGCGCCCTGTTCCCGCAGCTGGCCGCGGAGACCTACCACTCCTACGGCGAGGGTCTCGCGCTCGGTGTGCTGTTCGCGGGCATCCCGGTCGGCGCGGTGCTCGGCGGCCTCTTCTCGGGGGTCTTCTCCCGCGCCCGCCGGCACGGCGCGATGGTGATCGGCGCCGTCGTCGGCTGGGGCGTGGCCGTCGCCGGGTTCGGGCTGAGCGGCAACCTCTGGCTCGCCCTGGTCTTCCTCGCGGCGGCCGGGGTGGCCGACATGGTCTCGATGGTGTTCCGCGGCGCGATCCTGCTGTCGGCCGCGACGGACGAGATGCGCGGCCGGATGCAGGGCGTGTTCACCGTGGTGGTGGCGGGCGGCCCGCGCCTGGCCGACGTGCTGCACGGTACCGCCGGCTCCGCGTTCGGTCCGCGCGCCGCCGTCGCGGGCGGCGGCGCGCTGGTCGTCGTGGTGATGCTGACGCTGGCCGCCGCGATGCCGGCCCTGCGCCGCTACCGGATCTGACCGCCACGCCCTACAGCGGAGGGCTGCGGCGCAGCGCGTACTGGTCCAGCAGCTTGCCGCGGGTCGCCTCCAGCCGGCTGGCGAGGACCTCCGCCACCGTCCGCACCAGGGACAGCCCGAGCAGCGGATCCTCCACGCACAGCCCGAGCACCGACGGACCGTCGAACTCGTAGGCCCTCACATTGCTGAAGGCGACCGCACCGAAGTCCCACTCGTACGGCGGGAACAGCCAGGACCAGCCCAGCAGGTCGCCCGCGCCGAGCGTGGCCACGGTGACCCGCTGACGGGCGGTGACCTGCTGGTCCAGGTGGACCGCGCCGGAGCGGATCACCCAGAAGCGGTCGGCGGTGCCGCCCGCCTCGAAGATGCGGGTGTCCTCCGGGAAGGACACCTCCTTGGCCAGCTCCATCAGGCGCTCGCGCTGCGCCTGGGGCAGGGCGGTGAGCAGTTTGATCGCTTTGGTCATGGGGCGGGGCTCCTCGCCGGCGGCGGTTCGGGTGCTTTCCCTCAGCCCATTTCAGCCGGTGCGGCCGCCCGGGGCACCTCGAAACGCGGGCTTTGCCCCGGTCGGCGGCGATTTCGGGCAGCAAAAAGCCCTGGCCGGACGGGGGAGGCCGGCCAGGGCCGTATGCGGTGATGCGGGGAGCACAGAAGGACGGTTCCGGTCCGCTCCGCACCACGTATGTATGAACGATAAACCACTTGGGGTGCGTTCCGGTAACCAGGAACGGGTCAAGTGACCTGTTTCACTCCGGCACCCTCCGTGGGTCCCTCCGCCGCCGCGTCCGCGCTCCGCGCGGCCTTGCCCGGGGTGACGATCTCGTCCAGCACCCGCAGCACCGCCTCGTACGCCCGCGCCCGCACCGTCGCGTCCCGCGCGCCGTCCGGATCGCTCGCCGACAGGCTCCGGGCCCGCCCGTGCCAGGCCCGCTCCTCCTCGGCCGCGCAGGCCCGGGCGCGCTGGATGCGCCGCAACAACTCGTCCGCGTCCACCACATCGGTCATGTGGCCCGGGTACCCGGCAGCGGCGCGGTAATGGCATCCGTACCGAGGGTGTTTGGCGGCGCCCTGAGAGGTCAGCCGAAAGATAAGGGCTTACGTCTCAGGAGGGATCGGATGTCCATCAAGCACCGGACCATTTCCTCGACGAGCCGACGGGAACCGCGCCGGCTGCCGTGCCGGCCGGCCGACGCCCGCAGAACGGTCGAGCGCGTGGTGGCCGAGCGGTGCCGGGATCGGGCCCTGCCGTGCGCCCCGGAGACCATGGAGGACATCCTGCTGGTCACCTCGGAACTCACCACCAACGCCATCCTGCACGGCGGCGGCATCACCGGCTTCGACGTCGCCGTCGACTCCGGCGGCGTACGGGTGTCGGTGAGCGACCGCAGCGAGGAGGTGCCGGTGGCCCTCACCGCCACGGACGAGCGCGGACTGGCCCGGCCGGGCGGCCGGGGCTGGCCCATCGTGTGCCGGCTCTCCCGGGATGTACGGGTGGCCGAACTGCCCTGCGGCGGCAAACGCGTCACGGCCGTGGTCGCGCTGCGCTGAGCCCGCGCCGGCGCCGCCCACCCGTCCACCGGCCCGCCTTTCGTGCCGTGCACTTTCGGCGGTCCGGGGGGCCCGCGCCGAGGGCATGTGGCTGGTGGGGTCGTCGGCCTTGCGTGCGTGTGGCCGGGGTGGGCTTGCCTGTCGTGGGCGGGGCTTTCGGGTGTTCGGCCGGGGACTCTGCCGCTGGGTCGGTCGGGAACTTGCCCGTGTCCGAGCTGGGGGCTGCCTGTCGGGGCGGGGCTTCTGACCGGGGAGCGCTTTGCCCGTTGGCGCCGAGGGCTTTCGCCTGCTGGGCTGCGAGTGTCTGCCTGGCGAGGCCGCGGTGTTGTGCGTATCCGCCCGCGGCCTTTGCGTGCGGCTGCCGAGGACTTTTGTCCGTTCGGCTGGGAGCGTCTGGCTGCCAAGGCCGAAGGTGTTCACGTGTCTGGCCGGGGGCGTGTGCCCGCTGGGGTCGGGAAGTTCCGCGTGTCCGGCGAGGTGCGTTTGCTCGTTGGGGCCGTTGGCCTGGGAGCGTCTGGCTGGCGAGGCCGAGGGTGTTCGTGTGTCTCGTCGGCGGCGTGTGGCTGCTGGGGGCGGGGATTTCCGTGTGTCCGGTGGGGGGCGTTTGTCGGGCGGGGAGGAGAACTTTCGACCGTTCGGCCAGGGGCGTTCGACCGTCGGGGACGAGGGCGTTTGCCCGTCGGGTCGGGGGGCAGACGGAGTCTCGTGCTTCGGACCGGAGGCGCGCGCCCAGCGGGAACCGTACGGTTGCCCGGGTCCCTCCCGGCGGACCGGCGGCCCACCCGCGGCGAACCCTGACACCACCGTTCGGGCCCGGAACCGGAAATCCTCTTCCGGTCGTGCCCTGAAACCACGTTCAGGAGCGAATCCGCATGCTGACCGACCTGTCGACAAGCCGTCCCGGCACGCCCGCCACCGACACCGACACCGCCGCCGCGCCCACCCGGCGCCCCCACGACGACGCCCCGGACACCGCGGCGCTCTTCGCCCGGCTGGCGGAACTGGACGACGGCCCGGAGCGGGACGCCGTACGCGACGAGCTCACCACCGCCTGGCTGCCCATGGCCCACCGGATCGCCAGCCGCTTCCGCGACCGCGGCGAGTCCGTCGAGGACCTGCGCCAGGTGGCCGCGCTCGGCCTGGTGAAGGCCATCGACCGCTTCGACCCCTCGCGCGGGGCCTTCGAGAGCTACGCCGTGCCCACCATCACCGGCGAGGTCAAGCGGCACTTCCGGGACCGGATGTGGGCTCTGCGCGTACCCCGCCGGGTGCAGGAGCTGCGCAACCGGGTTCGGGTGGCCCGCCGCGAACTCACCCAGCACCCGGGCAGCCCGGAACCCACCGTCGCCGCCCTCGCCGAGCACACCGGCCTCACCGAGGACGAGGTCACGGCCGGCCTGGAGGCGCTGGAGAGCTTCAGCACCCTGTCCCTGGACGCCGAGCTGAACACCGGCGACGACGGCTACAGCCTCGCCGACACCCTGGGCTCCCCGGACACCTCCTACGACGTCGTGGTCGACCGCGAGGCCGCCAAGGAGGGACTGCGCCGGCTGCCCGAGCGGGAGCGCGCCATCCTCTACATGCGCTTCTTCGAGGACATGACGCAGAGCCGGATCGCCGACCGGCTCGGCATCTCCCAGATGCACGTCTCGCGGCTGATCAGCCGCAGCTGCGCCCGCGTCCGCGACGAGGCGCTCGGTTCGCGCCCGGGCGGCACCGGCACCTGCTGAGCCGGCGCCGCGGCCTCAGGCCCGCGCGCCCATGCCCAGCGGCCGGGCCAGACCGGAGACCGCCTCGTCCAGGCGCTGGAGATGCCTCAGGACCCGGTCGGTCACCCGGCCGTAGCGGGGCGTGCGCAGGGTGCCGGGCTCCAGCATCGAGGCGATGCTGGGCCCGGACTCCAGCTCCTCGGCGGACCGCGGATCGGCGACATGCGCGGCGATCGCCTCGATGTTGTGCACGATCCGCGCGCACGCGCCGCGCAGCCGGGGGTCCGCCGCGATCGAGGGATGGGTCGGCAGCAGCTCCGCCGTCGCCGCCAGCGACCGCCCGTGATACGCGCAGGTCTCCAGCAGCGCCACCACGTACCGGGCGGTGTCCCGGCGGGAGCGCAGCGGGGTGATCGGGTGGGTCAGCGGCTGGGTGGCCGCGCGCAGGTCGGCCAGCGCCTGGTCCAGCTCCCGCGCCTGCTCCACCAGGTCGGCGCCCGCTCCGCCGCTCAGCTGCTCGACGGCGCCCCGGGTGAGCCCGGCGAGCCGGTCCAGGACGGTGCAGAGGAGTTCGTTGGTACGGCGGTCGGTGCGCACCGGCAGCACCAGCGCCGCCGCGATCACCCCGCAGGCCGCGCCCAGCGCCGTCTCCTCCACCCGCAGCACCAGCACCGCCATGCTGTAGGTGTTCAGCAGCGTGTACAGCAGCCCCAGCATCGCCGTGACGAAGAACGACATCAGCGTGTACGACAGGGGAGCGCTGTAGAACATCGCGAAGATGAACACCAGCACCAGCCCGAACGCCGTCCAGGTGTGCTGCCCGACCAGCCCGGCGAGCCCGATGCCGGCCACCACGCCCAGCACCGTGCCGAGCAGCCGGCGGTAGCCCTTCACCAGGATCTCGCCGGTGGAGGCGGTGTTGAGGAACACGATCCAGCAGGTCAGCACCGCCCAGTACCAGCGCTGAGTGGACAGCAGTTCACCGCCGACGATGGCCAGCGAGGAACCGACGGCGACCTGGACGGCGGCCCGGGTGGTGGGCCGGCGCAGCCCGGTCGCCTCCGCCTCCTCCGGCTCGCTCTCCTCGCGGGCCTCGATCGCGGCGTCCTCCGCGTCCAGCTCCTCGCGCGAGCGGGTGGTCGCCGGGCTGTCGTCCGACTCGTCCTGCGGCCCGTCCAGCGCCATCCGCAGACCGAGCGCCGCCCGGGCCGCCTCGCCGAGGCCGCGGAACACGTCCTGTACCGCCGGGGCGGCCGGCGGCAGGTTCTCCTCGTCGCGGTAGCCGAGCAGCCGGTTGCGCACCTGGGCCAGCGCCGTCCCCGACGCCTCGCCGCGCGGACGCACCATCAGCTCCCGCAGTGCCCCCAGGTCCCGGCGCAGCGCGGCCGACGCCTCGTCCCGCACCGGCAGCTCGCCCCCGGAGGGCAGCGGGGCGCCCGGCAGATGCAGGGTGAGGGTGTCGGTGCGCTGGGCGCTGCGCGCGGTGAGCAGCAGCAGCCCGAGCCGCTCGGCGGCGATCTCGGCGTCCGCGATCCGGCGCTGGAGCAGCCGGGCCGCCCCCTCGTCCAAGGTGCCGTCCTCCAGCCGGCCCTGGATCAGCAGCGCCGTCTCGTGCAGCCGCGCCGTGCCGGTGCGCAGGTCGTCCAGGACCTTCTCGGCGTCCGCCGGGCCGGCGTCCAGCAGCTCCGCCTGGGTGGCGATGAGCTGTGCCAGCCGCGCGCGGAAGGCGCGCCGCAGCCGGTCCAGGGTGCCCGCCGGGGTCTGCGGCAGCAGCGCGAACCGGGCGGTGGCACTGCACCCGAACGCCACGCAGAGCACCCCGTACAGCTGCGGCAGCACGGCGGGGGTGGCGTGCACGAACAGGGACAGGAAGTAGATCTGGAAGCCGATCAGCCCGAGCGCGGTGCCGCGGTCGCCGAACCGGCGGCCGTAGACGGCACTGAAGATGAGCAGGACGAAGAACAGGTCGCCGACGACGACCCGCTGGTTGAGCAGCGCACCCAGCGACACCGAGGCCAGCGCCACCGGCAGGCCGAGCGCGAGGGTCACGGCCTGCTGCGCGCGCTGCTTCTCCCGGATGGCGAAGGTCGCCACCATCGCCGCCATCGCCCCGGCCACCAGCAGCGGCACCGGGACCCGCAGCACGGCGAGGACGGCGAGAGTGAGCGCGATCGCGGTGACCGTGCGCAGTCCGGCGGTGAGCCGCAGCAACCCGGGATCGGATGCCGCCAGCCGGTCCCACAACCGCACCCGCCCCGACCGCCTCGCCACCCTCACGCCGCCGCGCTCTCCCGTGTCCGTGCATGCCGTGCCAGAAACCGATCAACCCCAGCATCGCACGAGCCGCCGCACCACCGGCCCTCGGCCAGGGGTGCGGCAACCGGCCCGGTCACGTCCCCGGCTCAGGTCACGGGCTCGCGGTGGCACCGCCCTCCACCCGGGCCCGCACCTCCTCCGGCGTCAGATACGCGTCGGTGAACTCGAAGTCCTTCAGCCGGGCGGGCTTGCGCGCCTGGAAGCCGGTGCGGACGAAATCGTCGCCCGCGACCGCGTTCAGCAGCCAGTTGGTCATCACCCGGGTCTTGGCCACGTTCGTGCGCAGCGCCGACCAGTGGTAGCCGCGGGCCACCGCCTGCGCGGGCACCCCGCGCAGCTCCACACCGAGCGGCTTGGACACCGCGTCCTTGCCGCCGAGGTCCACGACCAGACCCAGGTCCTTGTGCACGTACGGCTGGCGCGGCTGCCCCCGCAGCGTCGCGATGACGTTGTCCGCGACCTTCCGGCCCTGCCGCATCGCGTGCTGCGCCGTGGGCGGGCAGACCGCACCGTCCTCGCCCTTGGCCAGATCCGGCACCGCCGCCGAGTCGCCGAGTGCGAACACCCCGTCGTGGCCGGGCAGGCACATCTCGGCGGTGACCGCCAGCCGGCCGCGGACCGTCTCCGCGCCGAGCGTGGCGATCAGCGGACTCGCGACCACACCCGCCGTCCAGATCAGCGTGTGCGTCGGCACCACCCGGCCGTCGGTGAAGGTGACCTCCTCCGGCCCGGCCTTCTCGATCGACACCCCCAGCGACACCTCGATGCCGCGCCGCCCCAGGATCTCCCGCGCACTGCGGCCGAGCTTGTCGCCCAGCTCCGGCATGAGCTTGGGCGCGATGTCGATGAGATGCCACTTGATCAGGCCCGGGTCCAGCCGCGGGTACCGGGTCACGGCCGCGTGCGTCAGCCGCTGGAGGCAGGCCGCGGTCTCGGTGCCGGCATAGCCGCCGCCGACCACCACGAACTGGAGCCGGGCCGCCCGCTCGGCGGGATCGTCGCTGGCGTCCGCGAGATCGAGCTGGGAGATGACGTGGTCGCGGATGTAGGCCGCCTCGGCCAGGGTCTTCATGCCGAAGGCGTGCTCGGTCAGCCCCGGGATGTCGAAGGTCCGGGTCACACTGCCCGGTGCCAGCACGATGTAGTCGTAACGCTCGTTCACCAGCTTGTCGGTGATGGTGCGTACGACGCACACCTTGGCCTTCAGGTCCACCCCGATCGCCCCGCCCGGGATGATCCGGGTGCGGTACTTCTTGCTGCGCCGCAGCGACAGGGCGATGGACTGCGGGGTGAGGACGCCGGAGGCCACCTGCGGCAGCAGAGGCAGATAGAGCTGGTAGGCGAACGGAGTCACCAAGGTGACGTCGGCCTCGTCGGGGCCGAGTTTCCGCTCCAGGCGGCGGACACACTCGACTCCGGCGAAGCCTGCGCCCACCACCAGGATCCTGGGTCGTGTCACGGTGTTCATCCCTTTCTGCGCGGCACCTTCGATCCCACAGCCGGCCGAGCCGTTCCGCCAGCTGGGTACGGCTACCCGTGCGGATACCCCCCTGTCCCGCGGTCACCAGGGCAGGAACACATGGATGTCCTTGCCACCCTCATGGACGACGACGCTCACCTGGGTGCACAGCGTGTGCACCAGATGCCAGCCGATGCCGCCGCCGCCCGTGTGCGGCCGGAAGGGCCGCGGCTCCGGCTTCACCGTGCTGGTGTCGCGCATCGTCACGTGCACACCGTCGAAGGTCCGGCGCATCCGCAGCCCGAACGGACCGGGCGCGTACTGGATCACGTTGGCGGCAAGCTCGGTCACCACCAGCAGGATGTCGTCCCAGTACTCGTGCGCACCCGGCGGCGTGTCCCGGGCGAGGGCACCGAGGAACTCCTCGGCGGCCAGCCGCGCCTCTGTGACATTGCGCAGCTCACCGTCGAAGGAGAACGTGCGCTCGCACCGCTCCTCCGAGTCCGGCGTGTCGTCCCAACGCGGCTCCGTCGCCATCTCGCATTCCCCGCCCCCGGACGCGTAACGGGCCCCTGCGGCCCGTGGCGACCGGGTCGGTCGTCGTCGCTGCTTCTTCCTGCGCTGCGGGTTCCCCCACCCGGGCCGGGCTATCCGTGCGCCCCGAAAGGCGGTCCGTACGGCTGCACCTCCTCGGCACGCTCAGCGGAAGACGTCGTCCGACTCGTCCCAGTCGGCCGGCTCCGGCACGCTGCGCCCGGTCCAGGAGCGCGCCTCGTACATGGCGTCGATCTCGGCCGCCCAGTGCCGCACGATCGCGTCCCGGCGCAGCTTCAGAGACGGCGTCAGCAGTCCGTTGTCCGCGGCGAACGGCTCCTGGAGCACACGGTAGACCCTGATGGACTCCGCGCGGGACACCGTGGTGTTGGCGGCCGCCACCGCCCGCGCGATCTCCTCGCGCAGCGCGTTCTCCTCGCGGGCCTCCCGGCCCGGGGCGTCGCGCGGCAGCGCCAGCGCCGCCCGCCAGTGCGCGAGGAACTCCGGGTCCAGGGTGATCAGCGCCCCCACACAGGGCCGGTTGTCGCCGATCACCACCGCCTGGTGGACGAGCGGATGCTGCCGCAGCCGCTGCTCCAGCGGAGCCGGTGCCACACTGGTGCCGCCGCTGGTGACGATGATGTCCTTCTTCCGGCCGGTGATCGTCAGATAGCCCTCCGCGTCCAGCCGGCCGATGTCCCCGGTGGCCAGCCAGCCGCCGCGCAGCGCCGCCCGGGTCGCCGCCTCGTCGCCGGCGTACCCCTGGAACACCGACGGGCCGTTCACCAGGATCTCCCCGTCGTCGGCCACCCGGACGTCGGTGCCGGGCAGTGGCCGGCCCACCGTCCCGGACTTCTCCCGGCCGAGCGGCTGCATGGTGATCCCGCCGGAGGTCTCGGTGAGCCCGTAGCCGTCGTGCACGTACACCCCGATGCCCGCGAAGAACAGCGACAGTTCACGGCTGAGCGAGGAACCGCCGGACGTGCCGCGCATCACCCGGCCGCCGAGCGCCGCCCGCAGCCTGCGGTACACCGTGCGCTCGTACAGGGCGTGCTGGACCCTGAGTTCGAGGCCGGGACCCGTCCCGGTGCCGAGCCGCCGCCGCTCCTCGGCCGCCGCGAAGTCCCGCGCGGTCTGCGCGGCCCGCTCGAACAGGGCGCCCCGGCCGGACTGCTGGGCGGCGCGCAGGAACTTCTTGTACAGCTTCTCGAACAGCGACGGCACGCCGTACAGATAGGTGGGCCGGAAGGTGGCCAGCGCCGACCCCAGCGCCTCCTCGGTCAGCTCCGGCTCGTGCGCCATCAGGACCCCGCCGCGCACACAGGTCAGCATGATCATGATGCCGTAGACGTGCGAGAACGGCAGGAAGGCCAGGACCGAGGGCTGCTCGCCCGGCGGTGCCGCGGTGTGCAGCCAGCCGGTCAGCAGGGTGTCACAGGGATAGGCCAGGCCGCGGTGGCTGAGCGCGCAGCCCAGCGGGCGGCCCGAGGTGCCGGAGGTGTAGACGACGGCCGCCGTGGCGTCCGGCAGCACGAGCCGGCGCAGCGACTCCAAAGTGGCGTCGGGCACGGCCGCGCCCCGCTCCACCAGCTCGGCCACCGCGCCCGCGTCCAGCTGCCACACATGCCGCAGCCGGGGCAGCCGGGCGCACACCGTGCCGACGGTCATCACGCCCTGCTCGTCCTCGACGACCACCGCCTCGCAGTCGGCGTCCCGCAGGATCCACTCGGCCTGGTCCCGGGAGGACGCCGGATGGATCGGTACGACCTCGGCGCCCACCGCCCACAGGGCCAGGGCGAACAGCGTCCACTCGTAGCGGGTGCGCGCCATCAGGGCCACCCGCCGTCCCGGGGAGACACCGGCCGCGATCAGCCCCTTGGCCAGGTCGGCCACCGCGTCCCGCAGCTCCACCGCCGTCACCTCCTCCCACCGGCTCGCGGTCCGGTCCGCGCGGTGCGCGAGCACGGGCAGGGTGGGCCGGCGGTCGGCCGTCTCGAAGACACTGTCGGCGAGACCGCCGGTCAGCACGGAGGGGCCGGCCGGAGCGAGGGCGACGTCCCGCATGCGCTGCTCCCGGAGTACGGAGGGTCACTCCGCCGATCGGCTCTGTCGTCGGCGGTGCTCGAATGTAGCCCAGGGGGCCGCCTCCGGGGTCGGGAATGCGGAAGTCGTGATCGGCTGATGATGTCGGCGTGTCCTGGGGACTCGGCAGGCATGAGCCATGTGAACCCCGATCCCGAACCCGAGCGCACCACGGGCCTGGAGCCCGGAGGCGGCGTCCCGCCCGGCGAGACCCCGCCCGCCGAGAGCAGCATGCCCCAGGCCGGCCCGCGGGAGCCGGACGCCACGAGCAGAGGCTGGGCCAAGGCGCCGCTGACGGTGATCCTCGTCCTCGTCGTCCTGATCGCGGCCTTCTTCCTGGTGTACGCCCTGGTGCTGATCCTCTGAGCCTCAGTCCAGGGTGCGCCGCACGCACGCGGTGACGACACCGCGCAGGCTGTCCGTGTGCTCCATCAGCCGGCGCTGCTCCTGCGCGCCGTTGCCCCGCCGCAGCAGCTCGGCCACGCCCTCCTCGGCCCGCTCCGTGTCACCGCTCTCGCGCAGCGCGTCCTTGGTGTAGTCCAGCAGCGAGCGCAGCACGTCCGCGGCGGGCCGGGGCCGCATGGTCACCGGATCGAGCAGCTCCCGCTGAAGGCCCCAGCGGGCCGCCTGCCAGGCGGCCAGCCGCAGCAGGCTCACACTGTGCCCGCACGGCGGCCGGCCCGCCCGCCAGTCCCGGGCGGCCGTCTCCACCAGGCCGCGGGTCAGCGTGGCGATCAGTACGGCGGTCTCCGCGCGCAGGCACACATCGGACACCCGGATCTCCACCGTCGGATAGTGGGCGCACAGTCGCGCGTCGAAGTACGCCATCGCCTCGTCCAGGATGACGCCGGTGGCCACCATGTCCGCCACCCGCCCGTGGTACCGCTCCGGCGACCCGAACGGCTCGGTCGGCCCGGCCGACGGCCAGCGCTCCCACACCCTGGTGCGGTAGCTGGCGTACCCCGTGTCCCGGCCCTGCCAGAACGGCGAGTTGGCGCTCATCGCGGACAGCACCGGCAGCCACGGCCGGATCCGGTCCAGGACCGCCACACCCTCCTCGTCCGACTCGATGCACACATGCACATGGCAGCCGCAGACCAGCTGGTCCCGGGTGCCGATCCCGTAATGCTCGGCCAGCCACTGATACCGCTCGTTCACGGTGAGGCTGGGGCTGACCGGCAGCGGGGAGGTGGCGAGCGCGGCGACCGAGCAGCCGAACTGCCCGGCGTGCCGGGCCGCCTCCTTCCGGCAGCGCACGATCTCGGCACCCAGTGCCGCCATGTCCGACTGCGGATGCGTGGCGAACTCCAGCATCTGCCGGAACAGCTCCTTGTCGAAGACCTCCTGTCCGGGATCGTCCTGCGCGGCCTGCGCGAGCACGGCCGCCGCCAGCGCCTTCGGGTCACCGCTGTCCGGATCGACCAGAAGGAGTTCCTCCTCCACACCGACCGTGCGCACCGAGTGCCGCCCTTCCTTCCTGTCAGGCCACGGGACGTCCTGTCCCGCTCATGCCGCCAGGGACAGTCGTGGGTCTGTACGACCCCCGAATGCCCCTGGTACGGCCGTCGACACCTGACGGTGCTCAGCGCAGCGGGGTCAGGAACACCGTGGCGAGCGGCGGCAGCGTCACCCGCAGCGACCCGTCCTCGGGCTTGAGCGCCCCCGGCGCGCCGACGACGACGCCGCTGCCGCCGTACTGGAGACCGTCGGTGTTCAGCTCCTCCTGCCAGGCGGGGATCTCCTCGGGCACCCACAGCCGGTAGTCCTCCCGGACGACCGGCGAGAAGTGGGACACCGCGAGCAGCGGGGTACCCGTGCTGTCGTAACGCAGGAACGCGAAGACGTTGTCGTCCGCCGCGTCGCACAGCACCCACCGGAAGCCGCCCGGGTCGGTGTCCCGCTGCCACAGCGCCGGGGTCGCCCGGTACAGCGCGTTCAGGTCCCGGACCAGCTGCTGCACGCCCCGGTGATCGCCCGCCGAGTGGTAGTCGTCACCGAGCAGCCACCACTCCGGGCCGTGCGCCTCCGACCACTCGGCGCCCTGCGCGAACTCCTGCCCCATGAACAGCAGCTGCTTGCCCGGGTGGGCCCACATGAAGCCGAGGTAGGCGCGGTGGTTCGCGCGCCGCTGCCACCAGTCGCCGGGCATCTTCGACACCAGCGCCTGCTTGCCGTGCACCACCTCGTCGTGGGAGATCGGCAGCACGTAGTTCTCGCTGTAGGCGTACACCATCGAGAAGGTCATCTCGTGGTGGTGGTACTTGCGGTGCACCGGCTCCTTCTGCACGTACTCCAGGGAGTCGTGCATCCAGCCCATGTTCCACTTCAGCCCGAACCCGAGCCCCCCGCCGTCGGTCGGCCGGGTCACCCCGTCCCACGCGGTGGACTCCTCGGCGATGGTCACCACCCCGGGGCAGCGCCGGTAGACCGTGGCGTTCATCTCCTGGAGGAACGCGACCGCGTCCAGGTCCTCCCGCCCGCCGAACACGTTCGGCTCCCACTGCCCGGAGTCCCGCGAGTAGTCGAGATAGAGCATCGAGGCGACCGCGTCCACCCGCAGCCCGTCGACATGGAACTCCTCGCACCAGTAGACGGCGTTGGCGACCAGGAAGTTGCGCACCTCGGTCCGCCCGTAGTCGAACTCGTAGGTGCCCCAGTCCGGATGCTCCGCCCGCCGCCAGTCCCCGGGTTCGTACAGCGGGTCCCCGTCGAACCGGGCCAGCGCCCAGTCGTCCTTCGGGAAGTGCGCCGGAACCCAGTCCATGATCACGCCGATTCCGGCCCGGTGGCAGGCGTCCACGAAGTACCGGAAGTCGTCCGGCGAGCCGAGCCGGGGGGTGGGCGCGTAGTAGGAGGTGACCTGGTAGCCCCAGGAACCGCTGAACGGATGCCCGGCCACCGGCATCAGCTCCACATGGGTGAAGCCCATCTCCTTGACGTACGCCGGGAGTTCCTCCGCCAGCGAGCGATAGGTCGAGCCCGGCCGCCACGAGGGCAGATGCACCTCGTACACGGAGAACGGCGCCTCGTGCACCGGGGTGTCGCCGCGGTGCGCCATCCACTGAGCGTCGCCCCACTCGTACCGCGAGACCGTGACGACCGACGCCGTGTCCGGCGGCACCTCCGTCGCCCGTGCCATCGGGTCGGCCTTCAGGAACCGGTGGCCGTACCGGGAGGTGATCTCGAACTTGTACCGGGCGCCCTCGCCGATCCCGGGCAGGAACAGCTCCCACACCCCGGACGCGCCGAGCGACCGCATCGGGTACTGGGTGCCGTCCCAGTAGGTGAACTCCCCGGCCACCCGCACGCCCTGGGCGTTCGGCGCCCACACGGTGAAGCGGGTGCCGGCCACGCCCTGGTGGGTCATCGGCTCGGCGCCGAGCGCCCGCCACAGCTCCTCGTGCCGGCCCTCCCGGATCAGATGCAGATCCAGCTCGCCCAGGGCGGGCAGGAAGCGGTACGGGTCGTGCGTCTCCACCTCGGTGTCGTCGTACGCCACCAACAGGGTGTACGACGGGATCTCCGCCCAGGGGAGAACGGCGGCGAAGAGGCCGTCGCCCTCCGAGGCGAGCGGGGTGCGCACGCCGTCGGCGACGACGCTCACCTCGCGGGCGTTCGGGCGCAGGGCCCGCACACACATGCCGCCGGGCACCGGATGCGCGCCCAGCAGGGCGTGCGGATCGTGATGGGCGCCGGCCAGCAGCCGGCCCCGGTCGTCCGGGCCGAGCGGCGGGGCCGCAGCCGGCGCGGGACCGGCCGCCTCGGGACGCGCGGTGTCGCGCAGTGCCATGACCTCAGCCTCCCCACACGGCGAGCCGCTTGATCGCCGCCATCGGTACCGGCAGCCAGTCCGGCCGGTGTCTCGCCTCGTACAGCACCTCGTAGACCGCCCTGTCCGTCTCGTGCGCGCGCAGCAGCGCGTGCTTCTTGCGTGGATCCCAGCCGGCACGGGCCGCGTAGCCCGCGCAGAACGCCTCCCGGCAGCGGCGCGCCCACTCGGGTCGCCAGGGGCGGCGCTGCCGGGCCGCGTAGTCGAAGGAGCGCAGCATCCCGGCCACGTCCCGCACCGGGGACTGCGGGGCCCGCCGCTCGGCGAGCGGCCGGGACGGCTCGCCCTCGAAGTCGATGACGAACCAGTCGCGCCCGGCCCGCAGCACCTGCCCGAGGTGCAGATCGCCGTGCACGCGCTGCGCCGGGGGACCGGCGTCGCACGTGGCGAGCGCCCCGAACGCCGCCCGCAGCCCCGGCACGAACGGGCGCAGCCCCGGCACGGCGTGCGCGGCCGCCTCCAGCCGGGCGCACATCTCCTGGGCCGTACGGCCCGTCTCGCCCGGCCCGGCCGGCGGGAACGCACCGGCCAGCGCCAGATGCACCTCGGCCATCGCCCGGCCCAGCTCCCGGGCCTCGGCGGTGAAGTCGTCGCCCGCGGCGAGCGCGCGCAGCGCCAGCGTCCAGCCGTCGGTGGCGTCCGGCAGGAACGGCTGGAGCACCCCGAGCGTCGCCGGCCGCGGCGCGCTGGTGGTGAACCAGGCCACCGGCGCCGGGACCCGGGTGCAGCCCTGCGCGGCGAGTGCCGCCGACACCTCCAGGTCCGGGTTGACGCCCGGCTGGATCCGGCGGAACAGCTTCAGGATGAAGGCGTCGCCGTACACGATCGACGTGTTGGACTGCTCGGCGTCCAGCAGCCGCGGGGGAAGACCTCCGGGCAGCAGGACGGCCGGGTCGGCCTCGAAGCGCAGCGGACCCGCCGTGCCCGGCCGGCGCAGCCGCTCCAGCAGCAGGTTCGCCGAGCGCGGGTCGTGCAGCGCGTCGTAGACCGCGAAGCCGGCCAGCGGACCCTCCTCGGCGCGTCCGATGAACGCCCGCTCCAGGCGCGGCGCGAGATGCTGCCGCAGCCCCAGCAGCAGCTGGTAGCAGTCACCGGGCGGGGGAGTGCCGCCGGGCGTGGGCACCGGCGCGTGCGAGGCGTGCACCAGCAGATGCAGACACCCGGGGAACAGCTCGGTCACGGAGAGCACCGAAAGATCGGTGACGGGCCGGTCCTTGCCCGCGAACCAGCGTTGCCGGGGCAGCCAGTCGCGCAACAGCCCGCCGAGCGAGGCCAGCGGCCCGTCGACGCCGGCCGCGGTTCTGGGCCGGAGCGTGATGGTCTTCGGCATGGTGACGCGTCCTTTCCTCGGCGCCGCGGTCAGCGGCGGCGGCCGATGCGGGATGCGACTCGGGTGAGCCGGAACCAGTAGAAACCGTGGCCTTGCAGGGTCAGCAGATACGGCAGTTCACCGATGGCGGGGAAGCGCACCCCGCCGATCAGCTCGACCGGGTGGCGTCCGTCGTAGGTCCGCAGGTCGAGCTCGGTGGGCTGGGCGAAGCGGGAGAAGTTGTTGACGCACAGCACCAGGTCGTCGCCGTACTCGCGCAGGAACGCGAGCACCGCCGGGTTGGAGGACGGCAGTTCCGTGAAGGAGCCGAGTCCGAAAGCGGGGTTCTGCTTGCGGATCTCGATCATGCGGCGGGTCCAGTGCAGCAGGCTGGACGGGGAGGACATGGCGGCCTCGACGTTGGTGACCTGGTAGCCGTAGACCGGGTCCATGATCGTGGGCAGGAAGAGGCGTCCCGGGTCGCACGTCGAGAAGCCCGCGTTGCGGTCGGGGGTCCACTGCATGGGGGTGCGTACGGCGTCGCGGTCGCCGAGCCAGATGTTGTCGCCCATGCCGATCTCGTCGCCGTAGTAGAGGATCGGCGAGCCGGGCAGGGACAGCAGCAGGGCGGTGAACAGCTCGATCTGGTTGCGGTCGTTGTCGAGCAGGGGTGCGAGGCGGCGGCGGATGCCGATGTTGGCGCGCATCCGCGGGTCCTTGGCGTACTCGGCCCACATGTAGTCGCGCTCCTCGTCGGTGACCATCTCCAGGGTCAGCTCGTCGTGGTTGCGCAGGAAGATGCCCCACTGGCAGCCGGAGGGGATGGCCGGGGTCTTGGCGAGGATCTCGGAGACGGGGTAGCGGGACTCCCGGCGTACGGCCATGAAGATGCGCGGCATGACCGGGAAGTGGAAGGCCATGTGGCACTCGTCGCCGCCGGAGCCGTAGTCGCCGAAGTAGTCGACCACGTCCTCCGGCCACTGGTTGGCCTCCGCCAGCAGCACGGTGTCCGGATAGAGCGCGTCGATCTCCTTGCGCACCCGCCGCAGGAACGCGTGGGTCGCCGGCAGGTTCTCGCAGTTGGTGCCCTCCTCGGCGTACAGATAGGGCACCGCGTCGAGGCGGTAGCCGTCGATACCGAGATCCAGCCAGAAGCGCAGCGCCGCCAGGATCTCCTCCTGCACCGCCGGGTTCTCGTAGTTGAGGTCGGGCTGGTGCGAGAAGAACCGGTGGAAGTAGTACTGGCCGCGGACCGGGTCGAAGGTCCAGTTGGAGGCCTCGGTGTCGACGAAGATGATCCGGGCGTCCGGGTACTGCTTGTCGTCGTCGGCCCACATGTAGTAGTCCCCGTAGGGGCCCTCGGGGTTGCGGCGGGACTCCTGGAACCACGGGTGCTGGTCGCTGGTGTGGTTCATGACGAAGTCGATGATCACCCGCATGCCGCGCTGGTGGGCCGCGTCCACGAACTCCACGAAGTCGGCGAGGTCACCGAACTCCGGCAGTACGGCGGTGTAGTCGGCGACGTCGTAACCGCCGTCCCGCAGGGGAGACTTGAAGAAGGGGGGCAGCCACAGACAGTCGACCCCGAGCCACTGGAGATAGTCCAGCTTGGCGGTCAGGCCCTTCAGGTCACCGATGCCGTCGCCGTCGCTGTCCTGGAAGGAACGGACCAGGACCTCGTAGAAGACGGCGCGTTTGAACCACTCCGGGTCCCGGTCCTTGGCCGGGGTGTCCTCGAAGGTGTCCAGTACGGGTTCGTTGACGGTCATGACGCTGCGGGCCCTCCGATCGGGTGCGTCGCTCGCCCGACGTGGAGCAGGTGCGCCGGCGTCCGGCCGGGCGTGAGACACACGTAGTTGGTCCTGCCCCAGTGGTACGTCTCGCCCGTCAGTTCGTCGTGCACGGACAGGGCGGCGTGCCAGTCCAGGCCGAGTTGCGGCATGTCCAACGAGACCGTGGCCTCCTGGGTGTGATGCGGGTCGAGGTTGACGACCACGATGACCGTGTCCGTCCCCGTGCTCTTGCTGTAGGCGAGCACGGCGTCGTTGTCGGTCTGATGGAAGCGGAGATTCCGCAGGCGCTGTAGCGCGGGGTGCTTCCGCCGGACGGTGTTGAGCCGGGTGATGAGGGGCGCGATGGTCCGGCCCTCGCGCTCGGCGGCCGCCCAGTCGCGCGGTCGCAGCTGGTACTTCTCGGAGTCGAGGTACTCCTCGCTGCCCGGGCGCAGCGGGGTGTTCTCGCACAGTTCGTAGCCGCTGTAGATGCCCCAGGTGGGGGAGAGGGTGGCGGCGAGGACGGCGCGGACCTCGAAGGCGGGCCGGCCGCCCTGCTGGAGGAAGGCGTGCAGGATGTCCGGGGTGTTGGCGAAGAAGTTGGGCCGCATGTAGGCGGCCGCCTCGCCGGACAGCTCGGTCAGGTACTCGGTGAGTTCCTGCTTGCTGTTGCGCCAGGTGAAGTAGGTGTACGACTGCTGGAAGCCGATCTGCGCCAGGGTGTGCACCATCGCGGGCCGGGTGAAGGCCTCGGCCAGGAAGATCACGTCCGGGTCCTTGCGGTTGATCTCGCCGATCACCCGCTCCCAGAACACCACGGGTTTGGTGTGCGGGTTGTCCACCCGGAAGATCCGCACCCCGTGCCCCATCCAGTGCCTGAGCACCCGAACCGTTTCGGCGACGAGGCCGTCCATGTCGGCGTCGAAGGCGATGGGGTAGATGTCCTGGTACTTCTTCGGCGGGTTCTCGGCGTAGGCGATGGTGCCGTCCGGCCGGTGGTGGAACCACTCCGGGTACTTGTGCACCCAGGGGTGGTCGGGGGAGCACTGGAGGGCGAAGTCGAGCGCGATCTCCAGGCCCAGGCGCTGGGCCTCGCGCACGAAGAAGTCGAAGTCCTCCAGGGTGCCCAGCTGCGGGTGCACGGCGTCGTGCCCGCCCTCGGGGGAGCCGATCGCCCAGGGCACCCCGACGTCCTGCGGGCCGGCGGTCAGGGTGTTGTTGGGGCCCTTGCGGAAGGTCGTGCCGATCGGGTGGATCGGCGGGAGGTAGACGACGTCGAAGCCCATGTCGGCGATCGGCTTCAGCCGCCGGGCCGCGGTGCGGAAGGTGCCGTGCGGCTGCTCGGCGGTGCCCTCCGAGCGCGGGAAGAACTCGTACCAGGAGCCGAACAGGGCCCGTTCGCGCTCCACCAGCAGCGGCATCGCAGCGGAAGCGGTGACCAGATCGCGCAGCGGATACCGGGTCAGCAGCGCCTGAACGTCCGGCGCCAGCGCGGCCTTGAGGCGCTCGTGCACCGACAGGGAGTCGTCGCCGAGGGCGCGCGCGGCGGCCTGGACCAGCTGCCGCTCCGGGCCCTTGGGCACCCCGTCGGCCGCGCGCTCGTACAGCTCGGCGCCCTCCTCCAGCACCAGCCCGATGTCGATCCCGGCCGGGATCTTCACGGAGGCGGTGTGCCGCCAGGTCGCCAGGGGGTGACTCCAGGCCTCCACCCGGAAGGTCCAGCGGCCGGTCACCTCCGGGGTGACCTCCGCGCCCCACAGATCGGTGCCGGGGGCCAGCTCCCGCATCGGGCTCCAGGGGCCGCGCCGGCCCTTCGGATCACGCAGGACCACATTGGCACCCACGGCGTCATGGCCTTCCCGGAACACGGTGGCAGTGACCTGGAAGGTCTCCCCGACCACCGCTTTCGCCGGGCGCCTGCCGCACTCCACGGCCGGCCGGACGTCACGTACCGGTACGCGGCCGATGGCCGGGGTCCTGCGCATGTCTCTCACCTCCGCCGTGCGCGAAGCCGGGCACCCGGCCCGGCTTCGCGCTCCGAGAAGCGGGCCGGCGCAACCGGGTCCCGCAGGGAACGCCTTGTACGGTGCCAGGTCAGGGGCTTGGCGCCGTGGAACGCCGCTCCGGTGGCGGCGCTCTTCTGGCCGTCCGGCGCGGTTGCGGCCGCCCGTCCTGCTCGCGCAGATAGGTGACCAGGTTGGTGCGCAGATAGCGCTCGGCGGCGTCCGCGGCCTCGCGGGCGCAGCGTTTGCCCATCAGCACGCACAGTGTGTAACCCGAATCCTCGAAGGTGGCCCGGACCGTGCGGTCGTGCGGCGAGGCGAGCATCACGCGCTCCCACGCCCGGTAACGCCGCAACTGCCGGGCCACTTCGGCCTTGGCGGGTAGCAGCATGGCCCTCTTCACCCTCCACGCTCTCGACTGGGCGCGTTCCCGACGGTCGGGTGATGTCCGCGCAACGTAGGGCACGGCACCGTTACGGCGATCGAGGCTTTCACTTATGGTGCACGCGCGACGACGCAGCGTCTTGTTGGAGCTTCAACAACACGGGTGTCGGGTGCTCGTGTTGCACGAATGGCGTAGCGCCCGCACCGTGGAAGGTGACTCAGGAGCGAACAACGCTCACGCTGTGTGTCCGGGGTCTGTCCCGGACCGCGATCCGGGATCCCTCCCGGACGGGGCGAGGGGAGCGAGAGCTTCGCCGGTGAGGAGCAAGCGACGATGAAGACCGCAGTGCCCTGCTACTACCACCTCGATGTGGAAGTCAGCCCGGACCGGGTGGGACAGGTCAGCCGCATCCTGGCCGCCCACCTCCGCTACTGGGACCTCGAGAACCTCGCGGCCCCCGTCTGCCGCGGCGCCGAACTGCTGTTGCGGGCGATCGACGAGCACGCCACCGACAAGCACACCTCGATCGAGATGTGGTGGAACGGCCAGCACCTCATCACCGCGTTCGGCGGCGACGACCCCGACCTGCGGCCCGACCAGGATCTCCGGGCCTGCCTGGCGGACATCGCCGCCATGAGCGACGGCTGGGGCTGCTGCGCCTCGGACACCGGCAGCAAGATCATCTGGTTCTCGCAGCGGGCCCGCGCCGGCGAGCGCGTCCCGCTGGTGCCCACCACCCCCGCGCCCACCCTGCGGCAGGGCCTGAAGGTACCGCGCGAACTGCCGGTGGTGGTGCTGGCCGGCCCCGCGGGGGCCCTGGAAGACGCCCTGGAGGGCAGCCGGTGAGCCGCCGTACGACCAGGAAAGGGCTGCCCGTGTGGAGCGGGCAGCCCTACCCGTTGGGTGCCGCGTTCGACGGACAGGGCACCAACTTCGCCCTGTTCAGCGAGGTCGCCGAGCGCGTCGAGCTGATCCTCGTCGACGACCGCGGCACCGAGACCCCCGTCCGGCTGCACGAGGTCGACGGCTTCGTCTGGCACGCGTACCTGCCCGGGATCGGGCCCGGCCAGCGCTACGGCTACCGGGTGCACGGCCCCTGGCAGCCCGCCCTCGGCCACCGCTGCAATCCGCGCAAGCTGCTGCTCGACCCGTACGCCCGCGCCGTGGACGGCCAGATCGACAACCACGCCTCGCTGTACGAGCGCGCCCCCGACGGGCCGGCCCCGGCCGACAGCGCCGGGCACTCCATGCTGGGCGTGGTCACCGACCCGTACTTCGACTGGGGCGACGACCGACCGCCCCGGATGCCGTACGCGGACTCGGTGATCTACGAGGCCCATGTGCGCGGGCTGACCATGACCCACCCGAAGGTGCCCGGGCATCTGCGCGGCACCTACGCCGGCCTCGCCCACCCCGCGGTGACCGAGCACCTGACCTCGCTCGGGGTGACCGCGGTGGAGCTGATGCCGGTGCACCAGTTCGTGCAGGACGGCGTGTTGCAGGACCGCGGACTGTCCAACTACTGGGGCTACAACACCATCGGCTTCTTCGCCCCGCACAACGCGTACGCCGCCTTCGGCAGCCGGGGCCAGCAGGTCAACGAGTTCAAGGCGATGGTGAAGGCGCTGCACGCGGCCGGTCTCGAGGTGATCCTCGACGTGGTCTACAACCACACCGCCGAGGGCAACGAGATGGGCCCCACCCTGTCCTTCCGCGGCATCGACAACGCCTCCTACTACCGCCTGGTCGACGGCGACTGGGGGCACTACTACGACACCACCGGCACCGGCAACAGCCTGCTGATGCGGCACCCCTACGTGCTCCAACTGATCATGGACTCGCTGCGGTACTGGGTCACCGAGATGCATGTCGACGGCTTCCGCTTCGACCTCGCCGCCACGCTGGCCCGGCAGTTCCACGAGGTGGACCGGCTCTCGGCGTTCTTCGACCTGATCCAGCAGGACCCGGTGATCAGCCGCGTCAAGCTGATCGCCGAGCCCTGGGACGTCGGCGAGGGCGGCTACCAGGTCGGCAACTTCCCGCCGCTGTGGTCGGAGTGGAACGGCAAGTACCGGGACGCGGTACGGGACTTCTGGCGGACCCAGCCCGGCTCGCTCGGCGAGTTCGCCTCACGCCTCACCGGCTCCTCCGACCTCTACCAGCACAGCAGGCGCCGGCCGCGCGCGAGCGTCAACTTCGTCACCGCGCACGACGGTTTCACCCTGCGCGACCTGGTGTCGTACAACGACAAGCACAACCAGGCCAACGGCGAGGAGAACCGGGACGGCGAGAGTCACAACCGGTCCTGGAACTGCGGAGCCGAGGGCCCCACCGACGACCCGGCGGTCCTCGAACTCCGCGCCCGCCAGCAGCGCAACCTGCTCGCCACGCTGCTGCTCTCCCAGGGCATCCCGATGCTCTGCCACGGCGACGAGCTGGGCCGCACCCAGCGCGGCAACAACAACGCCTACTGCCAGGACAACGAGATCTCCTGGGTGGACTGGGAACTGACCGAGGAGCAGCGCGGCCTGGTGGAGTTCACCCGGCGTCTCATCGCGCTGCGCGCCGCGCACCCCGTACTGCGGCGCCGGCGCTTCTTCCGCGGCGAGACCGTGACCAACGCCGAGCAGCCGCTGCCCGACCTGATGTGGCTCAGGCCGGACGCCCGGGAGATGACCGACCGGGACTGGCAGCGCCGGGACGCGCACTCGGTCGCGGTGTTCCTCAACGGCGACGCCATCGCCGAACGCGACTCCTACGGGCGCCGGATGATCGACGACTCCTTCCTGCTGCTCGTCAACGGCTTCTGGGAACCGGTCGACTTCCGGCTCCCCGACGCCTCCTTCGGCGAACGCTGGACCACCCTCATCGACACCGCGGACCCCGACGGCATCCCCGACGAACGCGAACGCAAGGCGGGCACGAGACTCCGGGCGGAGGCCCGCAGCCTGGTCCTCCTGACCCGGCCGTCCCGCACGACGGACTAGACCCGCTCCCTTCCGGCACCGGGCGTGCCGCATCGACGTCCGTCAGGGGCTCACGGCACCCGCCCTGGCGCAGCCCGCCGGGTCGTCATCGCGCCCGGGCTGATGCAGTCGCCCCTGGCCCATGGGGATGACACCCATGCGGGCTCGGTACGCCTGGCGTGCCGCATTCGCGTGCGTCCTGGCTTCACCGCGCCCCGGGCGGGGCGAATCGTGCCCAGGGGGAGTCAGCGCGTCTGGCGTGACGCAGTCGCGTCCGTCGCCGTCTCATGGCACCCGTCCTGATGCATCCCGTCGGGTCCTGATCGCGCCCGGTGTGTGCAATCGCCTAGACGCGGCCCGTGCGGGGGATGGCGCCGTCGTGGGGGCAGCGCGCGTGGCGTGATGTGTCCGCGTCCGTCGCGGACCATCGGGCCCGGGGGGCATCGCCCCCTGCGTGGGGCCAGCAGGCCCCGCGCGACGTCTGCGCGCCCGTCACGGCCTCATGCCCTGATGCAGCCCACCGCTCCCCACGGGCTTCTCCGCGCCCGGCGCTACGCATTCGCGTCCGTCGGGGTCTTACCGCGGCATGCGCACCCGGAGGGGCCGCCATCCCACCGGCGTGGGGGCAGCGCGCCTCGCGTGACGGAGCCGAGTCCGTGACACGTTCGCGTCCGGCACCGTCTCACCGCACCCGCCGGGTGGTGATCGCACCGGCGATGGGACATGCGCACCCCAGGGGGCCGCCATCGCACCCGGTGTCGCGTCATCGCTCCCTGCGTGACGTCACCGTGAACTGGGCGCCGTCGGGGTCGCGGAGGATGGCCTCGGTCTCGTCCTCCCGCAGCACGCTGCCGCCGTGTTTCTCCGCCGCCCGCGCACACACCGCCACGTCGCCGACCGCGAAGTGGATCTGCCAGTGCGGCCGTACGGACGGATCCGGGGCCGCCTCCACCGCGCCGGAGTCGATCCGCGCGACCACATCGCCCTGGCTGCGCAGCAGCACCTCGTCGCCGTTGTACTCGACCTCGCAGCAGCCCGGTTTCCCGGACGCCCAGTCGAGGATCTCGCCGTAGAAGATCGCGGAGTCGAAGGCGTTGCGGGTGTGCAGCCGGATGAAGGTCGGTGCCGCCCGCCGCCACGCCTCCCAGTTGGCGACCAGTTCGCCCTGCCAGATCCCGAAGGTGGCCCCGTCCCGGTCGGCGAGCAGCGCCGCCCGGCCCGGCGGGAAGGACAGCGGCCCGACCGCCGCCGTACCGCCCCGCTCCCGGGCCCGGGACACGGCCACATCGGCGTCCTCCACCGCGAAGTACGGCGTCCAGGCCACCGCCATCTGCCACATCGCGGCGACGGCGGCGATCCCGGCCACCGGGACGCCGTCCGCCAGTGCGACGCGGAAGTGTTCACCGAGCTTCACGCCGCGCCAGCGCCAGCCCAGCACCGCCGCGTAGAAGTCCTGGGTCGTCTGGAGGTCGCGGCTGGTCAGACTCACCCAGCAGGGGGCGCCGAATACGGAGTGCGTGGAGACGACGTCCCTTCTGCGCGGTCCGCCGCCGACAGGGGTCTCTGGGTTCATGGCAGTCGCGTCCTGCTCTCGGGGCCGGGTGGCCACCGCTCTGGGTTCAGTGTCCAACCACACGGGGGTGGGTCGCCTGTCGAGTACCCCGGGTGGCAGACGGACAGGCCGGTGAGGACCATGGAGGGATGGGAGAGAGCGAGTCTGACCGGATCGCCGCGTTGCAGACCGAGGTCGGCCAGCTGAAGGAGGCGATGGTCTCCCACGCCGTCGTCGACCAGGCCATCGGCATGATGGTGGCCCTCGGCCGGGTCACCCCCGACCAGGGCTGGCAGGTGCTCAAGGAGGTCTCCCAGCACACCAACATCAAGCTGCGCAACATCGCCGAGATGATCCTTGTCTGGGGGCGCCGGGGTGACATCCCTGCCGAGGTCAGGGCCGAGCTGGAGGACGCTCTGGACCGGTACGGCCCGACCCAGATCCCGGGCAGCGAGGACGAGTAGCCTCAGCGGGCCTGGGCCTCGGCGAGCAGCTCCTCGCGCAGCCGGTCGAAGCAGCCGCTGAGCAGCCGGGAGACGTGCATCTGCGAGATGCCCAGCTGCTGAGCGATCCGGCTCTGGGTCATTCCCCGGAAGAACCGCAGGTAGAGGATGGTGCGCTCGCGCTCGGGCAGCGCCTCCAGGCAGGGCTTGACGGCGGCCCGGTCGACCACGAGGTCGAACCCCGGGTCCGGCTCGCCGAGGGAGTCGCCGAGGGCGTAGCCGTCGGTGCCGGCCACCTCGGCGTCCAGGGAGAGCGCGGAGAAGCACTCCAGGGCCTCCAGCCCGGCCTGCACCTCCTCCTCGGTCAGCCGGGTGTACGCCGCGATCTCGGCGACGCTGGGCGGCCGGCCCGACGTGGTCTGCGCCAGCTCCTTGGTGGCGGCGCGGACCCGGTTGCGCAGGTCCTGCACCCGGCGGGGCACATGCAGGGTCCACATGTGGTCCCGGAAGTGCCGCTTGATCTCACCGGTGATGGTGGGTACGGCGTACGCCTCGAAGGGCCGGCCGCGGGAGGGGTCGTAGTGATCGACCGCCTTCACCAGACCCAGGGCCGCCACCTGGTAGAGGTCCTCGAGGGACTCGCCGCGGCCGCGGAACCGCACGGCGATCCGCTCGGCCATGGGCAGCCACAGCCGGACCAGCTCGTCCCGCAGCGCCTGCCGCTCGGGACCGTCGGTCAGGGTGGCGAGCCGTTCGAAGGACTCACCCGTGTCGGGGGCGTCGTCGTGGGGGTGGGGGCGGGGCTTCGTACCGCTGGTGACACGCATCGTGCGCACCTCTCTCAGCAGGTGCTGGATGGACAGACACCGTGGGAGGTGCGCTCGGACTCGGACCGGGAAAAGGACACCGGGGCCCGGCGTCGCCGGCTCCCACGGACGTGCCTCCTGTCCGAAGCACTGAGGGTCTCCTTCCCATTATGGAGCACATCAAAACAAATGGGGCATATAGGATGATCGTTTGGGAGGTGGTGCGCCGACCGTGAGCGGCGGGCCGTGCACCGGGGTGCCGGCCCTGTCGTGGACGTGAGATGCGGCACGCGCGCGTACGCCGCCGGAAGCGCTCCAAAACGGATTCTTCCTGGGCAGCGCTTGATCACCGATCAAAGCGGGCGAACCGCCTGGCCACAGCGCATTCTGCTCATTTGACAGTGCGCTCAGCACACAGATAGACAGCAGCTCTCGAAGGTCGAGAGGGGCACTGTGTACGAGCCGAACGTGGTCGGTGACTGGCACGAGTACGACGAGCAGGCCGGTCTGCGAGTCCGCGTCCACCGTCTGGAGGCGGGCGAACCACCGCGCGGACGCGACGACGCGGCCGCCGGTCTGACGTACTTCAGTGTCCGGGTGACCGTCGAGAACCGTGGCGCGCGGCCCCACTGCATCCACCTCGAGGACGGTCAGCTCGACGTCCGGGTCGGCCCCGACGGCGAGGGTGCCTTCATCGACTGGCGCAACTCCCAGTTCATCGAGGGCTTCGACGTCTACCCGCTGCGCCGGGCCACCGCCGTGCTCTACGCCGCCGCCCCCGAGGCCGCACTCACCCATGTGGACGTGCAGGTGCAGCTGCGGGTGGACGAGGAGTGGGCCGAGCGCCGGCTGTGGACCGGCGGCATCGGCGTGCTGGAGGGCACCCCCGCCGCCGCCCCGGCCGGCACCGGGCAGGCCGGCCTCGCGCACCAGGTCAGTGCCTTCCTCAGGGAGCAGACGGAGCCCGGCACCCCCTGAGGCCCTGGACGGCGGTCAGTGCGGGATGCCGTCGATGATCTCCCGCGCCCCCTGCCGCAGCAGCGCCACCGCGACCGAGGTGCCGAGCGTGGCCGGGTCCAGCCGGCCCGCCCACTCGTGGGCGTTCAGCCGGATCTTGCCGTCCGGCGTGAACACGCAGGCCCGCAGGGAGAGTTCGCCACTGCGGTCCACGCGCGCGTACCCGGCGATCGGGCTGTTGCAGTGCCCTTGCAGCACATGCAGGAACATCCGCTCGGCCGTCGCCTCCCGGTGGGTGTCCGGGTCGCCGAGCCCGCTGACCGCCTCGATCAGATCGGTGTCGTCCTCGCGGCACTGGAGCGCCAGGATGCCCGCGCCGATCGGCGGCATCATGGTCTCCTCCGACAGCACCTCGCTGATCACATCGGTCCGGCCGATCCGCTCCAGCCCGGACACCGCCAGCAGCAGCGCGTCCGCCTCACCGGCGGCCAGCTTCTCCAGCCGGCGGTTGGCGTTGCCGCGGAAGGGCACGCAGTCCAGGTGGGGGTGGGTGGCGGCCAGTTGGGCGATCCGGCGCACCGAGGAGGTGCCGATCCGGGTGCCGGCCGGCAGCTCGTCCAGGGTGAGCCCGCCCGGATGCACCAGCGCGTCGCGGATGTCGTCCCGCTTCAGGAACGCGGCGAACACGGTCCCGGCGGGCAGCGGCCGGTCCGCGGGCACGTCCTTCACACAGTGCACCGCGAGATCCGCCTCGCCCGCCAGCAGGGCCGCGTCCACCTCCTTGGTGAACGCCCCCTTGCCCTCGACCTTGGACAGGTCGCCGAGCCACTTGTCCCCGGTGGTCTTCACCGGTACGACCTCGGTGCGCACCCCGGGATGCAGGGCGGCCAACTCGGCGCGGACCCGCTCGACCTGGGCCAGGGCCATGGGCGAGTCGCGGGAGACGATGCGAATCAGTTCGGGAACCGGCATGCGCACACGATAGACCCCTGCCGCACGGCCGTGGTTCCACAGCCGGTCCTTCGGGGACCCGCGCCCGGCCGGGACCCGGGGAGACCGGCCCGCTCAGCCGAGGCCCTCGGGCAGATCGGCCCGCTCAGCCGAGGCCCTCGGGCAGGTCGGCCCGCTCAGCCGAGGCCCTCGGGCAGGTCGGCCGCCGAGTCCTCCGGCCTGAGGTCCGGACGCAGCCGCAGCCACGACGGCTGGCGCAACATCCCGGCCCGGGTGCGGGTGCTGTAGCTGACCTCGCCGACCAGCCGGGGCAGCACCCAGTGGGCGCCCGCGATCCGCGGTACGGGATCGAAGGGGCATCGCTCGCTCGCCGCGTCCCGCAGCAGCCGGGCCAGCTCCGTGCGCTCGGCCTCGCTCCAGCCGGTGCCGACCCCGCCGACGTACCGCAGCCGGCCGCCCGCGTCCCGCTGGCCGACGAGCGCCGCGCCGGGCAGCCCGGTCAGCCGCCCCTTGCCGGGCAGCCAGCCGCCGACGATCACATCCTCGGCCCGCATGTTCCGGATCTTGATCCAGGCGCGGGAGCGCACCCCGGGCTCGTACACCGAGTCCAGCCGCTTGCAGACCAGGCCCTCCAGACCGTGTTCCCGGGTCGCCCGCAGCGCCTCGGCGCCGTGCCCGGTCACGGCGCCCGGCGTCGACCAGTGCGGACCGGCCAGCCGCAGCTCCTCCAGCCGCGCCCGCCGGCGTACCCACGGCAGCCGGATCAGCGGCTCACCCAGGTACGGCACGTCGAACAGCACCAGGTGCACCGGTACCTGGGCGGCCCGCCGCGCGGCCCGCGCGGGGGCGTGCGCGAGGCCCATCCGGCTCTGCAACAGCTGGAAGTCGGCCCGGCCCAGCTCGTCCAGGGCCAGCACCTCGCCGTCCAGTACGGCGGGCAGCCCGCCCAGCGCCCCGCCGATCGGCCGGAGTTCGGGATAGGCGCCGGTGATGTCCTCACCCGAGCGCGCCCGCAGCAGCACGCTGCCGTCGCCGGGCAGATAGACCATCACCCGCTGCCCGTCCTGCTTGGTCTCGTACGCCCACCGCGCGTCCTGACCGGCGGGCGGCAGGGCGCCGGGCGTGGCGAGCATGGGCGCGATCAGCGGCAGGGGTACGACGGTCACGGCTGAAGGTCTCGACCACTGTGCCCGCCTTCACGCGCCCCGCGGCACCGGTTCCCCTGAACGGCCCGTTCCCGGACGGCAGCGCACCTCCCGCGATCCCGCCCGCCGGGAGGCGGCCGCTCAGCTCCGCGTCGTCGCGATGCTCACCGCGTTGGCCGCCACCACCGCGCCGATGCCCGCCCACTCCGCGGCCCCCAGGCCCTGGCCCAGGATCGCCCAGCCGACCATGGCCGCAAGGACCGGGTTGACGCTCATGAAGAGGCCGAAGGTCTGCGCCGGCACATGGCGCAGGGTCAGCAGGTCGGTCAGGTAGGGCACCGCGGAGGAGAGCAGCCCGGCCGTCACGGCGCACAGCACGGCTCCGGCCGTCGGCGGATGGCGCAGCGCGACGACGATGCCGACGGGCAGGAACACTAGCGCGGACACCGTCGCGGCCGCCGCCACGCCCTGCGCGCCGGGGATGCGCCGGCCGACGACACGGTTGAGCAGGATGTACGACGCCCAGCAGGCCGCGGCGACCAGCCCGAAGGCCATCCCGGTGTAGTCGGCGGAGGGGCGCGGCCGCATCAGGACGACGACCCCCGCCCCGGCCAGCACCGCGCACCCCGCGTCCAGCCGGCGCCGTGACGCCGCCAGCGCGACGGTCAGCGGCCCGAGGAACTCCAGGGTCACGGCCAGCCCCAGGCCGATCCGGTCGACGGCCGTGTAGAGGCTGAGGTTCATGGTGCCGAAGACCAGGGCCAGCAGCAGCACCGGCCACCACTGCCGCCAGGTGAAGCCCCGCAGCCGCGGCCGGCCGACGGCGAGCAGGGCGAGTGCCGCGACGTACTGGCGCACCGCCACCACGCCGACCGGGCCGAGCACGGGAAAGGCCAGCGCGCCGACGGCGGCGCCGGTCTGGTTGGACAGCCCGCTGCCGACCATGGACGCCACTCCGGTCAGCCGCCGGGTCTTCGGCAGGGGGCTCTCGGGCGTCAAGGAGGGGGCCGGGGCAAGGGGTTCGGTGGCGCGTCGCATGCACGGGATCGTGCGCGGTGGGCCTGCTTGCGCAAAATGCATACGCCTATCGATCTATACGCTTAGCGTATGCATACCTCGGACATCGAGCTGCGCCAGCTGCGCTGTCTCGTGGCCATCGTCGACGAGGGCACCTTCACCGACGCGGCGATCGCCCTCGGCGTCTCCCAGGCCGCCGTCTCCCGTGCCCTCGCCTCCCTCGAACGCGCCCTGGGGGTACGGCTGCTGCGCCGCACCTCGCGCGAGGTGACGCCGACCGCGGCGGGCCTGCGCGTGGTGGCGCAGGCCCGCCGGGTGCTCGCGGACGTCTCCGACCTGGTCCGGGAGGCCACCTCGGGACACTCCCGGCTGCGCGTCGGCTACGCCTGGTCGGCGCTGGGCCGGCACACCGTCGCCTTCCAGCGGCGCTGGAGCGCGGCCCACCCGGACACCGACCTGCACCTGGTGCGGGTCAACTCGCCGTCGGCCGGGCTGGCCGAAGGCACCTGCGACCTCGCGGTGGTCCGCCGGGCACTGGACGACCGGCGCTTCGACACCGCCATCTTCGGCCTGGAGCGACGGCTGTGCGCGCTCGCCGCCGACGATCCGCTGGCCCGGCGCCGCTCGGTCCGGCTCGCCGAGCTGAGCGACCGACTCCTGCTCGTGGACCGCCGTACCGGCACGGCCACCCCCGAACTGTGGCCGCCCGGTGCCCGCCCCACCACCGAGGAGACGCACGACGTCGACGACTGGCTCACCGTCATCGCGACCGGCCGCGGGATCGGGGTGACCGCCGAGTCGACCGCGAACCAGTACCCGCGGCCCGGAATCGTCTACCGGCCGGTGCGGGACGCGGAACCCGTCGCCGTACGGCTCGCCTGGTGGCGCGACGATCCGCACCCGGCGCTCCAGGACGTCCTCGAACTGCTCACCGAGCTGTACCGCACCGGATGAGCCGGCGCGAACAAGGTCACTCCGGCCCTACCGTCCAGTAATATCCGGCGGCAGATCCCCAGAGGAGGCACCGTGTCCCGGTCCCAACGCTCACCCCTGCTGCTGGCCGGCCTGCTGGCCACGGCCGGCGTGGCCCATTTCGCCGTCCCGCGCCAGTTCGACGCCCTCGTCCCCCGCGCGCTGCCGGGCTCACCCCGGGCGTGGACCTACGGCAGCGGAGCCGTGGAGCTGGCCCTGGCCGCCGGGGTCGCCGCCCCCCGCACCCGCGCCGTCGCCGCCAAGGCCGCCGCGGCCTTCTTCGTCGGGGTCTTCCCGGCCAACGTCAAGATGGCCGTGGACTGGCGGCACCGGCCCGTGCCGCTGCGCACGGCCGCCCTCGCGCGGCTGCCCCTCCAGGTGCCGCTGGTGCTGTGGGCCCGCGGCGTCGCCCGGAACGGGGAGGGACGGTCATGACCGGACGCCTCCGCGTCGGGGACAAGGCCGAGGACTTCGCCCTGCCCGACGAGACCGGCACCACCCGCAGGCTCAGCGAGCTGCTGGCCGACGGCCCGGTGGTCCTCTTCTTCTACCCCGCCGCCCTCACCCCCGGCTGCACCGCCGAGGCCTGCCACTTCCGCGATCTCGCCGCCGAGTTCGCCGCGGTCGGCGCCCGGCCCGTCGGCATCAGTGGGGACACGGTCGACAAGCAGCAGGAGTTCGCCGGCCGGCACACCCTCGGCATGCCGCTGCTGTCCGACACCGACGGCACGGTCCGCGAGCGGTTCGGCGTCAGACGCGGCTTCTCCCTCGCCCCCACCAGGCGCGTCACCTTCGTCATCGCCCAGGACCGCACCGTCCTGGAGATCGTCCACAGCGAGCTGCGCATGAACACGCACGCCGACCGGGCCCTCGACGCACTGCGCGACCACCGGAAGTGAACCGGTTCGTTCCCGCGCTTGATGCGCGGGAACAAACGGAACATCCTGGGGCTTATGAAGCATGTCGCCGCAGTGGCGACCATCGATTCCCGCGGCACCGTCACCGGGTGGAGCGAGGGCGCGCAACTCCTCACCGGCCACTCCGCCGAAGACGCCGTGGGCCGGCCGGCCGCCGCACTGCTCGCCGAGGACATCCCCGCCGGCCTGCTCGCCGCCCGCTCCGGCCCTGTCGCCCTGCGCCACCGCGACGGAGGCCGCGTCGAGCTGACCCTCACCGCCTGCCCCCTGGCCGGTGCGGACGGCGAGCCCGCCGGCTTCGTCGTCACGGCCGAACCGCCCGGCGCCGCCCTGGCCGCCCAGGCCTTCCAGCAGGCGTCCATGTCCATGTCGGTCTTCGACCTCGGCCAGCGCTATCTGCGCGTCAACGAGACGGCCGGCCATGTCATGGGCGTCCCCGAGGAGGAACTGCTCGGCCGGCACTTCTCCGACACCGTCGACGTCGCCGAGCACAACCGTGGCTTCTTCGACCATCTGCGCCTGGTCGGCGAGACCGGACGGCCCGTACGCTACGAGAGCTTCACCAGCGCCCCCGCCCTCAACCGGGACCACGCCTGGACCACCGAGATGTGGCCGCTGCGCGACGAGAGCGGCGCGGTCACCGCCGTGGCGCTCGCCGCCTTCGACAGCAGCGACCAGTACTGGGCCCGGCGCCGCCTCACCCTCCTCAACGAGGCCGCCACCGCCATCGGCACCACCCTCGACGTCGTCCGCACCGCCGAGGAACTGGTCGAACTGCTCGTCCCCCGGTACGCCGACTTCGCCAGCGTCGACCTGCTCGACTGGGTGCTCGACGCGGACGAGCCCCCGATGATCGCCGACGGCAGTATCCTGCTGCGCCGCGTCGCCCACGGTTCCACCCACAGCGGCAACCCCGGCGCCGCCGTGCACCTCGGCGAGGCCGACTTCTACGAGCCCTGCTCACCGCCCGCACGCGCGGCCCGCGAAGGCCACGCCGTCCTCAGCCAGGCCGGCGAGCCGGATTTCGTCGAGTGGCTCAAGGAGCGCAACGCCCGCTCGCCCCAGGGCCGCCGCTTCCGGCAGGGCGCCCACTCGCTGATCGCGATGCCGCTGCGCGCCCGCGGCACCATCCTCGGCGTCGCCGTCTGCGTCCGCATGGAGCACCCCGAGGACTACGGCCCCGACGACGCCGTCTTCGCCGAGGAACTCGCCAGCCGCGCCGCCGTCTGCATCGACAACGCCCGCCGCTTCGCCCGCGAACGCACCACCGCCCTCGCCCTCCAGCACAGCCTGCTCCCGCGCGGACTGCCCGGCCAGGCCGCCGTCGAGGTGGCCCACCGCTATCTGCCCTGCAGCTCGCTGGCCGGCATCGGCGGCGACTGGTTCGACGTCATCCCGCTCTCCGGCGGCCGGGTCGCCCTGGTCGTGGGCGACGTCGTGGGCCACGGCATCCAGTCCTGCGCGACCATGGGGCGGCTGCGCACCGCCGTACGCACCCTCGCCGACGTCGACCTGCCGCCCGACGAACTCCTCACCCACCTCGACGACCTGGTCACCCATCTCGCCGCCGAGGACAGCGGGAAGGAGGTCGCCGAACTCGGCGCGACCTGCCTGTACGCCGTCTACGACCCGGTCTCCCGTCGGGTCGCCATGGCCGCGGCCGGACACCCCGCTCCGGCTCTCGTGCTGCCCGGCGGCGAGGCCGCGTTCCTCCCCATGACCGCCGGACCGCCGCTCGGCGTCGGCGGACTGCCCTTCGAGGCGACGGAACGCGACCTGCCCGAGGGCTCCGTCCTCGCCCTCTACACCGACGGGCTGATCGAGGACCGGGACCTGGACCTGGACGGCGCCACCGAGGAACTGCGCCGCGCCCTGAGCGCCCCCGCCGACTCCCTGGAGGCCCTGGCCGACAACGCGATCAAGGCCGTACTGCCCGAGCAGCCGGGCGACGACGTGGCCCTGCTGCTGGTGCGCACCCGCGCCCTCGGCACCGACCGCGTCGCCACCTGGGACGTGCCGGCCGACCCCGCCCAGGTCGCCCTGTTCCGGCAGGCCGCCGGCGAGCAGCTGGCCGCCTGGGGACTGGAGGAGGCCGCCTTCGTCACCGAACTCGTCGTCAGCGAACTCGTCACCAACGCCATCCGCTACGGCGAGCCGCCCATCCAGCTCCGACTGATCCGCGACCGCGCCCTCATCTGCGAGGTCTCCGACGCCAGCTCCACCTCGCCGCACCTGCGCCGCGCCCACGCCTACGACGAGGGCGGCCGCGGACTGCTGCTGGTCGCCCAGCTCACCCAGCGCTGGGGCAGCCGGCAGACCGGCAGGGGCAAGACGATCTGGGCGGAACAGGCACTGCCGGACACCTGATCGCCCGGAAGCGCTCCCGGGCCATCTCGCCGGGGGTCTGGACCGCGCCGGTCACTCCTCGCCGGCGGCCGCCGCGACCTGGGCCAGCGTGCGGCCGGTGCGCACCGAGCGGGCCCGCCGTGGGTCCGGGGTGCCGTGCCCCGCCGACCTCGCCGGGCCCTTGCGCACCAGCAGCCAGGCCACCTCCTCGTCCGGTCCGCCGCGGAACCGGGTGAGCGCGTACTCGCCGTGCAGCTTGTCGCCGTGCAGCCGGAAGGTGGCGTGCCCGCGCTCCAGCGACTCGGCGAAGTCCACCGGGCGGCCCCGGCGGTCATGGCTGAGCGGCTCGTAGGTCCCGCGGTCCCACACGATCACGGTGCCGCCGCCGTACTCGCCCTGCGGGATCACCCCCTCGAAGTCCTCGTACTCCAGCGGATGGTCCTCGGTCGGCACGGCCAGCCGTTTGTCCGCGGGGTCGCCGGAGGGGCCCTTCGGGACCGACCACGACTTCAGCACATCACCGACCTGGAGCCGGAAGTCGAAGTGCATCCGGCGCGCGTCGTGGATCTGCACCACGAACCGGGGCGCGCCGTCCCCGCCCGCCGCCCGCCCGGACGGCTCCCGGGTCCGCTCGAAGTCACGCTTGCCGCGGTACGTCCGCAGCCGGTCCTCCGCCGCCACCTGTGGCTCCTTCCGTCCAGCCCGCCGTACGCCGCCCGGGTACCCGTGCCGGGCCCGGTGACCACGTCGCCCCTGACCCCTCGGCCGTGTCCCGCGGCCCGGCGCACGGATAGGGTGAGCGGTGATCAGCCCCACGAGGAAAGCGGGCGAACACCGCGCAGGAAGGCGGGCGGCGGACGGCATGCACGGCGGTGCGGACGGCAACGGCACGGGCGGCGGACGGCCCACCTCACGGGACGTCGCGCGCCTCGCCGGCGTCTCGCACACGGCGGTCTCCTTCGTGTTCAACGGCCGCGCCGAGGGCAACCTCTCGCCCGCCACCCAGGAACGCATCCGGCAGGCCGCCGCCCAGCTCGGCTACCGGCCCGACCCGGTCGCCCGCGGGCTGCGCCGCCGCCGTACGGCCGTGATCGGACTGGTCACCGACGAGATCGCCTCCTCCCCGTTCGCCGGCCGGCTGCTGCGCGGCGCGATGGAGACCGCCTGGGACAACGACCACCTCGTGGTCACCGTGGACTCCGGCGGCGACCCGGCCAAGGAGGACGCGGCCGTCGCCGAACTCCTCGACCGGCGTGTCGACGGCATCATCTACGCCGCGATGTCCCTGCGCCGGGTCCGGGTTCCGGAGGGCCTGCACCGCATCCACTCCGTGCTCGCCAACTGCCTGCCCGAGGACGACTCGCTGCCCGCCGTCATCCCTGCCGAACGGGCCGGCGGCCGCAGCGCCGCGCGGCTGCTGCTGGAGGCCGGGCACCACCGGATCGCGTTGGTCGGCGGGCAGGACGACATCGCCTCCGTGGAACGGCTGCGGGGCTTCAGGGACGCGCTGCGCGCCGAGGGCATCACCGTGCCCAAGGAGTGGGTCGTCCGCACCGGCGGCGAGATCACCAGCGGCTACGAGGGCGCCGGCCGGCTCCTCGACGGCACCGACCCGCACCGCCGCCCCACCGGGATCTTCTGCTACAACGACCGGGTCGCGGCGGGCGTCCTGCACGCCGCGACCCGGCTCGGCATCCCCGTCCCCGAGGCGCTGTCCGTGGTCGGCTACGACGACCAGGAACACATGGCCGCCTTCCTTACCCCGGCCCTCACCACGGTCGCGCTGCCGCACCGGGCCATGGGCGAGACCGCCGCCCGGCTGCTCCTCGACGCCATCGACACCGGCCGCACCCCACCCGCCACGGTACGCCGCCTCGCGTGCCCCGTGGTCAGCCGCTCCTCGGTGGGACCAGCTCCCACCCACTGACCTCGGCGTCGCCGTCGACGGTCAGTTCGGGGATGTCGTCCGGGTGGCGGTAGATCCGCTCGGTGACCGAGGCCCGGTCTCCGGCGAACAGTTCGAGCAGTGAGCCGTCCACCAGCACCCGCACGTCGAGCCGCGGGGACGGCGGCACCCGCACCGTGACAGGTTCCGCTTCCCCGGCGCCCGCGCGGGGCCAGCCGCCGCGGTCCAGCACCACCGTGCCCGCCCGCGGGTCCACGTGGACCGTGACCGCCCGGTCCGCGGCCCGCAGCAGGGTGAGGACGGTCCGTCCGCGCGCGCTGACGGCGAGGTCGTACGACACCGGCAGCGGCACCCGGCGGCCGGGCGAGGTGACGAACGGCGCCGGGGCACGCAGGAGTTCCAGCTCCGGGGCCGGTGCGACGCGCAAGCGGCCGTCGGGGTGGACGTCGACGACCCGGGGTGCGGTGAGCGTGCCCGCCCACCCCGCTTCGCGTACCGCCGCCAGCTCCCGGGCCTCCCAGGACCAGCCCCACATCAGGGCCCGGTCGGCGTCCTGGCGGACCGCGGGGGCGTAGAAGTCCCGGCCGTGGTCGAGGCGGTCGCCGCAGCGGGGGGTGAAGCGCAGGCCACCCCTCCCGTCCGGTTCCAGGCGGCCCGTCAGATACGCCGTGGCGCAGGGGTCGCCGTCCCACAGCGACACCACCAGCACATGGTCGCCGCCCGCCGCCCGGATCAACTGCGGACACTCCCAGCCCACCGCCTTCGCGCCGAACGCCCCGGCCGCGACCGGGTCGTGGCCGTCCAGCAGGACACCGGCGAACCGCCACTCGGTCAGCACGGTGCAGTCGTAGAGGAGGACCGACGGCGTGCCCTCGGCGTGACCGGCGCCGACGAGGGCCCAGCGCCGGCCGGCGCAGCGGAAGACGAAGGGGTCGCGGAACATCACCACGCCCAGTCCCGGGGGCGCTGCCGCGACCACCGGGCGGGGCAGCGGCCGCCAGTGGAGCAGCCGCTCGTCGTCCGGGTCCGCCGCCCGGGCCAGGCAGATCGCACCGACACCGGTGTGCCCGTGGTCGACGCCGGTGTACACCGCCGTCGGCACCCCGTCGTCGTCCACCACGCACCCCGACCAGCAGCCCGCCTCGTCGGGGCCGCCCGGGACCGGCGCGAGGGCGATCGGGTGGTGCTCCCAGTGGACCAGGTCGGCACTGGAGACATGGCCCCAGTGGACGTTGGCGTGCACCGGGGCCGCCGGATTGTGCTGGTAGAAGAGGTGGTGGCGGCCACGCCAGAAGAACGGGCCATTGGGGTCGTTGATCCAGCCCGCGAGCGGGCGGACCCGGAAGCGGGGCGCGGCCGGGTCCGGGGCGGGAGCGAGCGGGTTCACCGGTTGACTCCCGCCGAGGTGATGCCCTCGCGCAGAGGACGCTGGCCGACGACGAACACCGCGACCGCGGGGATCATCGAGAGGACGACTCCGGCGAGGACGACGGAGATGGAGCCGGTGCCGAGGTTCCCCTGGAGCGAGACCAGGCCCAGCGGCAGCGTGTAGTTCTGGCCCGAGGTCTCCAGGATCAGCGGACGGAAGAACTCGTTCCAGTGGTAGTTGAAGGCCAGGACACCGACGATCGCCAGCCCCGGCCGGGCCAGCGGCGCGTACACGGACCGGAAGATCCGCCAGGGGCCGGCCCCGTCCAGCATCGCCGCCTCGCCGAGGTCCTTCGGCATGCCCAGGAAGTACTGGCGCATCAGGAAGGTGCCGAACGCGGTCGGGAACGCCGGAATGATCAGACCGAGCAGCGTGTCGGTCAGACCCATCGACTTCAGCACCAGGAACACCGGCACGATCGTGACCTGCAACGGCACCATCATGGTCGCCAGGACCAGCCCGAACAGCGGCTTCTTGAACCGGAAGTCGAGCCGCGCGAAGGCGTACCCGGCCAGCCCCGCCGTGATCATCTGGCCGATCGCGATCAGCGCGGTCACCAGGGTCGAGTTGAGCGCGAGCAGCCACACGTCGATCTGCTCGAAGACGCCGTGATAGGCGGCCGTGCTCGGATGGGACGGAACGATCTGCGGGGGCAGGTCGAAGGAGTCCGCGGGGGTGCGCAGCGAGGTGGACACGGTCCAGACGACCGGGCCGAGCGTGAGCAGCGCGCACACGGTCAGTCCGGCGATCCGCGCCCACGGCCCGAGTGCGTACCGGGCGCGGCCGACGGTCAGGGTTGCATGGCTCATGGGACTCACCCGGCTCACTGGTAGTGGACGAAACGCCGGCTGAGCCGGAACTGGACGGCGGTCACCGCCATGATCAGCACGAACAGCAGCACCCCGACCGCGGACGCCTCGCCGAAGCGCAGCTGCTCGAAGGCCTTCTCGTAGATGACCATCACCACGGTCCGGGTGGCGTCACCGGGCCCGCCGTTGGTGAGGACGTACGGCTGCTCGAAGACCTGGAGGGCGTTGATGATGCCCACCACCGACGCCACCAGCAGGGTGGGGGAGAGCAGCGGCAGGGTGACGGAGAGATGCTTGCGCAGCCCGCTCGCACCGTCGAGCGCCGCCGCCTCGTGGATCTCCTTCGGGATGTTGTTGAGCCCGCCCACGAACAGCAGGAACGAAAAACCGAACTGCTGCCACACATACACGATGATCACCGTGGCCAGCGCGCCCCGCTCCGAGGTCAGCCAGGGCACAGGAGCGAGCCCGAACAGCCCGATCAGCCAGTTGACCACCCCGAAGTCCTGGTTGAACAGGTACTTCATCACGACCGAGATCGACGCGGCCGACAGCACCAGCGGAAAGAAGAACGCCGAGCGGAAGACCGACCGCAGCCACCCCGGCATCCGCCCGTTGAGCGTGAGCGCGAGCGCCAGCGCGATCAGCAGCTGCGCCGCGACCGCGAGGACCATGAAGACGAGCGTGTTGCGGAAGGACACCAGCACGGTCGCGTCGGTGAACACCTCCCGGTAGTTGGCCCCTCCGGCGAACCGGGGCGGGTCGATCACGTTCCAGTGGAACAGGCTCAGCACGACCGAACCGACGATCGGTACGACCGTGAAGACCACGATGCCGACCACCGTGGGCGCCAGGAACAGCGTCGCCAGCAGCCGGGTGCCCCGCTCGCGCGCCGGGCGCCGCGCCACGACCGGAGCCGGCACCGCCGCGGCCCGTGCCCGCACGGCGGGGATCTCGGTGTTCGTCATACGTCACGCTCCATGGCCTTCTCCAGATCCCCTTGCAGCCGGCGCAGCGCCGGCCGGACCGAACGCGGACTCGCCAGTGCCGTCCCGGTGTGCTTGAGCAGCGCCTGCGTCACCTCGGCGACCTGCGGCGGGGCCGGGATGGGCCCGGTGTCGGGGAACCGGTCGAGGGTGTCGTAGAAGACCCGCCAGTGCGCCGGGCCGGTCTCCCGGTAGCGCTCCGGGCTCAGCATCGAACGGCGGGCCGGAGTCGTCTGGTTGGTGGTGAACAGCTCGGTCAGGGTGTCCCGCCGGGCCGAGTACTTGATGAACTCCCAGGCCGCGTCCTGCTTGCGGGAGGTGCGCAGCAGCGCGTACCCGGCCGCGCCGAACTGGTGGCGCTGGGTGCGCCAGCGCGGGAAGTACTGCACGTCGAAGCCGTCGGACCGCAGCCCGGCCAGATGCAGCCCGCCCGCCCAGAAGCCACCGGCCGGGGTGACCCCGACCCGGCCGGTGGAGAACACCCCGATCAGGTTCTGCCCGTTGCCCCCCTCGGGCCGGGTGCACAGGCCCTCCTGGACCAGCGCGGCGAGATAGTCGTACGCCTCCTCGACCCGGTCGGCCGTGGCCTGCGGTGTCGTCCAGCGGAAGCCGCCGCCCCGCCCGCGCCGCTGGGCCGCGGGATAGAAGGCGTCCCACAGCCAGGAGCCGCCGGGCGCCTTGGACTCGGCCAGCAGCCCGGTGCCGTTGGCGAAGAGCCACGGCACCACCCCGCCCCACAGCCGGTTGGTCCAGAAGTACGGCGTGAAGTGGGAGTCGCCCGCCTTCTTCATCCGGCGCAGCAGCGCGGTGAAGTCGTCGCGGGTCCAGTCCGCGGCCGGGAAGTCCGCGCCCGACCGCTCCAGCACCCGGGTGTTGAGGTACATGTCGGCCGCGTTGAACTCCACCGGCAGCTGGTAGAGGCTCCCCTCGTACATCATCGACTCCACCAGCGAGGGATGGACGTCGGCGAAGTACTCCCGCAGCTCCCCGGCGTCCCGCCGCACCCAGGGGTCCAGCGCCACGCCCAGGTGCCGGGCGAACAACTGCACCCCCTCGGTGGCCACATAGACCAGGTCGGGTGCGGTGCCCGCCGCGATCTGGGTGAGGATCTTCGCGAAGAAGTCGGACCAGTCCACGGCCTGGACGGCGTTGACGCGGACCTTGATGTCGGGGTGCAGCCGCTGGAAGCCGTGGACAAGGGCGCGGACCCCCGCCGGGGAGAACGCGGAGCCCAGGGTCGCCACGACGAGGGAGCCGTCGTTGCGGCCGGGAATGTCGTTCCCGGTGAGGCGGTCCCAGCTCGCGGCGGTGCCGGCCAGCGCCGCGGCACCGGTGCCGTAGGCGCCGTAGCGCAGCAGGGCGCGGCGGGAGAGGAGCGAGTCGGTCATCCAAGCGCCTAACTCGTGTTAGCCAAGGGGTGATGCCCAGATCATGGGAAGCGGCCGACGGCGCTGTCAAGGTGCGGGAAACCTTGACCTTTAACGAGTTAGGTCTACAGTCCTGGTCCCATGAACCGACTGAGCCCGACGAGAAGAGCCCTGTTCGCCACGGCCGCCGCCGGAGCCGGTGCGGCTCTGCTGCCCACGGCGCCCGCGCAGGCGAAGCCCGGCCGCACTCCGGCCCGGGGGTGCGCAAGCTACCGGGCCGGCTATCACTTCACGGTCCCCGACCAGTGGAAGAACGACCCCCAGCGACCCGTCTGGATCGACGGCGAGTACCACTACTACTACCTGTACAACGCCGACTACCTGGACGGCGAGACGGGCACCGCCTGGCGCCTGGCCACCAGCACCGACCTGGTCTCCTTCACCGACCGGGGGATCGCCGTACCGAAGGACACCACCGTCAACGGCGATGTGTGGTCCGGCTCGGCGGTGGTCGACACCGAGGGCACGGCGGGCTTCGGCGCGGGCGCGGTGATCGCGCTGGTCACCATGTCGCCCGGCGGCGGCACCGACCACCAGGAGCAGTTCCTGTACTGGTCCGTAGACGGCGGCCGCACCTTCCGCAACGACGGCACCGCCCCGGTGCTGGCGAGCCCGGGCCCCGGCGCCGACTTCCGCGACCCCAAGGTCGTCCGCGACGACGACCGCGGCCGCTGGGTGATGGCCCTCGCCGAAGGCGCCGCGATCGGCTTCTACCACTCCACCGACCTCAGGTCCTGGACCCGTGCGGGCGGCTTCCGCACGGAGGGCCTCGGCACCCTCGAATGCCCCGACCTGTTCCGCATCACCGCCGACGACGGCTCCCTGACGACCTGGGTGCTGGGCGCGAGCGCCGACGGCACCGGCTCCGGGCGGCCCAACACCTATGCATACTGGACCGGTTCGTTCGACGGGAGCACCTTCACCGCCGACTCCACCGACCCCCAGTGGCTCGACCACGGATGGGACTGGTACGCCGCGGTCACCTTCGAGAAGCGGCGCGCGGACGGCTCCGTCGACCCCGCCGCGCGCTACGCCCTCGGCTGGCTCAACAACTGGGCCTACGCCCACACCACGCCCACCATCGACGCGGACGGCTTCAACGGCACGGACTCCGTGGTCCGCGAGATCGCGCTGCGCAGGGCCGCCGACGGCACCTGCTACCTCGCCTCCCGGCCGGTGCCCGCCCTGGACGCCTATGCCAGCCGTACGGTCCGCCTCGGCGACCTGACCGTCGACGGCCTCCGCCCGCTGGACTACACCGGCATCTCCTACGAACTGACCACGGAGATCAGCTGGTCCCGACTCACCGGCGCCGGCGTGCAGGTGCGGCGCTCACCGGACGGCGGCCGGCACATCGACGCCGGGGTCTGGGGGGACTACGCCTTCCTCAACCGGCGTGGCAGCGTCAACCCCGACACCAGCGGCGGCCGGCAGGAGAGCCGCAGCCCCTTCGACCCGTCGGGCGGCCGGGTGCGGCTGCGGATCCTGGTGGACCGCACCAGTGTCGAGATGTTCGTCGACGACGGCCGGTATGTGCACTCCGCCGAGGTGTTCCCGTATCTGGTCGACCACCGCCTGGCCCTGTTCGCGGCCGGTGGTACGGCCGTCTTCCGGAACACGGTGATCCGGGAGTTCACGCTCTGACCGTGAGTCAGTGCAGCGGGATGACGACCTCGTCCTCGACCGGTGGGTGCAGTTCCTGCGCGCGGTTGCCCGTCGCGGCGAAGCAGCGCAGCCGGACCGCCTCGGCGGTGACGTCCAGGCGCAGGAAGCACTTGAAGAACGGCGGGCTGTAGGTGGCCGAGGACGGTGAGAACAACTGGGTGTACATCTTCTTCACCGGCAGCCGGAACCGGGAGCTGCGGTCCGGGCGCCCACCGCTGCCGAGCAGACTCGCCACCAGCCGGGTGCGCCGGGTGACGCGGGCGTCCGGGCCCGGGGCGCGGCCCGGCTCGATGCCCAGACGCTCGGCGACCACGGCCGTGGCCTCCGCCTCGGTCAGGGTGAAGAACCGGCGCAGCCCGAGCCGGCGGCCGTACAGGCGGCTGTAGAAGGCCAGCGAGTCACCGCGCAGCGGGTAGCAGCGGAACGCGTCCTCGGTGACCCCGCCGACCGAGACCCGGGGGATGGTGTGCGTGGCGTGCATGAACGCCCCGCCGCCGCCCGCGACCACGTACTGGACGGTGCGGCCCGCCACATCGACGGGATACCGCTGGTAGTTGTGGATGTCGCCGCCGATCGCGGCCACATAGCGGTGCGCCGGGTCGCGGACGACGTCGTCCACCGTGCCACCGCCCTCGATGGGGCACGGGTGGTGTTCGCCGTCGACGTACAGCGGGGAGCCGGTGACGAGGATCTTCGGCTTCGGGTCCCGGGACACCTCGCGCAGCCAGGCGCCCTGTTCCGCGTCGAGCGTGCCCAGCAGCCCGGTGTCGATGCCGACGATCCGGACCGGGCCCGCGTCGATCGCCCAGTACGGCCCCGGCTGTTTGGCCTGTTGCCCGGGCGCTGCGCGCAACGCCCGTGCGGCGGCCAGGCGTTGCTCGTCGGCCGGCGCCGGCCGGTGCCACAGCAGGGCGCGCCACCAGGCACGGGTGAGCGGGCGGGGCCGGGGCTCGGCATCGAGCGGCGGGGTGTCGGCGCAGAACACCCGCATGAAGGCGCCGAGGTCCTCGTACCAGTCGTGGTTCCCGGGTATCGCGTAGATCGGCGCGGGATAGTCCTGGTACGGCCGGAAGAACTTGGTGCCGTAGTCGTCGGCGCTGCCGACCGGATAGATGACGTCGCTCGCTATGACCGCGAACTCCGTGTCCCGGCCCTCTTTCAGAAGGCCCGGCACGACCGCGTACTGGGAGGCGTCGCCCTCGCCGGTGTCCCCGATGACCAGGAAGGAGAACCGGTCGGGGACCTCCCGCCGGATCACCTTGTCGGCCGGGGCTCCCGCCGCCTCCCGCCGTGCCACCCACCGGCTGCGGGTACGGCCGGTCGGGTCGCCGAACCAGGACGCCAGCACGCCGTTGCGGGCGGCCCACAGGACGCGCGGATTCAGCCACGACAACTGCTCGACCCGGTCGGGCATCAGCTCGGTGTAGGTGCCGCGTTCGGCAGGGCCCCAGCCGGCGCCCTGTGCGGTATCGCGTGAGGATTCAGACACCGGTGCACCGTAACAACGCGCCGGCCCGTGATCCCTTGCCGGGTGCCGCCCCAACGACCCGGAGGGCGCGCCGTGTTGCGCCGACGGAAACCGATGGCCGGAGACGGGCGAGTCCCGCGATCATGGACCGGACGCCGACCGCCCCCGCACGAGGAGCCGCTGACCATGCCTGTACCCGCCGACCCGACCGTGCTGCATCCGATGCCCGAGCAGCCCCGGGTGGTGCTGCTGAAGCCGCTGGTGAAGTCCCCGCTGATCGAGGTGGGGGAGTACTCGTACTACGACGACCCGGACGACGCGACCGCCTTCGAGACGCGCAACGTGCTCTACCACTACGGGCCGGAGAAGCTGATCATCGGCAAGTTCTGCGCGCTCGGCACCGGGGTGCGGTTCATCATGAACGGCGCCAACCACCGCATGGACGGCCCGTCGACGTTTCCCTTCCCCATCATGGGCGGCTCGTGGTCCGCGCACTTCGATCTCCTCGGCGGCCTGCCGAACCGTGGGGACACCGTCGTGGGCCACGACGTCTGGTTCGGCCACGGAGTGACGGTGATGCCCGGGGTGCGGATCGGACACGGCGCGATCATCAGCACCGGTTCCGTCGTCACCCGCGACGTGCCCGACTACGGCATCGTCGGCGGCAACCCGGCCGAACTCGTCCGCACCCGCTACAGCGAGCGGGACATCGCCCGGCTGCTGGCGGTGGCCTGGTGGGACTGGCCCGCCGAGCACATCACCGGACACGTGCGGACGATCATGTCCGGCAGCATCGCCGAACTGGAGGCGGCAGCACCGGACATGCCCTCCGCATGACGGTTCCCGCCCCGGGAAACCGCCACCGGGCCCGCCGCGCACGGCCATAGGGAAAACCCTCGATTGACCTCGCGTGGGGTGACATGGCCGAGTCAATCCTGTCATCCTCCTCCGCAACACTGATCCTCCCCACGCTCTTCACGGACCACGGTCCCGCACAGCTCAGTTAGCCCGGGCAGCAGACCCGTCTGCCCGGTCTGTCACCGGCCGCGACCCGGCGGCCGCAGTATGAGGAGTACGAGTGAGACCCCACGCACCCCTTCCTCAGGGACGTCTTCCCCAGGGACGTTCCGCCCGCAAGCGGGCCACCGTCGGAGCCGCCCTGGTCTCCGCCGCGGCCTTCCTCGCCGTAGGCGTCCAGGCGGTCCCGGCGACCGCCTCGCCCACCGTCCACCCCAGCCCCCTGCGGGCCGGCGGTCTGGAGGCCAGGCTCAGCCCGGCCCAGCACCACGCCCTGCTCCAGAGCGCCCGGCAGCAGGCCGCCGCGACCGCCCGCACCCTCGGGCTCGGCGCCCAGGAGAAGCTGGTCGTCAAGGACGTCGTCAAGGACAACGACGGCACCGTGCACACCCGCTACGAGCGCACCTACGCCGGACTCCCCGTCCTCGGCGGCGACCTCGTCGTGCACACCCCGCCCGCCTCGCTGGCCGCCGGGACCGTGAGCACCACCTGGAACAACAAGCACCGGATCAAGGTCGCCTCCACCACCGCGACCTTCACCAAGGCCGCCGCCGAGTCCAAGGCGCTCAAGGCCGCCAAGGCGCTCGACGCCAAGAAGCCCACCACCGACAGCGCCCGCAAGGTGATCTGGGCCGGCACCGGCACCCCCCGGCTCGCCTGGGAGACGGTGATCGGCGGCTTCCAGGACGACGGCACCCCCAGCCAGCTGCACGTCATCACCGACGCCACCACCGGCAAGGAACTGCACCGGTTCGAGGCGATCCAGACCGGCGTGGGCAACACCCACTACAGCGGCCAGGTGTCGCTGACCAGCACGCAGTCGGGCTCGACGTACACGCTGAACGACACCACGCGCGGCGGTCACAAGACGTACAACCTGAACCACGGCACCTCCGGCACCGGGACGCTGTTCTCGCAGAGCAACGACACCTGGGGCGACGGCACCAACTCCAACGCCGCCACCGCGGGCGCCGACGCCGCCTACGGCGCGCAGGAGACCTGGGACTTCTACAAGAACACCTTCGGCCGCAGCGGCATCAAGAACGACGGTGTCGCCGCCTACAGCCGGGTCCACTACAGCAGCAGCTATGTCAACGCCTTCTGGGACGACAGCTGCTTCTGCATGACCTACGGCGACGGCTCGAACAACAACGACCCGCTGACCTCGCTGGACGTGGCCGGCCACGAGATGAGCCACGGTGTCACCTCCAACACCGCCGGCCTGGACTACAGCGGCGAGTCGGGCGGCCTGAACGAGGCGACCTCCGACATCTTCGGCACCGGCGTGGAGTTCTACGCCAACAACAGCTCGGACCCCGGTGACTACCTCATCGGCGAGAAGATCGACATCAACGGCAACGGCACCCCGCTGCGCTACATGGACAAGCCCAGCAAGGACGGCAGCTCCGCCGACAGCTGGTACTCCGGTGTCGGCAACCTGGACGTGCACTACTCCTCGGGCCCGGCGAACCACATGTTCTACCTGCTGTCCGAGGGCAGCGGCACCAAGGTCATCAACGGGGTGACCTACAACAGCCCGACCTCCGACGGTGTCGCCGTCACCGGCATCGGCCGGGCCGCGGCCCTCCAGATCTGGTACAAGGCGCTGACGACGTACATGACGTCCAGCACCGACTACGCGGGCGCCCGCACCGCCGCGCTCAACGCGGCCGCCGCCCTCTACGGCACCAACTCCACCCAGTACGCGGGCGTCGGCAACGCCTTCGCCGGCATCAACGTCGGCAGCCACATCAACCCGCCGAGCAGCGGCGTCACGGTCACCAACCCGGGCAACCAGTCGTCCACCGTCGGCACCGCGGTGAGCCTTCAGATACGGGCGAGCAGCACCAACAGCGGCGCGCTCAGCTACAGCGCCTCCGGTCTGCCGGCCGGCCTGTCGATCAACAGCTCCACCGGTCTGATCTCGGGCACGCCCTCCACCGCGGGCACCTACCAGGTCACGGTCACCGCGAAGGACTCCACCGGCGCCACCGGCACGGCCACCTTCACCTGGACCGTCGGCTCCGGCGGTGGCGGCGGCTGCACCTCCACCCAGCTGCTGAGCAACCCCGGCTTCGAGTCGGGCAGCACCGGCTGGACCGCCACCAGCGGGGTCATCACCAACGACACCGGTGAGGCGGCCCACGGCGGCTCCTACAAGGCCTG
>NZ_JBSFHC010000018.1:0-192684 GCF_053596835.1 Streptomyces sp. NPDC001606
GGCGGCGAGATCCAGCTCACCGACGCCCTCGAACGGCTCGCCCAGGACGAGAAGCTCGGCGGCCCGGTGCACGGCGTCGTCTTCAAGGGCCGCCGCTATGACACCGGGGACCGCGGCGACTATCTGCGTGCCATCGTCAGACTCGCGTGCGAACGTGAAGACCTGGGCCCGGGCTTCCGGACCTGGCTCCGCAGTTACGTAGCCGAGGAGATGCAGCAGTCTTGAGCAGCGCCGCGACCCGCCCCACAGGCCCGGACGACCTGTGGTCGGTGGACGAGCACCTGGAGGACATCCTCTCGACCGTCCGCCCCCTGGAACCCATCGAGCTGCAACTGCTCGACGCCCAGGGGTGCGTCCTGGTCGAGGACATCACGGTGCCGGTGTCCCTGCCACCGTTCGACAACAGCTCCATGGACGGGTACGCGGTGCGGGTCGCGGACGTCGCGGGCGCCAGCGAGGAGTTCCCGGCCGTCCTGGAGGTCGTCGGGGACGTCGCGGCCGGTGCGGCCGAGCCGGTCCGGGTCGGCCCCGGGCAGGCCGCCCGGATCATGACCGGCGCCCCGCTGCCGCCCGGCGCCGAGGCCGTCGTACCCGTCGAGTGGACCGACGGCGGGCTCGGCGAGGGGCCGGTGAGCGGCATGCGGGCGCGCAGCCTCGCGCCGGAGGGTGCCGAGGGGCACGTACGCGTGCACCGCCCCGCCGAGGCACGCGCGCATGTGCGCGCCAAGGGCAGCGACGTACGGGCGGGCGACCGCGCCCTGGAGGCCGGCACGGTCCTCGGGCCGCCGCAGATCGCCCTGCTCGCAGCGATCGGCCGCGGCACGGTCCGGGTGCGCCCGCGCCCGCGCGTGGTCGTGCTGTCCACCGGCAGCGAACTGGTCCAGCCCGGCGAGGGGCTGGCAGACGGCCAGATCTACGACTCCAACAGCTTCGCCCTCACCGCCGCCGCGCGGGACGCCGGCGCCATCGCCTACCGGGTCGGTGCCGTCGCCGACGACGCCGAGACCCTGCGCTCCACCATCGAGGACCAGCTCATCCGCGCCGATCTGCTGGTGACCACCGGCGGGGTGAGCGTCGGGGCGTACGACGTCGTCAAGGAGGCGCTGTCGCACGTCGGCGACGAGGACGAGCCGGGCAGCGGTGTGGAGTTCCGCAAGCTCGCCATGCAGCCCGGCAAGCCCCAGGGGTTCGGCTCCATCGGCCCCGACCACACGCCCCTGCTGGCGCTGCCCGGCAACCCGGTGTCGTCGTACGTCTCCTTCGAGCTGTTCGTCCGTCCCGCGATCCGCGCCCTGATGGGCCTGGAGGACCTCCACCGGCCCCGCACGCGGGCCACGCTCACCGCGGACGAGCCGCTGCGTTCGCCCAAGGGCCGCCGGCAGTTCCTGCGCGGCGCGTACACGGACGGCGAGGTGACGCCGGTCGGCGGTGCCGGCTCGCACCTGATCGCGGCCCTGGCGCAGGCCGACGCCCTGATCGTCGTGCCGGAGGACGTGGCGGCCGTCGAGCCCGGAACCGAGGTGGAGGTCGTCCTGCTCGGCTGACGCACGCGTGCGTGCCGTCCGCCGGACGGTCCTGATCCGCTGCGCCCGCCGACATGGCGGTACCGTGTCGCGCACAACAGGCCCGTGCACCGCACTGCGACGGGCCCGGACCGGGAGCGCCACACAGCATGAGTACGCAGGACCGACTGACGCACATCGACGACGCGGGCGCGGCCCGCATGGTCGACGTATCCGGCAAGGACGTGACCGCGCGCACCGCCCGTGCCAGCGGCCGGGTCCTGGTCTCGCCCCGGGTGGTGGAGCTGCTGCGCGGCGAGGGGGTGCCCAAGGGCGACGCCCTCGCCACCGCGCGCATCGCCGGCATCATGGGCGCCAAGCGGACCCCGGATCTGATCCCGCTGTGCCACCCGTTGTCGGTGTCCGGTGTGACACTGGACCTGTCGGTCGCGGACGACGCCGTGGAGATCCGGGCCACCGTGAAGACGACGGACCGCACGGGCGTCGAGATGGAGGCCCTCACCGCCGTGACGGTCGCCGCGCTCACCGTGATCGACATGGTCAAGGCGGTCGACAAGGGGGCGGTCATCACGGACGTACGGGTGGAGGAGAAGACGGGCGGAAAGTCGGGCGACTGGAGCCGGGCATGAGCTACCGCGCACTGGTGATCACCGCTTCCAACCGGGCCGCCGCGGGCGTCTACGAGGACAGGGGCGGCCCGCTGATCGCCGACGGCCTGAAGCGCTTCGGGTTCGACGTCGACGGCCCCCGGGTCGTCCCGGACGGGGAACCGGTGGAGGCGGCCCTGCGGGCGGGCGTGGAGGCCGGTTACGACGCCATCCTGACCACCGGCGGCACCGGCATCTCGCCCACCGACCGCACCCCCGAGGCGACCCGCGCGGTGATCGACCGCGAGGTGCCGGGGATCGCGGAGGCCATCCGGGCGTTCGGCCGGGAGAAGGTCCCGACCTCGGCGCTGTCCCGCGGACTGGCCGGTGTGGCGGGCGGGACCCTGATCGTGAACCTGCCGGGGTCCACCGGCGGTGTGAAGGACGGCCTCGCCGTCCTGGAGCCCCTGCTGGTGCACGCCGTCGACCAGATCCGCGGCGGTGACCACCCCAGACCCAGCAGCGGGGGTGCGAGCTGAACAGCCCTTCCTGGCCCGTCGTGCTGGCGGACGGCGATGTCGTCCTCCGCCCGATAAAGCTGCGCGACCAGCGGGCCTGGCGCGAGGTGAACCGGCGCAACCGGGACTGGCTGCGCCCCTGGGAGGCGACCATTCCGCCGCCCACGCCGAGCGGGCCGGTCACCCACCGGCCGACCTACCGGCAGATGGTGCGGCATCTGCGCTCCGAGGCCAACGCGGGACGGATGCTGCCGTTCGTGATCGAGTACCAGGGGCAGCTGGTCGGACAGCTGACGGTCGCCGGGATCACCTGGGGGTCGATGTGCTCCGGGCACGTCGGCTACTGGGTGGACGAGGCGGTGGCCGGGCGCGGGGTGATGCCGACGGCCGTCGCGCTCGCGGTGGACCACTGCTTCCGCGCCGTGGGACTGCACCGCATCGAGGTCTGCATTCGCCCCGAGAACCGGCCCAGCCGGCGGGTCGTGGAGAAACTCGGATTCCGCTCGGAGGGGCTGCGGCCCCGGTATCTGCACATCGACGGGGCCTGGCGGGACCATCTCGTCTTCGCGCTCACCGCGGAAGAGGTGCCCGAGGGGTTGCTGGCCCGCTGGCGGCGGGAACGCTCCCGCAACGCCCCGGGCAACGCCTCCGGGAACGCCCCGGGCAACGCCTCCGGGAATCGCACCCAGCCCTAGAAATTGAATATGTGTTCGAAATTGATCGGCGGTTGACCGGGCTGGCGTATCGAATTCACCCCTGTGGCCGCCCACTGATCGCATCGGTCGCAAAAAAAGCTGGAAATATCAGCCGGATCGTGCGACACACCGGCTCAATTGGCAGATGGCCTCACGCAAACCCCTCTACGGTGTGAGACGTGAGCAGCAGCGGCCTCATCTACGCAGTCATCGTCGGGGCCTGGGCCGCCTACTTGGTGCCGATGTGGCTCCGTAGGCAGGACGAGCTGAACGAAGCCCGTCCGACGGAACGCTTCAGCACCGCCATCCGGCTGCTGTCCGGAAGGGCGGGCATGGAGCGCCGATACGCCAGGGACCTGCGGGCGCGCTCCGCCCAGGAGGGGGAGCCGGACACCGGCGATCCGGACGCCGTCACCGACTCGGTGGACGTCCGGGCCTTCGCCATGCCTCCGACCCGCCGTCAGGTGCGCCCGGAGAGCGAGCCGGAGGCGCCTTCGAGCGCGGAACCGGCGGACGACCAGATCACCGCCCCGGCGCCCAACTCCGCCACCGCGCCCGCGCAGAACCGCGGCCCGGCCGAGCGGCGTTCGCCCTCGGCACAGGCGGCCGCGGCACGCGCCCGGCGCTCGAAGGTACTCGCGCGCCGCAGGCGCACCACCGTATTGCTCTTCCTCGCCTTCACCCTCGGCGCGATCGTCGCCGCTGTCGGCGGGCTGGCCTTCCTCTGGGCGCCCGCCGCACCCGCCGTGATGCTCAGCGCGTACATCGCCTATCTGCGGGCCCAGGAGCGTCGCCGCTTCGCCTACCAGATGGACCGCCGGCGGGCCGAGGTCGCCGCCCAGCGTCTGCGCGAGCGCCAGCCGCGCCGCCGCGCGGTCCTCGACGACGGCTCCGGCGCCGACGAACCGGAGGGCGCCCCCGAGAGCGGCACGGACACCGGTCTCTCCACGCTCGCCGCCGACCGGCGCGCCCTCGTGGAGCAGACCGACCACGCCGAATGGGTCGACCAGCAGCGCGAGCGGCAGCGCCGGCCGGGCCACGGGGACAGCTGGGACCCGGTGCCGGTGCCGCTGCCGACGTATGTGACCGCACCGGTCGCGCCGCGCGCCACCTCGGACGTGGACCTCGGGGCGCCCGACACCTGGAGTTCGGCGCGGTCCAGCTCGGTCGCGCCGGAGCAGGAGGCGGGGCAGATGCCGGGGGCCGAGGCGGACGAGTCGGCGCCCGTCTCCGAGGACAAGCCGGCGGACGGCCGGAGCGGTGCGCTTCCCCCCGCGCGGAAGCGCTCGCGCGGAGGCAGCTCCGGCGCGGCCTCCGCGCGCCGGGCGCGCGAGCGCGGACGCACGCCGCTCTTCGACCAGTACGAGGACGGCGACCGCCCGCGCGCGGCCAACGAGTGATCGGCGGCCCGCCGGTGACCCCCGTCCTGACCAGTCGGGGAGCGGATTTCCAAGCACCGCGATCGGGATGCTAGAGTTTCACTCGTTGCAAGGGCCTGTGGCGCAGTCCGGTAGCGCACCTCGTTCGCATCGAGGGGGCCAGGGGTTCAAATCCCCTCAGGTCCACGCATCACCTTCTTGAGGCGACTCAAGTCGGTAGACGAGATCCCGGCGATCATCTGATCGCCGGGATCTTCGTCGTTTCCGGCCCCGCTCGGCGCCGGAACTCGCCCCTTCTCAGAGCAGCTTGGCGAAGCAGCGGCTCTCCTCGTGGTGGCGGTAGTAGCCGAACTTGGCGCACGGGGCATAGCCGCTGGAGGTGTACAGGGCGATGGCCTCCGGCTGCTTGGTGCCCGTCTCCAGGACCATGCGGACGCGGCCGGCGGCGCGCGCGTCCTCCTCCAGTGCCGTGAGCATGCGGCGGGCCAGGCCGCGGCCGCGCATCTCCGCGATCACGTACATGCGCTTCAGCTCGGCGTCGCCGTCCTCGTTGCCTTCCTCGTTGCGGTCCTGGCTGCGCCAGCCGCCGGTGGCCACGGGGCGGTCGTACTCGTCGTACGCGATCAGGTACACACCCCGGGGCGGGTCGAACTCCAGGGCGTCCAGGGCCGTGGCGTCGCCGCCGTCGCCGTAGCGGAGGTGGTACTCGGCCTGGACCTCGTCGTTGAGCTTGACGGCGTCGGGGTGGTCGAAGCGGACGCGGCGTATATTCATGCTGGGCATCGTACTTCTATGCGAAGGCGGGTCCCGGGGTTTTCCGGGCTCCGACCAGTGTGCCGGTATCGTGCCTGGGTGCTGACTGTGACCTCGGTGAACGTGAACGGGCTGCGGGCCGCCGCGAAGAAGGGCTTCGTGGAGTGGCTCGCCCAGACCTCCGCGGACGTCGTCTGCCTCCAGGAAGTGCGCGCCGAGCCGCACCAGCTGCCCGAGCAGGTCCGCCGGCCCGACGGCTGGCACGTCGTGCACGCCCCGGCCGCGGCCAAGGGACGCGCCGGGGTCTCGCTGTACACGCGGCGCGAACCCGACCGGATCCGGATCGGCTTCGGTTCCGCCGAGTTCGACGGCAGCGGGCGCTATGTCGAGGCCGATCTGCCCGGCGTCACGGTCGCCTCCCTCTATCTGCCCTCGGGCGAGGTGGGCACCGAGCGGCAGGACGAGAAGATCCGTTTCATGGGGGAGTTCCTCGCCCACCTCAAGGAGCTGCGGGTCCGGGCCGCCGCCGACGGGCGCGAGGTCGTCGTCTGCGGCGACTGGAACATCGCCCACCGCGAGGCCGACCTCAAGAACTGGCGCGCCAACACCAAGAACGCGGGCTTCCTGCCCGAGGAGCGGGCCTGGCTCGACCGGGTGTTCGACGCGGCGGACGGCGGCTACGCCGACGTCGTGCGCGCCCTGCACCCGGATGTCGAGGGGCCGTACAGCTGGTGGTCGTACCGCGGGCGGGCCTTCGACAACGACTCGGGCTGGCGCATCGACTACCAGGTCGCGACGCCCGGGCTCGCCGGCAGGGCGGTCAAGGGGTTCGTGGAGCGCGCGGCCACCCACGCCGAACGGTGGTCCGACCATGCCCCGGTGACCGTCGTCTACGACCTGTAGCCGCGCCTGGTCAGCCGGTCTTCTCCTTGGATATGCGGCGGTCCAGGGCGAGGGAGAGTTCCGCCTCCACGACGCTGCGGGCCAGCGGGCGCAGTCGGTTCAGGTCCTCCTCCGGGGCGTGGCGAAGGACCAGGTCGGCGAAGAGTTCGGCCAGGGCGTCGGCGTGTTCCCGGACGCGCGCCCCCGCCGCCAGCACCTCGCCGAGCGGAATGCCCTCGCGGACCAGCGCGGACGAGACGTCCAGCAGCCGGCGGCTGATGTGGACGATCTCGCCTCCGTCGGTGCCGAGGTAGCCCAGGTCCAGGGCGGCGGCGAGGTTCTCCGGGGTGACCTGGCCCTCGAAGCGGGCGGCGAGTTCCTCCGGGGTGAGCCGCACCGGCTCCTCCTCGGTGGGGGCGCCGACACCCAGCAGGTCGGCGACGTCCCGGCCGTGCTCGAAGGCTTCGGCCAGCTCCGCGATGCCGTTCAGGGTGTGGCCGCGCTCCAGCAGGGCCGCGATGGTGCGCAGCCGGGCCAGGTGATGGTCGTCGTACCAGGCGATACGGCCCTCGCGGCGGGGCGGCGGAAGCAGTTTGCGCTCGCGGTAGAAGCGGAGCGTGCGCACCGTGATGCCGGCCAGGCGGGCCAGCTCCTCCATGCGGTACTCGCGCGGGGTGCCGGCGCTCGGGTGTTCTGCGTCCTCTGCCACGCCCGCAGCCTATGGCGTACCGCCGGTAACTTTCCTTCCGCGCCCCCTACCGCTCGGTACGGAGCTGCTCTACAGTCCCATTGCGCCAGTGTTCACTGGCAGAGTTCCTCGATGGGGCCTGGAGGCTTCGGGATGGCCGAGCAAGAGCATGTGCGGGTGGCGGTGATCGGGTCCGGGTTCGGCGGACTCGGGGCCGCCGTGCGGCTGCGCCGCGAGGGAATCACCGACTTCGTCGTCCTGGAGCGGGCGGACAGCGTCGGCGGCACCTGGCGGGACAACAGTTACCCCGGGTGCGCCTGTGACGTGCCCTCGCATCTGTACTCCTTCTCCTTCGCGCCCAACCCGGACTGGCCGCGCACCTTCTCCGGCCAGCGGCACATCCGCGCCTACCTGGAGCACGTCACCGACCTGTTCGGCCTGCGCCCGCACCTCCGCCTCGACTCCGAGGTGAAGCTGATGAGCTGGGACAACGAGCAACTGCGGTGGAACATCGAGACCACGCGCGGCTCCCTGACCGCCGATGTCGTCGTCTCCGCCACCGGACCGCTGTCCGACCCGAAGATCCCCGAGATCCCGGGCCTCGAGTCCTTCCCGGGCACGGTCTTCCACTCCGCGCGCTGGGACCACGACTACGACCTGCGCGGCAAGCGCGTCGCCATGGTCGGCACCGGTGCCTCCGCCATTCAGATCGTCCCCGCCATCCAGCCGAAGGCCGGCCGGCTCACCCTCTTCCAGCGCACCCCGGCCTGGGTGATGCCCCGGGTCGACCGCGCCATCACCGGCGCCGAACGCCGGCTGCACCGCGCCGTCCCCTTCACCACCCAGCTGCGCCGCGGGCTGCTCTGGGGCATCCGGGAACTCCAGGTGCAGGCGTTCACCAAGCACCCGGACGAACTCGGCCTGGTGGAGCAGCTGGCCAAGCGCAACATGGCCCGCGCCATCAAGGACCCGGCCCTGCGCGCCAAGCTCACCCCCGACTACCGCATCGGCTGCAAGCGGATCCTGCTGTCCAGCACCTACTACCCGGCGCTGGCCCGGCCCAATGTGGACGTCGTCGCGAGCGGGCTGAGCGAGATCCGCGGGTCGACCGTCGTCGCCGCGGACGGTACGGAGGCCGAGGTCGACGCGATCATCTTCGGCACCGGCTTCCACGTCACGGACATGCCGATCGCCGAGCGCGTGGTCGGGGCGGAGGGCATCACGCTCGCCGAGTCCTGGAAGAACGGCATGCAGGCCCTGCGCGGCGCCGCCGCGGCCGGCTTCCCGAACTGGATGACGATCATCGGACCCAACACCGGCCTGGGGAACTCCTCCATGATCCTGATGATCGAGTCCCAGCTGAACTACATGGCGGACTATCTGCGCCAGCTCGACGTCCTCGGCGGCCGCACCGCGCTCGACGCCCGGCCCGCCGCCGTCGAGGCCTGGAACCACCGGGTGCAGGAGCGGATGAAGCGGACCGTCTGGAACACCGGCGGCTGCACCAGCTGGTACCTCGACGCGAGCGGCCGCAACACCACCATCTGGCCCGGTACGACGACGGAGTTCCGGCGGGCGACACGGCGGGTGGACCTGGCGGAGTACGAGGTCATCCGGAAGCCCGCGGAACCGCGGCGACCAGCGGGCGCGACCCAGGAACCCGCTCCCGCGCACGCCGGCAGCGCATCGCAGGGGGAGGGCGCCGCATGATCCGGCCGACCCCCGTCGCCTCCGGCCCCTACGCCCCGCCCGTGCCCTCCCGGGTCCTCACCGTCACCTCCGCCGACGGCGCGCGGCTGCATGTCGAGGTGCACGGTCCTAAGGACGCGCCCCCCGTCGTCCTCTCCCACGGCTGGACCTGCTCGACCGCCTTCTGGGCCGCGCAGATACGGGAACTGGCGGCCGACCACCGGGTGATCGCGTACGACCAGCGAGGGCACGGGCGCAGCCCCGCGAGTCCCGACTGCACCACCGACGCGCTGGCGGACGACCTCGAAGCGGTGCTCACCGAGACGCTCACCCGCGGGGAACGGGCCCTGGTCGTCGGCCACTCCATGGGCGGGATGACCGTCATGGCCGCCTCCGGGCGCCCCCGCTTCCGGGAACACGCCGCCGCCGTCCTGCTGTGCAGCACGGGCAGTTCCCGGCTGGTCGCCGAGGCGCGCGTACTGCCGATGCGCGCCGGGCGGGCGCGCACCTGGATCACCGGACGCATCCTCGGCTCGAGCGCCCCCCTCGGCCCGGTCACGCCGGTCGCCAAGAGCATCCTCAAGTACGCCACCATGGGCGCCGGTTCCGCCCCGCACATGGTGGAGGCGTGCGCGCGGATCGTGCACGCCTGCCCACGCGCCGTGCGCCAGGTCTGGGGCGGCGTGCTCGCGGCGCTCGATCTGGAGCACGGGGTACGGGAACTGCGCGCCCCCACCGCGATCGTGCACGGCGCGGCCGACCGGCTCACGCCCCCCGCACACGCCCACGCGCTGGTCGCCGCGCTGCCGCACTGCGTCGGCCTCACCGAGCTGACCGGCGTCGGCCATATGACCCCGATCGAGGCGCCCGAGCTGGTGACCGGCCGGATCCGGGAACTCGTCACCACATACGTCACGGGGAACGGCCCGTACGCCACGGGGAACGGCCCCGAGCCGCACCCCACCCCCGTGCAGCAGATCAAGGAGGGCGCATGAGCAGGGTCGGCCTCGAAGGACAGGTCGCGGTCGTCACCGGGGCGGCGCGCGGCGTCGGCGAGCTGCTGGCGCGCAAGCTGTCCGCGCGCGGGGTGAAGGTCGCGCTGGTCGGGCTGGAGGAGGAGGCGCTCAAGGAGGTGTCGGGGCGGCTGCACAGCGAGAGCGCGTACTGGTACGCCGACGTCACCGACCACGAGACGATGAGCCGGGTCGCGCAGGAGGTGAAGGCGCGGTTCGGGAAGGTCGACATCGTGGTGGCCAACGCCGGGGTGGCGACCGGCGGTCCGTTCATCGACTCCGACCCGCAGGCGTGGCGGCGGGTGATCGAGGTGAACCTGATCGGTTCGGCGGTGACCGGGCGCGCGTTCCTTCCGGTGCTGGTCGAGAGCCGCGGCTATCTGCTCCAGATCGCCTCGCTCGCCGCGCTCACCCCGGCGCCGATGATGTCGGCGTACTGCGCCTCCAAGTCGGGCGTCGAGGCGTACGCGCACAGTCTGCGCGCCGAGGTCGGCTACCTGGGCGTGCGGGTGGGCGTCGGCTATCTCTCCTGGACCGACACCGACATGGTGCGCGGCGCCGACCGGGACGACACGATGCGGGAGTTGCGGCAGCGGCTGCCCTGGCCGTCGAACAAGACGTATCCGCTCGGGCCCGCCGTGGACCGGCTGGTCGACGGGATCGAGCGGCGCTCGGCGCATGTGTACGCGCAGTGGTGGCTGCGCGGCATGCAGGGCGTGCGCGGATACCTGCCGGCGCTCATCGGGTCGGTCGGGCAGCGCGAGATGAAGCGGTTCGCGCCCCGGTTGCAGGGGATGCGTCTGGGACTCATCGGCGCAGGTGGGGCGGCGGACGAAGAGGCGAGCGCTACGCACCGTAACTGATCCAGATGCGTACCGTGAGGGCCCGTGTGACGCTGGTCGAGGCCCCACCGAGGGGCCGACCCCAGAACCCTCACCCACCACGGGAGTGAACCCACATGGGTACGAAGGACCAGTTCCGCGACAAGGCCGGCCAGTGGCAGGACAAGGCCAAGGACAAGCTGGGCCAGGAGCGTGAGCGCGCCGGCCAGCAGGGCCGGCAGCCGCAGCGCGGTCAGCAGCCGCAGCACGGCCAGCCGCAGCGCGGTCAGCAGCCGCCGTCCGAGCGGGGTCGCCAGAACATGCGCGACATCGAGGACACGGAGCAGGAGATGCGGGACCGGCTCGACCACGACTACGACATGTAGCACTGTGCTCGGCCCCGGCCGGTCATCGGGCGCCCTCCTTTCGGGGAGGGCGCCCTCCCCTTGTCCCCTACTGCCTCGGTGGCAGCTTCGGGCGGGCCCGATTGGGGGTGTCGGTGTAGTCCGGAGGGACGGCCGGCGGGTTGGACTCCAGCAGTTCCAGGGCCAGTTGCACGGCGTCGTCCAGCTGGGCGTGCCGGCCCTCGGCCCAGTCCAGCGGGGTGCGCAGGATCTCCAGGTCGGGCATGACGCCGTGGTTCTCGACGGACCAGCCGTAGGCGTCGAACCAGGCCGCGTTCATCGGCACGGTGATCACCGTGCCGTCGCCCAGGCGGTGCCGGCCGGTCATGCCGACCACGCCGCCCCAGGTGCGCTGGCCGACCACCGGGCCGAGCTTCAGCAGCCGGAAGGCGGCGGTGATCATGTCGCCGTCGGAGGAGGTCGCCTCGTCGGCCAGGGCGACCACCGGACCCCGGGGCGCGTTCGAGGCGTACGAGACCGGCTGGGCGTTGCGGGTCAGGTCCCAGCCGAGGATCGTACGGGTGAGTTTCTCGATGACGAGTTCGCTGATGTGGCCGCCCGCGTTGCCGCGCACGTCCACGATCAGCGCGGGCCGGGACATCTCCATGCGCACGTCGCGGTTGAACTGGGCCCAGCCGGAGCCGCCCATGTCGGGGATGTGCAGGTAGCCGCACTTGCCGCCGCTCAGCTCGCGGACCACCTCGCGGCGCTTGGCCACCCAGTCCTGGTAGCGCAGCGGCCGTTCGTCGACGAGCGGGACGACGGCGACCCGCCGGGGCCCGCCGGACTCGCCTTCGGGGGGTGTGAAGGTCAGCTCCACGGTCGTACCGCCGGAGCCGGCGAGGAGGGGGTAGGGGCCGGTCAGCGGGTCCACCGGGCGGCCGTCGACATGGGTGAGCGCGGCGCCCTCGCGGATGCCCGTGCCGGCCAGCGGCGAACGGGCCCTGGAGTCGGAGGAGTCGCCGGGCAGGATGCGCTTGACCACCCACCGGCCGTCCCGGCACACCAGGTTGGCGCCCAGCAGGCCCTGCCAGCGCTGGTAGTGGGGTGGTCCCTCGTTGCGCCGGGCGGCGGTGACATAGGCGTGCGAGGTGCCGAGTTCGCCGAGCACCTCGCGCAGCAGGTCGGCGAACTCGTCGGGGGAGGCGACGCGGTCGACCAGCGGGCGGTACTGGTCGAGCACCGCCGCCCAGTCGATGCCGCACATGCCCGGGTCCCAGAAGTGGGCGCGGATGAGCCGGCCGGCCTCCTCGTAGGACTGGCGCCACTCGGCGGGCGGGTCCACGTCGTGCAGGATGCGGCGCAGGTCGATCCAGACGGTGCTGTCGCTGTCGCCCGTCTCGGTGGACGGCACGGCCCGCAGATCGCCCTCGTCCACGACGACCAGCCGGGTGCCGTCGCCGCTCACTGCGAACCAGTCCAGGTGGTCGACCAGTTCGGACTTCTTCGCCTTGGTGAGGTTGAAGTACTCCAGGGTCGGGCGGCCGCTGATGTCGGCCGGGTTGGCGAAGGTCTCGCCGAGCGCGCCGGAGATCGGCCAGCGCAGCCAGACCAGGCCGCCGCCCGCGACCGGGCACAGCGCGGAGTACTTGGAGGCGATCACCGGGAACGGGGTGACCCGGTTCGCCAGCCCCTCCACCTCCACGGTCACGGTGCCGTGCTCGCCGGTCTCCTCCTCCTCGGCCGGGTCCAGCCCGCCGGCGGCCGGGCGGCCCTCGGGGTTCAGGGCGAAGGGGGAGGGGGTCGCCGAGTTGAGCGGGACCAGGTACGGGCGGCAGCCGAGCGGGAAGGAGAGGTCGCCGGTGTGCACGTCGTACACCGGGTCGAAGCCGCGCCAGGAGAGGAAGGCGAGGTAGCGGCCGTCGCGGGTGAAGACGGGGTTCTCGTCCTCGAAGCGGCCGTCGGTCACGTCCACGATCAGCCGGTCCTTGATCCGGGCCAGCTTGATCTGGCGCAGCGAGCGGCCGATGCCCGGGTGGGACCAGGTGAGCCAGGCGCCGTCGGGGGAGAAGGCGAGGTCGCGGACCGGGCCGTTGACGGAGCGGATCAGTTCGACGACGCGGCCGTCGGCCGGTTCCGGCGCGGAGGCGCCCGGATCCACCGCCTCCCCACCCTTCCCGACGGTCACGGCACTCTCCGCCTCCTCGCCCACGTCGACCGCCTCCTCGCCCACGTCGAGCAGGAGCAGCCGGCCGTCGTGCGCGGCGATGGCGATGCGTTCGCCGAGCGGGTCGCAGACCATCTCCAGGACCCGGCCCAGCTCGCCGGAGGCCATCCGGCGGGGCGGGCGGTCGCCGGACGCGCGGGGCAGCTGGGCGATCTCGACGGCGTCCTCGCCCTCGGCGTCCGTCACATACGCCACCTGCCCGGTGGATCCCAGCATCTCCGGCAGCCGGACCCGGACGCCCGGCGTGTCGGTGATCGTACGGGCGGGGCCGTCGCGGTGGGTGAGCCAGTGCAGGCTGCCGCGTACGACGACGGCGCTGGCCCGGCCGGTCTCGTCCACGGTGATGCCGTCGACGTTCTGCGCGGCCGGCACCTGGTAGCGGCGGCGGCCGGTGCGCGGCCCGGCGAGGCGGATGTCGAGCCGGCGCGGTACGCCGTCCGGGGAGAGGTCGTCCACCAGCCACAGGTCGCCGGCGCACTGGTAGACCACGCGGGTGCCGTCGCTCGCGGCGTGCCGGGCGTAGAAGGAGTCGTGGTCGGTGTGCCGGCGCAGGTCGGAGCCGTCGTACGCGCAGGAGTAGAGGTTTCCGACGCCCTCGTGGTCGGAGAGGAAGGCGATCCGGCCGCCGACGAACATGGGGCAGGCCAGATGGCCCTGGAGGTCGGGCAGCAGACGCTGCCCGTGCAGCCACAGCCGGCCCATGGCGCCGCCGCGGTAGCGCTTCCAGGAGGCCGGTTCGTGCGGTGGGGTGCCGGTGAGCAGCAGGGTCTTGTGCAGGCCGTCGACGTCGGCGACCTGGATGTCGGAGACCGGGCCCCAGGGCAGCTTGCGGCCGGGGTCGCCGTCGGTGGTCACCTTGTAGGCCCAGGTGAAGTACGAGAACGGCTGGCCGTGGGAGGCGACGGCGAGGATGTCGCTCCTGCCGTCCTCCTCGGGCGGTGTCCAGCCGCAGACCTGGGTGTCGGCGTTGCCCCAGTAGGTCAGCTGCCGGGCGGGGCCGCCGTCGATGCCGACCAGATGGATCTCGGGGACGAGGCTGCGCCAGGTGGTGTACGCGATCTGGCGGCCGTCGGGGGAGAAGCGCGGGTGACCGGTCTTGGTGCGGTCCACGGTGAGCCGCCAGGCGCGGCCCGGGGCGTCGAGGGGTGCCAGCCAGAGGTCGTCCTCGGCCACGAAGCACAGCAGGTCGCCGCTGAGGTGGGGAAGGCGCAGATAGCTCACCTCCCCATGCTTTTCCGCCCACCCGGGGCGGGCAACTTGTGGAACCGCCGCTTATGTGTCCTTCACCTTCGTGACCCACCACACGTACGAAACCGTTTCGTTTCGCTAGGCTCGCGCGGTATCTTCATGGACGTACGCGGAAGCACGCAGCGGAGCGGGAGGCGAGCGGGATGACCGAAAGCGTCGCAACAGGGCGTCGCAGCCGGATCACACCCGAGCGCGAGGCCGAGCTGTACGACGCCGTCCTCGACCTGCTCCGGGAGGTCGGCTACGACGTCCTCACCATGGACGCCGTGGCGGCCCGCACCCGGTCCAGCAAGGCCACGCTCTACCGCCAGTGGGGCGGCAAGGCCCAGCTGGTGGCGAAGGCGATCCGGCACAGCCACCCGCGCAGCATCGCCGGCATCGACACCGGTTCGCTGCGCGGCGACCTGCACGCCCTCGTCACGCGCGAGGACGACTGCACCATGGAACAGAACAACGCCCTGATGCGGGGTCTGGCCATGGCCACGCACACCAACCCGGACCTGCTCCAGGCGTTCCGGGAGCAGCTCATCGAACCCGAACTGACGGAGTTCCGCCGCGTGTTGCAGCGGGCCGTCGACCGGGGTGAGATCCCCGCGGACCGGCCGGCGCTCCGGTTCGTGGTGCACATGATGATCGGCGCGTTCACCGCGCGCACGCTCATCGACGACCTGCCGCCCACCCAGGACTTCCTGAAGTCCTACATCGACGCCGTGGTCCTCCCCGCCCTCGGCGTACCCGCCGGCTGACCACAGGTCTCTCCCCAGCAATTCCCCGGCAAGCCCACCACCTGACGTATCCGCTCACGTCGTCGGGCTGATCACCCCTGCCCTGAAAAACCACGACTGACCGGGAGTACGCCCTCGTGGCCACATTCCTCTACAAACTGGGCCGGCTCGCCTTCCGGCGACGGCACGTCGTCGCCCTCATATGGGTGGCGCTGCTGACCCTCGCGGGCGTCGGCGCGGCCAGCGCCCCCGCCGCCGGCAACACCTCGTTCTCCATCCCCGGCACCGAGGCGCAGAAGGCCTTCGACCTGCTGGAACAGCGCTTCCCCGGGATGAGCGCCGACGGCGCCACCGCGCGGGTCGTCTTCAAGGCGCCCAGCGGCGAGAAGATGACCGACGCCGGCAACAAGGCGGCCGTGGAGAAGACCGTCAAGGAGCTGGGCACCGGCGCCGAGGTCGCCTCCGTCGCCGACCCCTACACCGGGCACACGGTCAGCCGGAACGGCACGATCGCCTACGCCTCGGTGAAGTACAAGGTCTCCGGCATGGAGCTGGAGGACTCCTCGCGGGACGCCCTGAAGAAGGCCGCACAGGACGCGCGGGACGCCGGGCTGACCGTCGAGGTCGGCGGCGACGCGCTGAACGCGACGCCCGAGACGGGCTCCAGCGAGGTCATCGGCATCGGCATCGCCGCCGTCGTCCTCGTCATCACCTTCGGCTCGCTGCTGGCCGCCGGGCTGCCGCTGCTGACCGCGATCGTCGGCGTCGGCATCGGCGTCGCGTCGATCACGGCGCTGGCCAGCGCGCTGGACCTGGGCTCCACCACCTCCACCCTGGCCACGATGATCGGCCTCGCCGTCGGCATCGACTACGCCCTGTTCATCGTCTCCCGCTACCGCGCGGAACTCGCCGAGGGCCGCGCACGCGAGGAGGCGGCCGGCCGCGCCGTCGGTACGGCGGGTTCGGCGGTGGTCTTCGCCGGCCTGACCGTCGTCATCGCCCTGGTCGGTCTCTCCGTGGTCAACATCCCCATGCTGACGAAGATGGGCGTCGCGGCGGCGGGCACGGTCGCCATCGCCGTACTGATCGCGCTGACCATGATCCCGGCGCTGCTCGGCTACGCGGGCCGCAAGGTCAAGCCGGCCGGTGAGAAGAGCAGGCTGCTCGGCGGCGGCCGCACCCCGAAGAAGCCGGCGCGGCCCAACATGGGCACCCGCTGGGCGGGCTTCGTCGTCCGCCGCCCGGTGGCCGTGCTGCTCCTCGGTGTGCTCGGCCTCGGCGCGGCCGCGATCCCGGCCGCCTCGCTGGAACTGGGCCTCCCGGACGACGGCTCCCAGCCGGTCTCCACCACCCAGCGCCGCGCGTACGACCTGCTCTCCGAGGGCTTCGGACCCGGCTTCAACGGCCCGCTCATGGTCGTCGTCGACGCCAAGGGCAGCTCCGACCCCAAGGCGGCCTTCACCGAGGCCGGCGACGCGATCAAGGGCCTGAAGGACATCGTCACGGTGACCCCGGCCGCGCCCAACAAGGCGGGCGACACCGCGATCATCACCGTCGTACCGAAGTCCAAGCCGTCCTCCGCGACGACCGAGGACCTGGTGCACGCCATCCGGGACAAGGGCGCGGACATCGCCCGCACGACGGACTCCGAGGTGCTCGTCACCGGTTCGACCGCGATGAACATCGACGTCTCGCAGCGGCTGAACGACGCCCTGATCCCGTACCTGGCGCTCGTGGTCGGCCTCGCCTTCCTGCTGCTGATCGTGGTCTTCCGCTCGGTCCTGGTCCCGCTGAAGGCGGCCCTCGGCTTCCTGCTCAGCGTGCTCGCGGCGCTCGGCGCGGTCGTCGCGGTCTTCCAGTGGGGCTGGCTGTCCGGCCTGATGAACGTCGAGCAGACCGGCCCCGTCATGTCGATGATGCCGATCTTCATGGTGGGCGTGGTCTTCGGTCTCGCGATGGACTACGAGGTCTTCCTCGTGACCCGGATGCGGGAGGCGTACGTCCACGGGGAGCGGCCGAGCCAGGCGGTGGTGACCGGCTTCAAGCACGGCGCCCGGGTCGTCACCGCCGCCGCCGTCATCATGATCGCCGTCTTCTCCGGCTTCATCGGCTCCAGCGAGGCGATGATCAAGATGATCGGCTTCGGTCTCGCGATCGCCGTCTTCTTCGACGCCTTCATCGTCCGCATGGCCATCGTCCCGGCGGTGCTCGCCCTGCTCGGCGAGCGGGCCTGGTGGCTGCCGACGTGGCTGGACCGTGCGCTGCCCAACGTGGACGTCGAGGGCGAGGGCCTGCGCACGCCGTCCGGTGCGGAGCCCGAGCGGGAGCCGGCCCGGGTCTGACGGCCTCTCCGACGGCCGGCCCGCAGCGGGACTGCCGGGGTTACGGATCGGGTTGATACTGCACCCGGGGCAGCGCCACTCGGCGCTGCCCCGGGCAGGGCAACGTCGTCCGAACCGCACCACGAGGAGCAGTCGCATGACCGACAAGCCGACCGTCAGCGTCCTGGGCACCGGCATCATGGGCGCCGCCATGGCCCGCAACCTGTGCCGTGCCGGGCTCACGGTCCGCGCCTGGAACCGCACCCGCGAGAAGGCCGAACCGCTGGCCGCCGACGGCGCGCGGATCACCGGCACGCCCGCCGAGGCCGTCGAGGGCGCCGACGTCGTCCTGACCATGCTGTACGACGGCCACACGGCGCTGGACGTCATGCGCGAGGCCGCCCCGGCGCTGCGCCCCGGCACGGTGTGGGCGCAGTGCACCACCGCCGGGACCGAGCTGATCACCGACCTGGCCGCCTTCGCCCGCCAGCACGGACTCGTCTTCTACGACGCCCCCGTCCTCGGCACCCGGCAGCCCGCCGAGGCCGGTGAGCTGACCGTGCTGGCCGCCGGGCCGGAGGAGGGCCGGGGGAAGGTCGCGCCGGTCTTCGAGGCGGTGGGCGCCAGGACCATGTGGACCGGCACCGACGGGGCGGCGGGCAGCGCCAGCCGGCTCAAGCTCGTCGCCAACAGCTGGGTCCTCGCGGCCACCGCGGCGGCCGGTGAGGTGCTGGCTCTGGCCAAGGCCCTCGACGTCGACCCGCAGGGCTTCTTCGACCTCATCGAGGGCGGCCCGCTCGACATGGGCTATCTGCGGGCCAAGTCGGCGCTGGTGCTGGAGGACAGGCTGACCCCGCCGTCCTTCGCGGTGGCCACCGCCGAGAAGGACGCCCGGCTCATCGTCCAGGCCGGCGAGCGCGGCGGTGTACGGCTCGACGTCGCCGCCGCGACCGCCGAACGGTTCGCCCGCGCCGCCGCCCAGGGGCACGCCGACGAGGACATGGTCGCCGCCTACTTCGCCAGCTTCGAGAAGAACGACGAGGAGTAGGCGAGGTCAGCCGGTGCCGACATGACGGGCAGGGGGTAGAGGCGCACCCTGGAAGCAGTGGTTCTCGGAGGTGGTCGACATGATGCACACCGCTGTGGGATGGCACGTCGAGCTGGAGTTCATGGAGGACGATCAGCACACGCGCGCGGTCGCCATGGTGCGTCTGCCCGACGGCAGCGAGGTACGGGCACACGGCCGCGCCAGCCGGCACCGGATCGACGCCAACCAGCCCCGGGTCGGCGAGGAGATAGCCGGCGCCCGCGCGCTCAACGAACTGGCCATGCAGCTGCTGACCAAGGCACACGAAGAGATCGACACGGCGTCGGGCCGGACCTCGCACCCGATCAACGTGTGACGTCTACGCCTGCGCCTACGCCTACGCCTGCGCCAGCGCCGTGCGCAGGGCGCGCACCAGCGCCTGGGCCCTCGGGTCCGCCGTCACGCTCTTCCGGAAGCCGTTGGTGACATAGCCGAAGGAGACGCCCGTCTCCGGGTCGGCGAACGCCAGCGCGCCGCCGCGCCCCGGATGGCCGAAGGAGCCGGGGGACAGCAGCGGTGACGCGCTGCCGTGCAGCATGTAGCCGAGCCCGAACCGGGTGCCGACCACCAGCACCCGGTCCGCTCCGGCGGACTGCTCGGAGCGGGCCAGCTCCATGGTTTCCGGGGTGAACAGGCGGCTGCCGCCGTCCACCTCGCCGATGAGCGAGGCGTAGAAGCGGGCCAGGCCGTCCGCGGTCGCGATGCCGTTGGAGGCGGGCAGGGCGGCGGCCCGGTAGGCGGGCGCGTTCTCGTCCGGGAGCGGGGTGATCGCGGCGAAGGCGCGGCGGGTCAGCGAGTCCGGGTCGGCGTAGGCCTCGGTCACCGCCCGCTTGGGCCGGGTCTTCAGGGCACCGGTGCTCTCCGGCCCCTCCACCGGGCCCACGCGGCCCACGCGCGCGTGCTCCGACTCCGGCAGGCCCAGCCACAGGTCGGCGCCGACCGGGCGGGCGATCTCCTCCGCGATCCACTCGCCGACCGGGCGGCCGGTGACGCGCCGGGCCAGTTCGCCGGTGAGCCAGCTGTAGGTCTGGGCGTGGTAGCCGTGCTCGGTGCCCGGCTCCCACACCGGCGCCTGGGCGGCGATCGCGGCGGCGCCGAGGTCGGGGTCGGCGGCCTCGGCCGGGGTCAGCGGGCGGTCCAGCACCGGCACGCCCGCGCGGTGCGCGAGCAGGTGCCGTACGCGCGTGTGCTCCTTGCCGGCGGCCTTGTACTCGGGCCAGTAGGAGCCGACCGGCGCGTCCAGGTCCAGCTCGCCGCGCTGGTGCAGGAGCAGCAGCGCGGCGGCGGCGATGCCCTTGGTGGCGGAGCGCACGATCTGCGCCGTCCCGGCCTCCCAGGCGGCGGCGTCCCCTCCGTCGACATCCTTGGTCCCGGCCCACAGGTCCACGACCTTGTGTCCGTCGCGGTACACCGCCACGGCGGCGCCGCGCTCCCCGAGCAGCGCGAAGTTCGCTGCGAACGCCTCCCTGACCGGCTCGAAGCCCTCGGCCACAGTGCCGTTCACGTCCACGCCCGCCGTCCCTTCGATTCGCCTGCGACAGTGCGTGCAACAGCGGCCGGACGCCTGCGATTCCTTGGTGTGGTCAGCCCAACAGAATCGTTACATCGATGTTGCCGCGCGTCGCGTTCGAGTACGGGCACACCTCGTGGGCCGCGTCCACCAGTCGGGCCGCCAGCTCCCGGTCCAGCACCGGCAGGGAGACGCTGAGGGCGGCCGCGAGGCCGTAGCCGCGGTGCCGGTTCGGGCCGATGCCGACCTTCGCGGCGACGGTGGAGCCGGTCAGGTCGTACCCCGCGCGGTTGCCGACGAGGATCAGCGCGTTGTGGAAGCAGGAGGCGTAGCCGGCCGCGAAGAGCTGCTCCGGGTTGGTGCCGTTGCCGTCGCCGCCCAGCTCCGGGGGCATCGCGACCTTCAGCTCCAGCCGGCCGTCGTGGCTGGTGACATAGCCGTCCCGGCCGCCGTGCGCGGTGGCCTCGGCCACGTAGACGATCTTCGACGGGCGCGTGTCGACAGTGGTGTCCTCGGTCATGGCCGGCCTCCCCCGGAACAAGTGGCGCACAAGTACATCGTGCACAAGGTACTGGCCGGTAGGTCCGTTGCGCTGTCCAGGGGTGGGGCAACCGCGGGTAACGCGGGGTCAGTACCGGTAAGGGAATCAGTGCCGGTCGGCCGCCGCGTCGGCGCGCTCGGTGAGCCGCCACAGCTCCTCGCGCAACCGGGCGACCCCCTGGGCGTCGAGCCCCGTGGTGGTGAGCAGGGTGCCCGGCACACGCGCCGCGCGCTCCCGGAGCTCCTCCCCGCGCCCGGTGCACGCGACCAGCACCGAGCGCTCGTCACCCGCCGCGCGCTCCCTGCGCACCAGCCCCGCCGCCTCCAGCCGCTTCAGCAGCGGGGAGACGGTGCCGTAGTCCAGGCGGAGGGCGCGCGCCAGATCCTTCACGCTGGTCTCGCCGCGCTCCCACAGCACCAGCAGCACGAGGTACTGCGGGTAGGTGAGCCCGAGATCGTCCAGCAGCGGACGGTAGGCGGCGGTCACGGCACGCTGCGCGGCGTACAGCGCGAAGCACAGCTGGTCGTCCAGCAGCAGCGACCCCGCGGCCCCATGCTCGGCTCGGTCCTCATGTCGCGTCACACCCCCCATTCTCCCGGACCCGCCCCAGCGCCCCCGCCTAACCCTGCGCCGGCGTCACCGCACGCGGGTCGAAGCCGAACGGCAGCTCCAGGCGATGGGCTCGCATCAGCTCGTCGTCGGAGAGGAGCGCGCTCGTGGGGCCGTCCGCTGCGATCACGCCGTCGCTGAGGATCAGCGAGCGGGGGCAGAGTTCCAGGGCGTACGGCAGGTCGTGGGTGACCATGAGGACCGTGACGTCCAGGGAGCGCAGGATGTCGGCGAGTTCGCGGCGGGAGGCCGGGTCGAGGTTGGAGGAGGGCTCGTCCAGGACCAGGATCTCCGGCTCCATGGCGAGCACGGTGGCCACCGCGACGCGCCGGCGCTGGCCGAAGGAAAGATGGTGCGGCGGCCGGTCGGCGAAGTCCTGCATGCCGACCCGCTCCAGGGCGTGCCGTACGCGCTCCTCCAGGGCCGCGCCCCTGATCCCGGCGGCGGCCGGTCCGAAGGCCACGTCCTCCCGCACGGTCGGCATGAACAGCTGGTCGTCCGGGTCCTGGAAGACGATGCCGACCTTCTGCCGGATGGTCGCCATGTGCTCTCGGTCGACCGGCAGCCCGGCCACGGTCACCGTGCCGGTGCCGCCGCCCAGGATGCCGTTGAGGTGCAGCACGAGGGTGGTCTTGCCGGCGCCGTTGGGGCCGAGCAGCGCGACCCGTTCGCCGCGCGCGAGGGAGAAGTCGACGCCGAACAGGGCCTGGTGCCCGTCCGGGTAGGCGAAGGCCAGTCCGGCCACTTCCAGTGAAGGTGTCACAGAACCCATCCCAGGAGACAGACGACGAAGGCGGCGCAGGGCAGGGCGAGCGCGCGGCGCCACTCGGCGCGGGACGCGGTCACCTCGTCGATGACCGGCATCGCACCGGCGTACCCCCGGCTCATCATGGCCAGATGCACGCGCTCCCCCCGCTCGTAGGAGCGGATGAACAGCGCGCCGGCGGACTTGGCGAGCACGCCCCAGTGCCGCACGCCCCGCGCCTCGAAGCCGCGCGACTCACGGGCGATCCGCATCCGGCGCATCTCGTCGGTGATGACGTCGCCGTAGCGGATCATGAAGGAGGCGATCTGCACGAGCAGCGGCGGCAGCTTCAGCCGCTGGAGCCCGAGCAGCAGTTCGCGCAGCTCGGTGGTGGCGGCCAGCAGCACCGAGGCGGCGACGCCCAGCGTGCCCTTGGCGAGCACGTTCCAGGCGCCCCACAGCCCGCTCACGCTCGGCGAGAGACCCAGCACCTGCACCCGCTCGCCCTCCGCCACGAACGGCATCAGCACCGCGAACGCGACGAACGGCACCTCGATGAGCAGCCGCCGGAGCAGGAAACCGGCGGGCACACGCGCGTGGTGCGCGACCGCCGCCAGCAGCACGGCGTACCCGGCGAACGCCCACATCGCCTCGCGCGGGGTCGCGACCACGACCACCACGAACAGGAACGCGGCGGCGAGCTTGGTGTGCGGGGGCAGGCCGTGCACCGGCGAGTGCCCGTGCCGGTAGAGCCTGTGCGCGTGTCCGGCGCCCATCTCAGACGCTCGTGTTCACGGGGGAGACGTCCTCGGTGCGGCGCCTGCGCAGGGCCCAGAACACCGCGCTGCCCGCGACGACGGTGACCCCGACGCCGATCACGCCCGCGAGACCGCCGGACAGCCGGGCGTCGGAGATGTCCTTGACGCCGTAGCCGGCGAGCGGGGAGTCGGCGGCCGCGTGCTGCCGCTCGGCCTTGTCGATCCCCTTGTCGTGCGCGACCTTCTCCAGGCCGTCGGGGTTCGCGGAGGCGTAGAAGCTGACGAAGCCGGCGAGGACGAGGGAGGCGAGGAGACCGGACATCCACAGTGCGCGCCGCGAGGTGCGCGCCGCGACCGGCGCGGTGGGCGCCGGAGCCTCCACGAGTGCGCCGTTCACGCGCAGCTTGAGCCGCTGCCGCAGTCCGCGCGCGCCGTGCACCAGGTCCGGGCGTACGGCGATGACGGCGCTCACGGTGAGCGCGGTGATGACCGCCTCGCCGATGCCGATCAGCACATGCACACCGATCATCGCGGTGGCGACCTTGCCGAGGGAGACGTCGGTGGTGCCGCCCACGGCGTAGATCAGCGTGAAGGCGACCGCCGCGGCCGGCACGGACACCAGGGCGGCGACGAAGGAGGCGATGGTCACCGAGCGCCGCTTGCGGGGCAGCACGGCCAGCAGGGCGCGGAAGACGGCGTACGAGACGACCGTGGTGACGAGCGCCATGTCGGTGATGTTCACGCCGAGCGCGGTGAGCCCGCCGTCCGCGAACAGCACGCCCTGCATGAGCAGCACGATGGACACGCACAGCACGCCCGTGTAAGGCCCCACCAGGATTGCCGCGAGCGCACCGCCCAGCAGATGGCCGCTTGTTCCCGCCGCGACGGGGAAGTTGAGCATCTGTACGGCGAAGATGAACGCCGCCACCAGGCCCGCCAGCGGGCCCGCCTTCTCGTCGAGTTCTCGGCGGGCGCCGCGCAGGCTCACCGCGAGGGCGCCGGCGGCGACCACTGCGGTGACCGCCGAGGTCGGGGCGTCGATGAATCCGTCAGGTACATGCACCGTTTGATTTTAGGGCCTTGTTGCGAATCCTTTGCAAGAGAGACAAAGTCTCGTCTCCCACCGGGGCGCGAACCGGAAAATGTGCGACATTGGAGGGGAAGCGGATGAACAGCTTTCGCATAGGTCACTCAGCGTGAGAGGGCGGTCCGATGTCTGTGGTCGAACAGTACGCACGCGCCCATATCGTCACGGACGAGGAGGACCCGGGGGCCGTACCCGTAGTGCTGCGGTACGACCCCGACGCGGATCCCCGGTCCGTCCGGGTCGGCCTGCCGGGACCGCACGAGTGGACCTTCTCGCGCGCCCTGCTGGAACGGGGACTGAGGTCGCCGGCCGAGAGCGGTGACGTACGGGTGTGGCCGTGCGGGCGCGTCCAGGCCGTGGTGGAGTTCCACTCCGACCACGGCGTGGAGGTGGTGCAGTTCGAGTCCAAGACGCTGCTCAGGTTCCTGCGCCGCACCTACACCGCGGAACCCGTACGGGGCTGAGCGGCCGGGCCCTACGGGTCCCGTCAGCCGCCCATCTTCAGCAGGGCCGCCACGATCGGGCCGGCCGTGTCACCGCCGTGACCGCCCGCCTGGACCACGCCCGCGGCGGCGAGATCGCCGCGGTAGGCGGTGAACCAGCCGTTCGGCTTCTGCTGGCCGTCCACCTCGGCGGAGCCCGTCTTGGCGCCGTAGTCCCCGCTCATGCCCGCCATCGCCTTGGCGGCCGTGCCGTAGTCCGCCGTGAACCGCATGACCTCCTTCAGCTGGGACCGGACCTTCGACGCCATGGTGCGCGTGGCCTTCGCCAGGGTCCGGTGGTCCACCGAGGGCGACACCAGGTACGGCTGGTGGAAGGCGCCCGACTCGACCGTGGCCGACACCGAGGCCATGTTCAGCGGGTTCATCCGCACCCCGCCCTGCCCGATCAGCGAGGCACCCATCTGCGCGCCGCTCTGCACCGGCACGGCGCCGTCGAAGGAGGGCACGCCGATGGCCCAGTTGTTCATGCCGAGGCCGTAGACCTGCTGCGCCTCCTGGGTCAGGTCGCGGTCGGACAGCTTCGGCGCGAAGTCGATGAAGGCGTTGTTGCAGGACGCGCCGAAGCTCTGCTTGAACGTGCCCTTCTTGATCTCCGAGCCGTCGTCGTTGTGGAACGTCCAGCCGGCCAGCTTGTACTTCTTGGGGCACGGATGCGACGCGTCCGCGGTGACCAGCCCCTTCTCGAACAGCATGGTCGAGGTGACGATCTTCATCGTGGAGCCGGGCGCGAGCGAGCCCTGGAAGCCGACGTTGAAGCCGTGCCCGCTGTTGGCGACCGCGAGGATCTCACCGGTCGAGGGCCGCAGCACGACCACCGAGGCACGCGCGCGCCGGCCGACCTGCTGCTCGGCCGCCGCCTGGAGGGACGGACTCAGCGTGGTCCGCACCGTGCCCGGCGTGCCCTTGCTCAGCTCCAGCAGCGTTCTGTCGGACAGCCCGGCCTTGCGGGACGCCGTGCCGCGCACCACGCGCAGCTCCACGCCCGCCTTGCCGCCGGCCGTCTTGCCGTACTTGTCCCGCAGGCCGTCCAGGACCGTGCCCAGCGACGGGTACTTGGCGGCCGTCAGCTCGCCGCCGTCGCGGTCCATGGCCTTGACCGGCGGGGTGCCGGACTCGCCGGTGACGAGGGTGTCGCCGTCCTTCAGGTCCGGGTGGACGACGGCGGAGTGCCAGTCGACCAGCGGCCGGCCGTCGCTCGGCCGCCGTACGACGGTGAGCGAACTGCCGTAGGCCAGCGGCTTGCCGAGCTTGTGGTACGCCACCGTCGCCTTCACGGAGAACGGCACCTTCGCGCCCGTGGCCCGGCCCGGGGTGAGCGTGACGTCCTTCAGGCGGGCGTCCTTGGTGTAGCCGGTGAGCAGGGAGGCGGCCGCCGACGGGTCGTCGGTGGCGGCCGCCGCCTCGGTGACCCGGCCCTGCTGCCAGGCGGTCAGGAAGCGGCTCGCGGCCGTGCGCACCTCGGCAGCGCTGAGCGGGCCGGTCTTGACGACGGCCTTGTGGTCGGCCGTGGCGGACGTCTGCTCGTCGGCCGCCGCGCCACCGCCGGTCAGCGCGTAGACACCCAACCCGGCGCCGCCGACGACCACGGCGAGCACCCCGCCGAGCACGGCAGGCCGGGTCTTCCGTCGCTCGGCGACGCGCCTTCTCTTGCCCACGGTCTCGATTCCTCCGCCACTTCCCCAGGGTCCCCGCAGCCCTCACCGTCCCCAACGACGGCAATCACCTTAAAGTCCCTGCCTCGGCGGGTGATGTCAGCGGGCATTCCGTAGCACGCTTGCGACAATCGGACCGGCCGCGTCGATGCCGTGGCCGCCGTCCTGGACCATCGCCGCGGCCGCCACGTCGCCCCGGTAACCGGCGAACCAGCTGTCGGACTTCGCCTCGCCGTCGACCTCCGCCGAACCGGTCTTCGCGCCGATGTCCCCGCCCAGCCCGGCCATCACGCCGGCCGCCGTGCCGCTGTGCGCGGTGCGGCTCATCATGCCGCGCAGCTGCGCGACCGTGGCCGCCGACAGCCCACGCGCGTGTGCCGGTGTGCGGCCGTCCAGCTGCAGCGGCACGATCACCGGCTGGCGGAACGTGCCGGTCATCGCGGTCGCCGTCACGGAGGCCATGTTCAGGGGGTTCATCTGGACCTGGCCCTGGCCGATGAGATTGGCCGCGGTGTCCGGGCCGCCGGAGGCCGGGACCCGGCCGTCGAAGGTCGGCACGCCCACCTGCCAGTCGTTGCCGATCCCGAACCGCTGTTCGGCCTCCTGGGTGAGGGAGTCGACCTTCACCGAGTCCGCGAACTTCACGAACGCCGTGTTGCAGGAGCGGGCGAAGTCCTCCGAGAGGGTGGCCTTCTCGTTGGGCGCCATGCCCTTGAGGTTGTGGAAGGTCTGGCTCTGCCACACGGCCGTGTCCGGGCAGGGCGCGGAGCCGTTCGCCGTGGTCAGCCCGGTGTCGATGAGGGTCGCCGCGCTGATGATCTTCATGGTGGAGCCGGGGGCGCGTTCGCCGAGGAAGGCCGCGTTGAAGCCGTCCGCGCGGTTGTTGGCGACGGCGAGGATCTCGCCGGTGCTCGGCTTGACCGCGACCACGGAGGACTCGCCGTACGTGCCGACGGCCTTCTCGGCCGCCGCCTGGGCGCTCGCGCTCAGCGTGGTGCGCAGCTTGCCCGGGCGGCCCTTGGCGAGCGTCAGGAGCGAGGTGTCGGGCGCGCTGCCCTCATGGCGGATCACCAGCTCCACACCGGCCCGGCCGCCCGCCTTGTCGCCGTACCGCTTGCGCAGCTCGTCCAGGATCGGCCCGAGCGAGGGGTACTTCTCCTTCGTCAGGACGGCGCCGTCACGGTCCACCGCCTGGATCGGCGCGGTGGCCGACGTGCCGGTGACCAGCGTGTCGCCCTTCTTCAGCCGCGGATGCACCAGGGACGGCTGCCAGTCCACCAGCGCGCGGTGCGAGGTCTCGCCGCGGACGACGGTCAGGCTGCTCCGGTACGACAGCGCGTGCGACGTTCCGCCGTACGACACCGTTGCCTCGACCGTGAAAGGCACCGTGCTGCCCGTCGGGGTGCCCGGGGTGATGTGCACCTGGCCGATGTGCGCGTCCCGGTGATAGGCCGTCAGCAGCTCCTCGGCCGCCTGCGGGTAGTTCGTGTACGACGCCGCGCTCGCCGCGTCGCCCTTCTGCCAGGCGGCGAAGAAGGCGCCGGTCGCCTGCTTCACCTCGGTGTCGCTCGGCGGACCGGTCCGCACGGGCGCCGACTTGGTCTCCGGGCCACCACCCGTCCCGCCGTCACCGCCGAGCACGGACAGCACGTTGTAGGCGCCGTACCCGCACCCCCCCAGCACCACGGCGCACACACTCCCGATGAGCGCACCCTTCACCCCACTGCGCATCCGCGCACCCCCGTCTCCCCGTAGAACCCGCCGCGTCCGGTCTTGAACGCGTTCAAGAAGGTTGCCGTGAGGCACGGTATGCGCTTGTGGAGCCGCTGTGACCGAAGTTGCTCAAACTGTGATCGGACTCGCGCGTGTCGCGCGTGCGTTCAGACCCAGGTATCCAGCCACATCCGCGACCGCCACTGGTCGATCGGGATGGCCGTGCCGGTGTACAGGGGCCAGAAGTAGATGAAGTTCCAGGCGATCAGCAGGACCAGGACGCCCGCCGTCGACGCGCCGATCACCCGGCGGGTGTCGCTGGAGCCCGGGGGGCCGACGATCGCGCCGATCATCATCGCCACCGCCAGACACAGGAACGGCAGGAAGACGACCGCGTAGAAGAGGAAGATCGTCCGCTCCTGGTACAGGAACCACGGCAGATAGCCGGCCGCGATCGCGCAGGCGATGGCGCCGGCCCGCCAGTCGCGGCGGAACGCCCAGCGCCACAGCACGTACAGGATCGCGAAACACGCCGCCCACCACAGCAGCGGCGTACCGATCGCCAGCACCTCGCGCGCGCACTTCTGGCCGGCGTCGGCCGGGCAGCCGTCGGCGCCGGGGTTGGGCGACTCGTAGAAGTACGACACCGGGCGGCCCAGCACGATCCAGCTCCACGGGTTGGACTGGTACGTGTGCGGGGACGTCAGGCCGACGTGGAACTCGTACACCTCGTGCTCGTAGTGCCACAGGCTGCGCAGCCAGTCCGGCAGGAAGGTCCAGCTGCCGCCCTTGCCGTCGGTGGCCGCCCAGTTGCGGAAGTAGCCGCCGCTGCCGTCGGTGGGGGAAAGGATCCAGCCGGTCCAGGAGGCCAGGTAGACGGCGATCGCCACCGGAACCGTCGCCAGGAAGGTGATGCCGGTGTCGTACTTGAGAGCTGCGGCATACGGGTGACGGGCACCGGCCACCTTGCGGGCGCCCACGTCCCACAGCACCGCCATCACACAGAACGCCGCCAGGATGTACAGGCCGTTCCACTTCGTGCCGCAGGCCAGGCCCAGCATCAGGCCGGCTCCCCAGCGCCAGGGCCGCAGCCCGAAACGGAAACCGTCCGCCACGGCCGCGTCCGGGCGGACCCGGCCGTCCGGCCCGGCGGGCAGCGCGGCCGCGAGCCGCGCCCGCGACCGGTCCCGGTCGACGATCAGACAGCCGAACGCCGCCACCACGAAGAACATCAGCACCCCGTCGAGCAGCGAGGTGCGGCTCATCACGAAGTGCAGCCCGTCCACCGCCATCAGCGCGCCCGCCAGACAGCCGAGGAACGTCGAGCGGAACATCCGGCGCCCGATCCGGCACAGCAGCAGCACGCTCAACGTGCCCAGCAGCGCCGTCATGAACCGCCAGCCGAACGGGTTGAACCCGAACATCAGCTCGCCCAGCCCGATGACGTACTTGCCGACCGGCGGATGCACGACGTACGCCGCGTCCGTCGGCACCGCGAGATGGCCGTGGGTCTGGAGGACCAGATTGTTGGCGTTCTTGTCCCAGTTGACCTCGAAGCCGCGGTGGACGAGCGCCCAGGCGTCCTTGGCGTAGTAGGTCTCGTCGAATATCACCGCACGCGGGCTGCCCAGGTTCCAGAACCGCATCAGGCCCGCCATCAGCGTCACCAGCAGCGGCCCGCCCCAGCCCGACCACCGGGTGATCCGCTCGGCCAGGACCGGCGGCACCCCGAGCGCCCGCCACAGCCGGGGGCTCGGCTCGGCGTACGGCGGCACCAGCCGGTCGCGCACGTCGCCCGCGGGCGCGTCCGCGGCCGGCGCGTAGCCGAATCGGCGCAGCCGCTGCTGCCACGACGGCCGCCGGTCGTGCGGTGCCCGGCCCTGCCGGAGGTCCATGGAGGACGCGGTACTGGTCACCGCGCCATCGTAGGGAACCGTTCTGTGCGAGTCCCGTGCATGTGCCCTACCGGCCACGCGCGCGCGTGTTCCTTCCCCGGACCGGCGCCCGCCGCAGCGGGTGCGTGCCGCCACGGCGGCCCTGGGAGGATGGGGGTGTGACTGGAACCCTTGTCCTCGCAGGAACCCCCATCGGCGACATCGCGGACGCGCCGCCCCGGCTGGCCGAGGAGCTGTCCGGCGCCGACGTCGTCGCCGCCGAGGACACCCGGCGGCTGCGCCGGCTCACCCAGGCGCTGGGCATCACCCCCAAGGGCCGCGTCGTGTCGTACTTCGAGGGCAACGAATCCGCCCGCACCCCGGAGCTGGTCGAGGAACTGCTCGGCGGAGCGCGCGTCCTCCTGGTCACCGACGCGGGCATGCCGTCGGTCTCCGACCCCGGCTACCGGCTGGTCGCCGCCGCCGTGGAGAAGGACATCAAGGTCACCGCCGTCCCCGGGCCGTCCGCCGTGCTCACCGCGCTCGCCCTGTCCGGGCTGCCCGTCGACCGGTTCTGCTTCGAGGGCTTCCTGCCGCGCAAGGCGGGGGAGCGGCTGTCCCGGCTGCGGGAGGTGGCCGGTGAACGGCGCACCCTGGTCTACTTCGAGGCCCCGCACCGGCTCGACGACACCCTCGCCGCCATGGCCGAGGTGTTCGGCCCGGACCGCCGGGCCGCCGTCTGCCGCGAGCTGACCAAGACGTACGAGGAGGTACGGCGCGGTCCGCTGGCCGAGCTGGCCGAGTGGGCCGCACAGGGCGTGCGCGGGGAGATCACCGTCGTGGTCGAGGGCGCCCCGGAGGCCGGCCCCGAGGAACTGGGCGCCGAGGAACTGGTCCGCCGGGTGCGGGTGCGGGAGGAGGCCGGGGAGCGCCGCAAGGAGGCGATCGCGGCCGTGGCGGCCGAGGCGGGAGTGCCGAAGCGCGTCGTCTTCGACGCCGTGGTCGCCGCCAAACGCGCCGCGGAATGAGCCCGCGCGCCCCCTCCGGCGGGGTTTCCGCGCCTACCGGAAAACCGCCTCTGAGCAGGGGCGTTCTCGGTTGAGCGGGCGGCCCATGGGAGGGCAAAAGGCTGTCGCCGAAAGCAAAGCCCAACAGGGGTGAACGGGGCTTTTTGGCAAGGGACGTCCAAAACGCATCCAACACTCGACAGGCCTGATGCATTCACGCCGGCAGAGGCGTCCACTGGTCGAAGGGACGCACCCGTCCCTCGCCCCGGCGGATTTCGGGAACCGCTGCGCCGGGGTGCTTGTCCAGCGGACAAGAGGAGCTGGCATGAGTGAGATCGCAGGGCAGACCGGCCTCCGCGGTACGGCCACCGCCGTCGTTCACGAGTCGTACTCGTTCGCGTGCATGCGATGCGGACACGGCTGGGAGCAGTCGTACGAGATAGAGCACCACACGGACGCCGACGGGCACGAGTTCGTGCTGTACGTGGCCGACGGCGAGATCGTGCCGTCGCCGCTGAGCCGGCCCAACTGCCAGAACTGCGACGGCCATGTGGTGCGCATCATGCGCGCGGGGCAGGTGTCGTCGGTGCGCAGCGCGGCCGAGGGCCGTCGCCACCAGGCACCGCAGGCCGGACCCGTCGAGGCGCCGGAGGTGCCGGCGCAGGGCGCCGGGACCGGGGAGCACCACCACTGGCATCTGTCCGACCTCCTGCACGCCTTCCACCGCAAGGCCGGCTGAGGCGTCCGCCCGGCCTGGGCGCGGGGAAGACGCCCGCGGCCGAGGGCAGCGCCTTTCGTAGGATCGGGGCATGCCTTCGAACGCCGGCCAGAGCTCCAAGGACGACAAGAACGCGGCCCCGCCGCTCCCGGTGCCCCTCCGGGTGCCCGTCGCCGACTCCCACACCCACCTCGACATGCAGTCGGGCACGGTCGAGGAGGGCCTCGCGAAGGCCGCCTCGGTGGGCGTCACGACGGTCGTCCAGGTCGGCTGCGACATCAAGGGCTCACGGTGGGCCGCCGAGACCGCGGCGGCCCACGAGAGCGTCCACGCGGCCGTCGCCCTGCACCCCAACGAGGCCCCGCGCATCGTCCACGGCGATCCCGACGGCTGGTCCCGGCAGGGCGCCCGCCGGCCCGGCGGCGACGCCGCGCTGGACGAGGCCCTCGCCGAGATCGACCGGCTGGCCGGGCTGCCCCAGGTGAAGGGTGTCGGCGAGACGGGCCTGGACTACTTCCGCACCGGTCCCGAGGGCAAGGCGGCCCAGGAGCGGTCCTTCCGGGCCCATATCGAGATCGCCAAGCGGCACGGCAAGGCGCTCGTCATCCACGACCGCGACGCGCACGCCGACGTGCTGCGCGTGCTGAAGGAGGAGGGCGCGCCCGAGCGCACCGTCTTCCACTGCTACTCCGGCGACGCCGAGATGGCCGCGGTCTGCGCCCGCGAGGGCTACTTCATGTCCTTCGCCGGCAACGTCACCTTCAAGAACGCCCAGAACCTGCGCGACGCCCTCGCCGTCGCCCCGCTGGAGCTGGTCCTCGTGGAGACCGACGCGCCCTTCCTGACCCCGGCGCCGTACCGCGGACGGCCCAACGCCCCGTATCTCGTTCCGGTCACGGTGCGCGCCATGGCCGCCGTGCGCGGCATCGACGAAGACGCCCTGGCGACCGCCCTGGGCGCGAACACCGCCCGCGCCTTCGATTACTGAGAGTACGCCAATCGTAACCGGCCGATAACGTCCGCACCCGCCCGGCTCAGGGCAGATCACGACCGTGGGTAGTCGTGCCGCTTTGGAGAGTGACCGGGGCTCCGCTAGGTTCTGGTGGCCCGAATCGGGACCCCTCTGGCTCTCAGGAGCGTCGGCGTGAGCAACTCGCAGTACGAGACGTATGCGGCGTACGGCCCCTACAGCGCCCCGGACGGCGCCTTCGGCGGCGGATGGCCGGGCGTGCACGACGCGGAGACCGTCGCCCGCCCCGTGGCGTACGACGACCCGTACCGGCCCGCGTACGAGATGGTGGCGCAGGCGTTGGCGCAGGCATCGGCGCCCGCTCAGGACCCTGTGACCGAGCCGGTGCTTCCGCGGCAGACCGGAAGCGGGTCGACCGGGAGCGCGTCGGCCGGTAGCGCGGCGACCGGCAGCGCGTCGGCCGAGGGGGCGCGCGAGGACGGCGAGCTCGCCGGGACGCGCGGGCGTGCCGCTCGCCGGCGCAGGGCGCGCTCCATCGAGCGCCCGGAGTCCGCCGTCCGCCGGCTGCTGCCGCAGGCACTGGTCGTGGCCTTCCTGGCCGGCGGCACCGCCGCGTTCGTCGCCAAGGACAAGGCGATCGAGCTGACCGTCGACGGCAAGCAGCGCACCCTGCACACCTACGCCGACGACGTGACCGAACTGCTCGCCGACGAGGGCGTCAAGGTAGGGGCGCACGACATGGTCGCGCCCGCCCCCGGCGCGGTGCTCGCCAGCGGTGACGCGGTCGCGGTGCGCTACGGCCGCCCGGTGCAGCTCACGCTCGACGGCCGGCGGCGCGAGGTGTGGACGACGGCACACACGGTGGAAGGCGCCCTGGACGAGCTGGGCGTGCGCGCGGAGGGCGCCTACCTGTCGGCCTCGCGCTCCCAGAGCATCGGACGCGCCGGCCTCGCGCTCGACGTGCGCACCGAGCGGGCGGTCACCGTCCTGGCGGACGGCCGCGCCCGCACCATCCGCACCAACGCGGCCACCGTCGGCGAAGCCGTCGAGGAGGCCGGGGTCACCCTCGCGGGCGAGGACACCACCTCCGTGCCGCCGGACAGCTTCCCGCGGGACGGGCAGACGATCACCGTGCTGCGGGTGACCGGTGCCCGGGAGGTCCGCGAGGAGCAGATCCCCTTCGCCGTCGAGCGGACCGCCGACCCCACCCTCTTCAAGGGCACCGAGGTCGTCTCCCGGCCCGGCCGGCCGGGGCTGCGGCGCACCACCTATCTGCTGCGCACCGTCAACGGGGTGCGGCAGAAACCGGTCCAGGAGCGCTCCGAGGTGGTGCGGGAGCCGCGCCGGCAGACGGTGCGGGTCGGCACCAAGCCCCGGCCCACCTCCGTCGACGGCGCCGACGGCCTCAACTGGCGCGGCCTGGCCGCCTGCGAGTCCGGCGGACGGCCGCACGCCGTCGACGCGTCGGGGACGTACGGGGGGCTGTACCAGTTCGACACGCGCACCTGGCAGAGCCTCGGCGGCAGCGGACGTCCGCAGGACGCACCGGCGGAGGAGCAGACGTACCGCGCGAAGAAGCTGTACGTGCGCCGGGGCACGAGCCCCTGGCCGCACTGCGGGGCACGGCTGCACAGCTGAGGAGCCGGCCGGCCGCCGGTGCCGGGCACCTGGCGATCCCGGCCGGCTCCGCCCCCGTACCCTTGTCCCGTGAGCAGCCCCACCCCCGACGCCCTTCTCGGCCCCGCCGACGTCCGCGAGCTCGCGGCCGCGCTCGGTGTCCGCCCGACCAAGCAGCGCGGCCAGAACTTCGTGATCGACGCCAACACGGTCCGCCGTATCGTCCGGACCGCCGAGGTCCGCCCCGACGACGTGGTCGTCGAGGTCGGCCCGGGTCTCGGCTCGCTCACCCTCGCCCTGCTGGAGGTCGCCGACCGGGTCACCGCCGTCGAGATCGACGACGTCCTGGCGGCCGCGCTGCCCGCGACCATCGCCGCGCGCATGCCGGCGCGCGCCGACCGGTTCGCGCTGGTCCACTCCGACGCCATGCACGTCGCCGAGCTGCCCGGTCCCGCCCCCACCGCCCTGGTCGCGAACCTGCCCTACAACGTCGCCGTGCCCGTGCTGCTGCACATGCTCGACACCTTCCCCAGCATCGAGCGGACGCTGGTGATGGTGCAGTCCGAGGTCGCCGACCGGCTCGCCGCGGCCCCCGGCTCGAAGGTGTACGGCGTGCCGTCGGTCAAGGCCAACTGGTACGCCGAGGTGAAGCGGGCCGGGGCCATCGGCCGCAATGTCTTCTGGCCCGCGCCCAACGTCGACAGCGGGCTGGTCTCCCTCGTCCGGCGGGCCGAGCCGATCAAGACCACCGCCTCCAAGCAGGAGGTGTTCGCCGTCGTCGACGCGGCCTTCGCACAGCGCCGCAAGACGCTGCGGGCGGCGCTCGCCGGATGGGCCGGGTCCGCGGCGGCCGCCGAGGCCGCCCTGGTCGCCGCCGGCGTCTCGCCGCAGGCCCGCGGGGAGTCGCTCACGGTCGAGGAGTTCGCCCGCATCGCGGAGAACGGCCGGCGCGCCGCGTAGCGCCGGTCAGCGTCGATCGACATCAGCAGTGTCCGCACCATCCGCCGATGAAGGAGCCCGGGCAGCAGTGAGCGTCACGGTCCGCGTCCCCGCCAAGGTCAACGTCCAGCTCGCGGTGGGCGCCGCCCGCCCCGACGGGTTCCACGACCTCGCCAACGTCTTCCTCGCCGTCGGCCTGTACGACGAGGTCACCGTCACCCCGGCCGACGAGCTGCGGGTCACCTGCGAGGGCCCGGACGCCGGCCAGGTCCCCCTCGACCACAGCAACCTCGCCGCGCGCGCGGCCCTCGCGCTCGCCGCCCGCCGGGGCATCGAGCCGGCCGTGCACCTCCACATCGCCAAGGACATCCCGGTCGCCGGGGGCATGGCCGGCGGCAGCGCCGACGGCGCGGGCGCGCTGCTCGCCTGCAACACCCTCTGGAACGCGGGCGCCTCCCGCGCGGAGCTGCTCGCCATCTGCGCCGAGCTGGGCAGCGACGTCCCGTTCAGCCTGATCGGCGGCGCCGCCCTGGGCGTCGGCCGCGGCGAACGGCTGACCGTCCTGGACACCGGCGGCGACTTCCACTGGGTGTTCGCCATGGCCACCCGGGGGCTGTCCACCCCGGCGGTGTTCCGCGAGTTCGACCGGCTCGCCGAGGGCCGGGAGATCCCCGCGCCCGTGGCCTCGCCGGAGCTGCTGGAGGCGCTCGCGAAGGGCGACCCGGAGGCGCTCGCCGGGACCGTCTCCAACGACCTCGAGCCCGCCGCGCTGTCCCTCTTCCCCGAGCTGGCCGACACCCTGGACGCCGGCCGGGCGGCGGGCGCGCTCACCGCGCTGGTCTCCGGCTCCGGCCCGACCACGGCGTTCCTGGTACGCGACGCCGAGTCCGCCGCGAAGGTGGCGGCGGCGCTCCGGGCGTCGGGCACCTGCAAGGCCGTGCGCACGGCGGCCGGGCCGGTACCGGGGGCGACGGTCGTCCACGGCGGCCCGGGCCACTGACCACCCCGCGGCGCCCGCCCGGAGGCCGAGAGGCCCTAGGCTAGAAGGCTGACCGCGGCGGAGCCGCTGTCGACCCAGCCTCGCGCACAGGAGTGAAATGGCCGTCAACCTGGTCAATGTGGAGAACGTCAGCAAGGTGTACGGCACCCGTGCCCTGCTCGACGGCGTCTCGCTCGGCGTGTCGGAGGGGGACCGGATCGGGGTCGTCGGCCGCAACGGCGACGGCAAGACCACCCTCATCCGGATGCTCGCCCGGCTGGAGGAGTCCGACACCGGGCGGGTCACGCACTCCGGCGGGCTGCGGCTCGGCGTGCTCACCCAGCACGACTCCCTGGACCCCGCCGCGACCGTCCGCCACGAGGTCATCGGCGACATGGCCGACCACGAGTGGGCCGGCAACGCCAAGGTCCGCGATGTGCTGACCGGGCTGTTCGGCGGCCTGGACCTGCCCGGCTTCCCCAAGGGGCTGGACACCGTCATCGGACCGCTCTCCGGCGGTGAGCGGCGCCGTATCGCCCTCGCCAAGCTGCTCATCGAGGAGCAGGACCTGATCGTCCTGGACGAGCCCACCAACCACCTCGACGTCGAGGGCATCGCCTGGCTCGCCCGGCACCTCCAGACCCGGCGCTCGGCGCTGGTCTGCGTGACCCACGACCGCTGGTTCCTGGACCAGGTCTGCACCCGCATGTGGGACGTGCAGCGCGGCTCCGTCTACGAGTACGAGGGCGGCTACTCGGACTACGTCTTCGCGCGCGCGGAGCGCGAGCGGATCGCCGCCACCGAAGAGGTCAAGCGGCAGAACCTGATCCGCAAGGAGCTGGCCTGGCTGCGCCGCGGCGCCCCCGCCCGCACGTCCAAGCCGCGCTTCCGGGTGGAGGCCGCCAACGAGCTGATCGCGGACGTGCCGCCGCCCCGGGACAGCAGCGAGCTGATGAAGTTCGCCTCCTCGCGGCTCGGGAAGACCGTCTTCGACCTGGAAGACATCACCGTGCAGGCGGGCCCCAAGGTGCTGCTCAAACACGTCACCTGGCATCTCGGCCCCGGCGACCGGATCGGTCTGGTCGGCGTCAACGGCGCGGGCAAGACCTCGCTGCTGCGGGCCATGGCGGAGGCGGCCCGTACGGGGGGCGAGGTGCAGCCGGCCGGCGGGCGCATCGTCGTCGGCAAGACCGTCAAGCTCGCCTACCTCTCCCAGGAGGTCGCCGAACTCGACCCGACCTGGCGGGTCCTGGAGGCCGTGCAGCGGGTCCGCGAGCGCGTCGACCTCGGCAAGGGGCGCGAGCTGACCGCCGGGCAGCTGTGCGAGACGTTCGGCTTCAACAAGGAGAAGCAGTGGACGCCGGTCGGCGACCTGTCGGGCGGTGAGCGCCGCCGCCTCCAGCTGCTGCGCCTCCTCATGGACGAGCCCAACGTCCTGTTCCTGGACGAGCCCACCAACGACCTCGACATCGAGACCCTCACCCAGCTGGAGGACGTCCTCGACGGCTGGCCCGGCTCGATGATCGTCATCTCCCACGACCGGTTCTTCGTCGAGCGCACCACCGACCGTGTCTTCGCCCTCCTCGGCGACGGCACCCTGCGGATGCTGCCGCGCGGCATCGACGAGTACCTGGAGCGGCGCCGGCGGATGGAGGAGGCGGTCGCCACCCAGACGGCCGCCGCGGCGCCCAAGCCGGCCACCACGGAGAAGAGCGCCGCCGATCAGCGCGCCGCCAAGAAGGAACTCCAGAAGATCGAGCGGCAGTTGGACAAGATCTCCGAGAAGGAGACCAAGCTGCACGCCCAGATCGCCGACAACGCCACCGACTTCGCCAAGGTGGCCGAACTGGACGCCCAGTTGCGCGACCTCGCCGGAGAGCGCGAGGAACTCGAGCTGCGCTGGCTGGAACTGGCGGAGGACGCGTAACACCCAGCCCCGCCCCGAGGTGATGCGCCCCCCGCGCGCGGCGCCGGTGCGCGCGCCGCGTGAAGGGGGCGTGAAGGCGCATAACGGCGGCGTCACGAGGCGGTCCTCCCTTGGGAACAGCGCAGGACGCGGACCCCTGCCCGGCCGGTACCGGGTGATAGAAAGGGCCGTCTGAGAACTGTCTGAGTACGACCTTGGGTCCGTCACGAACCTCAGGGCGTGGCTAAAAATCAGTGAACGAGGGGGAGAGCGCTGATGACTCAGCCGCCCGGTCAGCCGCCGCACGGCGGTTTCGGAGCACCACAGGACCAGCCGCCGAAGGACCAGCCGCCGCAGCCCGGCGGGTTCGGGGCTCCGCAGACACCCCCGCCCCCGGCGCAGCCGCCCGCCGGCCCCCCGCAAGCGCCCCAGCCCGGCTACGGCTACCCCCAACAGCCCGGCCCCTACGGCGCTCCCACCCCGCCCGCCACCCCCGGCCCGTACGGCGCGCCCACCGCCCCCACCGCCCCCAGCCCCTACGGCTACCCGCAACCGGGCCAGCAGCCGGCCGGCCCCTACGCGGCGGCCCAGCCCGGCTACGGCTACCCGCCGCCGCCGTACCCCGGCGCGCCCGGTGCGGCGCCCGGCGGCCCGGCCGGCCGGAAGAAGACGGCGCTGATCGTCGGCTCCGCGGTGGCCGCGCTGCTCGTCATCGGCGGCACGGTCTACGCGGTGAGCAGCGGTGGCGGCGGTGGCGGCGGCAAGAAGAAGCCCGTCGCCGAGCACAGCCAGGACGACAAGCCGACCGCGTCCGACAGCGCCTCCCCGTCCCCCTCCGCAAGCACCGGTGACGACCCGGAGAACCTCAACGAGGGCCGCAAGTCCGGTGAGGCCAAGGTCCTCTGGTACAAGTCGGCGCCGGAGGTCCCGGGCTCAGGTGCCGAGGCGCCCGGCATGTGGATCACCGGCAAGGCGGCGGTCAAGGCGGCGTACAAGCAGGTCTTCGCCTACGACGTGACCGACGGCAAGGACGCGTGGAGCCCGATCACCTTCCCGCAGAAGATCTGCGCGGTCACCCCGCAGAAGTCGGCGGACGACAAGGTCGTCGTGGCGTACATGAGCGGCGTCAGCGACAACGCCAAGTGCAACCAGCTCCAGCAGATCGACCTGAACACCGGTCAGAAGGGCTGGAGCGGCCAGGTCGCCGACGGCGGCCTCTTCGACAGCGCGCTCAACGTCGAGCTGTCGGTGAGCGGCAAGACCCTGATGGTGGGCCGCTCCGAGTCGGGCACGGCGTACAACATCGACACCGGCAAGAAGCTGTACGACAAGAAGAAGTACGGCTCGTCCTGCTACCCCGCCGGGTACGCGGGCGGCTCCGGCCGGCTGGTCCAGGTGGCGTCCTGCGGGGCCAGCACCAGCGGCGAGCACGACGAGATCCAGGAACTGGACCCGGCCACCGGCAAGGTGAAGTGGACCCAGCCGGTCAAGAAGGGCTGGCAGGTGTCCCGCGTCTACTCGCTGGACCCGCTCGTGGTGTACCTGACCAACGAGGACAAGAAGGCCTGGAACATCTCCACGTTCACCAAGAGCGGCGGGTTCCGCTCCGAGGTGAAGGTCGACGAGAAGTTCTCCCCGCGCTGCGGCTGGGCGATCCTGGAGCGCGATCTCCAGGGCTGCCAGGGAGTCGTGGCCGACGCCGACACGCTGTACCTGCCCACGGACGGCACCAGCAGCGCCAACGAGATCGTCGCGATCAGCCTCTCCACCGGCAAGGCCAAGTGGCGCGTCAAGTCGCCCGCGGACGAGCCGATGTCGCCGATGAAGACCGAGGGCGGCAAGCTCATCGCCTATGTGCAGCCGTCGTACGACGCGGGCGGCCAGGTGGTGTCGATCCCGACCACCGGCTCCTCCCACCCGACGACCAGGCTGTTGCAGAACCCTTCGGGCACCGCCGAGATCGAGGACTCCTTCTTCGACGGCGTCATCGACTGGGCCGACGGACGGTTCTTCGTCTCGAACGGCCGGCTGTCCGGCAGCACCGACGCGAAGGAGAAGCTGATGATGGCCTTCGGCAACTGAGCCCGGCCCTCTCCTCCGCCCTGTCCGCCGTCCGGCCCTCCGAGCTGCACCGAGGTACCCCGTCATGACCCAGCCGCCCCCTCCGCCGCCCCACCAGCCGCCGAACCAGCCGCCGCAGGGCGGCTTCGGCCCGCCGACCCCGCCGCCCCCGGCGGGTCCGCCCGCGCCCCCGCCGCAGCCGCCGCAGCCCGCGTACGGCTACCCGCACCCCGCCCCGGCCCCCCAGCCGGGCCCGCCCGGACAGCCGCCGCAGTCCGGCTACGGCTACCCCGCCGCTCCGCAGGCCCCGGCCTACGGCCAGCAGCCCGCCGGCTACGGCTACCCGGGCCAGCCGCAGAACACCTACGCGCAGCCCACCCAGCCGATGCAGGCCGTGCAGCCGGGGTACGGCTATCCCGGCCAGCCGCCCACCATGCCCATGCAGCCGCAGCCCGGCCAGGGCGGCGGCAAGCGGAACAACTCCACGGTGCTCATCGTCGTCGCGGCGGTCGTCGCGATCGCGCTGATCGTCGTCGGCGGGATCTGGTACGCCAGCTCCTCCGGCGGTGACGACAAGACGCACGAGACCGCCTCCTCCAGCGGTGGCACGGGCGGCGACAAGGGCGGCTCCGGCGGCACCGGAGGAACCGGCGGCAAGGAGAAGGTGCCGTCCAACCCCGCGGGCAGCCTGCTGTTCAAGGTGCCGCTGCCGCAGACCGACGACACGGTCGCCACCAACGGCTCCTGGCTGACCGACAAGGTGTACGCCAAGAGCGGTGTCGCCGAGATCGTCGGCTACGACCCCGCCAAGGGCACCAAGCTGTGGACCGTCAAGCTGCCCGGCCCGGTCTGCGCGGCCACCGGCCATGTCTCCTCGGACGACAGGACCGCGGTGGTCTTCCAGCCGAAGATGCCGGCGAAGGACTCCTCCGCGGGATGCAGCCAGGTCGCCGCGATCGACCTCGACGCGGGCAAGAAGCTGTGGACGAAGTCGATCGGCTCCGGTGCCTCCATGGTCACCTGGGACAACGTGACGGTCGCCCAGCACACCGTCGCGGTCGGCAGCACCGACGGCGGCGCCGCGTTCGACCTCGACTCCGGCCGCGTGCTGTGGCAGCCGAAGCCGGACGACACCTGCTACGACGCGGGCTACGGCGGCGGCAGCAAGCTGGTCGCGGTGCGCAAGTGCGGCGAGTACGGCAACCGCCAGCTGCACATCCAGAACATCGACCCGAAGTCCGGGAAGGTGATCACCGAGTACAAGATGGACACCGGCATCGAGTACGCCTCCGTGGTCTCCACGGACCCGCTGGTGGTGGCCGCCGACGTCGGCGACAGCGCCGGTGACGGCAGTGGCATCTCGGACTACTTCTCCATCGACAACAAGACCGGCAAGCTGCTCGCCCGTATCTCCGCGCCCGGCAAGACCTACGGCGGCCGCTGCGACGGCATCACCCGGATCGAGGACTGCCACCAGATCGTGGCCGGCAACGGCAAGCTGTACGTGCCGACCGAGGAGCACGACAGCGGCAGCGGCGACGGCACCGAGACCAACGAGATCGTCTCCTTCGACCTCAACACCGGCAAGATGACCGGCCAGCGCGCCGAGGCCGGGGCCGGCTACACCATGTCGCCGCTGCGCGTCGACGGCACCAACCTGCTCGCCTACAAGCGGCCGCCGTACGACAAGGGCGGCCAGGTCGTCAGCATCGACGGCGGCAGCTTCAAGCAGACCACGCTGCTGGAGAACCCGGCGACGGAGAACGTGCGGGAGGCGGAGAGCAGCATGCTGCCCGACTACGCGGAGATCCTCTTCTCGCAGGGCCGGCTGTACATGGCGGACACCTTCGCCCACAAGTCCAGCTCGTCGTACGACAAGGAGTTCCTGGTCCTGGCGTTCGGCACCAGCGGCTGACCGGTCGCCGGCGCCCCCGCCGCACTCACCCGAATGGGTGACTTACCAAGAAGTGCCCCGGATTTCATCGATCCGGGGCACTTCTCATGAAGAGGGGCAGCGCGACGTCGAACAAGCGTGTAGCTTCCGGGGGCATGAAGGGGCCGGGGGGCCGGGGGGCCTCACGTACTGGGGGGTTGCTGTATGGGAGTGCGGCTCATGGTCGTCGACGACCATCGCCTGCTCGCGGAGGCGCTGGCGTCGGCACTGAAGCTGCGCGGGCACCGGGTGCTCGCCGCGGCGGCGCCGGCCGCGGGCGCGGCGGACCTGGTGATCGCGCGGGCGCCGGAGGTGTGCCTGCTGGGTACGGCGGCGCCGGCCGAGCCCGGGGCGTTCGATCCGGTGGTGAAGATCAAGCGTGAGCGGCCGCAGGTGGCGGTGGTGGTGCTGGGGCCGGTGCCGTCGCCGCGGGGCATAGCGGCGGCCTTCGCGGCCGGGGCGTCGGGGTATGTGCGGCACGACGAGCGGATAGAGGGCGTCGAGCGGGCGATCATGAAGGCGCGGGCCGGGGAGGCGGCGGTGGCGCCGCAGCTGCTCCAGGGGGCCTTCGGGGAGCTGCTCAATCCCGCGGCGCAGCCGGACGACGAGGCGCAGCGGTTGCTGGGGGTGCTCACGCCGCGGGAGGTGGAGGTCCTGGTGCGGGTGGCCGACGGCGAGGACACACGGCTGATCGCGGCGGGCATGGGGATCGCGCCGAGCACGGCGCGGACGCATGTGCAGCGGGTGCTGATGAAGCTGGGCGTGGGGTCGCGGCTGGAGGCGGCGGCGCTGGCGGCGCGGACGGGACTGCTGGACCGGGCGGCTCTGCCGCGGGAGGGCGGGGGGCCGGAGCTGCTGTGACTCCGGCCCCCGAGCGGTGCTACTCCTTCTCCTCCGGCAGGCCCTCCGGGGGCAGCGGCGGCGGGGTGGGGCGCAGCTTCAGCCAGGTCAGGAAGAAGATGCCCAGCAGGAGCATGCCGATCCCGGTCCACAGGTTGATGTTGACGCCCTGTGCCTTGTCGATCGCGGCCTGGGAGTCGGTGATGCCGGTGATGGTGACGATGACGCCGTAGACCACGAACAGGCCGCCGATGATGCGGCGCAGGTCGAAGATGCGCGCCGCGGTCGCGGACTTGCTCTCGAGGTCGGTGACCTCCCGCTGGACGTCTTCCTCGGTGTAGTGGTCGTGACGACGCGGCTCGGAGTGTTCGGACATGGTTTCCTCGATCCTCCCGCGTCAGAACGAGAACGGGATGTAGCAGGCGGCGGCCAGGACGACCGCGCCCCAGCCCAGCAGGGCGGGCTTGCGGTACCAGGCGTCGTCGCCGGCGGCCGGCGGCTCGGACATGCCGGGGGAGCGGGTGCCGTAGACCAGGCCCTGGAGCTCCTCGGCCGGCTTCGGCCTGGTGAACAGGGACACCGCGACCATCACGACCGCGCCGGCGACGAAGCCCGCGATGGCCGAGACGAAGTTGGCGCCCTGGTCGGACGGGATGGAGATGATGCCCTTCTTGTAGAAGACGAAGTAGTTGATCATCGCCGTGGCGGTGCCGGCGAGCAGGCCCCAGAAGCCGGACTTCACGGACGCGCGCTTCCAGAACATGCCGACGATGAAGACGACGAACATCGGCACGTTGAAGAAGGAGAACAGCGTCTGGAGGTAGCTCATGATGTTCGAGAACGAGGACGCCAGGAAGGCCGTGCCGACGGAGGCCAGGACACCGATCGCGGTGATCAGGCGGCCGAAGCGGACGTAGTAGCCGTCCTCGCGGTCGGTGACGACGTACTTGGCCCAGATGTCGTTGGTGAACACCGTGTTGAAGGACGAGACGTTGGCCGCCATGCCGGCCATGAAGGCGGCCAGCAGACCGGTGACCGCGATGCCGAGCACGCCGTTGGGCAGCAGCTCCTGCATGAGGTAGGGGATGGCGTCGTTGTACTGGTAGCCCGAGGCGGGGGTGCCGAAGTGCGGGACGACGGCGGCGGCGACCAGGCCCGGGATCATCACCAGGAAGACGATGAAGATCTTCGGGTAGGCGGCGATCAGCGGGGTGCGCTGGCCGGCGGAGAGGTTCTTCGCGGACAGCGCGCGCTGCACCTCGGCGAAGTTGGTCGTCCAGTAGCCGAAGGACAGCACGAAGCCGAGGCCGAGGACGATGGTCAGCCAGTTCGCGCCGAGCGGGTTGGCGTGGCCGATGCCGGTACCGCCCCACGCGGTGGTGAAGTTGGCGCCGTGCGTGGCGGTCAGCTTGTCGGTCAGCCCGCCCCAGCCGCCGACCTTCTTCAGGCCGAGGACGGTGATCGGGATCAGGGCCGCCAGGATCACGAAGAACTGGAGCACCTCGTTGTAGATCGCCGAGGACAGGCCGCCCAGGGTGATGTAGGCGAGGACGAAGGCGCCGGCCACCACGATCGCCACCCACTGCGGCCAGCCGAGCAGCGCCTCGACGACGATCGCGAGGGCGTACAGGTTGACGCCGGCGATCAGGATGGCCGCGAAGGCGAACAGGACCGAACTGAGTAGATGGGCGGCCCGGTCGAAGCGCAGCAGCAGGAACTCGGGGACCGAGCGGACCTTGCTGCCGTAGTAGAAGGGCATCATCACCAGGCCCAGGAAGACCATGGCCGGGATGGCGCCGATCCAGTACCAGTGCACGGTGTACGCGCCGTACTGGGCGCTGTTGGCGGCCATGCCCAGGATCTCGGTGGCCGCCAGGTTCGCCGAGATGAAGGCGAGGCCGGTGATCCAGGCGGGCAGCGAGCGTCCGGACAGGAAGAAGTCGAGGCTGGTCTTCACCGAGCGGCGGGCCGCGAAGCCGATGCCCAGCACGACGACGAAGTAGATCGCCAGGATCGTGTAGTCGAGCCCGTTGGTCGGGAGCCGTAGCCCCGCCGCCAGATCGAGGTGGCCGTATGTGGGGGTTTGCATGAGTACTCGCTTCGTTGCGCGAACTGGTCCAGGGCGGAACCTACGCCTCCGCGTTCGTTAATTGAACACTTCTGTTGATGTTCTTTGTTTGATTGTGATGGTCGGAGTCGTGGTCGAGTGTGGTCTGTTATGTTTGATTGTGTTGAGTGAGTGGGTGCGGACACGCCCCCAGGGGCGCCGCCCCGGGGCGCTCGAACAAGGAGTCCGGCGTGAAGAAGACCTCGACCCGGCTGGCCGACGGTCGTGAGCTGATCTATTACGACCTCCGGGACGACACGGTGCGCGACGCGGTCGACCGCCGTCCGCTGGACCGCACGGTCACCACGTCCGAGGTCCGCCGGGACGCGCTGCTCGGCGACGCCATCGCCGTCGCCTCCCACCGGCAGGGGCGCACCTACCACCCGCCGGCCGACGAGTGCCCCCTGTGCCCGACCGAGGGCGACCGGCTCAGCGAGATCCCGGACTCGTCGTACGACGTCGTCGTCTTCGAGAACCGCTTCCCCTCGCTCGCCGGTGACTCCGGCCGCTGCGAGGTGGTGTGCTTCACCTCCGACCACGAGGCCTCCTTCGCCGACCTCACCGAGGAGCAGGCGCGCCTGGTGCTGGACGCCTGGACGGACCGCACGTCGGAGCTGTCGCATCTGCCCTCCGTCGAGCAGGTGTTCTGTTTCGAGAACCGGGGCGCCGAGATCGGTGTGACCCTGGGCCACCCGCACGGACAGATCTACGCCTACCCCTTCACCACCCCGCGCACCGCGCTGATGCTCCGCTCGCTCGCCGCGCACCAGGACGCCAGCGGCGGGGAGAACCTCTTCGACGCGGTCCTGGCCCGGGAACTCGCCGGTGAGCGGGTCGTCCTTGAGGGTGAACACTGGGCGGCCTTCGTGCCGTACGCGGCGCACTGGCCGTACGAGGTCCACCTGTACCCCAAGCGCCGGGTGCCCGACCTGCTCGCGCTGGACGAGGCCGCGCGCACAGAGTTCCCCCAGGTCTATCTGGAACTCTTGAGGCGCTTCGACCGGATCTTCGGCGAGGGGGAGCCTCCGACGCCCTACATCGCGGCCTGGCACCAGGCCCCGTTCGGCGCGCTGGAGGAGTTCGACGGTGTCACGCGCGACGACTTCGCGCTGCACCTCGAGCTTTTCACCATCCGCCGCACTTCCGGCAAGCTGAAGTTTCTCGCGGGTTCCGAGTCCGGCATGAGCGTGTTCATCAACGACGTGCCGCCGGAGCGCGCGGCCGAGCGACTGCGAGAGGTAGCGACTTCATGAAGTACCTGGTGACGGGTGGCGCGGGTTACGTCGGCAGTGTCGTGGCCCAGCACCTGCTGGAGGCCGGCCACGAGGTCACCGTCCTCGACAACCTCTCCACCGGATTCCGCGAGGGCGTGCCCGCCGGCGCGGCCTTCGTCGAGGGCGACATCCGCGACGCCGCCAAGTGGCTCGACCCGTCCTACGACGGCGTGCTGCACTTCGCCGCCTGCTCGCAGGTCGGCGAGTCGGTGGTGAAGCCGGAGAAGTACTGGGACAACAACGTGGCCGGCTCGCTCGCCCTGCTCGGCGCCATGCGCGAGGCGGGCGTACGCCGGCTGGTGTTCTCCTCCACGGCCGCCACCTACGGCGAGCCGGAGCAGGTCCCGATCGTGGAGAGCGCCGCCACGCGGCCGACCAACCCCTACGGCGCCAGCAAGCTCGCCGTCGACCACATGATCACCAGTGAGGCGCACGCCCACGGCCTGGCGGCGGTCTCCCTGCGCTACTTCAACGTCGCGGGCGCCTACGGCGTCTACGGCGAGCGGCACGACCCCGAGTCGCACCTGATCCCGCTGGTCCTCCAGGTCGCCCAGGGCCGCCGCGACGCGATCTCCGTCTACGGCGACGACTACCCGACCCCCGACGGCACCTGCATCCGCGACTACATCCACGTCGCCGACCTGGCCGAGGCCCACCTGCTGGCCGTACAGGCCGCCACCCCGGGCGAGCACCTCATCTGCAACCTCGGCAACGGCAACGGCTTCTCCGTCCGCGAGGTCGTCGAGACCGTCCGCCAGGTCACCGGCCACCCCATCCCGGAGGTGATCGCCCCGCGCCGCGGCGGCGACCCCGCCGTCCTGGTCGCCTCGGCCCACACGGCCCGCGAGAAGCTGGGCTGGAACCCGACCCGCACGGATCTCGCGGACATCGTCGCGGACGCCTGGCAGTTCGCGCAGCACATCGCAAGGGAGCAGTAGTGGGGGCACAACAGGTCGCGGAGCGCTTCGCCGAGCTGTACGGCGCCGAGCCGGAGGGCGTCTGGGCGGCGCCCGGCCGGGTCAACCTGATCGGCGAGCACACGGACTACAACGACGGCTTCGTCATGCCGTTCGCGCTGCCGCACCGGGCGACCGCGGCCGTCTCCCGGCGCAGCGACGGCCGGCTGCGCCTGCACTCGGCGGACGTCGAGGGCGGCCCGGTCGAGTTGCGCCTGGACGACCTCGCGCCGCAGCGCACCGAGGGCTGGACGGCGTACCCCGCGGGCGTCGCCTGGGCGCTGCGCGAGGCGGGCCACCCGGTGACCGGCGCGGACATCCACCTGTCCTCCACGGTCCCCACCGGCGGGGGCCTGTCCTCCTCGGCGGCCCTGGAGGTCGTCGTCGCCCTGGCGCTGAACGACCTCTACGGCCTCGGCCTGGAGCGCTGGCAGCTGGCCCGGGTCTGCCAGCGCGCCGAGAACGTCTACGTCGGCGCGCCGACCGGCATCATGGACCAGACGGCGTCCGCCTGCTGCGAGGAGGGCCACGCGCTCTTCCTCGACACCCGCGACCTCTCCCAGCAGCAGATCCCCTTCGACCTCGCGGCCGAGGGCCTGCGCCTGCTGGTGGTCGACACCCGGGTCACGCACGCCCACAGCGGCGGCGAGTACGGCAAGCGCCGCGCCGGCTGCGAGAAGGGCGCCGCCCTGCTCGGCGTCGACGCCCTCCGGGACATCCCCTACGGCGAACTCGACGCGGCCCTCGCCCGGTTGGGCGGCGAGGAGGAGGTCGTCCGGCTGGTCCGGCACGTGGTGACCGAGGACCAGCGGGTGGAGCGGGCCGTGGCGCTGCTTCGCTCCGGCGAGATCCGCGCGATCGGCCCCGTCCTCACCGAGGGCCATGCCTCGCTGCGCGACGACTTCCGCGTCTCCTGCCCGGAGCTGGACCTGGTCGTCGACACGGCGCTGGCGAACGGCGCCCTCGGCGCCCGGATGACCGGCGGCGGCTTCGGCGGCTCGGCGATCGTCCTCGCGGAGACGGCCGACGTGGAGACGCTCACCAAGGCGGTCGAGGACGCCTTCGCGGCGAACGGCCACACCGCCCCGCGCGTCTTCGAGGCGGTGCCGTCGCCGGGGGCGTGCCGGCTGACCTGAGCCGGAGGCCCGGCTAGCCGGTCAGCCGTTTGGTCAGGGTGTACTCCGTGATCCCCGGGGGGTAGTCGGGGATCACGCCGACCACCTCGTAGCCCTGCTTGCGGTAGAAGTCCGGGGCCTGGAAGTCCCAGGTCTCCAGCCGGGCGCCGGTGCAGCCGCGGCCGGCGGCGACGCGCTCCGCCTCGCTGAGCAGGCGCGAGCCCAGGCCCGCGCCCCGGTGCCGGGCGTCCACCCACAGGTAGGTGATGTGCAGCCAGGTCGTCCAGGTGTGGCCGACCAGGCCGCCCGCCAGGTCACCGGAGGCGTCCAGGGCCCACACGTGCACCGGTACCTCCCGCTCGCCCGGGGTGCCCCGCAGTGCGCGCAGGACCGGCGAGGCCGCGGTGTTGGTGTCGCGGAGGCGGGTACGGAGCAGATCGCGCCGTTCCTTGTCGACTTCTGCCTCAATACGAAACATGCGGCTCACCCTAAACGCGCTGTTCGGCCAGTTCCGCAAACCGCCTTCCCCTGTCGGCGCCCGGCCGTACTCTGAGGAGCGGTGCCGGTGGGGGCCGGTGCCGATCAGGGGGCGAGACGGCCGGGTACGAAGCCCGTGGTGGGGGTAGCTCTCTCTGCACGTACCAGTGGGGGTTTTGTGGTTCGTATCCGAGTCCTGGTCGTGGACGACCACCGCATCTTCGCCGAGTCGCTGGCCGCCGCACTGGCCGCCGAGCCCGACGTCGAGGTCTCGGCCGCCGGCAGCGGCCCCGCCGCGCTGCGGTGTCTGGAGCGTGCGGCCGCCGAGGGCCGCCGCTTCGACGTCCTCCTCGTCGACGCCGACCTCGGCGGCCGGCTGCCGCCCGGCGCCCGCCCGGCCGTGCCGGTGCGGGCGGGCAACGAGGAGGGACTGGTCGACGGCATCTCGCTGGTCGCCGGGGTGCGTTCGGCGCAGCCGGCCGTGCGGACCGTCGTCCTCGCCGAGAAGGACGATCCCCGGCGGGCGGCGCTCGCGCTCCAGGCCGGCGCCTCCGGCTGGGTGGCCAAGGACTGCTCGCTGTCCCGGCTGCTCGCGGTGATCCGGGGCGTGCTGCGGGACGAGACCCATCTGCCGCCGGCCCTGCTCACCGGGGTGCTCCGGGAGCTGACCGCGGCCCGCAGGCACCGCACCGAGAGCGAGCGGCTGGTGGAGTCCCTCACCCCGAGGGAGCGCGAGGTGCTGCGGTGCATGGTCGCGGGCCTGGGCCGCAAGGCCGTCGCCGAGCGGCTCTACCTCTCCCCGCACACCGTGCGCACCCATATGCAGAACGTCCTCGGCAAGCTGGGCGTCCACTCCACCCTGGCCGCCGTGGCGCTGGCCCGGCGGGCCGGGGTCGGGCCGGCGGACCTAGCCGGGGATGTTGTCGAACGGGGCGGTCAGCTGGCGTAGCAGGCCGGCCAGTTCCGCACGCTGGGCCCGGGACAGCTCGCCCAGGATCGCCCGCTCCTGCTCCAGCAGGCCCGCGAGCGCCTGGTCGGCGCGGTCCCGGCCGGTGTCGGTCAGCCGCACCAGCACGCCCCGCCGGTCACTCGGGTCCGGCAACCGCTCCACCAGGCCCTTCTTGGCCAGCCGGTCGATCCGGTTGGTCATCGTGCCCGAGGTGACCAGGGTCTGCGTCAGCAGCTGTCCGGGGGAGAGCTGGTACGGCGTGCCGGCGCGCCGCAGCGCGGTCAGCACATCGAACTCCCAGGGCTCCAGCTGGTGCTCGGCGAACGCCAGCCGGCGCGCACGGTCCAGGTGCCGGGCGAGCCGACTCACCCGGCTGAGCACTTCCAGCGGCTCCACGTCGAGGTCCGGACGCTCCCGGCGCCACGCTGCGACCAGCCGATCGACCTCGTCCTCCATGGAGATCAGTGTAGTGGTTGTGTCGACGTGAAGTCTCTTGATGTCGAGTCTCTTGACATCGAGATAGCGGGGTGGGGACAGTGGTGCCATGACCAACCCCGCCTGGGACCCCGCCCAGTACCTCCGCCACGCCGGCCACCGCGCCCGCCCCTTCGCCGACCTGCTCGCCCGGGTGCCCGAACCGCCCTCGGCCGGCCGGCCCCGGATCGCCGACCTCGGCTGCGGCCCCGGCAACGCCACCGCCCTGCTCGCCGAACGCTGGCCCACCGCCCACATCACCGGCTACGACAACTCGCCCGAGATGCTCGACCGCGCCCACACCGAGCAGGCGGGGCCCACGCCCGGCGGAGGACGGCTGGAGTTCGCCCACGCCGACGCCCGCACCTGGACGCCCGCCGAGCCGTACGACGTGATCATCAGCAACGCCACGCTGCACTGGGTGCCGGGCCACGCCGACCGCTTCGCCGACTGGACCGCCGCCCTGCGCCCCGGCGGCACCTTCGCCTTCCAGATCCCCGACAACATCGACGCGCCCCTGCACGCCCTGATGCGCGACCTCGCCGCCACCCCCCGCTGGAAGTCCCGGCTCGCCGACGTCCTGCGCGCCACCGACTCCGTCCACAGCCCCGGCGCCTACCTGGACCGCCTCGCCCGCCTCGGCTGCGCCACCGACGTGTGGCAGACGACGTACTTCCACGTCCTGAAGGGCGAGGACCCGGTCCTGGACTGGGTGCGGGGCACCGGGCTGCGGCCCGCGCTGACCGTGCTCGCCGACGACCCCGAGGCCCGGGACGCGTTCGTCGCCGAGTACCGCGATCTGCTCCGCCAGGCGTACCCCCGTGCCCCCTACGGCACGGTCCTGCCCTTCCGCCGGCTCTTCGCCGTCGCCGTCAAGGAGGTCTGACCATGCTCGCCGCCCTCGACCACGTCCAGCTGGCCGCCCCGCCCGGCGCGGAGGACGCCCTGCGCGCGTACTACGTGGACGCCCTCGGCATGACCGAGATCCCCAAGCCGCCGGTCCTGGCCGCCCGCGGCGGCTGCTGGTTCCAGGCCGGGACCGTCCAGCTCCACGTGGGCATCGAGAAGGAGTTCCGCCCGGCGAAGAAGGCCCACCCCGGGCTCAGGGTCACCGACATCGAGGCGTACGCCGCCCGGATCACCGCCCACGGCGCCCCGGTCACCTGGGACGACGATCTGCCCGGCCATCTGCGCTTCTACTCCGAGGACCCCGTCGGCAACCGACTGGAATTCCTCCAGCCCCGTTAGCCGCTGCTACGCCTTGCGGTGACCTATCAGCCGGGGCTTCTGCTCCAGGCCGTCCAGGCCGTGCCAGGCCAGGTTCACCAGGTGCGCCGCCACCTCCGCCTTCTTCGGGCGGCGCACGTCGAGCCACCACTGGCCGGTCAGCGCGACCATGCCGACCAGCGCCTGGGCATACAGGGGGGCCAGCTTGGGATCGAAGCCGCGGGACTTGAACTCGCGGCCCAGGATGTCCTCCACCTGCGTCGCGATGTCCGAGATCAGCGAGGCGAAGGACCCCGTCGACTGCGGGATCGGCGAGTCACGGACCAGGATCCGGAAGCCGTCCGTGTACTCCTCGATGTAGTCCAGCAGCGCGAACGCCGCCTGCTCGCACAGCTCCCGGGGATGACCGGCGGTGAGCGAGCCGGTGACCATGTCCAGCAGCCGCCGCATCTCCCGGTCCACGACCACCGCGTACAGCCCCTCCTTGCCGCCGAAGTGCTCGTACACCACCGGCTTGGACACCCCGGCCTTCGCCGCGATCTCCTCCACCGAGGTGCCCTCGAACCCCTTCGCCGCGAAGAGCGTGCGACCGATCTCCAGCAGCTGCTGGCGGCGCTCGGCACCGGTCATACGGGTCCGGCGGGTCCGCCGTTGCTTGTCACTGCCGGAGGTGCTGCTGGAATCGGTCGCCACGGCGTCAATCATGCCGCCTTCGCGGTCTCCCTCCGGCGCCGGGCGCCGCCTTCCGCGGTGTTCCGGCGCGAATCGATACGCGAGCGTGACGGCCAGCGCACGTCGTACGCCCAGCCGAGCAGCTCGAACCAGCGGATGAACCGCGCCGAGGAGTCGATCTGGCCGCGCATCACACCGTGCCGCGCGGAGGTCGGGTCGGCATGGTGCAGGTTGTGCCAGGACTCGCCGCAGGACAGCACCGCCAGCCACCACACGTTGCCCGAACGGTCCCGCGACTTGAACGGCCGCTTGCCCACCGCGTGGCAGATCGAGTTGATCGACCACGTCACATGGTGCAACAGCGCCACTCGTACGAGTGAACCCCAGAAGAACGCGGTGAACGCGCCCCACCAGGACATCGTCACCAGACCACCGATCAGCGGCGGCAGCAGCAGCGACACCGCGGTCCACAGCACGAACAAGCGGGAAATCGCCCGCATCGCCGGGTCCTTGACCAGATCCGGGGCGTACTTCTCCTGCGGCGTCTGCTCCTCGTCGAACATCCAGCCGACATGAGCCCACCACAGGCCCTTGAGCAGCGCCGGAACCGTCTCGCCGTAACGCCACGGCGAGTGCGGGTCACCCTCCGCGTCGGAGAACTTGTGATGCCTGCGGTGGTCGGCCACCCAGCGCACCAGCGGTCCCTCCACCGCCAGCGACCCCATGATCGCCAGCGCGATCCGCAGCGGCCGCTTCGCCTTGAACGAACCATGGGTGAAGTACCGGTGGAAACCGATCGTGATGCCGTGGCACCCGAGGAAGTAGAAGAACACCAGCAGGCCCACATCGAGCCAGCTCACCCCCCAGCCCCACGCCAGCGGCACGGCCGCCACCAGTGCCAGGAACGGCACGGTGATGAACAGGAGCAGCGTGATCTGCTCGATCGAACGCTTCTGCTCGCCGCCCAGCGTGGCGGAGGGGGAAAGAGTGTCGTTGGCCGTACGGGCTTCGTCGATCACATCGGAACGTGATGTCATGCGGTCCCCTGGGGGGTCGAGGATTCGGGGGCAGAGATGCCGGGCAGCCGGAGCCGTGCGGGACTCGAAGGCACTTCCCTACGGTTCCGTAACCTACGGCGACGTAAGTATGGCAGCGTGTCACCCGGCGGCAAGAGCCCCACGGGCCAGCGCGTCCGCCTCGACACCTATCCTTGGAGACGGTCGGACAGCGCGGTCCGCTGAAGTTTCCTTCCCGGACGCTCCGGCCCGTATGCGGCACCCGCCGCGTGGCAGACGCCGGGTTCCCTCCCAGACGAGCTTCAACACTGCAAGGAGCCGCACCTGTGAGCAGTGCCGACGACCAGACCACCACGACCGGCAGCGAGCTGCGCGCCGACATCCGCCGACTGGGTGATCTCCTGGGCGAGACGCTCGTACGGCAGGAGGGCCCCGAGCTCCTGGAACTGGTCGAGAAGGTCCGCCGCCTCACCCGCGAGGACGGCGAGGCCGCCGCCGAGCTGCTGCGCGGCACGGAACTGGAGACCGCGGCCAAGCTGGTCCGCGCCTTCTCCACCTACTTCCACCTGGCGAACATCACCGAGCAGGTGCACCGCGGCCGCGAACTGCGCGCCCGGCGCGCCGCCGAGGGCGGCCTGCTCTCCCGCACCGCCGACCGGCTCAAGGACGCCGACCCCGAGCACCTGCGGCAGACCGTCCAGAACCTCAACGTCCGCCCGGTCTTCACCGCCCACCCCACCGAGGCCGCACGCCGGTCGGTACTCAACAAGCTCCGGCGCATCGCCGCGCTCCTGGACACCCCCGTCCTCGACACCGACCGCCGCCGCCACGACGTCCGCCTCGCCGAGAACATCGACCTGGTGTGGCAGACCGACGAGCTGCGCGTCGTCCGCCCGGAACCCGCCGACGAGGCCCGCAACGCCATCTACTACCTGGACGAGCTGCACGCCGACGCCGTCGGCGACGTCCTGGAGGACCTCACGGCCGAGCTGGAACGGGTCGGGGTCAAGCTCCCCGACGACACCCGCCCGCTCACCTTCGGCACCTGGATCGGCGGCGACCGCGACGGCAACCCCAACGTCACCCCCCAGGTCACCTGGGACGTCCTCATCCTCCAGCACGAACACGGCATCAACGACGCCCTGGAGATGATCGACGAGCTGCGCGGCCTGCTCTCCAACTCCATCCGCTACGCGGGCGCCACCGACGAACTGCTCCAGTCCCTCGAACGCGACCTCGACCTGCTCCCCGAGATCAGCCCCCGCTACAAGCGCCTCAACGCCGAGGAGCCCTACCGGCTCAAGGCCACCTGCATCCGGCAGAAGCTGGAGAACACCAAGCAGCGCCTCGCCAAGGGCACCCCGCACGAGCCCGGCCGCGACTACCTCGGCACCGGCGAACTCCTCCAGGACCTGCGGATCATCCAGACCTCCCTGCGCGAGCACCGCGGCACCCTGTTCGCCGACGGCCGCCTCGGCCGCACCATCCGCACCCTCGCCGCCTTCGGCCTCCAGCTCGCCACCATGGACGTCCGCGAACACGCCGACGCCCACCACCACGCCCTCGGCCAGCTCTTCGACCGCCTCGGCGAGGAGTCCTGGCGCTACGCCGACATGCCCCGCGAGTACCGGGCCAAGCTCCTCGCCAAGGAACTCCGCTCCCGCCGCCCGCTCGCCTCCACCCCGGCCCCCGTCGACGCCGCTGGGGCCAAGACCCTCGGCGTCTTCCAGACCGTCAAGAAGGCCCTGGAGGTCTTCGGCCCCGAGGTCATCGAGTCGTACATCATCTCCATGTGCCAGGGCGCCGACGACGTCTTCGCCGCCGCCGTCCTCGCCCGCGAGGCCGGACTGATCGACCTGCACGCCGGCTGGGCGAAGATCGGCATCGTCCCGCTCCTGGAGACCACCGACGAGCTCAAGGCCGCCGACACCATCCTCGAGGACATGCTCTCCGACCCGTCCTACCGGCGCCTGGTCGCGCTGCGCGGCGACGTCCAGGAGGTCATGCTCGGCTACTCCGACTCCTCGAAGTTCGGCGGCATCACCACCAGCCAGTGGGAGATCCACCGCGCCCAGCGCAGACTGCGCGACGTCGCCCACCGCTACGGCGTACGACTGCGCCTCTTCCACGGCCGCGGCGGCACCGTCGGCCGCGGCGGCGGCCCCTCCCACGACGCGATCCTCGCCCAGCCCTGGGGCACCCTGGAAGGCGAGATCAAGGTCACCGAACAGGGCGAGGTCATCTCCGACAAGTACCTCATCCCCTCCCTCGCCCGGGAGAACCTGGAACTGACCGTCGCGGCCACCCTCCAGGCCTCCGCCCTGCACACCGCGCCCCGCCAGTCCGACGAGGCCCTCGCCCGCTGGGACGCCGCCATGGACGTCGTCTCCGACGCCGCCCACGCCGCCTACCGCCGCCTGGTCGAGGACCCCGACCTGCCGACCTACTTCCTCGCCTCCACCCCGGTCGACCAGCTCGCCGACCTGCACCTGGGCTCACGCCCCTCCCGCCGCCCCGGCTCCGGCGTCTCCCTCGACGGACTGCGCGCCATCCCGTGGGTGTTCGGCTGGACCCAGTCCCGGCAGATCGTCCCCGGCTGGTTCGGCGTCGGCTCCGGCCTCAAGGCCCTGCGCGAGGCCGGCCTGGACACCGTGCTCGACGAGATGCACCAGCAGTGGCACTTCTTCCGCAACTTCATCTCCAACGTCGAGATGACCCTCGCCAAGACCGACCTGCGCATCGCCCAGCACTACGTCGACACCCTCGTCCCCGACGAGCTCAAGCACGTCTTCGACACCATCAAGGCCGAACACGAACTGACCGTCCGCGAGGTCCTGCGCGTCACCGGCGAGAACGAACTCCTCGACGCCCAGCCCGTCCTCAAGCAGACCTTCGCCATCCGCGACGCCTACCTGGACCCCATCTCCTACCTCCAGGTCGCCCTGCTCAAGCGGCAGCGCGAAGCCACGGAGGCCGGCGTCAGCCCCGACCCGCTGCTCTCCCGCGCCCTGCTCCTCACCGTCAACGGCGTGGCGGCGGGCCTGCGCAACACCGGCTGATCACCGGACCCCACACAGCAGAAGGGGGTGCCCCCGAGGTCGTACGACCCCGGGGGCACCCTCGTCTGCCGTGTGGGGCTCACCCACCCGTCTGTACGGCGAGAAAGGCCGCCGTCAGCAACGCCAGGCCCGACAGCCCCAGCGTCCACGCCGACCGCCGCAGCCGCATCCCGCCACCCACCACCACCGACGCCAGCAGCAACGCCCCGGCCAGCGGCAGCCACGCGTACAGCACCCCCGCCGGACCCGACCGCACCGCGTCCCCCGTGCCCGGCTTCAACACCACGTCGTACGTCCGCCCCTCGCGCACCGCGACGGACTCCGCCAGCTCCACCCGCGCGCGGGCCCGCGCCCCCACCGAGACCGGCCGGAACGGGCCACTGCACGAACCGCCCGCGCAGGACGTCACCCGCACCGTGCCCTGCTCACGCCCCTTGGTCAGCATCACGTGCTGCGCGGTGCCCCAGGAACCCCACACACCGGCGAACAGGATCACAGCGGCGACCAGACCCGCCGCCGCGACCCGGCCGAACCGCAACGCGGCCACGGACCCCTGACGAGCGGAGCCCCTACGGGCAGTGCTGGCTGTGGCAGGCATGGCCGGGATCATTGGCCATACCCGTACGGGCGGTCAACCTCACTGTCCGCCGTAGAAGCACATGTCAGGAGTTGTACGGCCCGATCGCTCAGGAGTTGTACGGCCCGATGGCTCAGGAGTTGTACGCGCTCTGCGCCCGCTCCAGACCCTCGGTCACCAGACACTCCACCGCGTCCGCCGCCCGGTCCACGAAGTAGTCCAGCTCCTTGCGCTCCGCCGACCCGAAGTCCTTCAGCACGAAGTCCGCCACCTGCATCCGCCCCGGCGGCCGCCCGATCCCGAACCGCACCCGGTGATAGTCCGCGCCCATCGCCTTCGTCATCGACTTCAGACCGTTGTGCCCGTTGTCGCCACCGCCCAGCTTCAGCCGCAGCGTGCCGTAGTCGATGTCCAGCTCGTCATGGACCGCGACGATGTTCGCCACCGGCACCTTGTAGAAGTCCTTCAGCGCGTTCACCGGACCGCCGGACAGGTTCATGTACGACATCGGCTTGGCCAGGATCACCCGGCGGTTCGCCGGACCCACCGGACCGATCCGCCCCTCCAGCACCTGCGCCTGCGCCTTGCCGGCCCGCTTGAACTTCCCGCCGATCCGTTCGGCGAGCAGGTCCACCACCATGAAACCGACGTTGTGCCGGTTCATGGCGTACTCCGGCCCGGGATTCCCGAGCCCGACGATCAGCCAGGGGGCACTGGCGGGGGTGGTCACGTCCATCTCTCCTCACGCAAGGCAACAGCCGCTGCTCCCCAAGGGAAGCAGCGGCTGGAACGAACAGCTACCGCTGTGGGCAGACTGCCGGAACTCAGGCCTCGGCGGCCTCTTCGCCCTCGGCGGCCTCACCCTCGGTCTCCTCGGCCTGCGCCTGGAGCACCTGGAGCACGACGGCGTCGGCGTCCACGGCCAGCGTCACACCGTTCGGCAGGGTGATGTCCTTGGCGTGCACCGAGGCACCGGCCGCCAGGCCCTCGACGGAGACCGTGACGGCCTCGGGGATGTGCGTGGCCTCGGCCTCGACCGGCAGCGCGGCCAGGACGTGCTCCAGCAGGTTGCCACCCGGGGCCAGCTCGCCCTCGGTGTGCACCGGGATCTCGACCGTGACCTTCTCGCCACGCTTGACCAGCAGCAGGTCGACGTGCTCCAGGAAGCCCTTCAGCGGGTCGCGCTGCACGGCCTTCGGGATCGCCAGCTCGTTGGTCTTGCCGTCGATGTCCAGGGAGATCAGGACGTTCGGCGTACGCAGCGCCAGCAGCAGGTCGTGGCCCGGGAGGGTCAGGTGCAGCGGGTCGGAGCCGTGACCGTAGAGAACGACCGGAACCTTGTTGTCACGGCGGATGCGACGGGCGGCACCCTTGCCGAACTCGGTACGGGTCTCGGCGGCGAGCTTCACCTCGGACATATGGATCACTCCTCGTAGGAAATCGGAACGGACGTGGTCACCCGGCCACGAACGGCCTGCTACGAAGAGCGCGTCGATAACGGACCGCCGTACCTTCCGCCGAAACGGAGTACGGCCTCCCTCGCCGAGCAACTTGAGCAGTCTACTCGGAGGGGGAGGCCGCACTCAAAAGGATCTCCGGCTACCTCGCGGAGCGGGGTCGGAGCCGGGTTCCGCAGCGGGGTTGCAGAAACCTCACTGCTCGTCGAAGAGGCTGGTCACCGAACCATCCTCGAACACCTCACGCACCGCACTCGCGATCGTCGGAGCGATCGACAGCACCGTGATCTTGTCCAGGTCACGACCCAGCTCCGCCGGCGTCGGCAGCGTGTTCGTGAACACGAACTCGCTCACCCGCGAGTTCTTCAGCCGGTCCGCCGCCGGACCCGACAGCACACCGTGCGTCGCCGTCACAATGACGTCCTCCGCACCATGCGCGAACAGCGCGTCCGCCGCCGCACAGATCGTGCCACCCGTGTCGATCATGTCGTCCACCAGCACACAGACACGACCCTTGACCTCACCCACGACCTCGTGGACCGTCACCTGGTTCGCCACGTCCTTGTCCCGGCGCTTGTGCACGATCGCCAGCGGCGCACCCAGCCGGTCACACCAGCGGTCCGCCACCCGCACCCGGCCCGCGTCCGGAGACACCACCGTCAGCTTGTCCCGGTCCACCTTCCGGCCCACATAGTCGGCCAGCAGCGGCAGCGCGAACAGATGGTCCACCGGACCGTCGAAGAAGCCCTGGATCTGATCCGTGTGCAGATCCACCGTCAGGATGCGGTCCGCACCCGCCGTCTTCATCAGATCCGCGATCAGCCGCGCCGAGATCGGCTCACGACCACGGTGCTTCTTGTCCTGCCGCGCATACCCGTAGAACGGCACGATCACCGTGATGGAGCGCGCCGACGCACGCTTCAGCGCGTCGATCATGATCAACTGCTCCATGATCCACTTGTTGATCGGAGCCGTGTGGCTCTGGATCAGGAAACAGTCCGCACCACGCGCCGACTCCTGATAGCGGACATAGATCTCGCCGTTCGCGAAGTCGAAGGCCTTCGTCGGGACAACCCCGACACCCAACTGCTGGGCGACCTCCTCGGCAAGCTCGGGGTGGGCGCGGCCGGAGAAGAACATCATCTTCTTCTCGCCGGTCGTCTTGATCCCGGTCACAGCACAGTCTCCTCAGAGGTTGTCTCAGCCAGCCGGCGCCGTCTACGACCTCCCGTCTGGGCAAGAGAGGCCGAAACCAGCTGGTAGGGGTGCGGGTGCACGTGTGCGGATGTGCACTTATCACGGTACGCCGTGTTTGGCGCACACGATTCCGGTCAGTCCTCGCTCACGCCCTCCCGGGACGCCGCCTCGGCCGCCTTCGCCGCCGCGCTCCCCGGCCGCTTACGAGCCACCCAGCCCTCGATATTCCGCTGCTGACCACGGGCCACGGCCAGCGAACCGGGCGGCACATCCTTCGTGATCACGGACCCGGCAGCGGTGTAAGCACCGTCCCCGACCGTGACAGGAGCCACAAACATGTTGTCCGAACCAGTCCGGCAATGCGACCCCACCGTCGTGTGGTGCTTGTCCTGACCGTCGTAGTTCACAAACACACTCGCCGCGCCGATGTTCGTGTACTCACCGATCGTCGCGTCCCCCACGTACGACAGATGAGGCACCTTCGTGCCCTCCCCGATCGACGCGTTCTTCGTCTCCACGTACGTACCGATCTTGCCCTTGGCGCCGAGCCGCGTCCCCGGACGCAGATACGCGTACGGCCCCACCGACGCCCCCGCACCCACCACGGCCCCCTCGGACACCGTGTTGTCCACCCGCGCCCCGGCACCCACCCGCGTGTCCCGCAGCCGGCAGTTCGGACCCACCTCCGCGCCCTCACCCAGATGCGTCGACCCGGTCAACTGCGTCCCCGGATGCACCACCGCATCCCGCTCGAAGGTCACCGACACATCCACCCACGTCGTCGCCGGATCCACCACGGTCACGCCGTCCAGCATCGCCCGCTCCAGCAACCGGTCGTTCAGAATCCGGCGGGCCTCCGCCAGCTGCACCCGGTTGTTGATCCCCGCGATCTCCCGGTGATCCACGGCCAGCGAAGCACCCACCCGGTGCCCCGCCTCCCGCAGAATCCCGAGCACATCCGTGAGGTACTCCTCACCCTGGCTGTTGTCCGTCCGCACCCGCTTCAGCGCATCCGCCAGCAGCTGCCCGTCGAACGCGAACACCCCGCTGTTGATCTCCCGGATCGCCCGCTGCTCCGCGCTCGCGTCCTTGTGCTCCACGATCGCCGTGACGGCACCCGAGACCTCGTCCCGCACGATCCGGCCGTACCCGGTCGCGTCCGGCATCTCGGCGGTCAGCACGGTCACGGCGTTGCCGTCCGCACGGTGCGTCTCGGCGAGCCGCGCCAGCGTCTCGCCGGTGAGCAGCGGAGTGTCCCCGCACACCACCACGACCGTCCCGTCCACCGCCCCGCCCAGCTCCTCCAGGCCCATCCGTACGGCGTGCCCGGTGCCCTTCTGCTCCGCCTGCACGGCGGTACGGACCTCGGGGTCGATCTCGGCGAGGTGCGCGGCGACCTGCTCACGGGCGTGCCCCACCACGACGACCAGCTGCTCCGGGGTCAACTCCCGGGCGGCGGCCAGCACATGGCCGACCAGCGAACGGCCGCAGATCTGGTGCAGGACCTTGGGTGTGGCCGACTTCATACGGGTGCCCTCACCCGCTGCGAGAACGACGACGGCTGCCGGGCGAATGGCGCTCACGGGGTTGCCCTTCGGCTCTGAATGGGTGTGGGTGACAGCCGCAGGATACCGGGGCGTTTGGTGGGGGACATGAGAGCGGGCCCTGCCGGGGGGTGGTGCCGGTCAGGACCCGAACTGAGCATTTGCTCCCGGGAGAGGATTCGAACCCCTATAAGTGGTACCAAAAACCACCGTCTTGCCCTTAGACGACCCGGGATTACCGCTATGTCCGATTTGGAAGATCGGCTGCGGTGACAGCCCCTACTATGCCGCACCACCACCCCTCGATGCGACGGTACAGGTCGGCTCCTTGGCGCACTTTGATGCCGAGACAGCCTCGGTAGGTGCTGCCAGTGTTCTTGCGTACGGTCATGGGATTGTGCTTCTTGAGTGTGGTCTTGCCCAGGTGGGCCTGGTCGATGCCGACAAGGTCGGCCCAGTACTTTTCAGCGGCGTCGACGTCTGCGGATTCATGGATCATGAGCCTGCAGTGCAAGCGATCGCGCGACACTCCCAGGAGATCCAGCCAGGCCAGGAAGACGGAGATCATTCCGGGGTCGCTGTTGACGAATTCCACGCTCTCGCGGCGGGCGTGTGGCTTGTCCTTCGTGCCTTCGGCCCAGTACAGGGCTACGCCTGTGATGAACAGCTCCCGATCCGTGAGTTCGCCGATCCCTGCCGCTGCCTCCTGCTTGGTCGCCATCCGCGCGTGGTCCTGTTCGGCGCGCAGCCTTGCCAGTCCGGCGTTCATGCGCGCCAGCCGTTCGTCCGGGGTGCACTTTGGCTCCGGGTGTGGCAGGTCGCGCACCCAGAGGGAAACGGAACTCTTGGAGCAGCCGAGCTCGGCCTGAATCTCGCGGTACGTCCAGCCCTGGAGTCGCAGTTCCCGGGCGCGCTCGCGGAGGTCGTCCTTGGCCCTGGGGCGTTTGGTCCACTCCGGTGGGGGTTCGCCCTTGACCAGTTGGTTGAGGATGTCGTTGTTGTAGATCTTCAGCTCGTCCCGGATCTGCCGGAGGCTGTGGCCGGCCCGGCGCAGGGCGATCGCCTGGTTCCGGAGGCCTTCGAGGTCTGCGTACTTGCCGCTTGTCATACGCATACCGTCCGGGCGGAATGTGATGTTCCGGGGTCGAACAGGAAAGGTTCACCTGTTCGAGGGATTTGGGGCTGTTTCGAGCCCACCCGGTTACGGAGTGTGGTGAGCTGGGGCCGGGGAAAGTCACCGGAAAAGGGGTGGCACTCGCCCGTAGGCTGGAGCTATGACCACGACGGGGGAAGACCATGCCAGGGCTCTGACCGGCCCCTGGTGGTGGGCGAGGTGGCGCAGCGCACTGCTCGACGGGAGCCTGGCGCTGGTGTCCGCCGTGGAGTGCGGTGCGGAGGGGGTTCCGTTCGCCCGGGACGCGGGGATTCCCGTGTGGCTGGGCGTGCTGTTCGGGTTGGTCGCGGGTTCGGTGCTGCTGGTGCGGCGGAGGTGGCCGGTCGCTGTCGTGCTGGTGGCGATCGCGATCACGCCGGCCGAGATGGGCTTCCTGCTGGGCATCGTGGGTCTGTACACGCTGGCCGCGTGTGAGCTGCCGCGGCGGATCATCGGGGCGTTGGCCGGGATGTCTCTGGTGGGCACGGCCGTGGTGACGTTCGTGCGGGTGCGGCAGGACATGGCGCGGGGCGATCTCACGCTGGGTGACTGGTTCGTGTCCTTCGCGGCGGTGGCGACGGCGCTGGGGCTGACGGCGCCGCCGGTGTTGCTGGGGCTGTATGTGGGGGCGCGGCGGCGGTTGATGGAGAGCTTGCGGGAGCGGGCGGACTCGCTGGAGCGGGAGCTTCAGTTGCTCGCGGAGCGGGCGGAGGAGCGGGCGGAGTGGGCGCGTAACGAGGAGCGGACGCGGATCGCGCGGGAGATGCATGACGTGGTCGCGCATCGGGTGAGCCTGATGGTGGTGCATGCGGCGGCGTTGCAGGCGGTGGCGCGGAAGGATCCGGAGAAGGCGGTGAAGAACGCGGCGCTGGTGGGGGACATGGGGCGGCAGGCGTTGACCGAGTTGCGGGAGATGCTCGGGGTGCTGCGGGCGGGGGAGGACGTGGTCCCGCGTGCTGCGGCGAGGGTGCCGTTGGCGGCGGTGGGTGAGGCGGCTGCTGCGGCGGCGACGCGGGCGGCCGGGGAGGGGGAGGTTTCTCCGGGTTCGGGGGAGGGGCCGTGTCTGTCGGAGCTGGCGGAGTTGGTGGGGCAGTCGGCGGCTGCGGGGATGGTGGTGGATCTGTCGGTGGAGGGGGAGGTGCGGTCGTATGCGGCGGAGGTGGAGCAGACGGCGTACCGGGTGGTGCAGGAGGCGTTGACGAACGTGCACAAGCATGCGGCGGGTGCGCGGACGCGGGTGCGGTTGGCGCATCGGGTGTCGGAGATCGCGATGCAGGTGGAGAACGGTCCGCCGCCGGAGCCGGGGTCCGCGTCGGCGGCGCGGTTGCCCTCGGGTGGGAATGGTCTGGTGGGGATGCGTGAGCGGGTGGTGGCGTTGGGTGGGGTGTTTGTGTCGGGGCCGACGGATGCGGGTGGGTTCCGGGTGTCGGCGGTGATTCCGGCGGGGTGAGGGGGGTGGGTCAGCCGGCGGTGAGGCGTATGGGGCGGATGCCGGTGATGAGGGTGGTCAGGGCGTGGTCGATGTCGGGGCCGGCGTACCAGTCGCCGGTGTGGTCGAGGGCGTAGACGCGGCCTTCGCTGTCGATGGCGAGGGCGGCGGCGGTGTCGGTCTCCTCGCCGAGTGGGCAGAGTTGGGTGCCGAGGGCGCGGCCGAGGTCGCCGAGGGTGCGGGCGAGGTGGAGGCCGTGCAGGGGGTCGAGGTGGAGGGTGGCGGGGGCGACGTGGCGGCCGGGGCCGGTGGGGGTGATGTGGAGGCCGCCGAATTCGGCCCATGCCTCGACGGCGGCGGGGAAGACGGTGTGCCGGTGTCCGGCGGGTGAGGTGTGGGCGCGCAGGGTGTCCGCCCAGATCTCGGCTTGTTTTATGTCCCAGCGTCCGGGTTGCCAGCCGGCGGCGCGCAGGGCGGCGTCGACGGGGGCGGGGAAGCGGGAGGGGGGTCCCCCTTGCCCGAGCGGGGTCGTGGGCTTGGGGGAGGTGCGGTCGGGGTGCATCTGCCCTTCGTTCGTCGTGCTGGCGGGGTGTTGCAGGGTGGGTGGACGGGGCGGGGTTGCCGGCTGCCGTGTTCGTTGTCCCGGCCGCTGCCCGGTGCGTGGTGTTCGCTGGGTCAGCCGGCTGTTGCCGTGGGGTCGACGATGCGGACGCCGAAGTGGGCGCTGAGGGCGGTGCAGGCGCGGCAGGGGGTGGCGAAGCTGCCGTGGAGGGGGTCGCCGTCCTCGCGTATGCGGCGGGCGGTGAGTTTGGCGTGCTTGAGGGTTTTGCGGGCTTCGCTGTTGGTCATGGGTCTGCGGGCGGCGCGTTTGCTGCGGGCGGCGTCGGCGGCGGCGATGTGCCGGGAGATGAGGATGGTTTCGGCGCAGCGGCCGGTGAAGCGGTCGCGCTGGGTGCTGGTGAGGGTGTCGAGGAAGTCCTGGACGAGGGGGTGCAGGGCGGGGGGTTCCTCGCCGCGGGCGGCGGTGCCGGTGAGGGTGGTGCCGCGGACGGAGAGGGCGGCGGCGATGGTGGGCAGGATGCCGTCGCGGCGCTGACGGAGGGCGGGAGCGGGGCGTGTGTCGGTGCCGCTCCAGTCGATGCGAGGGTCGCCGGCCCGCACGTCGGTACCTCCGGTCTGCGCAGTTTTCATGATCGTACTCATGATTGCTTTTCCTCCCCGGGCATCCCCGAAGGACACAGGGTGCCAAATGCCGTGGCTCGTGCGGAAGCTGGGGCGGCGCGACACGCCAGGGTACGGACGGTCCGTCATGGTGGGGTGACGGCTGGTCACGGTGGGGGCGGGTGGGGTGTGGTGTGCGGGATGCGGCGGTGGCGGCGGGGTTGTGATGGGCCGGTGACCGGGATTCGGGGAGCGCATAGGCTGTCGCCATCCGCGATCGACACCGCCGTTCAGGCCAGAGAGAACGCCGCAGGGGGCAACCGCCATGACGACAGGTCGGCTCGGGCAGGAAGCCGCGCCGCCGAACGCGGCCTATGCCGGGCAGGTCGTGCACTTTCCGGATCCGGTCCGTGCGGCACGTCACCCGAGAGGGGTACGGGTCGATGAGCGGGGTTACCCAGATTTCTCGCCGTACGCGCGCGTGGCGGTGGAGATCGCCGAGCCGCCGGAGGGGTTCGGTGTCGACGAGTTGCGGCTGACGGACTTCGTGACGGCGAACGCGGCGCTGGCGGCGGCGGAGCACGAGTTGTGGGACACGGTGCCGGATGTGGCGACGCCGCACGGCTGGACGTGGCATCACGTGGCGGGTACGCGGCGGCTGGAGCTGGTTCCGGTCGAGGTGAAGGCGTTGCTGCGGCATCATGCCGGGCTGGCGACCACGCGGGTGGACCACGACAAGCGGGGGACGCGGCCGTTGCAGGAGACGCGGCCGGCGCACTTCGGGCTGCCGAAGCTGGGTGTGGCGGTGACCGAGGCGCAGGTGCAGGGGGTCGAGGAGGATCTGGGCTACCGGCTGCCGGGTGCGTACCGGTCGTTCCTGAAGGCCGCGGGCGGTTGTGCGCCGGTCGGTACGGCGCTGGACCCGGAGCTGGGTCTGCTGGTGGACCAGCCGTTCTTCACGGTGCGGGACGAGGCCGCGGTCAACGACCTGGTGTATGTGAACAAGTGCCTGCGTGACCATCTGACGAAGGACTACCTGTGTGTGGCGTTCGTGCAGGGCGGGCTGCTCGCGGTGAAGGTGAAGGGCGAGCGGGTGGGTTCGGTGTGGTTCTGCGCGTACGACGATGTGCGCGACGCCGATCCGTCGTGGTCGCCGGCGGAGCGGGTGGAGCGCCTGTTGCTGCCGTGCGGTGAGGACTTCGATGCCTTTCTGTCCCGGCTGGCGGGTAGTCCGCCGGAGTTGGAGACGGTGGCGAGCCTGATGGTGGACGGCGGTTTCGCCCGTGTCGTGCCGGTGTCGTCCGGTTCGGCTTCGTCCGGCCCGGTGGGGGAGTGAGACGCAGACGATGGTGACGTACGCGCAGGCGCAGGAGCGCGCCGAGGAGTGGATCAACGGCGACGTGCCCGCGTACCAGCACCGTGAGGTGCGGGTGCGGGAGTTCGAGCTGGGGTTCGTGGTGTGGGGCGAGGACCGTGCGGAGGGCCCGCGTTCGGACGCGGGCGGGCAGCGGCTCGTCATCGCGCGGGACAGCGGGGAGGCGACGCTGTGGCCCGCGCTGCCGGTGGGTGAGGTGATCCGCCGGTACGAGGAGGAATACGGCCGTGCGGAGGACGCGCGGGGCGCGGTGCCGGCGCCTGCTCCGGCGCGGGTGGATCTGAATCAGACGTCGTTCCTGCTGTCTCCTCCGGAGTGGTTGCAGGAGGCCGCGGACAAGCTGGGGATCGGTAGCAGGCCCGCCGCCGCGGGGTCCGCCGGTGCCGGCGCGGACGCGGATGCGGCGGGCGGCTCCGGTGGTGGGGCGTCCTCCGGTGCCGGCGGGCTTGCGGAGACGCAGGCCGGGGTGCCGATGGGCGCGCAGGGTGTCCAGGGAGCCCAAGGGGCCGAGGAGGCGCAGGGGGTGGCGGATGCGCCCGGCGCGGCTGCCGTGCCCGGGGCGCCCGCGGCTTCCGGTGCTCCGGGGGCGCCGGCTCCGGCGGATGTGCCCGTGGGGGCCACCCCGTGGGCGGGTACGGACACGAACGCGGAGTCCGGCGAGGAGGACCGTTCGGTGCCGTTGCCCGCGACGGTGTTCGCGCCGCCGTTGACCGACCTGGATGCGGACGAGGTCGCGCCGCAGCGGCCGGCGGCAACGCCGGAGGCGAAGACGGCGCTGATGTCGGGGGGCAGCCAGTTGCCGCCGACGGCGGTCGCGCCGGCGCTCGACACGTCGAACCTGCTGGGCGCGCCGGGCAGCACGCCGCCGCCCGTGCCGGGGGCGTCCGCGTACGGCTATCCGCAGGGGCCGGCGGTTCCCGGTACCCCGCCGCCGGGCGTGCCGGGATACCCGGGGGCGCCCGGCACTCCGCCCGCGCCCCCTGCCGGCCCCGGTGCACCGGGTGTACCGGCGGGGAGTACGCCGCCGCCCGTGCCGGGGGCGTCCGCGTACGGCTATCCGCAGGGGCCCGGTGCTGACCTGAGTGGGGCTCAGGCTCCGGCGGGCCAGGGTGAGCAGGCGCGGCCGCTGCCGCCGCACGCGGGGGACATCGCGGACGCCGCGACGAGCAAGGCGGCGCCGCCGCCGAAGAAGGGGCGCGGTGGCCTGAACACGCCGCCTCCTCCGCCGGGCGCCCCTGGTGCGCCGGGCGCGCGCCCGGGGAGCCCGCCGGTACCGCCCGTGCCTGGTGCGCCTGGTGCTCCGGGTGCGCCTGCGGGCGGGTATGTGGCGACCCAGCTGGTGTCGGCGCTCGGTCCCGAGGGGCCGGGGATGCCTGGTGCGCCGGGCGCCCCGGGTGTCCCGGGTGCTCCGGGTGTGCCGCATGCGCCGGGCGCCCCCCACCCGCCCGCGCCGCCCGGTGTTCCGGGCGGCACGCCTCCGGGCGGGGCGCATTACGCCGCCACGATGCTGGCCGATCCCAGTCAGATGGGAGGCGCGCCGCAGCCTCCGGGCGCTCCGGGGATGCCGGGCGCCCCGGGCATGCCGCATCCGCCGGGCGTGCCCGCGGCGCCGGGCGCCCCGGGCATGCCGCCGGTCCCCGGCGCGCCGCAGCCTCCGGGCGCCCCCGGGGCTCCTGGTGCGCCCGGTGGGGGGCGTAACGCCGTGCACCACGCGGAGACCATGCTGGCCGGGCCCCCGGTGGCCGGTCCCGGCGTACCCCCGCCGCCGTCCGCTCCCGGCATGCCTCCGGGCGCCGCTCAGCCGATGCAGCCGATGCCGCCGGGCGGGCCGGTGCCGGGGCAGCCTCCGGCGTACGGGTATCCGCAGGCGGGGCAGCCGATGGTCGGCCCCGGTTATCAGGCGGTGCTGCGCTACCGGGCGCAGGACGGTTCGGAGCAGCAGCTGATCCGGCGTTCGGCGCCGGGTACGCCGCATCCGGAGTGGCAGATCTTCCATGAGCTGCGGGCCATGAACGTGCCGCCGGACCAGGTGCTGGAGCTGCACACGGAGTTGGAGTCGTGTGAACTGCCGGGTGCCTACTGCGCGCGGATGATCCGGGAGCAGTGGCCGCAGGCGCGGATCACGAGCATCGCGCCGTACGGCACGGACCATGCGAGCCGGCAGCAGGGCATGCAGCAGTTGCTCGCGCACCAGGGTGAGCTGCACCAGGTCGCGGACGGTCCCGCGCGCCCCGCGCCGGTGCGTGCGCCGTTGCCGCCGGTGCAGGCGGCGCCGCCGGTTCCGCCGGAGGCCATCGCCCAGGAGCTGGCGGCGGCGTTCGGGCCGGGGGTCTTCCGGTTCGAGCAGCAGGCGGTGTCGCGGCAGGGTGTGCCGCCGGTCGTGGCGCACACGCTGGTGGTGGCCGGACTGCCGGTGGACATGGGCCCGTTCTTCTGGGCGCAGGCGCAGCCGGGCCGTCCGGTGCCGACGCTGGCGGAGCTGGCGGCCGAGCGCGGGGTGCAGCCGGCGCCGGACGCGGGGTCGTACCTCGTGATGGGGACCGACTTCGGCAGGGCGCTGTGTGTGCAGTACGGCACGGCGAACATCGTGGCGGTGCCGGTGGAGGCGGGGCCGGGCGGTGCTCCGGTGCCGCCGCAGTTCGTGAACACGGGGCTGCCGGAGTTCGCGCGCTGTCTGGCGCTGCTGGGCCGGATGTGGCGGCTGCGGTTCGGGCTGAACCAGGAGCAGGCGGGTCGTTGGACCGTCGATTTCCAGGCGCAGTTGGCCGCTCTGGACCCGGCGGCGCTGGGTTCGCCGGAGAGCTGGTGGTCGGTGCTGCTGGAACAGATGTGGGACGGCCTGTTGTAGCGACTGCCCAGGGGCCGTGACGTGACTGCGGAGTGTCGCGTTATGAACGCCCATGTCCGATCCATCAAGATATGCGCGAAATCATCCTGTCGTGTATGTCCGGTGGAGAGGGGTTCCCAGGGTGAGCAGCGCATCGATGCCGCCGCACGGCTTCGTGACGGTCCGGGGGCGCGGCTACCGCCCCGCTCAGGTCGACGCCTGTCTCCAGGCGCTGTCGCAGGACCGGGACGCCGCGTGGGAACGCGCCGCGCGGCTCACCGTGCTCGCCAAGGACATGGAGGCGGAGGTGCGGCGGCTGCGCGAGGCGGTCGCCCAGCTCGCGCCGCAGGACTACGAGACGCTGGGGGAGCGCGCCCGCCGCGTGTTCCAGCTCGTGCTGGAGGAGGCGGCCGATCTCCGGGAGCGCACCCGGCGCGAGGCCCAGCAGCAGGTGGTGGAGGCCGATGAGCGCGCCGAGGGCGTATGCCGGGAGGCGCATGAAGAGGCGGAGGCGCTTCGCGCGCTGGCCGACGAACGCGCCCGGCAGCGCCTCCAGGCGGCGCGCGCCGAGGCCGACGAGATCCGCATCGGCGCCCGGCGTGCGGTGAAACAGGAGCGGGCGGCGGCGCTCGCGGCCTTGCGTGAGGCGCGGGAGCGCTCCGCCGCCCTGCTCGCCGAGCAGTCGCGGGAGCACGCCGAGCGGTGGGCCGCCGTCGAGCGCGAGGAGGCCGAGCAGGCGGCCGCCCTGGACGCCCGGCACGCCCAGCGGGTGAGCCGGGCCGAGACCGCTCTGTCGGAGGCCAAGCGGGCCCTGGGCGAGGCCGAGGAGTCCGCGCGCCGCCGTCAGGAGGAGGCGGACGCGCGGGCCGCCGAGATCATCGCCGACGCGCGCCTGCGCGAGGAGCGCATCGCCCGCGAGACGGAGCGGGTGCTGCGCGAGCACGGCGAGGCCTGGGACGACGTCAGCGCGCACATGGACCATGTCCGCAGCAGCCTGATCTCACTGACCGCCAGGGCCGCCCTGGAGTAGCCGGGGGCCGGGGCTTCCCGGGCCGCCCGGCGCGGGCCTCACCGGCGTCGTACCGCACCTGCCAGGATCCAGCCCTCCACCGCCTCGTACTGGCGCCGTTGCTGCTCCGCCTTCGCGCGGCCCGAGGCCACCGTGCCCAGCCAGCCGAAGAGGAAGCCGGCCGGGATGGAGACGATCCCGGTGGTCGTGAACGGGAACCAGTTGAAGTCCGCGTGCGGGAACGCGGAGACCGGTGAACCGGACACGAGGTTGGTGCCCGGCATCAGCAGCAGCACGGTCAGCGTGCCCCCGATCAGCGTGCTCAGCAGCCCGCCGCGGGTGTAGCGGCGCCAGAAGAGGCCGTACACCAGGGCGGGTGCGATGGCCGAGGCGCCGAGGCAGAAGGAGAGTGTGACCAGCGGCTGGAGGCTGTGGTGCTGGACCAGGGTGGCCAGCAGGATCGTCGGCACGCCGACGGCGAGGGCCGAGGCGCGGGCCAGGGCCATCTCGCGCCGGGCCGGCATCTCCCGCGCCCCGGTGGCGAAGACGTCGTGCGCGAGGGAGTTGGCGCAGGCGAGGATCATCCCGGCCACCGAGGCCAGCAGGGTCAGGAAGATCGCGGTGGTGACCAGGGTGAACAGGAAGGTCTCCGCCGCCGACACGTCCGTGCCGAACACCGCGCGCGTGCCGAGCAGATAGGCGGTGTTGCCCTGCGGGTCGGCCGCGGCGATCCCCGCGCGGCCCACCAGTGCCGTGGCGCCGAACCCGACCACCGTCATGACCAGCACGAACAGCGCGACGATCGAGACCGCCCAGGACATCGAGCGGCGCACCTGGCGGGCGCTGGAGGCGGTGTACATGCGCATGGTGATGTGCGGCAGACAGGCGCCGCCCAGCACCACGGTCAGCTGCGAGGCGATCATGTCCAGGCGGGAGCGTGCGCCGGTGCCGAACTGGAGCCCGGAGCGCAGGAACGCGGGCCCGGCACCGCTCCTTCGGGCCGCCGCGGTGAACAGGGCGCCCGGGTCCCAGCCGAAGCGGTGCAGCACCAGCAGGGCGATCACGGCGCCGGAGCCGACCAGGAGCACGATCTTCAGGATCTGGATGAGCGCGGTGCCCTTCATGCCGCCGATCGCGGCGTAGCCGATCATCAGGACGCCGAGGCCCACGACGCATCCGGTCTTCAGCGACTCGTTGGAGAAGCCCAGGATGAACGCCATCAGCTGCCCGGTCCCGGCGAGCTGGACCAGCATCAGCGGCAGCAGGGCGGCGATGGTGACCGCGCAGGCCGTGATGCGCACACCGCGTCCCGGCAGCCGGCGGGCCAGCGCGTCGCCCATGGTGAACCGCCCGGCGTTGCGCAGCGGTTCGGCCAGCAGGAACATCAGCAGCATGAGCGACAGCGCCGTACTGAGGGCGAGGACGACGCCGTCGTAGCCGCACAGGGCGATCACGCCGCCGGTGCCGAGGACGGTGGCGGCGGAGATGTAGTCGCCGGCGATGGCGAGGCCGTTGCGCAGCGGCGAGAGGGAGCCGTAACCGGTGTAGAACTCGTCGAGGTCGTCGCGGTCGGGGCCGGTCATCACGCACAGCAGCAGGGTCACCGTGGCGACGGTGGTGAAGGCGATCAGGGACATGGTCTGCGCCGAGCCGCTGAAACCGGTGAAGGCGGGGACGGCGAGGGAGCCGGCGGCCGTGGTCATCGCATCGCTCCTCGTCGCGTGTCCAGTTCGGCCTCCTTGCGGATGCGGTCCGCGAGCGGATCGACGTGCACGCGCGCGGTGTGCTCGTACCGGGCGATCGCAAGCCAGGTGACGGGGAGTTGGACGAGGGCGAGCAGCAGCCCGGCCGGGATGCCGTCGGCGACCGTGTCGGTCATCAGGCCGGGGGCGTACGCGGACAGGACGAGGAAGAGGGTGAAGTAGCCGAGCGCGGTGAGGGTGGCGGCACGGCGCTGCCAGCGGTAGGCGCCGCGCAGCACCCGCAGGTCGCTGTGGTGCCCGACCGGCTCCCGGTGCGGCGGTGCGGGTCTGCGGGACGGTTCGGGGGCCGGGGGCTGCCAGGGGTAGGTGTACGACGCGTTCCCGGGGTCGGCCGGGTACGGGGGAGTCGGCGAGTACGGCGAGTACGGCGAGTACGGCGGGTTGGGCGTGTGCGGGGGGTCCTGGGACATCCCGGGCTCCTTGCGCGGCTCGGGTCCGTGGCGGCGGACCGCAGGGAGTGGGGGGAGCGGAGCCACGCACGTTACTCGCGAGTTCGGTCCTGTGGGGCGTTTTCACCGAACTGGCCGGTCGGTATGCGCTTACTGGGCGACCACCGCTCCCACCTCGGATGTTGCCCTGGGACATACGGGGCGCAGCCGGCGCCGGTTCACTCGTCGAGCACCGGGAATCTGCGCGGGGCCACCAGCAGCAGGACCAGGAAGGCCAGGGCCGCCGCGCAGCCGGCGCCGAGGTACACCGAGTGCACCGCCGCGGCGATCGCCCGCCGGGTGGTCTCCGGCGCCGTACCGGAGCCCAGCGCGCGCGTGACGGAGTCCAGGTCGCCCGCGCCGCCCAGCCGTGCGGCCAGCACCGCGTTGGCGACGGCGCCGAACACCGACGCGCCCACGGTCTGCCCGGTCTGCCGGCAGAACAGCACGGAGGCGGTCGTGGTGCCCCGCTCCGACCAGCCGACCGTGGACTGCACCCCGACGATCAGCGGCAGCTGGAACAGCCCCAGCGCCCCGCCGAGCAGCAGCATCAGCAGTGCCGGCTGCCACCACGAGCCGGGGTAGGGCAGGAAGGGGAAGGCGAACAGCAGGAGCGCGGCCAGGCCGATGCCGAGCAGTGCGGTGTCCCGGAAGCCGATGCGCCGGTAGACGTGCTGGCTGAAGGCGGCCGACACCGGCCAGCTCAGCGTCCACACCGACAGCACGAACCCCGCGGCCACCGGCGCGAGTCCGAGCACCGACTGCGCGTAGGTGGGCAGGAACACGCTCGGCGCCACCATCAGCAGGCCGAGGGCGCCGAGCGCCAGGTTGACGGCCGCGATCGTACGGCGCCGCCACACCCACCCCGGGATGATCGGCTGGGCCGCCCGCCGTTCCACCAGGACGACCACCCCGGCCAGCGCCAGCCCCGCGGCGAACAGGGCGAGGGACGGCGCCGACAGCCACGGCCAGGCGACCCCGCCCTGCACCAGCGCGGTCAGCAGCACCCCGCCGCAGGCGAACACCGCGAGCGCCCCGGCCCAGTCCACGCGCGCGCGGGCGGCGGCTTCCCGCTGCGGCTCGTGCAGATGGCGTACGACCAGCCACAGCGCGGCGGCACCGAAGGGCAGGTTGACCAGGAAGATCCAGCGCCAGTCGGCATAGGCGGCGAGCACCCCGCCGAGCCCCGGACCGGCCACCGCCGACACCGCCCACACGGTGGACAGCTTCGACTGGATCTTCGGGCGCTCCGCCAGCGGGTACAGATCGGCGGCCAGCGTCTGCACCGTGCCCTGCAAGGCCCCGCCGCCCAGCCCCTGCACGATCCGGAACGCGATCAGCGCCGCCATGTTCCAGGCTGCCGCGCACAGCAGCGAGCCCAGCAGGAACACGGATGCGCCCACCACCAGCACCGGCTTGCGGCCGAAGGTGTCGGACAGCTTGCCGTAGACGGGGAGGCTGACGGTGACGGCGAGCAGATAGCCGGAGAACAGCCAGGAGAAGACCGAGAACCCGCCGAGGTCGCCGACGATCTGTGGTACGGCCGTGGAGACGATCGTGGCATCGAGCGCCGCCAGTGCCATCGTCAGCATCAGCGCCGCCACGACCGCGCCCCGCCGCCTGCTGTGCTGCCGCTCCGCGGCGCCGTCGCGTATCGCGGGTGTCGTGCTCCCCACCGGACCCCCTCCCCTTGGCCCGCCCTGCCCCCGGACCGTGTCCCTTGCATCTATCTCTGCCCGGACAGCTTCCCACTTGACCCGCACGCGGCGGGAGGGTGGAGCCTGGGCGGGCCGAGGGGTGGAGCGATCCCGGACATCTCTCCACCCGGCGGTGGAGAGACCCCTAGGGGACCCTCCCTCCTACGACTCGGGGAGGGTTCGTCCCGGCGGAGGAGGAGACGGCACCGGGTCGCTCCTTAACCTGGCTTTACGCCGCTGGGGGGTGGCCGGCCGGAGCCTCGACGGGGCCGGCCGCGGGTACCGAGAGCGGCCGACCTGACCGGCGGGGGTGGGGTTTTCCCCCGCACAAGAGGGGGTCGCGCACCAGCGCGCCGCACCCCTCGGCGCACCGAGACTCATCGTCGTACCGCTTCACGACACTGCTCGTAGACCGACATAGGAGACATACCGTGACTTCGGCTGTAACCATTCCCAGGCACGGGGGTACTGGAGGGCGTACGGCCGTTGCCGCGCGGGCGCGGCAGGTCGTGAAGGCGTACGGGTCCGGTGAGACCCGCGTCGTCGCCCTGGACCAGGTGGACGTGGACATCGCCCGGGGGCAGTTCACCGCGATCATGGGCCCCTCGGGGTCCGGCAAGTCGACCCTGATGCACTGCCTGGCCGGGCTCGACACCGTGACCAGCGGTCAGATCTACCTGGACGAGACCGAGATCACCGGTCTGAAGGACAAGAAGCTCACCCAGCTGCGCCGGGACCGGATCGGGTTCATCTTCCAGGCGTTCAACCTGCTGCCGACGCTGAACGCGCTGGAGAACATCACGCTGCCCATGGACATAGCGGGCCGCAAGCCGGACCGCGCGTGGCTGGACCGGGTGGTGGAGACCGTGGGGCTCGCCGGGCGGCTCAAGCACCGGCCGACCCAGCTCTCCGGCGGCCAGCAGCAGCGCGTCGCCGTGGCCCGCGCGCTCGCCGCCCGCCCCGAGATCATCTTCGGGGACGAGCCGACCGGAAACCTCGACTCGCGCGCGGGGGCCGAGGTTCTGGGCTTCCTGCGCCGCTCGGTGGACGAACTCGGCCAGACCATCGTCATGGTCACCCACGACCCCGTCGCCGCCTCCTACGCGGACCGGGTGCTGTACCTCGCCGACGGCCGGATCGTGGACGAGATGCACCAGCCGACGGCCGATCAGGTCCTGGACCGCATGAAGGACTTCGACGCCCGGGGGCGTACGTCGTGACCGTTCTGAAGACCTCGATGCGCAACTTCCTCGCGCACAAGGGCCGCATGGCGCTGTCGGCGGTCGCGGTGCTGCTGTCGGTGGCGTTCGTCTGCGGCACCCTGGTGTTCACCGACACCATGAACACCACCTTCGACAAGCTGTTCCAGGCGACCGCCTCGGACGTCACGGTGAGCGCCAAGGGCGCCTCCGACACCGGCCAGACCACCTCCTCCACCGGCAAGCCGCCGGTGCTGCCGGCGGCCGTGCTCGGCCGGGTCCGCAAGGCCGAGGGCGTGCGGTCCGCCGAGGGCACCGTGTTCTCCACCGCGGTGACCGTGACCGACGCCCACCTGGACAAGCTGTCGCCCAGCGGCGGCGGCCCCACCATCGTCGGCAGCTGGAACGGCAACGACGCCCGCACCATGAAGATCACCTCCGGTACCGCGCCCAAGGGCCCGGACCAGGTGATGGTGGACCAGGACACCGCCGACAAGCACCATCTGAAGCTCGGTGACGACATCGGCATGATCTCGGTCGTCGGTACGCACCACGCGCGCGTGTCCGGCATCGCCACCTTCCAGGTGACCAACCCGGGCGCGGCCATCTTCTACCTGGACACCCGGACCGCCCAGCAGACGCTGGTCGGCCGGACCGGGGTGTACACGGACGTCAACGTCACCGCCGCGCGGGGCGTGAGCGACGCGGCTCTGAAGCAGAACGTCCTCGCCGTCCTCGGCCACGGCTACAAGGTGCGGACCGCCAAGGAGGTCGCCGACGCCAACCAGAAGCAGGTCGAGAGCTTCCTGAAGGTCATGAAGTACGCGATGCTCGGCTTCGCCGGGATCGCCTTCCTGGTCGGCATCTTCCTGATCATCAACACCTTCTCGATGCTGGTCGCCCAGCGCACCCGGGAGATCGGCCTGATGCGGGCCATCGGCTCCTCCCGCCGCCAGGTCAACCGGTCGGTGCTGGTCGAGGCCCTGCTGCTCGGGGTGATCGGCTCCGTGCTCGGGGTCGGCGCCGGCATCGGGATCGCCGTCGGCCTGATGAAGCTCATGGGCCGGATGGGCATGCACCTGTCCACCGACGATCTGACCGTGGCCTGGAGCACCCCGGCCGTCGGTCTCGCCCTGGGCGTCGTCGTCACCGTCCTGGCCGCCTATCTGCCGGCCCGGCGCGCCGGAAAGATCTCCCCGATGGCCGCCCTGCGCGACGCCGGCACCCCGGCCGACGGCAAGGCGGGCCTGGTCCGGGCCGTGCTCGGGCTGGCCCTCACCGGCGCCGGCGCCTGGAGCCTGTACGCCGCCGCCACCGCCGACAAGGCCAAGGCCGGCTCGGGCTGGCTGGGCCTGGGCGTGCTGCTCACCCTGGTCGGGTTCGTCGTCGTCGGCCCGCTGCTCGCCGGCGGCCTGGTCCGGGTGCTCGGCGCACTGCTGCTGCGGATCTTCGGCCCCGTGGGCCGGATGGCCGAGCGCAACGCGCTGCGCAACCCGCGCCGCACCGGCGCCACCGGCGCCGCCCTGATGATCGGCCTCGCCCTGGTGGCCTGTCTGTCGGTGGTCGGCTCCTCCCTGGTGGCCTCGGCCACCGACCAGCTCGACAAGACCGTCGGGACGGACTTCATCATCGCGGGCGACCAGCCGTACAAGATGGTCGACCAGCAGACGGTGCGGAAGATCAAGGCGACGCCCGGCCTGGCCCGGGTCACCGAGTACAAGCTCCTGGACGCCTCCCTGACCACTCCGGACGGCCAGGTCTCGGCCAAGGAGACCGTCAAGGCGGCCGACCCGAGCTACGCCCAGGACCTGCGCACCAAGACCGTCGCCGGTACCCTCGCCGACGCCTACCGGCCCGACTCCATGTCCGTCGTCGAGAGCTTCGCCAAGAAGCACGGCATCACGCTCGGCTCCAAGGTCGCGGTCGACTTCGCCGACGGTACGACGGCGAGGCTGACGGTCCGCGCGATCACCAGCGACGACGTCGTGATCGACAAGGGCGCGATGTACACGTCCATCGCCACGGCCGCCAAGCACGTGCCCGCCGACCGGATGCCGCTGGACCAGATGGTGTTCGCCACCGCCAAGGACGGGCAGGAAGCGGCCGCCTACAAGGCGCTGAAGTCGACGCTGCGCTCGGACCCCTCGCTGGTCGTCCGCGACCAGACCGACTACAAGAAGGCGTTGCAGGACCAGATCGGCCAGCTGCTGAACATGATCTACGGCCTGCTGGCGCTGGCCATCATCGTCGCGGTGCTCGGCGTGGTGAACACCCTGGCGCTGTCGGTGGTCGAGCGCACCCGGGAGATCGGCCTGATGCGGGCCATCGGCCTCTCCCGCCGCCAGCTGCGCCGCATGATCCGCCTGGAGTCCGTGGTGATCGCCCTGTTCGGCGCGCTGCTCGGCCTCGGCCTCGGCATGGGCTGGGGCGCGACCGCCCAGAAGCTCCTCGCGCTGGAGGGCCTGCACATCCTGGAGATCCCCTGGCCGACCATCACGGCCGTGTTCGTCGGCTCGGCCTTCGTGGGCCTGTTCGCCGCGCTCGTCCCGGCGTTCCGGGCGGGCCGGATGAACGTCCTGAACGCGATCGCGACCGACTAGCGGGGAGATCACGCCGTACGGCTTCCCACGGGCCTGTGGACAACCGGTGAGCACCACACCGCCGGTTGTCCACAGGCCCGACGGCGATCTCGGCAGCGTCGTAGGCTGGGGTGCGTTGCCCATCCCCCGGACGGAAAGCCCCCATGAGCCTGCACGGTCTGCTCGACGCCGTCGTCAAGGACCCCGCCCTCGCGGAAGCGATCAAGGCGGCCGCGGACGGCAACCGCATGCACGTCGACCTCGTCGGACCCCCCGCGGCCCGCCCCTTCGCGATCGCCGCCCTGGCCCGCGAGGCCGGCCGCCCGGTCCTGGCGGTCACCGCGACCGGCCGCGAGGCCGAGGACCTGGCGGCCGCGCTGCGCTCCCTGCTGCCGCCCGAGGGCGTCGTCGAGTACCCCGCCTGGGAGACGCTCCCGCACGAGCGGCTCAGCCCGCGCAGCGACACCGTCGGCCGCCGCCTCGCCGTCCTGCGCCGCCTCGCCCACCCCAGCCCCGACGACCCCGAGACCGGCCCCGTCTCGGTGGTCGTGGCCCCGGTGCGCTCCGTGCTCCAGCCGCAGGTCAAGGGCCTCGGCGACCTGGAACCGGTGGCCCTGCGCACGGGCCAGACCGCCGAGCTGGGCGAGGTGGTCGAAGCCCTCGCGGCCGCCGCCTACGCACGCGTGGAGCTGGTCGAGAAGCGCGGCGAGTTCGCCGTGCGCGGCGGCATCCTGGACGTGTTCCCGCCCACCGAGGAACACCCCCTGCGCATCGAGTTCTGGGGCGACGACGTCGAGGAGATCCGCTACTTCAAGGTCGCCGACCAGCGCTCCCTCGAAGTCGCCGAGCACGGCCTGTGGGCGCCGCCCTGCCGCGAACTGCTGCTCACCGACGACGTCCGGGCACGCGCCCGCGCGCTCGCCGAGGAACACCCGGAACTCGGCGAACTGCTCGGCAAGATCGCCGAGGGCATCGCCGTGGAGGGCATGGAGTCCCTCGCACCGGTCCTGGTGGACGACATGGAACTGCTGGTCGACGTGTTGCCCAAGGGCGCCATGGCCGTCGTCTGCGACCCGGAGCGGGTCCGCACCCGCGCATCCGACCTCGTCGCCACCAGCCAGGAGTTCCTCCAGGCGTCCTGGGCGGCCACCGCGGGCGGCGGCGAGGCCCCCATCGACGTCGGCGCGGCCTCCCTGTGGTCCATCGCCGACATCCGCGACCGCGCGCGCGAGCTGGACATGATGTGGTGGTCCGTCTCGCCGTTCGCCGCCGACGCGGCGGGCGACCCGGACACCCTCAAGCTCGGCATGCACGCACCCGAGGCCTACCGCGGCGACACCGCGCGGGCGCTCGCCGACACCAAGGGCTGGCTCGCCGACGGCTGGCGCGCGGTGTTCGTCACCGAGGGCCACGGCCCGGCCGCCCGCACCGTGGAGGTGCTCGGCGGCGAGGGCATCCCCGCCCGGCTCGACGCCGACCTCGGCGAACCGAGCCCCTCGGTGGTGCACGTCTCCTGCGGCTCGATCGAGTACGGCTTCGTGGACCCGGCGCTCAGACTCGCCGTGCTCACCGAGACCGACCTGTCCGGCCAGCGCACCGCCGGCCGCGACGGCGCCCGGATGCCGGCCCGCCGCCGCAAGACCATCGACCCGCTCACCCTGGAACCGGGCGACCACATCGTCCACGAACAGCACGGCGTGGGCCGCTACATCGAGATGGTGCAGCGCACCGTGCAGGGCGCCACCCGCGAGTACCTGGTCGTGGAGTACGCGCCCGCCAAGCGCGGCCAGCCCGGCGACCGGCTGTACATCCCGACCGACCAGCTGGAGCAGATCACCAAGTACGTCGGCGGCGAGGCCCCGACCCTGCACCGGCTGGGCGGCGCGGACTGGACGAAGACCAAGGCCCGCGCGAAGAAGGCGGTCAAGGAGATCGCCGCCGACCTGATCAAGCTGTACAGCGCGCGGATGGCCGCCCCCGGCCACGCCTTCGGCGCGGACACGCCCTGGCAGCGCGAGCTGGAGGACGCCTTCCCGTACGCGGAGACCCCCGACCAGCTCACCACCATCGCCGAGGTCAAGGAGGACATGGAGAAGTCGGTCCCGATGGACCGCCTGATCTGCGGCGACGTGGGCTACGGCAAGACCGAGATCGCGGTGCGGGCCGCCTTCAAGGCCGTACAGGACGGCAAGCAGGTCGCCGTCCTGGTGCCGACGACCCTGCTGGTGCAGCAGCACTTCGGCACCTTCTCCGAGCGGTACGGGCAGTTCCCGGTGACCGTGAAGGCGCTGTCCCGGTTCCAGACCGACACCGAGGCGAAGGCCGTCCTGGAGGGCCTGAAGGAGGGCACGGTGGACGTCGTCATCGGCACCCACCGGCTGTTCTCCTCCGAGACCAAGTTCAAGGACCTCGGGCTGGTCATCGTCGACGAGGAGCAGCGCTTCGGCGTCGAGCACAAGGAGCAGCTGAAGAAGCTCCGCGCCAACGTCGACGTGCTCACCATGTCCGCGACCCCGATCCCGCGCACCCTGGAGATGGCGGTCACCGGCATCCGCGAGATGTCCACGATCACCACCCCGCCGGAGGAGCGGCACCCGGTGCTCACCTTCGTCGGGCCGTACGAGGAGCGGCAGATCGGCGCCGCCATCCGCCGTGAACTGCTGCGCGAGGGCCAGGTCTTCTACATCCACAACCGGGTCGAGTCCATCGACCGCGCGGCGGCCCGGCTGCGCGAGATCGTCCCCGAGGCGCGGATCGCGACGGCCCACGGCCAGATGTCGGAGGCGGCGCTGGAGCAGGTGGTCGTCGACTTCTGGGAGAAGAGATTCGACGTCCTCGTCTCGACCACGATCGTCGAGTCCGGCATCGACATCTCCAACGCCAACACGCTGATCGTGGAGCGCGGCGACACCTTCGGCCTGTCCCAGCTGCACCAGCTGCGCGGCCGCGTCGGCCGGGGCCGGGAGCGCGGTTACGCCTACTTCCTCTACCCGCCTGAGAAGCCGCTCACGGAGACCGCGCACGAGCGCCTGGCGACCATCGCCCAGCACACCGAGATGGGCGCGGGCATGTACGTCGCCATGAAGGACCTGGAGATCCGCGGCGCCGGAAACCTCCTCGGCGGCGAACAGTCCGGCCATATCGCGGGCGTCGGCTTCGACCTGTACGTCCGGATGGTCGGCGAGGCGGTCGCCGACTACCGGCGCCAGCTGGAGACCGGGGAGATCGAGGAGGAAGCCCCCCTCGAGGTCAAGATCGAGCTGCCCGTCGACGCGCACGTCCCGCACGACTACGCGCCCGGCGAGCGGCTCCGCCTCCAGGCGTACCGGTCCATCGCCTCCGCCAACTCCGAGGAGGACGTCAAGGCCGTCCGCGAGGAACTCACCGACCGCTACGGCAAGCTGCCCGAGCCGGTGGAGAACCTGCTGCTGGTGGCTGGCCTGCGGATGCTCGCGCGCGCGTGCGGCGTCGGTGAGATCGTGCTCCAGGGCAACAACATCCGCTTCGCCCCGGTGGAGCTGCGCGAGTCGCAGGAGCTGCGGCTCAAGCGGCTCTACCCGGGCACGGTCATCAAGCCCGCCGTGCACCAGGTGCTGGTGCCCCGCCCGAAGACCGCGAAGGTCGGCGGCAAGCCGCTGGTCGGCCGCGAACTGCTGGCGTGGGTCGGGGAGTTCCTCGCCTCGGTCCTGGGTTCCTGAGCGAGGGGCGCGGGTGCGGATCGGCGAGCTGGCCAAGGCCACCGGTGCGACCCCGCGCGCCCTGCGCCACTACGAGCAGCAGGGCCTGATCACCGCCACGCGCGCGTGCAACGGCTACCGCGAGTACGACACCGGTACGGCAGTCCGCGTCCGCAACATCCGCCGACTGCTGGAGGCGGGCCTCACCCTGGACGACGTACGGGTCTTCCTGCCCTGCCTGGACGGCGACGTCACCGCCGGCCCACCCTCCGCCAAGGGGCTGCGGATCGCCCGCGACCGGCTCGCGGTACTGGACGCGCGCATAGCGGCACAGACGGCGGTCCGGGACCGGCTGGCGACGGCACTGCGGGAGGCGGTCGCGGAGGTGCCGTGACCGGACGGGCAGCCGGGGTGCCGTGAAGGGGTCAGGCGACCACTGCGCCGCCGTCCACCGGCAGGACGACACCCGTCACGAACGACGCCTCGGGCGAGGCCAGCCGGGTGATGGCCCAGGCGACCTCCGCGGGGCGGCCGATCCGGCCGAGCGGAGTGTGCGCCAGCTGCCAGGCGCGCACCGCGGCCAGCCGCTCGGGGCCGTACCCCGCGTGCTCGTTGATGGGCGTCCCGATCGCGCCGGGGGCCACCGCCACCACCCGGATCCCGTGCGGCGCCAGTTCCACCGCCCAGCTGCGGGTCAGCGTCTCCAGGGCCGCCTTGCCCGCCGCGTACAGGGAGTTGCCGGGCCAGGCGCGCTGCCCGACGGAGGTCGTCACGTTCACCACGACACCCCGGCTCTCCTCCAGCGCGGGGAGCGCCGCGCGGGTGAGCAGGACGGGAGCGAGCAGGTTGGTGTCCAGCAGCGGACGTATGGACGCGCGCGTGTATCCGCGCAGCGAGTCACCGGTGACGACGCCGGCGTTGTTGACGAGGACGTCGATCCGGCCGTACCGCTCCAGCGTGGCGCGTACGACGGTCTCGGGGCCGTCCTCGGCGGTCAGGTCGGCGGGCAGGGGGCTGATCCCGGGATGACCGTCGGCGGTCTCGGCGAGTGGGGCCGGGCGCCGGCCGACGGCGACGACCCGGGCGCCCTCGGCGGCGAACGCGCGAGCGGTGGCGCGGCCGATGCCGGTACCGGCGCCGGTGACGAGGACGATACGGGGACCCGGGGCGGATGCGGTCTCGTTCATGGGACGCATCCTCGGACCCTGACGCTGGTGTCAGGGTCAAGCACCGGCGCCGGCGGCGAGGGACGAGCGGGCGCGCGGGCGGGCCGGCCTCGCTCCCCCCGCAAGGCGCCAAGTGCTCCACCGTGCGCCAGACTTGCACCGTAATCATCCCTTTGCGCCCCATCTCCCGGACGCGGCAGGCCGGTTACCGTGGTGGGCGGAACGATCCGCCTGCACCAGGGGCGGACCCGGGCAGGCAAGGGGGAGCGCACCGTGACGCGTCTGAGGGGCGGGGCGGTCACCGCCGTAGCCATGCTGGTCGCCGTGGCCGGCTGCACGTCGGGGCAGGACAAGGGGGCGCCCGGGCCGGGCCGGAGCGGGGGCGGCGGCGCCGCGCTGGCGGCGGCCGACGCGCTGCCCGTCAAGGCTCGCGCCCCCAAGACGGGTTACTCCCGAGCCCGGTTCGGCACGGCCTGGGCGGACACCGACGCCAACTCCTGCGACACCCGCGACGACATACTCAAACGCGACCTGAAGAACGTGCGGTTCAGCGGCGGCACCTGCAAGGTCACCTACGGGCTGCTCGACTCCGACCCCTACTCCGGCAAGGACATCACCTACCGGCGCGGCCGCAGCCAGGTCGACATCGACCATGTCGTCGCCCTCTCCGACGCCTGGCAGACGGGTGCCAGGTACTGGGACCCCAGCAAGCGCATCGCCCTGGCCAACGACCCCCTCAACCTCATAGCCGTCGACGCGAGCGCCAACCGCGGCAAGGGAGACGGCGACGCCGCCGACTGGCTCCCGCCCAACCCCGCCTACCGCTGCACCTATGTCGCCGCCCAGGTGGCCGTCAAGAAGAAGTACGGCCTGTGGGTGACCGCCCAGGAGAAGGCCGCCATGAAGAAGGTCCTCGCCGCCTGCCCGGACCAGAAACTGCCCGCCGGCGGCACCCCGACCAAGGCCCCGGACCGCTTCCGGGCCCGCTGAACCCGCCGGAATTCACTGGGCGGTCCCCGCTCGCGCTGCCTACCGTGGCCACCATGCACATCAAGGTGAGCAGCATCGCCGAGCGGCCCGACCGGCTGGCGGCGGTACAGCGGATGGCCGACACCTGGCCCGAGTTCGTGACCAACGACCCCGTCGGCATGGCCCACTACGGCCGTATCCCCGTCGAACTGCCGGAATACGCGCTGTTCGCCGAGGACGAGCACGGCGACGTCGTCGCCCACGCCTACAGCGTGCCCTTCGCCCTCGGCGTCGACGGCCGGCACACCCTGCCCGAGCGCGGCTGGGACCAGATCCTGCTCTGGGCCTTCGCCGACCTGCGCCGCGGCACCCGCCCGGACACGGTGAGCGCGATCTCGGTCACCGTCGCCCCGCACGCCCAGGGCCGGGGCCTGTCCGCCGTCCTGCTGTCGGCGATGCGCGAAGGCGCCCGCGACCGCGGCTTCCGCGAGGTCGTCGCGCCCGTCCGGCCCAGCGCCAAGCACCGGGAACCGCACACCCCGATCGCCGAGTACGCGCACCGCACCCGCCCGGACGGCCTGCCCGAGGACCCGTGGCTGCGCGTGCACGCGCGCGCGGGCGCCGTCATCGACTCCGTCGCCCCGGCGTCCATGACCGTCGGCGGCTCGCTCGCCGAGTGGCGCCGCTGGACCGGGCTGCCCTTCGACACCCCCGGAGACGTCGAGGTGCCCGGCGCGCTGGTCCCGGTCCGCTGCGAACCGGAGCGCGGCTACGCCGTCTATGTCGAGCCCAACGTGTGGATGCGGCACCCCCTGCGCTGACGGGGTGCCGCATCCACGGGGTCAGACGGCTGCCTGGCAGCCCCGGGTCACGCGGACTTGGCGCCCTCGATCTTCTTGAGGGAGGCCAGGATGCCGGTGGCCAGCTTCTTCGCCGAGGCGGCCCCGTTGTCGCTGCCCGCGGTGGACAGCACGGTGACCACGGTCTTGCCGGAGCGGGCCGCGATCAGCGTGGTGCCGTTCTGCCAGGCGGCGCTCTTCTCGGTGAGGGTGTAGGCCTCGTCACCGAGGCCGGCCGTGGCCTTGCTGGTCACGTTGATCTTGGCGTGGGCGTCGGTGTCCGTGAAGGTGGCGCACTGGGTGGCGACCGACTGCACCGCCTTCATCACCGACTGGGCCGTGGTGCCGTCGAAGGCGTCGATCTCCTGCGCCAGCGTCTCGGTCTTGGCCTTGTTCGAGTAGTCGTTCTGGGCGAAAGAGCGGCCGCCCTGGAAGCCGGTCACCTGGATCCAGGACGTGCCCTCCAGCCGGGTGCAGTCCGGCTTGCCGGTCTTCCGGGCGGCCTGGTCCTGGAGCTGGCTGCCGCTGTCCACGGCACCGTCGGACGCCATGGTGAACCCGGCGGGGAACGAGGACGCGGGCGCCAGGGCCTTCTTCAGCTGGGTGCCGGTGAGCGGGGCTGCGGCGGCAGTCTTCGCCTTGCCCTTGCCCGCGCTCGCACCGGTGCCGGAGGACGAGCCGCCGGAGCAGGCGGAGAGGGCGAACGGCATGGCGGCGACGGCGAGCAGCGTGACGGCACGGGACGGGAGACGCATCGGAATGTCCTTCGAGCGGTTCGGTGATACGGGGGAGTGCGTACGGCATGCCGTACGGGCGCGGGGGGTGGGGGAAGGGGTGCCGGGCCGGGGCCCGGAGCCACAGGAGCATGACATATGGCTGCGGTGCCCCTGCGAACCCCCTCCCAGAGCGGCGGCCGCCCCCTCGGGTGACCGCTCGTTCGCTGGGTCAATAAGATCAGAGCCTGTGAACCGAGTCAACACGGTTCACAGGGTGGGATGCGTACACGGCGTGAATGCTTCGATCTTGCGTACGTCGGTATGCTCGGCACACACATGGGACGAGGGGAGCGGGGGCCGGTGCAGGACAGCGCGACAGAGGTGACCGCGGCCGGTATCGCGCGGCTCGCCGGAGTGGGCCGGGCCGCCGTCAGCAACTGGCGCCGCCGCCATGCCGACTTCCCCAAGCCCGTCGGCGGCACCGAGACCAGCCCTTCCTTCGCGCTCGCCGAGGTCGAGTCCTGGCTGCGCAGGCAGGGCAAGCTCGCCGAGGTCCCGCTGCGGGAACGCGTCTGGCAGCAGCTCGCCGGCCATCCGGAGGGCCCGGTGACGGCGCTGGTGCACGCCGGGTGCGCGCTGCTGCTGCTCCATGAGCGCCCCACCGTCTGGCTCGACGCGAGCGCCGGCTCCGACGAGCGACTCGCGGCGATGCTGCCCGGCGCGCTGGAGCAGGTGCTGACACCGCGCTTCGGGGATGCTGTGAACACCGCATCGGGGAAAGCTGCTGTGAACGCCCCAGCGACTGTTCACACCACCCCCGCCCTTCGCGCCCCCACCGGCCCGCAGCTCCTCCCCTCCGTCCCCCTCCTCCGGGGCGCCGCCGAGCTGGCCGTGGAGACAGGGGCGCGGCAGGCCTTCGAGTTCCTGCTGGGCCGGCACCTGGACGCCAACCCGCGGCAGTACACGCTGACCCCGGCCGAGCTGGCCCAGCTCATGGCGGACCTGGCCGGTCCCGCCCGTACCGTGCTGGACCCGGCCTGCGGCACCGGCGCCCTGCTGCGCGCCGTGGACGTCCGCCCCGACCAGGAGCTGTACGCCCAGGACAGCGCATCCGACCTGGCCGCGCTCACCGCGCTGCGGCTTGCGCTGCACTCCCGGGCCGCCGTGCGCGGGGCCGCCGGCGACACGCTGCGCGCCGACGCCTACCCGGAGCTGCGCGCGGACGCCGTGCTGTGCCATCCGCCGTTCAACGAGCGCAACTGGGGCCACGACGAACTCGCCTACGACCCCCGCTGGGAGTACGGCTTCCCGGCCCGCACCGAGTCCGAGCTGGCCTGGGTGCAGCACGCGCTGGCCCGGCTCGCCGACGGCGGCAGCGCCGTACTGCTGATGCCGCCGGCTGCCGCGTCCCGCCGTTCCGGGCGGCGGATCCGGGCGGACCTGCTGCGCCGGGGCGCGCTCAGGGCCGTCGTCGCGCTGCCGGTCGGGGCGGCACCGCCGTACAACATCCCGCTGCACCTGTGGGTGCTGCGCCGGCCCGACCGGATGCCGGCGGCGCCCGAGGTGCTGCTCGTGGACTCGGGGAGGTTCGCCGGGGAGGGGCGCGGCGGCCCGGACTGGGAAGCGGTGCGCGAGGCCGTGCTGGACGCCTGGCGGACCTTCGCGCGCGCGGGGCGGCTGGAGGAGCGTCCGGGGCTGGCCCGTTCCGTGCCGGTCATCGAACTCCTCGACGACGACGTGGACCTCGCCCCCGCCCGCCATCTGCCGCCGGTGGTGGCCGACGGCGCCGAGCAGCTCGCGGCGGTGCGCGAGCGCCTCGGCGAGACCCTGCGCCTGACCACCGACCTCACCCCGCCCCCGGCCGATCCGGCGCCGCCCGCGCGGTGGCCGCTCACCACCGTCGGCGAACTCGCGCGCGGGGGCGCACTGGTGATGCGCACCGGAGGAAACGGCGGCCACGCGCGCGTGCCGGTGCTCACCGACCATGACGTGCTCGCGGGATCGGCGCCCTCGGGAACGCTGCCCGAGAGCGACGAGGAGGCCGTGCTGACCGAGGTCGGCGACGTCGTCGTACCGGTGCTGGGCGGCGGCTCGGTGGCGCGGGTGATCGACGAGGCGACGGGGGGCGCCGCCCTGGGGCGCAACCTCGTGCTGCTGCGCCCGGACCGCACGGCGCTCGATCCGTGGTTCCTGGCCGGGTTCCTGCGCGGTACCGCGAACAACCGCCAGGCCAGCAGTTATGCGTCCACCGCGACCCGGCTGGACGTGCGCCGGCTCCAGCTGCCCCGGCTTCCGCTGGACGAACAACGGCGCTACGGGGCGCGGTTCCGCGCGCTCGACGAGTTCGAGCGGGCGCTGCGGCACGCGAGCCGGCTCGGGGAGCAGCTGGTGCGCGGGATGTACGACGGGCTCACCGACGGCACGGTCGCGCCCGACTGAGCCCTGACCGGCCGTTCCGCCGTGGGCGCCCCGGACAGAGCCCTGGACAACGGTTCGGTACAACGCGGACCGGTTGTCCGCGTCGGGCCATATGCTCGAAGCGACAATCGCACGCCCGGCGTTGCCCGCCCGCGCGGCCCCCGCCGGCGGAACCGCACGCCCGCTGAAGGCAACAGGAGCAGCCATGCAAGGCCACGGCCTCGGACAGCCGGTGAAACAGCCGCCGCACACCGCGTGGCTGGTCATCCTGCGTGTGCTGTTCGTCGGGCTCGGCATCCTCAGCATCGGCTTCCTGTCCTGGGCGATGCTGCTGCGGCTGGCGATCGTCACGCGCCGGGTGCTGGACTGGTGTCTGTTCGGGGCCGTCCTGGTCACCGACATCGTCAGCACCGCGCTGATAGGCAGCGAACCCGGCGACGAGATCACCACCGTCCGGGGCAACGCGGGCATGATCCTCCTGCTGGGCACCCTGGTGGGCACGATCGCGTACTACCTGGCCGCGGAGATCCGCCACTACGGGCTGCGGCAGGAGGCGTACGCGGCCCAGCGGCCGGCGCTGGCGTACAGCTACCCGGGCCCGACGGTCCCGACGGTCCCGTACCTCGCGCCGGGCGTTCCCACTGCTCCGGCTCCGCCGGTCACGCCGCCCGTGCCGGTGGGACCAGCAGCACCGGTGGCCCCCGTGCCCGGGCCGCCGCAGCGCCCGGCCCCCGCGCGGATCGACCAGGTGCGGGCCGAGCTGGACGAGCTGAGCGACTATCTGCGCAAGCACGACGGCCGCCACGAGGGCCACCCCGAGGGCGGACGGTGAGCGTGGCGACCGGACGCGTCGTCGCCGGCCGGTACGAGCTGTCCACGCTCATCGGGCAGGGCGGCATGGGCCAGGTGTGGACGGCGTACGACCAGCGGCTGGACCGGCGCGTGGCGGTGAAGCTGCTGCGCCCGGACAAGGTGGCGGGCCAGGAGGCGGACGAGCTGCGCCGCCGGTTCGTGCGCGAGTGCCGGGTCACCGCGCAGGTCGACCATCCGGGCCTGGTCACGGTGCACGACGCGGGCAGCGAGGGCGAGGAGCTGTTCCTCGTCATGCAGTACGTCGACGGCGCCGACCTGTCCGACCATCTCGCGGAGCACGACCCGTACCCGTGGCAGTGGACGGTCGCGGTGGCCGCGCAACTGTGCGCCGTGCTGAGCGCCGTGCACGCCGTGCCGATCGTCCACCGGGACCTCAAGCCGCGCAATGTGATGGTGAAGCAGGACGGCACGGTCACCGTCCTTGACCTCGGCGTGGCCTCGGTCATGGACACCGACACCACCCGGCTGACCCACACCGGCTCGCCGATCGGCTCGCCCGCCTACATGGCGCCCGAGCAGGCGATGGGCGGCGCGGTCGGCCCGTACACCGACCTGTACGCGCTCGGTGTGCTGATGCACGAACTGCTCAGCGGCGACGTGCCGTTCGTGGGCTCCACGGCGCTGGGCGTGCTGCACCGGCACCTGTACGAGCCCCCGCTGCCGGTGCGCCGGATCCGCCCCGAGGTCCCCGAGGCGCTCGAGACCCTGGTGCTGCGCCTGCTCGCCAAGGACCCGCAGCACCGGCCCGCGTCCGCGCAGGAGGTGTACGAGGACCTGGAGCGGCTGCTGCCCGCGCGTGGGACCCCTACCGGGGCGCCGCTGGACCCCACGCGGCCCTTCCTGCGCCCGCACGCCCCCTGGCCGGACCGCGCGCGGACCCCCGCGCCGCAGCCCGCCCCGGTGGCCCCGGCGCCCGCGGCGGCCGGCAAGCCCGATGTCGCCGCCGCCGTGGACGAGGTCAAGCGGCTGCTGGGGGAGGGGCGCATCACCCAGGCCGTGGACATCCTGGGCGCGATCCTGCCCGCCGCCGCCGAACAGCATGGCGAGCACTCCCCGGTCGTCCGCACACTGCGCAAGCAGTATGCCGCGACGCTCATGGACGACGGCCAGTACCGGCGCGCACTGCCCGAACTGCGCCGGCTCGCCGACGAACGCGCCGCCGAGGCCGGCCAGGCCGACCCGCAGTCGCTGCGCTTCCGCTACGAGGCCGCGCAGTGCCTGGAGCAGCTGGGCGAGCCGGCGGCGGCGCTCGCCGAGTACCGCGCGCTGCTGCCGTACTACGAGAACCAGTACGTCTCCGGTGATCCGCAGCTCGCCCACGAGGTCCGCCGCCGCATCGGCCATCTGCTGCTCGCCCTCGGCGACCGGCCCTCGGCGCACGAGACGCTCGCGCGCCTGCTGATGGACGTGGAGCGCCTCCGGGGCCCCGCCCACCCGCTGGCCGCGGACATCCGCCGTACCCTCCAGTGGCTCGGACAGGTGCGCGGCTAGTTCTTGGTCTCCGCGGGCGGTGCGGCTGGTTCCAGCCTTCTCGGGTGATTCGGTGCCCGAAGTCGTGGTGAATCGTTGGTCGAATGGGTTGGCCGGAGCAGTGCTGCTGCCTACCATCGATCACCGCAAGACTTTGTGCACCGTCGCACAATCTCCCCTTGGAGGTTTCCTTGCACCGCCGCCGTCGCACCGCGCTCGTCCTCACCGCCGCGATCGCCGCCGCGGCGCCCCTCCTGACCGCCTGCGGAAACGATGCGCATCCGGGCGCGGCCGCCGTCGTCGGAGGACAGCGGATCACCGTCGCCCAGCTGGAGAGCCGCGTCAACGAGGTCCGCCGGGCACAGCGGGCCGCGGTGCCGGACGAGAGCCAGTACCAGCAGGTTCTCGCCTCCACCAGCAGCCTCACCCGGGACACCCTGCACAACATGGTGCTCGACCGGGTGCTGCACCGGGCCGCGCAGGACGAGGGCGTCACGGTCACCCGCAAGGAGCTCCAGCAGCTGCGCACCGGCCTGGAGCAGCAGGCGGGCGGCGCCAAGGGGCTGGAGACGGCCTGGCTCCAGAAGTACGGCATCGCGCCGGCCCGCCTGGACGACAATCTGCGGCTCCGGCTGGAGGCGCAGAAGCTCGGCGCCAAGCTCGGCACCGACGCCTCCCAGCCCGCCTTCTGGAAGGCCCTGGCCAAGGCGTCCGCGGAACTCCACGTCGACCTCAACCCGCGCTACGGCGCCTGGGACGTGCAGAAGAGCAGCCGGGTGGACGCGAAGACGCCCTGGGTGCGGGAGGTCACCGAGGTGTCGGGCGGACAGCCGCTCACGGCGTAGGACGCGGCGGAGGAGCCGCGGAGGAGCCGCGGAAGGCCACCAGTCGGTCATACGATCACAGGATCCCGGCGCCCTGTGGATAACCGGATCCGCTCGGGTTCCGCGGTGGGTTACGTTCGGATCGTGAACGAAACCATCGACCCCGGTCGCGTCGTCCTGCTCACCACCAGCCACCGGGTCGCGCCCGGCCTGCTGTCCTGGCCCGCCTGGCAGGCCCTGCACGCCGCCGACGCCGTGCTCTGCGCGGACGGCGCGCACCCGCAGCTGCCCTATCTGCGGGAGGCGGGGATAGCGGTGGCCGAGGCCGCCCCCACCGCGCAGGAGCTGGTCGACGCCTGTGCGGGTGGGCGGACGGTGGTGGTCGTGGCGACCGGCGAGGGCGAGCCCGCGCTCACCGACGGCCTGGCCCGGCTGGCCGGCTCCGGCCGTGTCGCCATGCCGGAGCTGGAGCTCCTGCCCGCCTCCTACGACCTGCCGGGCGCGCGCGTGCTCGACCTCGTCCAGGTGATGGACCAGATCCGGGCCGAGTGCCCGTGGTCCTCCCGGCAGACCCACGAGGGCCTGGCCAAGCACGGCATCGAGGAGATGTACGAGCTGGTCGAGGCGATCGAGGCCGGGGACCGGGTGGAGCTGCGCGAGGAGCTGGGCGACGTCCTGCTCCAGGTGGTCTTCCACTCCCGGATCGCCGAGGAGCACCCGGACGCGCCGTTCTCCATCGACGACGTGGCCGGCGGCATCGTCGCCAAGCTGATCCACCGCCACCCGCATGTCTTCGGCGACGAGAAAGCCGAGACGCCGGAGGACGTCAAGGCGCACTGGCTGCGCACCAAGGCCGAGGAGAAGCAGCGCGACTCGGTCACCGAGGGCGTCCCGCTCGGCCAGCCCGGCCTGGCCCTCGCCGCCAAGCTCGCCTCCCGCGCCCGCACGGCCGGCCTGGACGTCCCGCTGCCCACGGGCGAGGGCGTCGGCTATGAACTCCTCGCCCTGGCCGCCCACGCCGAGGCGAACGGCACCGACCCGGAGGCGGCCCTGCGCGCGGCGGCCCGGGTCTACCGGGACGCGATACGGGCGGCGGAGGGACTGCCGGAGGAGAAGGCCTGACAGGCACGAGAAGGTGCAACAAGGGGAGAAGGCGTACTAGGGGAGAAGGCGTAACAAGGGGGAGGCGCGAGGGGAAGGGGGCGCAGCCGGATACCGTCGAGAGGTGACCGAGCTGCCCCACCCCCCGACCACCCCCGACGCGACCCCCGCCCTCTTCAGCTGGGAGTTCGCCGCCGACCCCTACCCCGCCTACGCGTGGCTGCGGGAGCACGCGCCGGTGCGGTGGACCCGGTTGCCCAGCGGGGTGGAGGCCTGGTTGGTCACCCGGTACGCCGATGCCAAGCAGGCCCTCGCCGACCAGCGGCTCAGCAAGAACCCGGCGCACCACGACGAGCCCGCGCACGCCAAGGGGAAGACCGGTATCCCCGGTGAGCGCAAGGCCGAGCTGATGACGCATCTGCTGAACATCGACCCGCCGGACCACACGCGGCTGCGCCGGCTGGTGAGCAAGGCGTTCACGCCCCGCCGGGTCGCCGAGTTCGCGCCCCGGGTGCAGGAGCTGACCGACCACCTCATCGACGGGTTCGCGGCCCGGGGCTCGGCCGACCTCATCCACGAGTTCGCCTTCCCGCTGCCCATCTACGCCATCTGCGACCTGCTCGGTGTCCCGCGCGAGGACCAGGACGACTTCCGGGACTGGGCGGGGATGATGATCCGGCACGGCGGCGGCCCCCGGGGCGGGGTCGCGCGGTCCGTCAAGAAGATGCGCGGCTACCTCGCCGAGCTGATCCACAAGAAGCGCGCGGCGCTGCCCGCGGAGCCGGTGCCCGGCGAGGACCTCATCTCCGGTCTCATCCGCGCCTCCGACCACGGCGAGCACCTCACCGAGAACGAGGCCGCGGCGATGGCGTTCATCCTGCTGTTCGCCGGGTTCGAGACGACCGTCAACCTCATCGGCAACGGCACCTACGCGCTGCTCACCCACCCCGGCCAGCGGACCCGGCTCCAGGAGTCCCTGGCCCGCGGCGAGCGGGATCTGCTGGAGACCGGTGTCGAGGAGCTGCTGCGCTTCGACGGCCCGGTGGAGCTGGCCACCTGGCGGTTCGCCACCGAGCCGCTGACCATCGGCGGCCAGGACATCGCCCCCGGCGACCCGGTGCTCGTGGTGCTCGCCGCCGCCGACCGGGACCCGGAGCGGTTCGCCGACCCGGATGTGCTGGACCTCGGCCGGCGGGACAACCAGCACCTCGGCTACGGCCACGGCATCCACTACTGCCTGGGCGCCCCGCTCGCCCGGCTGGAGGGCCAGAGCGCGCTCGCGACCCTGTTCACCCGCCTGCCCGACCTGCGGCTCGCGGCCGATCCGGCCGAGCTGCGCTGGCGCGGCGGGCTCATCATGCGGGGCCTGCGCACCCTGCCGGTGGAGTTCACGCCGGGCGCCTGAACACCGGCCGCCCCGATACCCCGCGGGGCGAGATGACACACCATCAGCTCTGTGATCTTCACGTGATCTGCGCGGCATGAACTTGTGACAAGTGATCGTTGCCGATACGTTCACCCATCAGCGTGGCGCCCCGCACCAACCGCCACGCCGCTCCTGTTGTCGCACGAAAGGCTTCCGCATGCTCTCCGGGAACGGTCGTCACCGTCGCCCCCGTCAGGCTCCGGCCCTCCTCGTCGCGGCCGGAGTGACCGGCTCCGCCATCGCGATCCCGCTCCTCGGCGCCGCGAGCGCCAACGCGGCCGACGGCACCACCTGGGACAAGGTCGCCGAGTGCGAGAGCGGCGGCTCCTGGAGCGCGAACACCGGCAACGGGTACTACGGCGGTCTCCAGATATCCCAGGACGACTGGGCCAAGTACGGCGGCACGCGCTACGCCAGCAGCCCCGACCAGGCGAGCCGCTCGCAGCAGATCGCCGTCGCCGAGAAGATCCTCGCCGACAAGGGCACCACGCCCTGGGCCACCTGCGCCCTGCTGTCCGGGCTGACCGCGAACTCCGGCTCGGTGGACGTCGACACGGGCGTCGGCGGCTCCGGCGGCACCGGCGGCACGGGCGACTCGTCCGGTTCCACGGACGGCTCCGGTTCGTCCGGCTCGTCGGATGCGGGTACGCCGTCCGACCCGACGACGGGCTCGACCGGCTCGGCGGACTCGACGGGCTCGCCGTCCGGTTCCGGTTCCGGCACGGACAGCGGCACCGGCTCCGGCGGCGCCGGCTCCTCCGGCCCCTCCACCTCGACCCAGGACCCCGCCTCGACCCCCTCCTCGGGTACGGGCAAGGATTCCGGCGCGCACCACGGCAAGGCGCACGGCTCCACCCCGAGCGGCACCCCGAAGCCGGGCACCTCCGCGCCGACCGGCAGCCAGAACCCCAAGGAAAGCGACACTTCCACCCCGGACACGCCGGAAGCGGACGATCCGGACCCGACCCAGCAGAGCGCCGGCTCCTGGAGCCTGGTGGACACCGGTTCGCTCAGCAGTGGCGGGCGTCACCGTGGGGACAGTGCGGACGAAAACGTGACAAACGGTCAGAACGACGCCGCTTCGGGCCGCCATGCCTCCCGTCGGCCGGACACCTACACCGTGCGCGCGGGGGACTCTCTCACCTCCATTGCGGACTCCCTTGGGGTCGACGGCGGATGGCATGCCCTCTACGCCGAGAACCAGAAGTCCATCGGGTCCGACCCGAACGACATCAGTGCCGGTCAGACGCTGAAAGTCGGTACCGAAACGGGCGTAAATTAGGGCCAGTTGACGCCCTGCTTGATCGCTAATGTCCGTTTTGGCGAAAGTGTGGGATGAGTCTCAGAAGCCCTGATCGTCTTTGAAATTCCGCCGATCGCGTGTCTACGGTCAGGACCGCTCGCCACCGCGAGCCCCGGCGGTCGCAACGCCGAATCCTGCCAGCGGCCACCCGGGAACAGTCGTCGCTTCGAGCGCCGCAGGCAGGAGCGGGGGAACCAAGGTAGGTGCCGTGACCGGCCGTTGAGGCCGGAACCGGCTTGGGGTGAAGCCGCGCCCCGCGCAAGCGGAGTGCGGCCGGGCAACTCAACCGGCCCGAACCCGACAGCTCACCTCGCAGGCGTCGGTGAGGGGATGATCCATGCTGTTTTCCGGCAAGGGCAAGCACCGTCGTCCGTCCAAGGCCGTCCGCGCCGTCGCACTCGCCGGTGTCGCCGGCGCCGCCGTCGCCGCCCCGCTGATGGCGGCCGGCAACGCCTCCGCCGCCACCGCCTCCCAGTGGGACGCCGTCGCCCAGTGCGAGTCCGGCGGCAACTGGGCCATCAACACCGGCAACGGCTTCTACGGCGGTCTTCAGTTCTCCGCCTCCACCTGGGCCGCGTACGGCGGCACCGCCTACGCCTCGACCGCCGACAAGGCCAGCAAGGCGCAGCAGATCTCCGTCGCCGAGAAGGTCCTCGCCGCGCAGGGCAAGGGTGCCTGGCCGGTCTGCGGCACGGGCCTGACGAGCACGCCGTACAACGGCTCCGCCCCGGCCGGCGGCTCCACGACCAAGAGCACCGGCTCCACGACCAAGAGCACCGGCACCACCAGCCGCTCCACCGACGGGCAGGCCGCCACCCGCTCCACCCAGCGCACCACCCCGTCCCCGAGCAAGACCGTGACCACGCCGACCGGCAAGAAGGTCAAGAAGGGCGACGGCGAGTACAAGGTGGTCGCGGGCGACACCCTCAGCACCATCGCCGAGAAGCACCACGTCCAGGGCGGCTGGAAGAAGCTGTTCGACCTGAACAAGGACATCGTCACGGACGCCGACCTGATCTACCCGGGCCAGCAGCTGCACCTGAAGTGACCTGCGGCCCCGCGCAGAGCCACAGCGCCCTCACCACCGGGCCCCCCACACTCGCAGCCGAGTGAAGCCCCGGTGAGGGCCGACCCCCCGTCCCCGCGGGCCCCCCGCCCCGGCGCGTTCTCCCCCGTACGCGCCGGGGCGGGGCTTTTCCATGACCGGCCCCCGGCCGCTCCGGGCCGGCCGGGCTCTTTGCCGAGCCGTCGTCCGCTGTTCTTCCGCACCCCCCTTTGTTCCGACGGTGAACAATGGGTACCGTCTGCGTGTCCTTCCCCGTCCACGGGCCGGTCGGTCGGCTGGCCGATGGCCCTGGGGCGGTTAGGCTCTAGTCGCAAGGCACAGCCGTAAGGCAGACCGCCCCGAACTTCCAGCGTCACATCCAAGAAGGAGATGCTCGTGCCGTCCATCGACGTCGTCGTAGCCCGGGAAATCCTGGACTCCCGAGGCAACCCCACGGTCGAGGTCGAGGTCGGCCTCGACGACGGCAGCACGGGTCGTGCCGCCGTCCCGTCCGGCGCCTCGACCGGCGCCTTCGAGGCCATCGAGCTCCGCGACGGCGACCCGAACCGCTACCAGGGCAAGGGTGTCGAGAAGGCCGTCCTGGCCGTCATCGAGCAGATCGGCCCCGAGCTGGTCGGCTACGACGCCACCGAGCAGCGCCTGATCGACCAGGCCATGTTCGACCTGGACGCCACCGACAACAAGGGCTCCCTCGGCGCCAACGCCATCCTCGGCGTCTCCCTCGCCGTCGCCCACGCCGCCTCCGAGGCCAGCGACCTCCCCCTCTTCCGCTACCTGGGCGGCCCGAACGCGCACCTGCTGCCGGTGCCGATGATGAACATCCTGAACGGCGGCTCGCACGCCGACTCCAACGTGGACATCCAGGAGTTCATGATCGCCCCGATCGGCGCGGAGTCCTTCTCCGAGGCCCTGCGCTGGGGTGCCGAGGTCTACCACACCCTGAAGAAGGTGCTGAAGAACAAGGGCCTGGCCACCGGCCTCGGCGACGAGGGCGGCTTCGCCCCGAACCTCGGCTCCAACCGTGAGGCCCTGGACCTCATCCTGGAGGCGATCAAGGAGGCCGGCTACACCCCCGGCGAGCAGATCGCCCTCGCCCTCGACGTGGCCGCGTCCGAGTTCTACAAGGACGGCTCCTACGTCTTCGAGGGCAAGAACCGCTCGGCCGCCGAGATGACCGAGTACTACGCCGAGCTGGTCGAGGCGTACCCGCTGGTCTCCATCGAGGACCCGCTGTTCGAGGACGACTGGGACGGCTGGAAGACCATCACCGACAAGCTCGGTGACAAGGTCCAGCTGGTCGGCGACGACCTGTTCGTCACCAACCCCGAGCGCCTCGCCCGCGGCATCGAGGAGGGCACCGCCAACGCCCTGCTGGTCAAGGTCAACCAGATCGGCTCGCTGACCGAGACCCTGGACGCCGTCGAGCTGGCCCAGCGCAACGGCTTCAAGTGCATGATGTCCCACCGCTCCGGCGAGACCGAGGACGTCACCATCGCCGACCTGGCCGTCGCCACCAACTGCGGCCAGATCAAGACCGGCGCCCCGGCCCGCTCCGAGCGCGTCGCCAAGTACAACCAGCTGCTGCGCATCGAGGAGATCCTCGACGACGCCGCGGTGTACGCCGGCCGCAGCGCCTTCCCGCGCTTCAAGGGCTGAGCCGGCAGAGAGCCGAGCCGGCAGAGGGCTGAGCCAGTAGGGGCTAAGTCCTCGCCAGTCGTACGTACGTCCCCGTACCCGGTCCCGTACCGTGTCCGGGGACGTACGCACGTGTGCGAGCAGCAGGCGACAGACAAGGGGAGGCGGTACGCCAGATGGCCGTGAAGGACCGGGACCGTTTCTCCACCGCGACCAGGCTGCGGCTGCTCGGCGAGCAGACGGCGGCCCGGGTCTACCGCTCCCAGACCAAACGGCAGGCCCGCCGCTCCCGGCTCACCGGACGGGCGGCGCTGCTCGCGCTGGTGCTGTGCTCGCTGATCGTCGCCCTCGCCTACCCGATGCGGCAGTACGTCTCCCAGCGCGCCCAGATCTCCGACCTCCAGCGGCAGCAGGAACAGGCGCGCGAGCGCGTGGAGCAGCTGCGCGACCTCAAGGCGCGCTGGCAGGACGACTCCTACGCCGAGCAGCAGATCCGGCGGCGGCTGCACTACGTGATGCCCGGCGAGACCGGGTACGTGGTGGTCGACCCCGGCGCGGCCCGGCAGTCCCGTACCGACCTGCGCGCCGCCCACCGGCCCTGGTACGCGAACGTCTGGGACGGGATCGACAAGTCCGACGCCTCCGACCAGTGACCGGTACCGTCGGCTGAGCAGCAGCCTCGGCCATCGGCCGGCCACCGACGACACGTCCTCGGCCGGCCACCGACAGAAAGTCTTTCGAAAGCAGTCATGGAAACGCCTCCGCCGCCCACTCCGCGCACCGAGCCCACCGACGCGGACGTCGAGGCCTTCAAGCAGCAGCTGGGCCGCCCGCCGCGGGGCCTTCGGGCCATCGCGCACCGCTGCCCGTGCGGTCAGCCGGACGTCGTGGAGACGGCTCCCCGGCTCCCCGACGGCACGCCCTTCCCGACGCTGTACTACCTGACGTGCCCCAAGGCGTCCTCCGCCATCGGCACGCTGGAGGCGAACGGCGTGATGAAGGAGATGTCCGAGCGTCTTCAGAGCGACCCGGAGCTGGCCGCCGCCTACCGGGCCGCGCACGAGGACTACATCCGGCGCCGGGACGAGATCGAGGTGCTCCAGGGCTTCCCGAGCGCGGGCGGCATGCCGGACCGGGTGAAGTGCCTGCACGTCCTGGTGGCCCACTCGCTGGCCGCCGGGCCGGGCGTGAACCCGCTCGGCGACGAGGCGCTCGCGATGCTGCCGGAGTGGTGGCGCAAGGGCGCGTGCGTGACGCTCGACCAGGCCGGGCCCGACCACACCGAGGGGGAGAACAAGTGACCCGTGTCGCCGCCATCGACTGCGGTACGAACTCGATCCGTCTGCTGGTCGCGGACGCCGACCCGGCCACCGGTGAACTGGTCGACCTGGACCGGCGGATGACGATCGTGCGGCTCGGCCAGGGCGTCGACCGCACCGGCCGGCTCGCGCCCGAGGCGCTGGAGCGGACGTTCGCCGCGTGCCGCGAGTATGCGGAGATCATCAAGAAGCACGGCGCCGAGCGGCTCCGCTTCGTGGCGACCTCGGCCTCCCGGGACGCCGAGAACCGCGACGACTTCGTGCGCGGTGTGCTGGACATCCTCGGGGTCGAGCCGGAGGTCATCAGCGGCGACCAGGAGGCCGAGTACTCCTTCATGGGCGCCACCAAGGACCTGAAGAGCCGGGACGACCTCGCCAGGCCGTATCTGGTCGTGGACATCGGCGGCGGCTCCACGGAGTTCGTGGTCGGCGAGGAGCACGCCCGGGCCGCGCGGTCCGTGGACATCGGCTGTGTCCGGATGACCGAGCGGCACCTGGTGCGGGACGGCAAGGTGACCGACCCGCCGACCGAGGAGCAGATCGCCGCGATAAGGGCCGACATCGAGGCCGCGCTCGACCTGGCCGAGCAGACGGTGCCGCTGCGCGAGGCCCGGACCCTGGTGGGTCTGGCCGGCTCGGTCACGTCGGTCTCCGCGATCGCCCAGGAGCTGCCGGAGTACGACTCCGAGCGCGTCCACCACTCCGTGGTCGGCTACGAGCGGGTCCGGGAGATCACCGAGTGGCTGCTGCGCTCGACGCACGCCGAGCGCGCGGCGATCCCCTCGCTGCATCCGGGGCGGGTGGACGTGATCGGGGCGGGCGCCCTGGTGCTGCTCGCGATCATGGAGCGGATCGGCGCCGAGGAGGTCATCGTCAGCGAGCACGACATCCTCGACGGGACCGCGTGGTCGGTGGCGTAGCTCTCTTTTGTTACTGACCAGTAGCCGTCGGCTGAGCAGGTCGGATAACGTTTGAGCGACTTCGGGGGGCCCTGCGGGGCCCCTCGGTGACGAGCCGCCGGGAACCTTCGTGAAGTTCTTCACAAGATATTGCCCCCCGGCGGGCCGTCGAAGGGGGCCACTAGGCCCTTCCGGGGGGTCAAGAGCCGTTTGAACATGTTCAGATGGCAGGCGCGAGAAGGCCTCGGAGAGGGTTGTTCCGAGGGTGTTCCGACACCCTCACGCACCCCCCGGGTGCCCGGAGAGGCAGCTCACGCGGCATTGACAACGGGGCGAACCGGTTCACGGTTCCCCGAGCACGCCATGATCTGCGTCACGCGGGTCGGGGAGTGTAGCACAGGCCCTGTCGGACCTTGTGAAGGGGCGCACGAGCGACCCCCTCCCGGCGGGTGGATACTCGATGCCATGAGCACCACGGAGCGTCCCAGGATCCTCGTAGTAGGCGGTGGGTACGTAGGCCTGTACGCAGCTCGGCGCATCCTCAAGAAGATGCGCTACGGCGAGGCGACCGTCACGGTCGTCGACCCCCGGTCGTACATGACCTACCAGCCCTTCCTCCCCGAAGCCGCCGCCGGCAACATCTCCCCTCGCCACGTCGTCGTCCCGCTGCGACGCGTGCTGCCGAAGGCGGAGGTCCTCACCGGCCGGGTCACCACCATCGACCAGGACCGCAAGGTCGCCACGATCGCCCCGCTGGTGGGCGAGGCGTACGAGCTGCCCTTCGACTACCTGGTCATCGCCATGGGCGCGGTCTCCCGCACCTTCCCGATCCCCGGCCTCGCCGAGCAGGGCATCGGCATGAAGGGCATCGAGGAGTCCATCGGCCTGCGCAACCACGTGCTGGAGCAGCTGGACAAGGCCGACTCCACGACCGACGAGGAGATCCGCCGCAGGGCGCTCACCTTCGTCTTCATCGGCGGTGGCTTCGCGGGCGCGGAGACCATCGGCGAGGTCGAGGACATGGCCCGCGACGCGGCCAAGTACTACAAGAACGTGTCCCGTGAGGACATGCGGTTCATCCTCGTCGACGCCGCCGACAAGATCCTTCCCGAGGTCGGCCCCAAGCTCGGCCAGTACGGCAAGGAGCACCTGGAGAGCCGGGGCGTGGAGATCTACCTCTCCACCTCCATGGACTCCTGCGTCGACGGCCACGTGGTGCTGAAGAACGGCCTCGAGGTCGACGCCAACACCATCGTGTGGACCGCCGGCGTCAAGCCGAACCCGGCCCTCGCCCGCTTCGGTCTGCCGCTCGGCCCGCGCGGTCACGTGGACTGCGAGCCCACCCTCCAGGTCAAGGGCACGGACTACATCTGGGCCGCCGGTGACAACGCACAGGTCCCGGACCTCGTCGGCCGCAAGGCGGGCAACGAGAACGCCTGGTGCCCGCCGAACGCCCAGCACGCGCTGCGCCAGGCCCGGGTCCTCGGCGACAACGTGGTCTCCGGCATGCGGGGCTTCCCGCAGAAGGAGTACTCGCACGCCAACAAGGGTGCGGTCGCCGGTCTCGGCCTGCACAAGGGCGTGGCGATGATCGTCATGGGCAAGATGAAGATCAAGCTCAAGGGCCGTCTCGCCTGGTACATGCACCGTGGCTACCACGGTCTGGCGATGCCGACCTGGAACCGCAAGATCCGCGTCTTCGCCGACTGGACCCTCGGCATGTTCCTCAAGCGCGAGGTCGTCTCCCTGGGCGCCATGGAGAACCCGCGCGAGGAGTTCTACGAGGCCGCCAAGCCGGCGCCGGTCGCCGCCGCCGGCAAGACCGAGGCGAAGGCCAAGGCCTCCTGACCTCCCCCGGTCGCTGAACAGCCGTACGGCCGAACCAACCGAAGGACCTCCTGCCATCCGTGGTGCGGGAGGTCCTTCGGCGTTCCCGGGGATACTCCTGCGGCGCGTCCCTGGCAGGAAACGGCCAGTCGGCCCGGTGCGGGACTACGAATGAGGGCTCCGGGTGTTTACGTGCCAACCGGCATCCGGGATCGTCGTCTTGGAGGTGTGCGCCATGGCCGACGCCGCGTCGCGGCTGAGGAGTCTTGCCGAGCAGCTGCTGGGAGTCCCGCTCCCGGTGAGGATCAGGGCCTGGGACGGCTCCGAGGCGGGGCCGGCCGATGCGCCGGCGCTCGTCGTACGCAACCGGCGCGCCCTGCGCCGGATGCTCTTCAAGCCGGGCGAACTGGGCCTGGCCCGCGCCTGGGTGGCCGGGGACCTGGACATCGAGGGCGACCTGTACACCGCGCTGGACGCGATGGCCGGGCTGGTCTGGGAGCGCGACGAGGACGCGCCCGGCCTCCTCCAGACCCTGCGCGACCCCGCCGTCCGGGCCGCCGGCCGCGAGCTGCTGAAGCTCGCCGGCCCGCCGGTGCCGCCGGCCCCGCCGAGCGAGGAGGTCCGCCGGCCCCGCCGGGGGCTGCACACCCGGCGCACCGACAAGCGGGCCATCAGCCACCACTACGACGTCGGCAACGACTTCTACGAGCTGGTCCTCGGCCCCTCCATGGTGTACTCCTGCGCCTACTGGGAGGACGGCGGAACCCTGGAGAACGCCCAGCGCGACAAGCTGGAACTGGTCTGCCGCAAGCTGGGCCTGAAGGAGGGTCAGCGGCTGCTGGACGTCGGCTGCGGCTGGGGCTCGATGGCCATCCACGCGGCCCGCGAGCACGGCGTCAGCGTCGTCGGGATCACCCTGTCGCAGGAACAGGCCGCGTACGCCCGCAAGCGCGTCGCGGACGAGGGACTGACCGACCGGGTGGAGATCCGGGTCCAGGACTACCGGGACGTCGTGGACGGCCCCTTTGACGCGATCTCCTCCATCGGCATGGCCGAACACGTCGGCGCCGAACGCTATCTGGAGTACGCGCGCCAGCTGTACGCCCTGCTGAAGCCCGGCGGCCGGCTGCTCAACCACCAGATCGCCCGCCGCCCCCAGCGCGACGAAGCGGCCTACGAGGTGGACGCGTTCATCGACGCCTACGTCTTCCCCGACGGCGAACTCGCCCCCGTCGGCACCACCGTCACCCAGCTGGAGCGGGCCGGGTTCGAGGTGCGGGACGTGGAGGCGATCCGCGAGCACTACGCCCGCACCCTGCGCCGCTGGGTGGCCAACCTGGAGGCCGGCTGGGACCGCGCGGTCGGCCTGACCAGCCCCGGCCGGGCCCGGGTCTGGCTGCTGTACATGGCCGCCTGCGCGCTCGCCTTCGAGCGCAACCGCATCGGCGTCAACCAGGTCCTGGCGATCCGCACCCCCGACTCCGGCGCCCCCGGGCTGCCGCTGCGGACCCGCACCTGGACCGCCTGATCCTCTGGGTACGACGGAAAGGGGGCCCCTCGCCCAGGGGCCCCCTTTCCGTCGTACGACCGTCATCCGGCCCTTTCTCGGCCTTACTGCCCTGCTCGCCCTTACTCGGCCTTGATGGCCGCGAGCATGTTGAGCCGGGCCGCGCGCCGGGCCGGCCACAGGGCGGCGAGGACGCCGACCACGCCCGCCAGCAGCAGGAACAGCGCCATCCGGCCCCAGGGCAGGACCAGTTCGTAGGTCGGCATCTTGGTGCCGAGCAGCTCGCCGGCCGCCCAGCCGAAGAACACGCCCAGGCCGATGCCGAGGACCCCGCCGAACAGGGAGATCACCAGGGACTCCAGACGGACCATCCGCTTGACCGCCTTGCGGTCCAGGCCGATCGCGCGGAGCATGCCGATCTCCTGGGAGCGCTCGAAGACGGACATGGCCAGGGTGTTGATCACGCCCAGGACCGCGACGATCACCGCCATGCCGAGCAGGCCGTAGACCATGTTCAGCATCATCGTGAACATCTGCGCGATGTCGTTGGAGATGTCCTGCTTGTCCTGGATCTTGATCGCCGGGTTCAGGCCGAGCGCCTTCGCCAGCCGGTCCTTCGTCGCGTCCGAGGCGCCGTCCGCCGTCTTCACCATGACCTGCATGTCGGACGGGTGGGTCAGGTGCGGGGTCAGGACGGTGTCGTCGAGGATGATCCCGTTGATCATCTGGTTGCCCTCGTAGACCCCGGCGACGGTCAGCCGGCGTGCCGTGCCGTCCTCGAAGTGCGCGGTGAACCGGGACCCGGCGTGCCAGCCGTACTGCTCGGCCCGGTCCTTGTCCACGACCACCCGGGTGCCGCCCACCGTGAACGAGCCCTCGTCCACCGTCAGGTCGGTCAGCTTCCCGATGGCCGAGCCGTCGACCCCGGTCAGGTACTCGGTCGTGCCGTCGATCCGGGACGCGGCGTTGCGCAGCGGGCTGCTGGCGGTCACGCCGTCGGTGGCGGCCAGCTTCTTCGCCACGTCGGGGGAGAGGGGCGAGCGGTTGGCCATCGAGACGACGTAGTCCGCGCGGATCGCCGAGGAGGCCATCTTGTCGATGGACGTCTGGAGGCTGCCCGCCATCACCGTCATCCCGGTGATCAGGGTCAGGCCGATCATCAGCGCCGACGCGGTGGCCGCCGTACGGCGCGGGTTGCGCACCGCGTTCTGGCGGGCCAGCCGGCCCGAGACCCCGAACGCGCGCAGCACCGGCGCGGCGGCCGCGACCAGCGGCCGGGACAGCAGCGGGGTCAGCACGAACACGCCGATGATCAGCAGGACGGCGCCGAGCCCCATCGGGGCCTGCGCGGAGTCGGCGCTCATCGTGGTGGCCGCGAGGACCACCGTCACCCCGGCCGCCGCGAACAGCGCGCCGAGGGTGTTGCGCAGCACCAGCGACCTGGTGGTCGCCTTGGCGTGCACGCTGCTCATCGCCGCCACCGGCGGGATCTTCGCGGCCCGGCGGCCGGGCAGCCAGGCGGCCAGCATGGTGATGAGGACACCGACCGCGAGGGCGGCCGCCACGGTGCCCGGGGTGATCACCAGCGGCCCGTCCGGCACGCTCGCCCCGAAGGAGCCGAGCAGCGCCCGCAGGCCCGCGCCGATGCCGACACCGGCGGCCAGACCGGCCACCCCGGCGACCGCGCCGACCACGAACGCCTCGACCAGCACGGACCGGGTCACCTGCCGGCGGGAGGCGCCGACCGCGCGGAGCAGTGCCAGCTCGCGGGTGCGCTGGGCGACCAACATGGTGAAGGTGTTGGCGATGATGAAGGTGCCGACGAACAGCGCGATGCCGGCGAAGACCAGCAGGGTCTGCTTCAGGCTGCTCATCGAGTCGGCGATCGCCTTCGCCTGGTCGTCGGCGAGCCGGGCGCCGGTGGTGGTCTCCACCAGGCGGGACGGCAGGGCCCGGTCCAGCCCGGCCTTCAGCGCGGACTGGCTGGTGCCCGGAGCGGCCCGCACGTCGATCTCGTCGTACGTGCCCTTCTTGCCGAACAGCTTCTGCGCGGTCGGCGTGTCGAACAGGGCGAGGCTGCCGCCGGCGGAGACGTTGCCGTCGTCGGTGGTGAAGATGCCGGCGAGGGTCGGGGTGAGCACCGGGCCGTTCACGGACAGCCGCACGGTGTCGCCGACCCGGTAGCCGGCGCGCTCGGCGGTCTTGGAGTCGAGGAGCACCTCGCCGCTGCCGCGCGGGGCGTGACCGCTGACCAGCGGGTAGCGGGCGTCCTTGGTGCCCCAGTAGTTGCCGCCGGCGGACTGCCAGTCGCCGCCGGCCAGCTTGCCGTGCCGGTCGGCGACGGCGGTGAAGCCGCTGACGACACCGGTCGCGGAGGCGGCGCCGGGGACCTTCGCGGCCCGCTCCAGCAGGGCCTGGGTCAGCTCGGGCGTCCTGCCGACCTGGTCGCCCTTGGACTCCTGGTACTGAGGCCGTACGGCGACGTCGACGCCGTCGAAGCCCTTGGCACTGCTCTTCTGGTAGGCGTCGGAGATGGTGTTGGTGAAGACGAGGGTGCCGGAGACGAACGCGACGCCGAGCATGACGGCGAGCACGGTCATCAGCAGCCGGGCCTTGTGCGCGAGGACGGTGCGCAGGGCGGTGCGGAACATCAGCTGACACGGCCCTTCGCGTCGAACTGCTTCATGGTGTCGAGGACCGACTCGGCGGTGGGGGCGTACATCTCGTCCACGATCCGGCCGTCCGCGAGGAAGATCACGCGGTCCGCGTAGGCGGCGGCCACCGGGTCGTGCGTGACCATGACGACGGTCTGGCCCAGCTCGCGTACGGAGTTGCGCAGAAAGCCGAGCACCTCGGCGCCGGAGCGCGAGTCGAGGTTTCCGGTCGGCTCGTCCCCGAAGATGATCTCGGGCCGGGAGGCGAGGGCGCGGGCGACGGCCACGCGCTGCTGCTGGCCGCCGGAGAGCTGGGCGGGCCGGTGGCTCAGCCGCCCGGACAGACCGACCATCTCGATGACGCGATCGAGCCACGCCTTGTCGGGCTTCCGCCCGGCGATGTCCATCGGCAGGGTGATGTTCTCCAGCGCGGTCAGCGTGGGCAGCAGGTTGAACGCCTGGAAGATGAAGCCGATCTTGTCCCGGCGCAGCTTGGTGAGCTGCTTGTCCTTCAGGGAGCCCAGCTCGGTCTCGCCGATCCGCACCGAGCCCGAGGAGAAGGTGTCCAGGCCCGCCACGCAGTGCATCAGCGTGGACTTGCCGGAACCGGACGGGCCCATGATCGCGGTGAACTCGGCCTGCCGGAAGTCCACGGAGACCCGGTCCAGGGCGACCACCCGGGTCTCACCCTGCCCGTAGATCTTCGACAGCTCGGTGGCGCGTGCGGCCACGGCCGTGGTCCGGCCGGCCGGGGTTACCCCCGGACGAAGTTCGGGGGAGGGGGTGGTGGTCACGGGAGGGTGCTCCTGTCGGGACGACGAGTGGTTCAGGGGACCTCTCCATCGTTCCGGCGCGGGACGGCCGTGTAGTCAGACGCAGAACGGGTTCCGGAGGGCGACTCGGGTCGGACCCGGGGCGACCGTGTCATACCTGGGAAGGACCACCGACCCCGAGATCCGGCAACGTCAAGGGAGCGTCAGCACGGTCAAGGGAGTGTCGGGCATTGTCGAGAACGGGTGGAACACCCTCGTTCAGACGGTGAAATTCCGTCATTTCGCGTGCGTCGGCAGACGCCCCGCGTCAGGCTATTGGCAAGTGCGGATGGCTTGTTCCTTGGGCTGATGCACCCTCAGACGTCAATAAAATAAGACAACATCGGTCCGCCCTTCCGCTGTTCGGGGGATGCGTCCCGATAGGCTCGGAACCCGAAGCGGAGCCCACGGCCTGCCCGGATGGTGGAATGCAGACACGGCGAGCTTAAACCTCGCTGCCCCTTCGCGGGCGTGCCGGTTCAAGTCCGGCTCCGGGCACCACCACGCCCCTAGGGGGCACCCTCAGTGCGATCACCCATGGCCAGGAATCACCCGGCCGCGTAGCGTGTTGCTCAGCACGGCAGGGGAAAGATCCTCCTCAGGTATCACGTCGATCCTTTGCCAATCCATTACGCTTTGAGCCAAGGCTGCGCACGGCAGCCATGGAGGAGTGAGATGAGGAGCAGCAACCCGGTCTTCTCGCGACGGGGGTTCAGCCGCGACCACGGCTACGCCGGCTTCAACACCGCACCGCAGGCCGGGTACGCACAGGGCAACCCGTACGCGCAGAGCCCCTACGGCCAGAACCCCTACGCGCAGAACCCGTACGCCCAGCAGGGCGTCGGCGCGCCACCGCAGGCCCCGGTCACCACCGACCGGATGACCATGGACGACGTGGTCGTCCGCTCGGCCATCACGCTCGGCACGGTCGCCGTCGGCGCCGTCCTCGCCTGGGCGCTGCTGCCGGTCTCGGCCACCAGCTACGGCCTGGCCGTCGGCTCGGCGATCGTCGCGTTCGTCCTGGCGATGGTGCAGAGCTACCGACGCACCCCCTCGCCCGCGCTGATCCTCGGGTACGCCGCCTTCGAGGGCGTCTTCCTCGGCGTCATCAGCGAGATGTACAACAGCCGCTGGCAGGGCGCGCCCTTCCAGGCGGTGCTCGGCACCATGGCGGTCTCGGCCGCGACCCTGCTGGTCTACAAGGCCGGCTGGGTCCGCGTCACCGCGCGGTACGCCCGCATCGGCATCGCCATCGCGATGGCCTTCTTCGTGGTCATGGCGGTCAACCTGCTGCTGGTCGCCTTCGGCGTCGCCGAGGACGGCGGTCTGCGCAGCTTCGGCCCGCTCGGCGCGCTCGTCGGCATCGTCGCCATCCTGCTCGGGGCGTTCTTCCTGACGCTCGACTTCAAGCAGATCGAGGACGGCATCGCCTACGGCGCCCCGCGCAACGAGTCCTGGCTCGCCGCGTTCGGCCTCACCATGACCCTGGTGTGGATCTACGTGGAGATGCTGCGGCTGGTGGCCATCTTCACCAACAACGACTAGCGCCTGCCCCGTCGTTGCGAAGGGCCCCGGGTTCCGACCCGGGGCCCTTCGCCATGCAGGGGGAGCGGTGGCTAGCGCAGCTTGCGGGCCGCCCTCCTCAGGTCGTACTCGTGCACGAGCGCCTTCGCGTGGCCGTACGCGAGGTCGTACTCGTGCCGGAGCCAGCTGACCTTCTCCTCGAAGCGGAAGAGTGACGGGCCTTCTTCGACGGTGCGCAGCCAGTCGGAGACTTCACGACCGGTGCAGTGCGGGATGCGGGCGAGCAGATTGCGATGGGTCTCCTCGGAGAAGACTTGGGACATCGGCGCCTCCGAACGCAAAGGGGATGTAAGCCGGTCCTTCACGTCACCGTGCCTGAGCGTTCGCGTATTGGCAACAGTCCGGCACGTTACGCTCGGCGCGTGGTTGATACGACGCCCCTGACCCAAGCAGTGGATCACTTCGCCGACCGGCTGCGGGCCGCTCCGCAGAGCCGGCTCCAGAGAGGCGCCGCCGCGGAGGCGCTGGCGCTGGCCCGGCAGTTGGCCGGATGGGCGCAGCGCGTCGAGGAGCCCGGGACCGAGCCTCGGGAGATGCCGGACGCCGGGATGTTCGCGGCGGCCGACCAGATCCTCGTGGCCGCCCACGATCTGGCGGTGGTGCTGGAGAGCGACGACCAGGTCGCGGAGGCGGTGCGGCTGGTCGAGGAGGCGCGGAAGCGGGCGGGGGTCTGAGGCCCTACAGGGACGCGATCACCCGGTCGGCCAGGATGTAGACCATGTCCGTGCCGTTCTCGCCGCAGGCGAAGGTGAGGGTGTAGGCGCCGGAGATGCCCGAGCCGCCCAGCAGGTAGGGAGCCTCGCCCGCCTCCACCGCGGCCGCCAGACGCTCCGCCGTCTCGCGGTGGCCCGGCGTCATGCACAGGGTGGTGCCGTCGGCGAAGACATAGACGTCGAGGGTGCCGAGCGGGCCCGGGCGGACGTCGGACAGCTCGACGCGCTCGGCGGCCAGCTGCTCCAGCGTGGTCACCGTACGCTCGTGGTCGTTCACGGCGGGCGACTGCACCGGGACGAAGTCCGGGTGCGAGGGGTGGCGACGGCGGGCGGCGGCCAGCTCCGGGGACTCCCCGGAGAACTCGTCGGCGTCGGCGCCCGGCTCGGCGACCGGCTCCAGGCCCACGAAGTCGCTCTGCCGCGGCAGGAACAGCTCGGTGTCCGGCAGGCCCAGCAGCGAGGGAGTGTCGGAGGCGTCCCGTGCCTCCTGCGCCGCCCAGAAGGCGCGCGCCTCGGCAAGCTCCCGCTCCCGCTCCTCCGCGAGCGCCTCGGCCACGGCCGTGCGTATCTGGTCGGCGGCGGCCGAGGTACGGGCGTTCGGCAGCAGCGCGCGCGTGGTGGCGTGCTGGTTCTCGGCGAGCTGGGCCTGCAACTCCGTGAGCTGGCGGCGCAGCTTCAGGACGGTGCGCAGGACGGCGACGCCCACGGCGCCCGTGGCGGCCGTGGTGAGCAGCAGGGCGATCGGCATGGCGCTCACTGACGTACTCCCAGGTTCAAAGTCGACCCCCGACTTCCTACATCAGCTTGAAGGGCGGACTAACCAACTGTCAGTGCGTAACGTCACGAAACGGACAGGACTTTTGGCTCATGGTTTCGTTGTGTACCGCGCTGACCTTCACTGACCTGCACCGATGTGTCCGGCGCGTCAGATAGGTCACATCCTGGGGGAGATTGGATCACAGAAAGGCCCAGAACCTGGGAGTTTCCTCGGTTCTGGGCCCCTGGCCGACATAACGTGGCCGGTTCGCTACCGACCGTGGGTCAGCTCAGCCGCTCGATGACCATGGCCATGCCCTGGCCGCCGCCGACGCACATGGTCTCCAGACCGAACTGCTTGTCGTGCCACTGGAGGGAGTTGATCAGCGTGCCGGTGATCCGGGCGCCGGTCATGCCGAAGGGGTGGCCCACGGCGATGGCACCGCCGTTGACGTTCAGCCGGTCGATGTCGATGCCCAGCTCCCGGTAGGAGGGGATCACCTGGGCGGCGAAGGCCTCGTTGATCTCGACCAGGTCGATGTCGTCGATGGTCAGACCGGCCCGGCGCAGTGCCTGCTTCGACGCCTCGACCGGGCCGAGGCCCATGATCTCGGGGGACAGGCCGGACACGCCGGTGGACACGATCCGCGCGAGCGGGGTCAGGCCCAGTTCGCGGGCCTTGGTGTCCGACATGATGACGACGGCGGCGGCGCCGTCGTTGAGCGGGCAGCAGTTGGCGGCGGTGACCAGGCCGTCCGGGCGGAAGACGGGCTTCAGGCCCGACACGCCCTCCAGCGTGACGCCGGCGCGCGGGCCGTCGTCCTTGCTGACGACCGTGCCGTCGGGCAGCGTCACCGGGGTGATCTCGCGCTCCCAGAAGCCGCTCTTGATGGCTTCCTCGGCGAGGTTCTGCGAGCGGACACCGAACTCGTCCATGTCCTGGCGGGTGATGCCCTTGAGCCGGGCCAGGTTCTCGGCGGTCTGGCCCATCGCGATGTACGGGTCGGGGAGCAGGCCGTCCTCGCGCGGGTCGTGCCAGGTGGAGCCGGTCGACTCGGCCACCGCGGCGGTACGGGCCTCGGCCTCGGCGAACAGCGGGTTGTGCGTGTCCGGCAGGCCGTCGGAGCTGCCCTTGACGTAGCGGGAGACGGTCTCGACGCCGGCCGAGATGAAGACGTCGCCCTCGCCGGCCTTGATGGCGTGCAGGGCCATCCGGGAGGTCTGGAGCGAGGAGGAGCAGTACCGGGTGATGGTGCAGCCCGGAAGGTGGTCCATGCCCATCTGTACGGCGACCACACGGCCGAGGTTGTGGCCCTGCTCGCCGCCGGGGAGGCCGCAGCCGAGCATCAGGTCGTCGATGTCCCGCGGGTCCAGCTCGGGGATCTTGGCGAGGGCCGCCTGGATGATGGTGGCGGTGAGGTCGTCGGGGCGCAGATCCTTGAGGGAACCCTTGCCGGCGCGGCCGATGGGGGAGCGGGCGGTCGAGACGATGACGGCTTCGGGCATCACGGCTCCAGTGGGGCTGAGTTTGGCATGGCCGCTTGGGAAGTTACCGGTACGTATGGCCCAGGTCACCGGTGTCGTGGTGTGACACTGGCCGCACTTTCTAAGCGCTTGCTTGGCCGCTGCTTGCCTGGCTGCCGCTCGCTTGGCCGCAGCGCCGTACCCCCGGGCCCTCGTCCGTCCAGCCTCCCACGCGGCCGGGGGACGGTCACGGGGACGGGGTGACCGCCTCCGGCTCGGGGACCTGGCGCCGACGCCGGCGTTTGAGCAGGGCCCACGGGCCGCGCGGGCCCGTCGGCATCGCCGCCGTGACCTCCGTGCCCGCCTCGGAAGCGGCCTCCGCGGCGGCCCGCGCCACCGGCAGGAAACCCTCGCGGCGCGACACGTCCGGCCGCTCCTCCTCCGGCCACAGACCCAGCGCGGCGCACACGGTGGGCAGTATGGCCATCGCCGCCGTCGCATACCCCTCCGCCGAGGGGTGGTAGTTGTCGGGGCCGAACAGCTCCCGCGGGTTCGCCTCGAACTCCGGGCCCAGCAGATCACCGAGGGACACCGTGCGGCCCCCCTGCTCCACCACCCCGATCGTCTGGGCCGCCGCCAGCTGCCGCGAGGCCCGCCGGGCCAGCCAGCGCAGCGGCTGCTGCACCGGTTCGATCGTGCCGAGGTCGGGGCAGGTGCCGACCACCACCTCGGCGCCGGCCGTGCGCAGCCGCCGTACCGCCGCCGACAGATGCCGCACCGAGCGGGTCGGCGGCATCCGGTGCGTCACGTCGTTCGCGCCGATCATGATCACGCAGATGTCCGGGACGGGGGCCGAGGAGGACAGCACCAGGCTCACCTGGCGGTCCAGGTCGTCGGACTGGGCGCCGGGGAGCGCCACATTGCGCAGTTCCACCGGGCGTTCCGCCACCGCCGCCAGGCCCGAGGCCAGCAGCGCCCCCGGCGTCTGCCCGGCGCGGTGCACCCCCTGACCGGCCGCCGTGGAGTCGCCCAGCAGGGTCAGCCGCAGCGGCACATCGCCGGCGAGGCCGTACGCCGCGCCGAGCCCGGCCCCCTCGCCGCCGAGCCCGTCCGAGCGGGAGTACCCCCAGCCGTACACCCCGTCGGCCACCGGCACCCGGCCGCCGCCGCCGTTGCCCACATGCCGGCGGGCCAGCCGCACCTCCGCCAGCAGCAGACCGACCGCGGCCGCGCCGACCAGTCCGACCCCGCCGCCCCCGTACGCCGCACCGGCCGCGATACGCCGGGCCACCCTCGCCCTCGACATGCTCGTCATGCGTCGCCGCCACCTCCTCGTAGCCGTACCCACTCCTTGCCCCGTACAGGGCGTGCGTCAATCTCGACGGGGAGTGAACGCCCGCGCCGCGTCACCCGCGGGCCTTAGGCTGGCGGAACCACTACGACCACAGTTTTTGCAAGCAACCGGAGACAACGGTGCAATTCCACGACTCGATGATCAGCCTCGTCGGCAACACCCCGCTGGTGCGGCTCAACAACGTCACCAAGGGCATCCAGGCCACCGTCCTGGCCAAGGTGGAGTACTTCAACCCGGGCGGCTCCGTGAAGGACCGCATCGCCCTGCGCATGATCGAGGCGGCAGAGCAGAGCGGCGAGCTGAAGCCGGGCGGGACCATTGTCGAGCCGACCAGCGGCAACACCGGCGTGGGGCTGGCGATCGTCGCTCAGCAGAAGGGGTACAAGTGCATCTTCGTGTGCCCCGACAAGGTGAGCACCGACAAGATCAACGTGCTGCGCGCGTACGGCGCCGAGGTCGTCGTCTGCCCGACCGCCGTGGCGCCGGAGCACCCGGACTCCTACTACAACGTCTCCGACCGGCTGGTCCGTGAGACGCCGGGCGCGTGGAAGCCCGACCAGTACTCCAACCCCAACAACCCGCTCTCCCACTATCACTCCACCGGCCCCGAGCTGTGGGAGCAGACGGAGGGGAAGATCACCCACTTCGTGGCGGGCGTGGGCACCGGCGGCACCATCTCCGGCACCGGCCGGTATCTGAAGGAGGCCAGCGGCGGCGCGGTCAAGGTCGTCGGCGCCGACCCGGAGGGCTCGGTCTACTCCGGCGGCTCCGGCCGGCCGTACCTGGTCGAGGGCGTCGGTGAGGACTTCTGGCCGACCGCCTACGACCGCACCGTCGCCGACGAGATCGTGCCGGTCTCCGACAAGGACTCCTTCCAGATGACCCGCCGGCTGGCCAAGGAGGAGGGCCTGCTGGTCGGCGGTTCCTGCGGCATGGCCGTCGTGGCCGCGCTGCGGGTCGCCGAGCGGCTCGGCCCGGACGACGTCGTGGTGGTCCTGCTGCCGGACAGCGGCCGCGGCTACCTCAGTAAAATTTTCAACGACGAGTGGATGGCTGACTACGGCTTCCTCGAGGACGAGGGCCCGAGCGCCCGCGTCGGCGACGTCCTGAGCGACAAGGCGGGCGGCACCATCCCCTCGCTGGTGCACATGCACCCGGAGGAGACCGTCGGCCAGGCCATCGAGGTGCTGCGCGAGTACGGCGTCTCGCAGATGCCGGTCGTCAAGCCGGGCGCCGGGCACCCGGACGTGATGGCCGCCGAGGTCGTCGGCTCGGTCGTCGAACGCGAGCTGCTGGACGCCCTGTTCAGCAAGCGGGCCTCGCTGGAGGACCCGCTGGAGAAGCACATGTGCGCCCCGCTGCCGCAGGTCGGCTCCGGCGAGCCGGTCGGCGACCTGATGCAGGTGCTCGGCACGGCCGACGCGGCGATCGTCCTGGTCGAGGGCAAGCCGACCGGTGTCGTCAGCCGGCAGGACCTGCTCGCCTTCCTGGCCAAGGGCGGCAACAAGTAGCGAACGTGCGGTGAACGGCCTGTGACCCCGGCGAACGCGCGGTGTCCCGGGCTGTTCGCGCCGTTCCGGAAGTGTCACGTGCACGCAGCACCCGCTTAACACGGGTCCGGCACATTGGTGGGTGTCGGCAGGGCGGGAGCGGCTCCCCGCCCCGGCCGGCCCGAACGGCGCCAAGGACCTCCGGAGCGGCTCCCGGACCTCCATGGACGCCACGGACGCGACAGCCCGGCCCTGACCCGGCCCGCGTCCTTCGCGGGGACCGCCGTCGTCCCGCCCCCCGGTGACGGGGGTGCGGCGGTCCCCGCGAAAGCTTTTCCCGGCTCCCCCGGCTCCCCCGGCTTTCCCGGCTTTCCCGGCTTTCCTGTGTTTTCCGCCTGCCCGCCGTGCGGTCTTCCCGGCTTTCCCGGCGGGCCGGCGCGCCCTCAGTCCCGCGCCGCCGAACCGCCGCGGAACAGCTCCGGGTTGAGCCGTACCGCCTGCACCAGGTTGACGCCGACGATGCCGGCCCAGGCGACCGCCAGACCGGTGAGTCCGCTGAGGGCGGCGGCGATCGCGGACAGCGGGATCGCCAGCACCAGCGTGATCAGGGCGAAGCCATGGCGCTCGGCCCAGCTGTCGGTCTGCGGCTGCCGCGCCCCGCGTACGGCCGTCATCTGCTGCTCGGCCAGCTGCCGCCGTACCCGCCGGTCGACCGTGTCGTCGATGCGCTGCCCGACCTTCTCCAGGAAGGAGTCGACCAGCGCGGAGTCGTAGTCCTCGCCCAGGTCCCTGCGTGCCCGCACTGTGGCGTCGAGATCCTTGCGGAGGTCGACGTCCCCCTCGTCCCGTGTGTCCATGGCGACCAGGCTAGGGAGCCACCGCCGTCGTCGCACTGGGGACAACCCCCCTCTCCGGGGCCCCGGGCTGTATAACGGTATGCAGCGAAACATTCTGTGAATGGACTGCCCGTGTTCGTCCGTGCCTCGGCGCTGTACTCTCCCGGGACGTCGAGGACATACGGAGGGGGGAGCAGCACATGAGCGCGACCGACACCCCGGCCAACCGCTTGCAGGCGCTCTTCGAGGGCCACCGGCTCACGCCGACCCAGCGCCGCATCGCGCACAGCATGGTGCGCCGCGCCGCGGACGTGCCCTTCCTCTCCAGCGTGGAGCTGGCCGAACTGGCCGGGGTCAGCCAGCCCTCGGTGACCCGGTTCGCGGTCGCCCTCGGCTTCGACGGCTACCCGGCCCTGCGCAAGCACCTGCGCGAGGTCGTCCCCGCCGAACCGGCCCCCGGCACCGGCGTCCACAACGAGTACCAGCTGGCCGTCGAGGCCGAGATCGAGAACCTCCGGCACCTCGCCGAGCTCCTCGCCGACCCGCGCCCGGTGCAGCAGGCCGGCCGGGTCCTCGCCGCCTCCCGTCCGCTGCCCGTGCTGGGCCTGCGCGCCGCCGCCTCGCAGGCGTACGGCTTCGCCTACTTCGCCGCCAAGGTCCACCCGGACGTCCGGCTGCTGGACGAGGGCGGCACGATGATCCAGGACCGCATCGACACGGCCGTGCGCGCCGGCGCCACCGCCCTGCTGTGCTTCGCGCTGCCCCGGCATCCGCGCGAGGTCGTGGACACCCTGGCCTATGCCAAGGACGCCGGCCTCACCGTCGTCACGGTCGCCGACTCGGCGTTCGCGCCGGTCGCCAAGTACTCCGACCTGCTGCTGCCCGCTGCCGTCGGCACCGGGCTCGCCTTCGACACCGCGTGCGCGCCGATGCTGCTCGGCCGGGTGCTGCTGGAGGCGATCTGCGACGACCTGCCCGACGCCCAGGCCCGGCTGGAGGAGTTCGACGCGCACGCCGCGGCCCGTGGGCTGTTCGTGGAGTGACGCCGCGTCGGCGCACCCGCTCTCAGACTCGTCTCACCTTCTGGCGCTAGCTTCCTGTCGGGACACAGACACCGAGGGAACACGTGACACGGGAGGCTGACGTGGCGCGCGGAGGACGCGGAGGACAGGGTCTGGCTCGGGTGGCCGTCGTGGTACGGGCGGGGGCCGCGCCGATGTGGTGGTTCGGGGTGTGTGCCGCAGGGCTCGGCGCGTTGCCGGAAGGGCTGACCGGCCGCCGGATCGGGGCACTGGCCGGGGCCGCGCTGTTCCTGATCGGCGCGGCGGCGGTGGCCCTGACGCGTCGGCGCCGTTATGCGGAGCTGGTCCGGGGCGCGGCCCGCGCGGGCAGGTACGACGTCTTGCAGGACCGCGCGGTGAGCGTACGCAACTGGCGCCGGGGGCACCGCTGGTGGCTGCTGCTGGGCTTCGCCCTCGCGGTCGGCTCGGCCTTCGCGGTGCCGGTGGCCGGCGGGCTGCTGCTGGCCGGGGTCGGCACCGGGCTGCGGCTGAAGGCCGCCTGGATCGGCCGCCTCGAGCGGGCCGCGGACACCCTGCTGTGGGTGCGCGTCGACTGGCTCGACCGGCGCGCCGGGTGCCCGGCCGGCAAGGCCGTGAAGGGCCTGCGCGGCACGGGCATCGCGGCCGGCGACGCGGCCCCGGGCGGGGCCCGCCGCCGTACCGAGGCCCTGGTCTGAGGCTCAGATCTCCAGCTGCTCCTCGATCCGGCGGAGCTGGTGCCGGGCCATCGCCAGGTTGGCCCGGCCGGCGTCCAGGACCAGGTAGAGGAAGAGGCCGTTGCCGCCGCGGCTGCGCAGCAGCCGGATGAGGTGGTACTGGTCGGTCAGTGTGATCAGGATGTCCTCGATCTCGCTCTTGAGGCCGAGCATCTCCATGGTGCGCATCTTGGCGCGGATCACGTCGGTGTTGCCGGCGGCGGCCACGTTCAGGTCGAAGCTCTTGTTCGCGCCCATCGTGCCGAGCGCCATTCCGCTGGTGTAGTCGACGAGCGCGACACCGGTGGCGCCCTCGATGGTGGTGAGGGCTTCCTTCAGCGCTGTCTCGGTGTTGGCCATGACGGGTCCTCTCTCTACGGTTCTCTTCGGGTGGCTTCGGTTGTCTTCGTTCAGCTGTCGGCGTTCAGCTGTCGGCCGGAGTGCTGACGGCGCCCAGCGCCCTCCGGGCGGGGCGGGCGGCCCGCGCCGCCGCCTCGGCGGCGTCGAGCAGCTCCCCGATGCGGGCGCCGGCCCGGCGGCCCTCCAGGTGCAGCCGGCCGACGTTGACCCGGTCCTGGGCGAGCAGGGTCAGTACGGCGGTGCGGCCCGCCGCGTAGGTGGCGATGTAGCCGCGCTCGCCGCGCACCAGCAGTTCCCGGAAGCCGCCGTTGCCGGTGGCGTCCGTGACCCGGACGGCGACCCCGAGCGCGGCGGCGGTCAGTGCCGCCAGGCCCTCCGGGTCGACGCCGGGGGTGTCGTGGGCGACGACGAGGCCGTCGACGCCGGCCGCGAGCGCTCCGGTGAGCTGCGGCACGCGGCTGCGCAGCCGGAGCAGTTCGTCCAGGACGGTCCGGAGGTCCTCCTCGGACACCATCAGCTCTCTCCTCTCGGCGGGGCGGTGCCGTTCAAAGCGCCTCCAGCGCATCCCTGAGCCTCTTCAGCAGCGCGATGTCGGGGTCGGTCGTGACCAGGTGGAGCGGGGGCGGGACGGGGATCGCCGGTGCGGGGTGTGCCGCCGGTGCCCGGGGCGTGGGGGCGGCGGGTGCCTTCGCGGGGGCCGGTGCCCTCGGTGGGGCGGGTGCTCGCGGCGGGGCCGGTGCCAGGTGGCCGGCCGCCGTGAGCCGGCGGACGTCGACCAGGGTGTGGAAGGCCTGCCGGCCCAGGTTCCGGGCGATGTCGACGGCCGTACGGACGCCGTCCACGCGGTCCAGCACCGCCCGCTGCCGGGGCGTGACCGGCGCGGCGGCGGGCGGTCCGGCGACCGGGTCCGCGCGGATCAGCGGTGCGCTGTCGGCGGCCGGGTCGGGCCACAGCCGGTGCAGCAGCAGCCGGCGGCGCAGTGTCTCGTGCTCCAGGGCCACCACCGGCACCGAGGGAAGCGGGCCGAGGCGGGGTGCGGGGTCGTAGCGGAACCGGCCCGGGGTGCTGCTCGGCGCCAGCGTGAAGTACCCGGCGTCGTACAGCGCGTCCAGGTGGCACAGCTCCAGCGCGCCGGCCGGTAACAGGCCGGAGCGCAGCAGGAGTTCGGCGGCGTGCAGCGGGCCGGAGGCCTGCGCGGCGGCCCGCTGCCAGGCGGCGGCCGCGAGCGTGCCGTGGGCGGTGAGCAGCACGTCCAGGCCGGGGGCGAGCGGACTCTCGGCGTGCACCACCCGGCCCTCGGCGAGATGGAGGGTGCCGTGCTCGCGGACCAGCACCCCGGTGGCCCGCTCCTCGGCCAGCCGGGTCAGCATCGGCGACAGCGCCCGGGAGGCCGTCCGGTCCCGCACCGGCAGCGGCGGGGGCGTACGGACCGCGGTCATCCCAGCACCAGCCGGGCGGCCATCTCGCCAAGCCGGATCCGGGCCAGCGCGAGATTGCCCTCCGCGCGGCCGAGCCACAGATGCAGGAAGACGCTGCTGTCGAAGGACGTGTCCACGAACCGCAGCAGGTGGTAGCTGTCGCCGTTGCTGATGATCACGTCCTCCACCGGCGCGAGGTCCGTGCCGTGCGCCGCGAACGTGCCGTGCTCGGCGGCCATCCGGGCCAGTTCGGCGGCCTCTGCGGCGGTCCGCTCGTGGTCGTCGCCGGGGGCCTCCCCGACCGTGCCGAGCGCCAGTCCGCTCGTCCAGTCCACCAGTGCGGCTCCGCGCGCACCGGGTAACCGCATCGCTTCCAGCAGGCACTCGTCGATTCCGGGCACCGTGGCTCCCCTCCCGCCTGGGACTCCGGCTGCGTGACGCCGACACTACGCACGGTGTGCGGGCGGGGTGAGGTCTTTGGCATTTTCCAGTGGAACATGCGTCCGGCGTACTAGTGTTGCCAAACGGCGTCTGTGTGCGCGGAGTTGACCCCTTTGTTCGAGAGGTTCGGGGGGTGTGTCAACGGCTCCCGGGGGCGCCCAGGGTGGTGAGTGACGCCACGTGCGCCCCGCCGGACTCCGCCACCACCTCCGCGATCGACTGCGGCTCCCGTACGACCGCGAAGGCGACGCCTCCCCGGCCGTCCGGCGCGAAACCGTGGATGCCCGGCCGGGCCAGGGAGTTGTAGGCGTAGTGATGCGCGAAGTAGTACGCGCCCGTGTCCAGCGCCGCCACATAGTCGCCCGGCTCCAGCAGCGGCAGCGTGCGCCCCTCGGCCAGCAGGTCGCCCGCGAAGCAGGCCGGCCCGGCCACGTCCTGCATCGCCTCCGGTCCCCGCTTGGGCCGCCCCTCGGCGTCGTACGCCGCGATCCTGAGCGGCCACGCCGCCGGTGCGTACACCGTGCGCGTCGCCACCTGCACGCCCGCGTGGGTCACCGCGATCCGCCGCCCGCCCGCCCTCTTGGTGTACTCCACCCGGGCCACCACCGTGCCGTGCTTGGCCAGCAGCGACCGGCCGAACTCGGTCACCAGCCCGTACCGCCCGTCGAACAGCCCCGGCACCTCCTCGGCGAGCACGCGCGCGTACTCGGCGTACGACGGGGTCGCCGTCTCCCCGGCGAAGTTCACCGGCAGCCCGCCGCCGATGTCGAGCGTGTCGATCTGCCGCCGTCCCGCACGCGCGTTGATCTCCTCGGCCAGCGTGTACGTCTCCGCCACCCCGCGCGCCAGCAGCGCCAGCGGGATGCCCTGCGAGCCGGTGTGCGCGTGCAGCCGGGTCAGCCACGGCCGCTCCAGACACGCCCGTACGACCCACTCGCGGGCCCCCTCGTCGCGCAGCGCCACCCCGAACTTGGAGGTCGGGGTCGCCGTCGAGGTCGCCCCGATGCTGCCGCCGCCGACCTGGGGGTTGACCCGCAGTCCGAGCGGGGAGCGGGTGGCCGCCGAGCGTGCAAGGGCGTCGATCCGGTCCAGCTCCTGGGGGTTGTCGGCGTTCACGGCGATGCCCAGCGCCAGCGCCTCGCGCAGCTCGGCCGGGGTCTTCGCGGGCGAGTCCAGCACCGTCCGGGCGGGCGGCACCCCGGCGGCCCGGGCCAGCGCCAGCTCGCCGGGGCTGGCCACCTCCGCGCCGATCCCCGCCTCGCGCAGCAGCCGTACCACCGGCACCAGCGGCGTCGCCTTCACCGCGAAGGCGTGCAGCACCGGGGTACTGGGCGGCACGACCGCGGCGAACGCCGCCCGCAGCGCGGCCGCCGACTCCCGGATGCCGGTGACGTCCAGCAGCCCCAGCACGGCCGCGTCCGGCCCCAGCAGCCCCTGCTCCACCGCGGCCCGCACGGCCCGGTCCCGCCGGCCCGCCCGGGCCCGCGCCTCCGCTTCGAGGTCCTGCCGCCGTGCCTCCGCCTCCGGGTCGCGCTCCACAGCCTCTCCCCTCGTGTCCGCCGTGTCCGCCTCGGGTGCTTCCAGCCAAACACCGGCGGCGCGCGGACGCGGCCGTACCGCCCTATTGACTAGTTCTATTCAGACCTACAGGATGTGAATAGACGTAGTAACAGGAGGAGGCAGACGATGTCGGGACCCCGCCCCGTACGAGCACCGCGCGGCACGGAACTGAGCGCCCTGGGATGGCAGCAGGAGGCCGCCCTGCGCATGCTCCAGAACAACCTCGACCCCGAGGTGGCCGAGCACCCCGACAAGCTCGTCGTCTACGGCGGCACCGGCAAGGCCGCCCGTGACTGGCGCTCCTTCGACGCCATGGTCCGCACCCTGAGGACCCTCAAGCAGGACGAGACCATGCTGGTCCAGTCCGGCCGCCCGGTCGGCGTCATGCAGACCCACGAGTGGGCCCCGCGCGTCCTCATCGCCAACTCCAACCTGGTCGGCGACTGGGCCAACTGGGAGGAGTTCCGCCGCCTGGAGGCCCTCGGCCTGACCATGTACGGCCAGATGACCGCCGGCTCCTGGATCTACATCGGCACCCAGGGCATCCTCCAGGGCACCTACGAGACCTTCGCCGCCGTCGCCGCGAAGAAGTTCAACGGCACCCTCGCGGGCACCATCACCCTCACCGCCGGCCTCGGCGGCATGGGCGGCGCCCAGCCCCTCGCGGTCACGATGAACGACGGTGTCGTCCTCTGCATCGACTGCGACCCGCGCGCCATCGAGCGCCGCATCGAGCACCGCTACCTCGATGTGAAGGCCGACTCGCTCGACCACGCCCTCCAGCTCGCCGTCGAGGCCCGCGACCAGCGCAAGCCGCTGTCCATCGGCGTCCTCGGCAACGCGGCCGAGCTGGTCCCGCAGCTCCTCGCGATGAACGCCCCCATCGACATCGTCACCGACCAGACCTCCGCCCACGACCCGCTGTCCTACCTGCCGGTCGGCGTGGCCTTCGAGGACATGGCCGACGAGGCGGCCAAGGACCCGGCGGGCTTCACCACCCGCGCGCGCGAGTCCATGGCCAGGCACGTCGAGGCCATGGTCGGCTTCCAGGACGCGGGCGCCGAGGTCTTCGACTACGGCAACTCCATCCGCGGCGAGGCCCAGCTCGCCGGCTACACCCGGGCCTTCGCCTTCCCCGGCTTCGTCCCCGCCTACATCCGCCCCCTCTTCTGCGAGGGCAAGGGCCCCTTCCGCTGGGCGGCCCTGTCCGGCGACCCCGCCGACATCGCCAAGACCGACAAGGCGATCCTCGACCTCTTCCCGGAGAACGAGTCCCTGGCCCGCTGGATCAAGATGGCCGGCGAGCGCGTCCACTTCCAGGGCCTGCCCGCCCGCATCTGCTGGCTCGGTTACGGCGAGCGCGACAAGGCCGGCGAGCGCTTCAACGACATGGTCGCCAGCGGCGAGCTGGCCGCCCCGCTGGCCATCGGCCGCGACCACCTCGACTGCGGCTCCGTCGCCTCCCCCTACCGGGAGACCGAGGCCATGCTCGACGGCTCCGACGCCATCGCCGACTGGCCGCTGCTCAACGCCATGGTCAACGTCGCCTCCGGCGCGTCCTGGGTCTCCCTGCACCACGGCGGCGGAGTCGGCATGGGCCGCTCCATCCACGCCGGCCAGGTCACCGTGGCCGACGGCACCAAGCTGGCCGGCGAGAAGATCCGCCGGGTCCTCACCAACGACCCTGGCATGGGTGTCATCCGGCACGTGGACGCGGGCTACGACATCGCGGAGTCCGTCGCCGAGGAGCGCGGGGTGCGGGTGCCGATGCGCGAGGGTGACGACGCGTGAGCTTCCACAGCATGTGGGCGGAGCTGCTGCCGGTCGGCCGCAGCTCCGCCTCCGGCGGCTACCGCCGCTACGCCTGGACCGGGGCCGACACCGACTGCCGGGCCTGGTTCCGGGAGCAGGCCGAGAAGCGCGGGCTCGCCTACGAGGTCGACCGGAACGGCAACCAGTGGGCCTGGCTCGGCGACCCGGCCGCCGGTGACGCCGTCGTCACCGGCTCGCACCTGGACTCGGTGCCGGACGGCGGCGCCTTCGACGGGCCCCTCGGGGTCGTCTCCTCCTTCGCCGCCCTGGACGAACTGCGCGGGAGGGGAGCGCAGTTCACCAAACCCCTGGCCATCGTCAACTTCGGCGACGAGGAAGGCGCCCGGTTCGGCCTCGCCTGTGTCGGCTCCCGGCTCACCGCCGGAGCGCTGACCGTCGAACAGGCCCACCGGCTCACCGACGGCGACGGCATCACCCTGCCCCAGGCCATGGCGAACGCCGGCTACGACCCCGAGGCCATCGGACCCGACCCCGAGCGGCTCGCCCGCATCGGCGCCTTCGTGGAGCTGCACGTCGAACAGGGCCGCGCGCTGGACCTGTCCGGCGACCGGGTCGGCATCGCCAGCGCCATCTGGCCGCACGGCCGCTGGCGCTTCGACTTCCGGGGCGAGGCCAACCACGCCGGCACCACCCGGCTGCCCGACCGCCGGGACCCGATGCTGTCCTACGCCGAGACCGTGCTCGCCGCCCGCCGCGAGGCACAACTCGCCGGTGCCGTCGCCACCTTCGGCAAGATCTCCGTCGAGCCCAACGGCGTCAACGCCATCCCCTCGCTGGTGCGCGGCTGGCTGGACTCCCGCGCCGCCGACCAGGACACCCTGGACACGGTCGTCGGCGGCATCGAGAAGGCCGCCCGCGAGTACGCCGACGCCCACGGCATCGACCTGGACGTCGTCCGCGAGTCCTTCACGCCGGTCGTGGAGTTCGACCACGCCCTGCGCGACGAACTCGGCCGCATCCTGGGCCGGGACACCGGGCTGACGGTGCCCGTGCTCGGCACCGGCGCCGGACACGACGCCGGAATCCTCTCCGGGAGCATCCCGACCGCCATGCTGTTCGTGCGCAACCCCACCGGTGTCTCGCACTCCCCGGCCGAGTTCGCGGCCGAGGACGACTGCGTGGCCGGGGTGCACGCACTCGCCGACGTACTGGAAGGGCTGGCTTGCAGGTGACCAAGGGGACCTACTGGCTGGAGCACGCCTGGCTCGGCGACAGCGACGGCGGCAGCGGCAGCGGGAGTGGCAGCAGCGGCGGCGGTGTCGAGTCCGGGGTGGCCGTCGAGGTGGCGGACGGCCGCATCACCGCCGTCCGCACCTCCACCCCCGCCCCGCCGCCGGGGGCGGAGGTGCTGCGCGGCCTGACCCTCCCGGGCCTGGCGAACGCCCACTCGCATGCCTTCCACCGCGCTCTGCGCGGCGCCGTCCAGGTCGGCTCCGGAACCTTCTGGACCTGGCGCGAGGTGATGTACTCCGTCGCCGACCGGCTGACCCCGGAGAGCTACCACGCGCTGGCCCGTGCGGTGTACGCGGAGATGGCCCTCGCCGGCATCACCTGCGTCGGCGAGTTCCACTACGTCCACCACGCCCCCGGCGGCACCCCCTACGCCGATCCCAACGCCATGGGCGAGGCGCTGATCGCGGCCGCCGCCGAGGCCGGGATCCGGATCACCCTCCTCGACACCTGCTACCTCTCCGCCGGCTTCGGCGAGGCCCCCAACGCCCACCAGCTGCGCTTCTCCGACGGCGACGCGGAGGCATGGGCGGCACGCTGTGCAGTTCTCAAGGAACGGGATCACGCACGGATCGGGGCGGCGATCCACTCCGTACGGGCCGTGCCCGCCGACCAGCTGACGACCGTGGCGCGGTGGGCGGAGGAGCGGCGGGCCCCGCTCCATGTGCACCTGTCGGAGCAGACCGCCGAGAACGACGCCTGCCAGGCCGCGCACGGCCGCACCCCCACCCGGCTGCTCGCCGACCACGGGGTGCTCGGCCCGCGCACCACGGGTGTCCACAACACCCACCTCACCGACGAGGACATCGCCCTGCTCGGCGGCTCGCGCACCGGCACCTGCATGTGCCCGACCACCGAACGCGACCTCGCCGACGGCATCGGCCCCGCCGTGGCCCTCCAGCGGGCCGGCTCCCCCCTCTCCCTCGGCTCCGACAGCCACGCCGTCATCGACCTGCTGGAAGAGGCGCGCGCGATGGAGCTGAACGAGCGGCTGCGCACCCGCACCCGGGGCCACTGGACGGCGGCCGCCCTGCTGCGGGCCGCCACCGCCGACGGCCACGCCGCCCTCGGCTGGGACGAGGCAGGGACCATCGCGCCCGGCGCGCTCGCCGACCTGACGACGATCGCCCTGGACTCGGTCAGGACAGCGGGGCCACAGCCCGCCCTGGGCGCCGAGACGGCCGTATTCGCGGCGACGGCAGCGGACGTACGGCATACGGTCGTGGGCGGGCGGCACGTCGTACGCGACGGTGCGCACACGCTCGTACCGGACGTGCCACAGGCGCTCGCGCGGGCAGTCGAAGCCCTTCGCTCCTGACGACCATCCACGAGGACACCATGAGCAGCAGCACCGTCATCACCAACATCGCCACGCTGGTCACCAACGACCCCTCCCTCGGCGACAGGTCTCCCCTCGGTCTGATCCAGGACGCGGCCGTCGTCATCGACGGCGACCGCATCGCGTGGACCGGTGAATCCAGCAAAGCACCCGCCACTGACAACCGGGTCGACGCGGGCGGCCGGGCGGTGCTGCCGGGCTTCGTGGACTCCCACTCCCACCTGGTCTTCGCCGGGGACCGCACGCAGGAGTTCAACGCCCGGATGTCCGGCCGCTCCTACACGGCCGGCGGCATCCGCACCACGGTCGCCGCCACCCGCGCCGCGAGCGACGCCGAGCTGGAGGCGAACCTCACCCGCTATCTCACCGAGGCCCTCCGCCAGGGCACCACCACCTTCGAGACCAAGTCGGGCTACGGCCTCACGGTCGAGGACGAGTCCCGCGCCCTGCGCCTCGCAGCCAGGCACACCGACGAGGTGACGTACCTCGGCGCGCACATCGTCTCCCCGGACTACGCCGACGACCCGGCCGCCTATGTCGCCCTGGTCACCGGCGAGATGCTGGACGCCTGCGCGCCGCACGCCCGCTGGATCGACGTCTTCTGCGAGAAGGGCGCCTTCGACGGCGACCAGGCCCGCGCGATCCTCACCGCGGGCAAGGCCAAGGGCCTGCACCCGCGCATCCACGCCAACCAGCTCTCCTACGGCCCCGGCGTGCAGCTGGCCGTCGAGCTGGACGCGGCCAGCGCCGACCACTGCACCCACCTCACGGACGCTGACGTCGACGCCCTCGCGAACAGCGACACGGTCGCCACCCTGCTGCCCGGCGCCGAGTTCTCCACCCGCGCCGAGTGGCCGGACGCCCGCCGGCTGCTGGACGCGGGCGTCACCGTGGCCCTGTCCACCGACTGCAACCCGGGCTCCTCCTTCACCTCCTCCGTCCCCTTCTGCATCGCGCTGGCCGTCCGCGACATGCGGATGACCCCGGACGAGGCGGTCTGGGCGGCCACGGCGGGCGGTGCGGCAGCCCTCCGCCGCACCGACATCGGCCGCCTCACCCCGGGTTCCTACGCCGACCTGACCCTCCTCGACGCCCCCAGCCACGTCCACCTGGCCTACCGCCCGGGCGTCCCGCTGGTCAGCGGGGTGTGGCGCAGGGGTGTGCGGGTGGTGTGAGCGGGGTCAGCCCTGACCGGCGTGCCAGGCGGTCAGGGCCTTCCGCATCAGGGCGCGCTCCCTGCGGCGCTCGGGCGCGAGGGTGGCCCTGCCGCCGGCGATCCTGGAGAAGTCCTGCATGAGCCCGTGATCACGGATTTCCTGGAGGATGAACCGCAGAGGAGTGCGGCCGAGACCTTGAACGGTGAGGAAGTCCTCGTACACCTTGCAGGCCCCGCTGAAGAGCGGAGTGAACCGTTCCAGGGACACGCTGTCCAGGAGGATCCGGGTCAGACTCCGCCAGTGAACGTGGTGCTCGTCGCTCAGCCGTCCCCCGCCGAGCGCGCGCCATACGAAGAACACGTCGGCCTTCTCCTCGAAGTGGGCGATGAGCAGTGAGGACAGCTCGCGCCACTCGAACCGCACCGCCAGAGGCAGCAGTTCGAGGAGGTATTCGCCTCGGAAGCCGGTTGCCGCCGAGCCGAGCGTCGTGACCGCGGCCTTTTCGTCGGCCGGTATCCGGGCCATGACCTCGGCCAGGTCGTCGAGGCCGCGCGGGGACGCCAGCAGGGCCTCCAGGACACTGTCCGGCGGAGGCAGGACCCGCGGCCGGTCCCTCGGCGGCTGCCACCGGCCCGGCCACAGCAGGTGCAGTGTCGCGATGTCCTGTGGCGTCATCACCAGGCACGCCTCGGCGGCGAGCAACCCGGCTCGATCGGCGGCCTGCCGCATGGAGGACGGCGCCCACTGCCGGTCGAGGGTCCGGCTGCCGAACGCGGCCACGTCCTCGACGGCCCGCACCCGGGCCACCTCGCGCACCAGATGATCGCCGTGCGGCCGATGGCCGCTGTGGTCCAGCCAGGCGATCAGGTCCGAGAGGTCGGCCACCGGCCGGGTCAGCGCCGCCTCGGTGAGTTCACGGGCCGCGTCCCGGTTACGGCCGGCCGCCCAGTGTGCCTCCAGCTGTTCCTGCACCGCCTCCACGGGGAGCGCGACGGTGCCGGCCTCCCCGGAGCGGGCAGCCAGCTCTTCCTCCATCTCCCTGACCTGCGCCTCCAGTTCCTCGCAGCGGCGTTCGGCGGCGGTCCGGGCTTCGGTGATCTCGGCCAGGTCGGCTCGGAGACGGGCGATCTCCTCGGCCAGGCCGTCCTCGTCGGCTTCGGCTTCGGCTTGCGCTCTCACCTCCACCTCCGCCCTCCTGGCGGCGAGCCGGTCGGCGATCCAGTCCTGGCGCACCTGGTCCAGCTCGGCGTGCAGCCGCCTGATCTCGTTCTCCTTCTTCTCCAGCAGGTCGTGCAGCGCCTCCTGGTGCCGGGCCAGGGCCCTGGCCTCGCGCTGCGTCTGTTCCATCTCGCCCCGCAGCGACTCCAGTTCGTACAGGGACGGATCGCACACCCGGATAGCCCCCAGGCGCAACGTGCGCAGATTGGAGCGGACATCGGGCTGGAGAGACGTGCCCCGAACCGCTTCGACGTCGGTGACCAGCCGGTCGATGAAGTCCTGGGGGGCCACCTTCCGGCCGCGCAGGAAGCGTGAGACATCCGACTCGGCGCGCTGGATCCGGTTGGCATACGTCTTCTGCGTGACCCCCAGGGTCTTGAAGAGCGTGGTCAACGCCTTGCCGAGGGCGACAACTTCCGGGATCTCACCCCGCTCCAGTGGGCCGGAACCCCTGGTCGCCGGCGTCTCGTCGGCCACTGGCCTCGCCTCCTGAATTGACCTCGCACCGGCAACCGTTGTGGCTTTCGCAACGGGTCCGCACGCGTGGACGGTTGCTCCGAAAGGTCCCTCCCACGGAATGGAGCCGTCGAACCATGACGCCGTCTTGGGCCACCGCAGCGGCGAGCAGCCGCTGGTTGCAGCGTGTCCTTGTCGTCCTCTTCGCGATCGTGCCGCTGCTGGTGGTGACCGTCGCGTGTGTTCCCGCGTTGGTGCTGCTGCCGTTCTTCCCGGCGCACAGCGCCCGTTGGACCGTGATCGTCCGGCAGCTCATCACCTGGACCCGTACCGCGCTGGTCGCCAGTCGGCGTCAGTGAGGGCCGGGGGAGCAGGCCGGTGCTGGAGCGTGACCGCAGGCAGGCAGGCAGGACGGACGGACCGGGCCGACCGTGTGTACGGCAGCCCGGTTCGTCCGGTGGTGAGGCCCTTGCGAGGGGCTATTCCTCCAGGGTGAGGCCCTTGCGGAGGCGCATCAGGGTGCGGGACAGCAGCCGGGAGACGTGCATCTGGGAGATGCCGAGTTCCTCGCCGATCTCCGACTGGGTCATGTTCGCCACGAACCGCAGGGAGAGGATCTTGCGGTCCCGGGCGGGGAGTTCGGCGATCAGCGGCTTGAGGGACTCGACGTACTCGATGCCCTCCAGGCCGTGGTCCTCGTATCCGATGCGGTCCGCGAGCGCGCCCTCGGTCTCGTCCTCCTCGGGCTGGGCGTCCAGCGAGGAGGCGGTGTAGGCGTTCGAGGCGGCCATGCCCTCGACCACCTCGTCCTGGGAGAGGCCGAGGCGCTCGGCCAGCTCCGCGACGGTCGGCGCGCGGTCCAGCTGCTGGGCCAGCTCGTCCCCGGCCTTGGCCAGGTCCAGGCGCAGCTCCTGGAGCCGGCGCGGGACGCGCACGGACCACGAGGTGTCACGGAAGAAACGCTTGATCTCGCCGATGATGGTCGGCATCGCGAAAGTCGGGAACTCGACCCCGCGGGTCAGCTCGAAGCGGTCGATCGCCTTGATCAGACCGATGGTGCCGACCTGGATGATGTCCTCCATCGGCTCGCTGCGGGAGCGGAAGCGGGAGGCGGCGAACTTGACGAGCGCGAGGTTCAGCTCGACGAGGGTGTTGCGGACGTACGAGTACTCGTGCGTCCCTTCCTCCAGCGACGTGAGGCGCTCGAAGAGGGTCTTGGACAGGGCCCGCGCGTCGACCGCGCCGATCTCGTCGTACGGGGGGATCTCCGGGAGGCCCTCGACGGGGTCGAGGGAGTCGATGGGATGATCCAGTTGTTCCGGTGGGGGTGTCGACGTCGCGATACGCGTCTGCGCTGCGTCGAGCCGGGATGACATGGGTGTCCTCCATCGTTGTCGGCATATGGCTGCCGAAGCCAGAACGTGCACTGCGGTGTGCGGCGCCTCCGAAGCCGGCGTGTAGCGGTAGGTGTCCTTACTAGCCCTATCGGCTTTACCGAACCGATCGCAAGTGCGTTCTGTTGCCGTATGTCCGATTATGTAAGGTTGTTCGGCTGTCGGAGTGCGCATCGAAGGCGTAATGTTCGAGGGCATCAGCGGCCACGACCTCGGGAGAGAGAGACGGCATGGACCACGGGACGGTCGGCAGCGCGCAATCGGGCCGGCTTCTGGTGGAGGTGCGGGAAGAGGGCGCCAGCGCCGTCGTCACGCCGGCGGGTGAGCTGGACCACCACACCGCCGATCTGCTGCGTGAGCCCCTCGACGACCTCCTGGTAAAGGGCTACTCACGGCTCGTCGTGGACTGCTCGCGCCTGGAGTTCTGCGACTCCACAGGGCTGAATGTCCTGCTCGGCGCCCGACTGAAGGCGGAGGCCGCCGGGGGCGGGGTGCACCTCGCGGGCATGCTGCCCGTGGTCGCCCGCGTCTTCGAGATCACCGGGGCGGAGGCGGTCTTCACCGTCCACGACTCGGTGGCGGCGGCCCTGGCGGGCGGCACGGACGGCGCAGGCGGCACGGAAGGCCCCGGCACCGCCGAGGGCCCCAAGGGCGGCGACTGAGTACCGGCCGCCGCGGATCCGCCCCCATGGCCGGTCGTCCCGGGTGTCGCCCCCGTCACGTGAAAGACGGGGGTGTTCCGCTCGTTCGGCCGGGCAGGAGTGGGCAGGGGAGCGGGAAGGCATTCCGGGGGCACGGCATTCCGGCGGCCGGCAACGCGGCGGACGGCCACCCGTGCCGGTGACCGGCCACCGCATCCGCCCCGGACCGGCGAACGGCCCGCACGGGGCGCTCGTACGACGGACGGCGCCACGCACCGCACCCCGTGCACACGTCCCCCACAAGGGGCAGGCAGAACAAGAACGACAGACCGCTCGGCACCCCCGCGGTGCCGGACTTTTCCATCGTGAACTGGTGATTCGGTGAGGTGAAGCGCTGATGAGCACCACCCGGCCTTGCTCGCCGGGCGACCGCGGCCCGGAGCCCAGCGGCGCTTCCGGGGCGTCCGAGGGGGAGGCGCCGGCCACCGGCGCAGCCACGGGGGCAGCCGCGCCGTCCGTGCCGTCCGGGGTTGCCGACGGCGTCCGGAGTACCCGGCCGCGGCAGATCCGCAGGCTCGGCCTGGAGGGCGCCAGCGGGGTCGTCCCGCTCGCCCGAGACTTCACCCGCGAGGCGCTGTACGCGTGGGGCTGGCTGCCTGCCGCCACCGCCGACCAGCGGGCCGCCGCCGAGGACGTCCTGCTCGTGGTCTCCGAACTGGTCACCAACGCCTGCCTGCACGCCGACGGCCCCGACGAACTGGTCCTCGCCTGCGACAACAAGGTGATCCGGCTGGAGGTCTCGGACCGCGGCACCGGCCAGCCGGCCCCCCGCACCCCGCACCGCGCCGGCCGCCCGGGCGGGCACGGCATGTTCATCGTGCAGCGGCTCTGCCTGGACTGGGGTGTGGTCCGGGCCGCCGGCCGCCCCGGTAAGACGGTGTGGGCGGAACTGGGCGCACCCGCCTGACCTCGACCGATCGCCACCCCGTCGCGGATGGTGACCGTTCGAGTGGCGACAGTCACCGCCCGATGCGACGGTGGTTTCACCCCCCTCACCAAGGAGAGTGAAGCCATGGGTATCAAGGACGAGATGCAGGGCAAGGCGCGGCAGGCCAAGGAGAAGGCCGAGCAGGCCAAGCGGCAGGCTCAGCAGCGCGGCCAGCAGGGCCAGGAGCGCGGCCGGCAGGCCCAGGACGAGGTGCGTGAGCGCTCGCAGTCCCAGTTCGACGACATCTCGGACGACTTCGACGAGTAGTGACGCCGTTCGACGCGTAACCCAGGTCTGCCGCACCGCTGCTGACGGTGCGGCAGACCTCGTGTATGTACGGGGACTTGCGCGGCACGCCTCTTCCCTCCGCAGGGGCCCGGGCGTACCTTGACGGCCGAATCTGATGTGCCGTCAGGAATGATTGGGGTGGACCGATCGTGTCGTACCCGAAGCGAACCGCCGCGCTCGCGTCCGCCGCGGCCCTGGCCGGCTCGGCGGTGCTGCTGGCCGCGCCCGCGGCCCACGCCGCCGTCGTGGACGTCGACTACCGCTGCAAGACGCCGATCGGCATCAAGAGCGCCGTCTCGCCCATCGCCATGACGGGCGTCCGGAGCGGCTCCGGCTACCGGATCACCATGTCCTGGCAGAAGGGCGTCTCCTCCAGCCCCATCGAGCTGGGCAAGGGCGCGATGACCCCGAGCGCCACGGTCGTGCTGGGCGGCGCCGACAGCGGCACCCTCACGGTGAGCGGCTCCGCCAACACGGCCGCCATACCCCCCAACACGCCCATCAAGATCAGCGATCTCAGCGGCGTCTACACCCCGAAGAAGACCGGCAAGGTCACCTTCACCCCGGGCACGCTCACCATCAAGGCGATCGGCACCACCACGACCTGCACCCCGACCAACAGTCCTCAGCCGGGCCTGACGGTCGACGTGACGGCGGCCGGCTCCTCCCACGGCTCCTCCCACGGTTCCTCTTCCGGCTCTGGCAGTGGCGGCAGCCTCCCGCAGACCGGCCCCGAGGACTCCACGATCGCCCTCGGCACGCTCGGCGGCACGGTCCTGCTCGCCGGAGCCGCGGGCGCCCTGTGGCTGACCCGGCGCGGCCACACCGCCCGCAGCTGACACCGCGGCCGCCCCCGGCCCCTCACCGCTGGAGCCGCCCATGCCGCCGCCCCGCGCCGTACGCCTCCTGCCCGCGCTGCTGCTGCCCCCGCTGCTGCTCCTGGGCGCCGCCGGGCAGGCCGCCGCCGCCGACTGGACCCTCGCGCCCGCGGGCGGCGGACGCCCCTCCCTGTACGCCGAGGGACCGCCCGGCACGGTCCTCGAGGACACGGTGTCCGTCACCAACCCCGGGCGGCGGCCCGTCGTCGTACGGCTGTCCGGCACCGGCGTCCCGGTCGCGTTCGCCGCGGCGTCCGTCCGCGTGCCCGGCCGCACCCGCGCCGAGGTGCCCTTCACGGTGACCGTCCCGGCCGGGGCCGAGCCCGGTGACCGCACCGGCGCCATCGCGGCGCGCGACCCCGGCGGCCGGACCGCGACCGTGCCGTTGCGGCTGCGCGTGGCCGGTCCGGCGCTCGCCGCGCTCACCGTCGAGCATCTCGCCGTCCACGCCGACCGCATCACCTACGACCTGGTCAACCGCGGTACGACCGTCCTCGCCCCGCGGCTCGCGGTGCGCGCGGACGGGGTCCTCGGCCGGGTCCTGGACCGCCCCGCGCGCCCCCTGCCCGTCCGGCTGCGCCCCGGCACCCGCCTCCGCCTCACCGAGCCCTGGCCGGACCGGCCCGCGCTGGACGCGGTCGACGTACGGCTCACGGTCACGGCAGCGGGCGGCGCCCACGCCACGGCGACCGCGTCCGCGCGGTTCGTGCCCTGGCAGGCCCCGGCGGGCGCGGCCGGCGCGGTTCTCGCCGGGGCGGGCGCGCTGAGGGTCGTACGACGGCGGCGGCGGAGTCGTACGGCGGCCACGGAGGGAGCGTCGACGTGAACGGCACCCCACGGACCCGGTGCCCGGCCGCGGCGGCGGCACTGCTCGCGCTGGCGGCCCTGCTGGCGGCCCTGCTGTGGGCCGCGGCTCCGGCTCCGGCGGCCCAGGGGCGGCCCGCGGTGAGGCTGTCGGCGGCTCAGGGGCGGCCCATGGTGACGCTGTCGGTGGCCGAGGCCGGCGCCGGCGGCTCGGTCACCGCCAGCGGCACCGGCTGGCGGCCGCGCACCCTGCTGATGCTGCTGATCTGCGGGCGCGCCACCCCCGCCCGGGGCGTGCTCGGCGGCACCAACTCCTGTGCCAACGGCGACGGCCGGGCGGTGACCACCGACACCCGGGGCGACTTCAGCAGGCGGCTGCCGGTGGCCGAGCCGCCCGTGCCCTGCCCGTGCGTGGTGCACGTGGCCACCGTCACCGGCACCAGGGCCGAGGCGGACGCCGTCCTGAAGGTGGCCGGGCATCCCGTCGCGCCGCTGCCCGCCGAGCGCGCGGGCGGCCGGCTGGCGGTGCTGTCCGACACCCGGCTGACCGGCTCGGGCTCGGTGCTGACCTGGTTCGGGGCCCCGCCGAGCCGCACTCTCGTCCTCACCGTCGGCAACACCGGCACCGGCACCATCAAGGACCCGGTGTTCCAGGTGGGCACCGCGCACGGCGTGTTCGCCCCGCAGTGGGACGACCGGCAGTGGCACGGCACCCTCGCGCCCGGCGCCAAGGCCGAGATCGAGCTGCCGGTCGAGCTGTCGGCCGGGGCGCACGGCGACTACACCGTCTCCCTGAAGTACGGCGGAAGGCTCCTCGCCGAGCAGCCGTGGGCCGTGGGCCGCCCCTGGGGCGTGACGCTGTTCTGGCTCCTGCTCTGCCTGGTCGTCCCGGCCGCGCTGTTCCGCATCGGCATGGCCGTGGTGGACCGGGTACGGCCGCCGACCCGTAAGTCCCCTAAGTCCCCTAAGTCCCCTAAGGCCTTTAAGACCCGTAAGGCCCCTAAGGCCCGTACAGGCGCCCCGGCCACCCGCACGGCCCCTGCGACCCGCATGTCCCCTACGCCCCCTACGACCCGCATGTCCCCCACGCCCCCTACGACCCCGACCCTGCCCTGGTTCACCCCGGAGTCCGCTCCGGGCGGCCCGGCCGGCCGGCTCTCCGCACCGCCCGACGACAGCCCGACGAGTCCTCCGACTCCCACGACGAAAGGACCCACGTGAGCATCCGAAGGAGAGGTACGGCGGCCGGTGCCGCGCTGGCGCTGAGCGGAGCGGGCGTCCTGCTGGGCCTGGCCGCGGCACCCGCGCAGGCCGCCACGGTGTCGTACGCCACCCACTGTGTGCCCCCGGCGGGGATCAGCCCGGTGGACGGCACCACCGAGGTCCAGATCACCGCGCCGGCCACGGCCAAGGTCGGCGACACGGTGGACATCGTGTGGAAGTTCGTCAAGGCCGCCTCCAGGAACCCGGACATCATCGACCTGCCCGCGAACTCGGTGCAGCCCTCCGGCGTGCTGAAGGCGGCCGGGGCGCAGACGGCCGACGTCGCCCTGCGCGGGCCGCGGCAGAACCCGGCGATCCCCAAGGGCGGCGAGATGGTGCTGTCCGACATGAAGGGCGGCCTGAAACTGACGGCGGCCGGGACGGTGACGCTGACACCGGACGCGTACACCGTGAACGCGATGTCGACCGACACCAGGTGCACGCCGAAAGAGGCGGTGCAGAAGGCGGCGACGATCCAGGTGACCGGCGCGGGCGGCGGCACCTCCAGCCCGACACCGACACCGACGCCCACCCCCACACCGACACCGACGGGGTCGGCCACCCCCACCCCGACGGCCACCCCGACCGGCAGCGGCGGGCAGACCGACTTCCCCGGCAAGGAGGTGCAGATCCCGTACGCCTGCAAGACGCCGATCGGCGACAAGAGCGCGACCTCGCCGGTGCAGATCGACGCCCGGAAGAGCGGCGGGAACTACGGCCTCACCGTGCACTTCAAGAAGTCCGTGATGGACAGCCCCGCCGACATCCCGAAGGACTCGGTGAAGCCGTCCATGGAGGTGGTGCTGGGCGGTGCCGACAAGGGCACCGTGCACGTGGAGGGGCCGACCAACGCCCAGGAGATCAAATCGGGGCAGCCGATCGAGATCCCGGACCTCACCGGCACCTACAAGCCCGGCGCCGGCGGCACCTCGACCCTGTCCCCGGGCGTCCTGACCGTCAAGGCGCTCGGTACGACCACCACCTGCACCCCGACGAAGACGGCGGTCTCCCTCACCCTGGACACCGCCCAGCAGCCGGGCGGCGCCTCCGGCGGGACCTCCACCACCGGCGGCTCGACCGGCACCGCGTCCACCTCCGGCTCGGGCTCCGGCGGCCTCGCCGACACCGGCGCGGACGACCACGGCGCCCTCAAGGCCTTGGGGCTGGTGGCCGGCACGGCGATCCTGCTGGGCGCGGCGGTCTTCACCTTCATGCCGAAGCGCCGTACGCGCTGAAGGGGCGCCCCCCACCTATGACAGAGGGCCCTCGCATCCCCAAGGATGCGAGGGCCCTCCGCCGAGTCCGAGCGACTAGCGAACGTCGCCCATCAGCTTGTTCACCTTGCTCCGGTACATCCACACCGCGCCACCGGCGATCACGGCGAGCACGGCCTCCAGGGCGACGAAGCCCATCTTGTCGAGGTTGACCCCGCCGATCGCCGGGTTCGACATCAGCGCGGTGATCGAGTCACCTGCGGTGACCGCGAGGAACCAGACGCCCATCATCTGCGAGGCGTACTTCTTCGGCGCCATCTTCGTCGTCACGGACAGACCCACCGGCGACAGCGTCAGCTCACCCACGGTCTGCACGAAGTAGATCGCGACCAGCCACATCGCCGCGGCCTTGTGACCGCCCTCGGCGATGTTCAGCGGGGCGAGGAAGAGGAAGAAGGACGCGCCGATCAGCACCAGGCCGGAGGCGAACTTCACGATGGTGCTCGGCTCCTGGCCGCGCCGGTTCAGCCACAGCCACAGCCAGGCGAAGACCGGGGCGAGGGCCATGATCATGACCGGGTTGACCGACTGGTACCAGGAGACCGGGAAGTTCCAGCCGAGGACCGAGTTCTTGGCCGAGCTGCTGGCGAACAGCGACAGGGTCGAACCACCCTGGTCGTAGATCATCCAGAACACGGCGGCGGCCACGAAGAACCAGATGTACGCCGACACCTTGGAGCGCTCGGCGGCGTCCAGGTCCTTGTCCCGGCGGATGCGGGCGATGACCAGGATCGGCACGATCAGACCGATGAGGGTGAGCGGGATCAGCGCCCAGTTCAGGGTGAAGTGACCGGTGCCGCCGACGACGCCGTAGAACACCGCGGCGATCGCGAGCCAGATCAGGCCCTTGCGCAGGGTGGCCGACTTCTCGTCGGCGGTCAGCGGGGTCGGGACCTCGCTGCTCTTCGGGTTCAGGTGACGGCCGCCGAGCAGGTACTGGGCCAGACCCAGCGCCATGCCGAGCGCGGCCAGCGCGAAGCCCAGGTGCCAGTTGACGTTCTCACCGACGGTGCCGATGACCAGCGGCGCGGCGAAGGCGCCCAGGTTGATGCCGATGTAGAAGAGGGTGAAGCCACCGTCACGGCGCGGGTCGTCCGCACCCTTGTAGAGGTGGCCGACCATCGTGGAGATGTTGGCCTTCAGCAGACCCGAACCGATGGCGACCAGACCCAGGCCGACGAAGAAGCTCGCGGCGACGGGCAGCGCCAGGCACAGGTGGCCGAGCATGATGATCAGACCCGAGACGGCGACCGTCTTGCGGGGACCGAGTACACGGTCGGCGAACCAGCCGCCGGGCAGCGCGAGCAGGTACACGAGCGACACGTACACGGAGTAGATCGCGGTCGCCGTGCCCGCGGTCAGGTGCAGGCCGCTCGGGGCCACCAGGTACAGCGGGAGCAGGGCCCTCATGCCGTAGTAGGAGAAACGCTCCCACATCTCGGTCATGAAGAGGGTGGCCAGGCCGCGGGGGTGGCCGAAGAAGGTCTTCTCGGTGACGGGGGTGCCCGTGCGGACCGAGTCCTTCGTCAGGCTGGACGCCATGGTCGTTCCTTGCTGGTCGGGACGCGCTGCTGGAGCGTTGCGCGCCCGGTGGGGGAGTGGCCGGCACCGGCGAGGTCGGTCGTCCGCCCCCAACGCCCGAGGGAGTCCGCCGCCGGATTACGGCAACGGTGGACGGCGACCACCGGGATCCACGCCCCGCCGCGCATCGATGCGCCGCGGAGCCCGGCCAGTAGGTCATTCCTTTCAAGGCCGACCAGAAATGATCTTGATCGGCCCGCACACAAAGAGGACCTTCAGCGTCGGATTTCCGCCAAAGGTCCCCGGTGTACTACAGGCGTTCAGGTCACCATACGGCAGGACAGTGCCGGATATGGAAGGACTTGAGACGCGGATCACAGGTGTCACGGGAACCGCGCTACGGAATTCGAAGGTCTCTCCTACGATCCCATCCCCAGGACAATGGTCCGTACCACCAGGTCGGGAAGGTAAGAACACCGGAATCCGATCACACCCCAGGACGCCCGGCGGGCGGACTACCATCACCCCATGACCCGTGTACTGCTCGCCGAGGACGACGCGTCCATCTCGGAGCCGCTGGCCCGCGCCCTGCGCCGGGAAGGGTACGAGGTGGAGGTGCGCGAGGACGGCCCCACCGCACTCGACGCCGGAATGCAGGGCGGCGTCGATCTGGTCGTACTCGACCTGGGCCTGCCCGGCATGGACGGCCTGGAGGTCGCTCGCCGGCTGCGCGCCGACGGCCACACCGTGCCGATCCTCATCCTGACCGCGCGCGCCGACGAGGTGGACACCGTCGTCGGCCTGGACGCGGGCGCCGACGACTACGTCACCAAGCCCTTCCGGCTGGCCGAACTGCTCGCCCGGGTGCGGGCGCTGCTCAGGCGCGGTGCCGCCGAGCCGCAGCAGCCGCCGGCCACCCACGGGGTGCGGATCGACGTGGAGTCCCACCGGGCCTGGATGGGCGACGAGGAGCTCCAGCTCACCGCCAAGGAGTTCGACCTGCTGCGGGTGCTGGTGCGCGACGCCGGCCGGGTGGTGACCCGGGACCAGCTGATGCGCGAGGTGTGGGACACCACCTGGTGGTCGTCCACCAAGACCCTCGACATGCACATCTCCTGGCTGCGCAAGAAGCTCGGCGACGACGCGGCCAACCCGCGTTACATCGCCACGGTGCGCGGAGTCGGCTTCCGCTTCGAGAAGAGCTGAGTCCGGGAAGAGCCGAGTTCGGGAAGAGCCGAGCAGCCCCGCGCGGGGGCCCCGCGATCACCCCAGGTAACGGAACATGCGTCGACGTCTCATCCAGTCCACCCTCGCCGTCGTCCTCGTGGTGATCGCCGTGTTCGGCATCTCCCTGGTGATCGTCGAGACCCGGACCATCGGCAACAGCGCCCAGGAGCGGGTGGACTCCGAGGCGGTGCGGCTGGCCAGCATCGTGGACAGCCGGATCCTCGCCTCCGAGAACGTCAACGCGAACGTGCTGCGCAACCCGGTCAGCAAGGACCAGTACGCGGTGATCCGGATGCCCGGCAAGCCACCGATCGAGATCGGCAGCAAGCCGCAGGGCGATGTCATCAGCGCCACGCAGACGGGCGAGGAGGGCGAACGGGTCACCGTGCAGGAGCCGCGCTCCTCGGTGACCCGCGAGGTCGGCCGGACCCTGCTGATCATCGCGCTGGTGGCGCTGCTCGCGGTGGTCGCCGCGGTGCTGCTCGCGGTCCGCCAGGCCAACCGGCTGGCCTCCCCGCTGACCGACCTCGCCGAGACGGCGGAGCGGCTCGGCTCCGGCGACCCCCGGCCCCGGCACAAGCGGTACGGCGTGCCGGAGCTGGACCGGGTCGCCGATGTGCTGGACTCCTCCGCCGAGCGGATCGCGCGCATGCTGACCGCCGAGCGGCGGCTCGCCGCCGACGCCTCCCACCAGCTGCGCACCCCGCTGACCGCGCTGTCGATGCGGCTGGAGGAGATCACCCTCACCGACGATCCGGAGACGGTGAAGGAAGAGGCCAACGTCGCGCTGACCCAGGTGGAGCGGCTCACGGACGTGGTCGAGCGACTGCTGACCAACTCCCGCGACCCGCGCACCGGCTCCGCCGTCACCTTCGACCTGGACGAGGTCATCCAGCAGCAGCTGGCCGAGTGGCGGCCCGCCTACCGCAGCGCCGGCCGGGCCATCGTCAGCTCCGGCAAGCGCCATCTGAAGGCCGTCGGCACGCCGGGAGCGGTCGCCCAGGTGCTGGCCGCCCTGATCGAGAACTCGCTGATGCACGGCGGTGGCACGGTCGCGCTGCGCACCCGGGTCACCGGCAACCAGGCGGTGGTCGAGGTGACCGACGAGGGACCGGGTGTTCCGGCCGACCTCGGGGCGCGGATCTTCGAGCGGACCATCAGCGGACGCAACTCGACGGGCATCGGCCTGGCCGTCGCCCGCGACCTCGCGGAAGCCGACGGCGGCCGCCTGGAGCTGCTCCAGGCACAGCCGCCGGTCTTCGGTCTCTTCCTCTCCCGCACCCCACCGGCCCGCAAGACGGACGAAGCCCGCCCGACGGTCCGCTGAGCAGGTCCCTTACGGGATCCGCTCGGACTTGGGTTCCGGCTGGGGGTGGGGCGGCTGGGCCGCCAGGATCGACTCCGCCTCCTGGGCGGGCAGCGCGCGGAACACCCAGGTGCGGTAGGACCAGAAGCGGAACAGGGTCGCGATGCCGATGCCGAGGAACTTGAAGACGTTGCTCTGCAACGGGCTGTCCCAGCCGAAGCCGTACGTCGCCAGGTAGAGCACGCCGTTCTCGATCACCAGCCCGATCACGCTGAAGAACAGGAACAGGGTGAGTTCCTTGGTCCGGCCGCTCTTCTCGCGGTCCCGGTACGTCCAGTACCGGAAGCCGACGTAGTTGAAGACGATCGCGACGACCGTGGCGATGATGCTGGCCCGCACCACCGGCAGGTCGGAGAGGTGCCGGACCAGGTTGAACACGCCGAGATTGACCAGGACGCCGGCGCCGCCGACGGCGCCGAACTTGACCACCTCGCGTACGAGCCGTTGCAGCCCCGAGGAACGAGGTTCCATGGCTGTGCAGCTCCCGTCGGTAGGTTTCGTCAACCCCGCCATGCTATCCAGGCGGACCGGCCGATGCCCGCGGACCGGGCCAGGGCTCGGGAAGAGGGTGGGAAGCCGCGGGTAAGAGGCGGTGAGAGGGACGCGATCCGGCCGCACCGGCGCGGCCGATACGCTAGGGGTGTGACGTTCCCGGTAGTCGGCATGGTCGGCGGGGGGCAGCTCGCGCGTATGACGCACGAAGCGGGCATCCCGTTGGGCATCAGGTTCAAGCTTCTCAGTGACACCCCTCAGGATTCCGCGGCGCAGGTCGTCAGTGATGTCGTCATCGGCGACTATCGCGACCTGGACACGCTGCGCGCGTTCGCGCGGGGCTGCGATGTGATCACCTTCGATCACGAACATGTACCCACCGAGCACCTCAGGGCCCTGGAGGCGGACGGCATCCCCGTGCGCCCCGGGCCCGACGCGCTGGTGCACGCCCAGGACAAGGGCGTGATGCGGGCGAAGCTCGACTCGATCGGCATCCCGTGCCCACGGCACCGGATCGTCGAGGATCCGGAGGATGTCGCCCGGTTCGCGGCGGAGGGCGACGGCTTCCCCGTGGTCCTCAAGACCGTCCGCGGCGGCTACGACGGCAAGGGTGTGTGGGTCGTGGACTCCGTCGAGGAGGCCGCCGACCCGTTCCGGGCCGGGGTGCCGGTCCTCGCCGAGGAGAAGGTCGACTACGTCCGCGAGCTGGCCGCCAACGTCGTACGCTCCCCGCACGGCCAGGCCGTCGCCTACCCGGTGGTGGAGTCCCAGCAGGTCGACGGCGTCTGCGACACGGTCATCGCGCCCGCGCCCGGTCTCGACGAGGCGCTGGCGCTGAAGGCCGAGCGGATGGCCCTGACCATCGCCAAGGAGCTGGGCGTCGTCGGCCATCTCGCGGTGGAGCTGTTCCAGACCCGCGACGGCCGCATCCTCGTCAACGAGCTGGCGATGCGCCCGCACAACTCGGGCCACTGGACCCAGGACGGCGCGATCACCAGCCAGTTCGCCAACCATGTGCGGGCCGTGCTGGACCTGCCGCTCGGCGACCCGCGCCCGCGTGCCCGGTGGACGGTCATGGCCAACGTCCTCGGCGGCGACTTCCCGGACATGTACTCCGCGTACTTGCACTGCATGGCCCGCGACCCCAAGCTCAAGATCCATATGTACGGCAAGGACGTGAAGCCCGGCCGCAAGGTCGGTCACGTGAACACCTACGGCGACGACCTGGACGACGTGCTGGAGCGCGCCCGTCACGCTGCCGGCTACCTGAGAGGGACGATCACCGAATGAGCCCGGTCGTAGGCATTGTCATGGGGTCGGACTCCGACTGGCCCGTCATGGAGGCCGCCGCCAAGGCACTCGACGAGTTCGAGATCGCCTACGAGGTCGACGTCGTCTCCGCGCACCGGATGCCGCGCGAGATGATCACGTACGGCGAGCAGGCCGCCGACCGCGGCCTGAAGGTGATCATCGCCGGGGCGGGCGGCGCCGCCCACCTGCCCGGCATGCTCGCCTCGGTCACCCCGCTGCCGGTCATCGGCGTCCCGGTGCCGCTGAAGTACCTGGACGGCATGGACTCCCTGCTGTCGATCGTGCAGATGCCGGCCGGTGTCCCGGTCGCCACGGTCTCCGTCGCCGGTGCCCGCAACGCCGGTCTGCTCGCGGCCCGGATGCTGGCCGCGCACGACGAGGACCTGCTGCACAAGATGCGCGACTTCCAGCAGGACCTCAACGACCAGGCCACCGAGAAGGGCAAGCGGCTGCGCTCCAAGGTCGAGGGCGCGGGCAGCGGCTTCGGCTTCGGGAAGTGACCGCCGTGGCAGCTCTGGACCAGGCCCGGGCCCTGCTGCGCGAGTTCCCGGTGGTCGACGGCCACAACGACCTGCCGTGGGCCCTGCGCGAGCACGCCGGGTACGACCTCGACGCGCTCGACATCGCCGGGCACCAGCACGAGCGCCTGCACACCGACCTGCCCCGGCTGCGCGAGGGCGGGGTCGGTGCGCAGTACTGGTCGGTGTACGTGCCCGCGGAGCAGTCCGAGCCGGTCGCGGCCACCCTGGAGCAGATCGACTGCGTCCGGCAGCTGCTGGCCCGCTACGCGCAGGACCTGGCGCCCGCGCTGACCGCCGCGGACATGGAGTCGGCGCGGAAGGAGGGCCGTATCGCCTCCCTCATGGGGGCCGAGGGCGGCCACTCCATCGCCAACTCGCTCGGCACCCTGCGCGGCCTGTACGCGCTCGGGGTGCGCTACATGACGCTCACCCACAACTCCAACGTGGACTGGGCGGACTCGGCGACCGACGAGCCGGGCGTGGGCGGCCTGTCCGGCTTCGGCCGCGAGGTGGTCCGGGAGATGAACCGGCTCGGCATGCTGGTCGACCTCTCGCACGTGGCGGCGACGACGATGCGCGACGCGCTGGACACGTCACAGGCTCCGGTGATCTTCTCCCACTCCTCCGCCCGCGCGGTCTGCGACCACCCCCGCAACGTCCCGGACGACGTGCTGGAGCGGCTGCCCGCCAACGGCGGCATGGCGATGGTGACCTTCGTACCGAAGTTCGTGCTCCAGGCGGCCGTGGAGTGGACGGCCGCGGCCGACGACAACCTGCGCGCCCACGGCTTCCACCACCTGGACACCAGCCCGGAGGCGATGCGGCTGCACCGCGCCTTCGAGGAGCGCGTGCCGCGCCCGGTGGCCACGGTGTCGACGATCGCGGACCATCTGGACCACATGCGCGAGGTGGCCGGCATCGACCACCTGGGCATCGGCGGCGACTACGACGGCACGGCCTTCACCCCGGACGGCCTGAACGACGTCTCCGGCTACCCCAACCTCCTCGCCGAACTCCTCGACCGGGGCTGGTCCAAGGCCGACCTGGCCAAGCTGACCTGGCAGAACGCGGTCCGGGTGCTGGGCGCGGCCGAGGACGTCGCCCGTGGTCTTCAGGCCACGCGGGCGCCCTCCAACGCCACCATCGCGGCGCTGGACGGCAGCCCCGCCTGACCGGGCAGGGCCGGGTAGTCGTTGTACCCCTCGGCCCCGCCCACGTACATGAAGTACCGGTCCCGGACCGGGTTGAGCGGGGCGCCGAGCCGCAGCCGGTCGACCAGGTCCGGGTTGGCGAGGAACGGCCGGCCGAGGGCCACCAGGTCGGCGCCGGCCGCCCGCATCTCCCGCGCGGCCCGGGCGACGGCCCCTGCGGACAGGTCGGTCAGGTCCGGGTTGCCGATCAGCACGCCGGGCCAGTCGGCGCGGATCCGCCGGTACCAGGCCGTGGCCGGGTCCGAGCGGACCAGGTGCAGATAGGCGAGGTCCAGCCCCCGCAGCCGGTCCAGGAGCGCGGCGTAGAGGCCCTCGGTGTCCTCCTCCCGCACCCCGTTGACGGTGCTCGCGGGGGAGATGCGGATGCCCACCCGGTCCGCGCCGATCGCCTCGGCCACCGCCTCGGTCACCTCCGCCGCGAACCGCACCCGCCGCTGCACCGGGCCGCCGTAGCCGTCGTGCCGGCGGTTGGTGTTGTCCGCGAGGAACTGGTGCAGCAGCATGCCGTTGGCCGAGTGCACCTCGACCCCCTCGAAGCCCGCGTCACGAGCCCGGCGGGCGGCGGCCGCGAAGTCGGCGACCGTGGCGCGGATGTCGTCCGCGGTCATCTCCCGGGGCACGACGGCCGGCCGGTGCCCGTCCGGCGTGAAGATCGTCTCCGGCAGCGGGACGGGGGAGGGCGCCACCGGGGTGAGACCGCTGGTCGCCGGATGGCCGACCCGGCCGCCGTGCTGGAGCTGGAGGAACATGCGCCCGCCGGCCGCCCGCACCGCGTCGGTGACCCGCCGCCAGCCCGCCACGTGCCGGTCGGTGTGGAGGGCGGTGATGTTGGGGTACGTCTGCCCGACCGCGTTCGGTGTCGAGCCCTCGGCGACGATCAGCCCGGCCGAGGCGCGCTGGGCGTAGTGCGTGACCATCAGGTCGGTCGGGGTGCCGTCGGCCTCCGCGCGGTTGCGCGTGAGGGGGGCCATCACCAGGCGGTTGGAAAGTTCCAGCGCGCCGAGGCGGGCCGGGGCCAGGAGGTCCGTGGAGTCCGTGGAGTGCGTTGTCTGCGGCATGGCCGCACGGTAGAACTTGACACTGATGTCAGATTCAAGTCCTCGGGCGTGGAGGTGACGGCATGCGCATCGGTGAACTGGCCCGGCGCACCGGCGTGAGCGAGCGGTCGCTGCGCTACTACGAGACCCAGGGCCTGCTCGCCAGCGAGCGCACCCCCGGCGGCCACCGCGACTACCCGGAGCGGGCCGTCGACCGGGTCATCCGCATCCAGGAGCTGTACGCGGCGGGCCTGCACAGCGACAGGATCCGCCGGCTGCTGCCCTGCATGCGCGACGAGGACGGCGGCCCCTCGGCGATCGCCACCCCGCGCCTGGTCGAGGAACTCACCGCCGAACGCGACCGCATCGACCGCATGATCGCCGACCTCCGGCGCTCCCGGGACACCCTGGACGAGGTCATCCGCACGGCCCGCAGATCCTGACCGCAGTACCCCCGAACGCCCCACTCATCAGGAACATCCCCTCGGCTCCATGCGACCGTGGGCGGTACGCCAGCCACCTACGCCGTAGCTCACGACCGACGTAGCCCCACGACGACGTACGGAGCCCCCATGGCCGACCTCCAGGACGACATCCCCTCCACGACCGAGGTCGGCGAGGACGACGGCCTGCCGGACGACCCCTTCCCGCCGGGGCCGGCCGGCTCGGCCGAGGCCCTGGACCGGGCGCACGCCCTCCTCGCCGCCCACCCGGTCGCCGACGGCTACAGCGGCCTGCCCTGGGCCCTGCGCCATCTGCCCTGGTACGACCTGGAGCTGGGCGAGGCCGCCATCGACACGGATGTGCCGCGGATGCGCGAGGGCCATGTCGGCGCGCTGTTCTGGTCGCTGCACCTGCCCGCCGAGCCCGGCGAGCCCGACAGCGCCGGAGGCGGCGAGCGCGCGACGGCCGCCACCCTGGAACAGCTGGACCTGGTCCGTTCGGTGATCGAGGCCCACCCGGAGGGGCTGCGCCTGGTGCGCACCGCCGGCCAGGTCATCGACGCCCGCAACTGCGGCCGGGTCGCCGTGGTGCTGGGCCCGGCGGACGGCACCGCCCTCGGCGACTCCCTCGGCATCCTGCGCATCCTGCACGCCCTCGGCCTCAGGGTGCTCACCCTCGCGGGCACGGCCTGGGCGGGCCAGGCGGGCCTGACCCGGTTCGGCGAGGAGGTCGTCCGGGAGATGAACCGGCTCGGCGTGCTCGCCGATGTCTCCGGCGCCTCGCACGCCACCGCCGAGCGGACCGTGGCGCTGTCCAAGACACCGGTGCTGTGCACCCGCTCCGCCGCCCGGGTGCTGCGCCCGCACCCCGCCAACCTGCCCGACGACCTGCTCACCGCGCTGGGCGCGGCCAAGGGCCTGTGCATGGTGCCGCTGACCGCCGAGCAGACCGGCCCGACCGTCCAGGACGTCGCCGACCACCTCGACCACGTCCGGGACGTGGCCGGTCCGGAGTGCGTCGGCCTGTCCGGCACCTATGACTCCGGCGCCGTGCACCCGCGCGACCTCGCCGACGCCTCCCGCTACCCCCATCTGATCGCCGAGCTGCTCCGGCGCGGCTGGTCCGAGACCGAGCTGTCCCTGCTGACCTGGGGAAACGTTCAGCGGGTGCTGCGCAGCGCGGACTTCATGGCCCGCGCCGCACAGGACCGCAGAGAGCCCTCGACGGCGAAGATCACCGAGCTGGACCAGTCCTGAGCCTTCAGGAGGTGCACAGGCAGAAGGGGTGCCCCACCGGGTCCGCGTACACCCGGAAGGTGCGCTCGCGGTCCGCGGTGTCCAGCGGGCGCGCCCCCAGCTCCAGCACCGCCTTCTCGGCCGCGTCCAGGTCCGGCGCCACCAGATCCAGGTGGAACTGCTGGTCGCCGTCCGGTCCGGGCCAGCGCGGCGGCACGTACTCCGGAGCCTCCTGGAACGCCAGCGTCGGCCCTCCCGGCACCTTCAGCTCCACCCAGTCCCCCTGACCCTCGGGGGTGCCGCCCAGGACGGCGGCGTAGAAGCCGGCCAGCGCCCGTGGATCGGGACAGTCCAGCACGACGACACCGAATGTGGCGAGAGCCATGACTACCTCCTCGTGTTGCGTGGACGTGGTGCAGAATGCGGAACGACGCCGGTTCGGCCGACTGAGCCTCGGCCGAAACGGCGTCACCCTGCCGTGCGGTCAGGCGGTGGGACGGCCCATCGCCCGGTAGGTCCAGCCGGCCCGTCGCCACAGCTCCGGGTCGAGGGTGTTGCGCCCGTCCAGGATCAGCCGGTCCGCCGCGACCTCGCCGAGCGCCGCCGGGTCCAGCTCGCGGAACTCGCGCCACTCGGTGAGGTGGAGCACGACGTCCGCGCCGCGCACCGCGTCCAGCGCCGATTCGGCGTAGCCGAGGGTCGGGAAGACCCGGCGGGCGTTGGTCATGCCCTTGGGGTCGTACACGGTCACCTGGCCGCCCTGGAGATGGATCTGCCCGGCCACGTTGAGCGCGGGCGAGTCCCGGACGTCGTCCGAGTCGGGCTTGAAGGTGGCGCCGAGCACCGCGACCCGCTTGCCGAGGAAGGAGCCGCCGCCCAGCGCCTCCCGGGCCATCTCCACCATCTGGCCGCGCCGGCGCATGTTGATGGAGTCGATCTCGCGCAGGAAGGTCAGCGCCTGGTCCGCGCCCAGCTCGCCCGCCCGCGCCATGAACGCCCGGATGTCCTTCGGCAGACAGCCGCCGCCGAAGCCGATCCCGGCGCGCAGGAACTTGGCGCCGATCCGGTCGTCGTGCCCGATGGCCTCCGCCAGCCGGGCCACGTCACCGCCGGCGGCCTCGCACACCTCCGCCATCGCGTTGATGAAGGAGATCTTGGTGGCGAGGAAGGAGTTCGCGGCGGTCTTCACCAGCTCGGCGGTCGGGAAGTCGGTGACGACGAACGGCGTGCCCTCGCCGACCGGCGTCGCGTACACCTCGCGCAACAGCTTCTCGGCCCGCTCGCTGCGCACGCCCACCACGATCCGGTCCGGGTGCAGCGTGTCCTGCACGGCGAAGCCCTCGCGCAGGAACTCCGGGTTCCAGGCCAGCTCGGCGTCGCCGCCGGCCGGGGCGTGCTCGGCGAGGTAGGCGGCCAGCCGGTCCGCGGAGCCGACCGGCACGGTCGACTTGCCGACCACCAGGGCGGGGCCGTGCAGATGCGGGGCGAGGGAGGCGATCGCGGAGTCGACGTAACTCATGTCACACGCGTACTCGCCGTGCTTCTGCGGGGTGTTCACGCACACGAAGTGCACATCACCGAAGGCGCCGACCTCGGCCCAGTCAGTGGTGAACCGCAGCCGCCCCGACGAGCCCTCGATCCCCGCCACATGCCTGCGGAGCAGCTCGTCCAGCCCCGGCTCGAACATCGGGGTCTCGCCGCGCTCCAGCAGAGCGATCTTCTCCGGTACGACATCCAGCCCCAGCACCTCGAACCCCAGTTCGGCCATGGCCGCGGCGTGCGTGGCGCCGAGATAGCCGGTGCCGATCACGGTGATCTTCAGGCTCATGGGTGCTCCAGAACGGGTACGTCGGTGATGCGGAGCCCGAGCATAGTCGGGCCGCCCACCGGGCAATTTCCCCGCTGTCACCAAGCTCACGTAGGCGTCCCCCGGGCTGCCCTCTAAAATTTGAGTTACTTAACGGTAATTAGCGTCATCACTGCGTCAGTATCACTGCGTCTTTGGAGCGTGAGAGACCTTGGCCGGATCGGCTGACTTCGACCTGTACCGCCCGTCCGAGGAGCACGACATGCTCCGCGACGCCGTCCGCTCCCTGGTCGAGGCGAAGATCGCGCCGTACGCCACCGCGGTGGACGAGGAGGCCCGCTTCCCGCAGGAGGCCCTCGACGCCCTGGTGGCCAACGACCTGCACGCCGTGCACGTCCCCGAGGAGTACGGCGGCTCCGGCGCCGACGCGCTCGCCACGGTCATCGTGATCGAGGAGGTGGCCCGCGCCTGCGTCTCCTCCTCCCTCATCCCCGCCGTGAACAAGCTCGGCTCGCTGCCGGTCATCCTCTCCGGCTCCGAGGAGCTGAAGAAGAAGTACCTGGGCCCGCTCGCCAAGGGCGACGCGATGTTCTCGTACTGCCTGTCCGAGCCGGAGGCGGGCTCGGACGCCGCCGGCATGAAGACCAAGGCGGTCCGCGACGGCGACCACTGGATCCTCAACGGCGTCAAGCGCTGGATCACCAACGCGGGCGTCAGCGAGTACTACACCGTGATGGCCGTGACGGACCCGGAGAAGCGCTCCAAGGGCATCTCCGCCTTCGTCGTCGAGAAGTCCGACCCGGGCGTGTCCTTCGGCGCCCCGGAGAAGAAGCTCGGCATCAAGGGCTCCCCGACCCGCGAGGTCTACTTCGACAACGTCCGCATCCCCGCCGACCGCATGATCGGCGAGGAGGGCACCGGCTTCATGACGGCCATGCAGACCCTGGACCACACCCGCATCACCATCGCCGCCCAGGCGCTGGGTGTCGCCCAGGGCGCCTTCGACTACGCCAAGGGCTATGTCCAGGAGCGCAAGCAGTTCGGCAAGGCGATCGCCGACTTCCAGGGCATCCAGTTCATGCTCGCCGACATGTCGATGAAGATCTCGGCCGCCCGCGCCCTGACCTACCAGGCCGCCGCCGCCTCCGAGCGCGGCGACGCCGACCTCACCTACCTGGGCGCAGCCGCCAAGTGCTTCGCCTCGGACGTGGCGATGGAGGTCACCACCGACGCCGTCCAGCTCCTCGGCGGCTACGGCTACACCCGTGACTACCCGGTGGAGCGCATGATGCGCGACGCCAAGATCACCCAGATTTATGAGGGCACGAACCAGGTCCAGCGGATCGTGATGGCAAGGAACCTCCCCTAGCAGGGTTTTTGCAGGTCAGAGGCTGTTTCGAAGGTCCTGCGGGGCGCCCTTGGCTTCCTGCCCGTTGCGGCCCGATCAGGGCCGTTCCTGGGCGTCATGCTGGGGGAATCCTGGGCAGATGCCGGGCTGGAAACGGGCACTGACCTGCACAAACAGCGCAGCCCCCGGCGTGACGCCGGGGGCTGTTGTCGTACGCGGATCAGGCGACCTCGGATGCCTCCGTGGGATCGTCAGCGCCGGGCGTCAACATCGTTGCAATGGCGGCCCGGCCGCGCTGCTCGGCCCCTTCGAAGATGTAGTGGTAGTGCTCCCTCAGCACGTCCGTACTGCTGTGGCCCATCCAGTCGGCCACATCGTTCTCGGGGACTCCGGCGTACAGCAGCCGCGACCCGTAGTAGTGCCGGAGTGAATGCGCCTTGCAGTACTCCACCTGTCCCTTGCCCAGAGCCTCCATCCAAATCTTCGGGTAGAAGTACGACGCGTAGAGGTAGCCAGTCCGCGTCACGTTGGGGAAGAGAAGCCGCTCAGGCCCCCATACGCCGTGGTTCTTGATGTGCCGCCGAAGCTCGAAGGCGACGTTCGACGGGAGGGGGACGGTACGCCCTGGCTCGCCTTCGTCACGAGCCTTGATATGCCGACGCTGGATCGCGCTGTTCTTCCCCGACTCGGTGTCTCCGTCCTCTGCAATCTGGAAGTCGACGCGAAGCGTCTCGGCCTTGAAGTCGATCTGATCGCGGGACACCGCCATGGCCTCACCCAGCCGCAGGCCGCACCCGGCCATGAGCCACAGCATCGCGCGGTAACGCGGAGGGGCGGCATCCAGCATCGCCAGGACTTCCCGCGTCGTGAGCCGCCGCGCGGTGCTCTTGTGCTCCCGGATCTCCTTGGCGCGACTTCCCGCACCCTTGACTCTCTTGCACGGGTTCCGGCCGATGATCTCGTTGGCGACAGCCCAGTCCATCATCCCGGAGAAGAACGAGAACCGCTGACGCCGAGTCCGGGCGGATAGCTTCCGGTCCTGCTCCATGATTCACAAGCGTGACGAGTTGGAGGAACGCCACCGCAAGTACAGAATGGAGAACGCGGACTGTGCTCGCCAGTACATCGATGGCAGCCACGGCCGCGCATCGCGTGATTACTACGTTCCCGCGTTGCGCAAGGCGGATAAGGAACTCAGGGAGCAGGAGATGCAGGCTGTAGCCGACGGCCGACCGCTCCCCGAGCGGGATGAGTATCTGGCCGAGGTCCGTTCCAGGGTCAAGGAGTATGAGCGGGTAGAGCCTGCCCTGGCCCGTGCAGTGGAGCAGGCCGAATCGGCAGTAACGGACGCGATTGTGAAGGAAATGCCTGAGCTGGCCCGCCAGGGGTTCGAGCAGTCTGAGCGTGCCCTGAAGCAGTACCGGGCCGCAATCGCCAAGGCGGAAGCGGCACGCGCACAGTTGGCAGGCAGCATCAGCCGCTTCCTGTGGGCTACAACTGCGGGTGAACTGACCCGCCCGAAGTGGCGTGGATTCTCGGGGGCTCTTGGGGAAGAGGTGAATGCCTGGCGGACCACGTCAGACGGCCGACTCACCTTCGAGAGCGCCAAGGACCTGGGGCTCATCGATCCGTATCGCGGCAGTCTGGCTGAGTGCGAGGGCTTCATTGCACCGCCCGAGGAAGATGCAGCCTGACAAATGTCGACGAACCGGCCCCCTGCATGCAGCAGGGGGCCTTTGTTTTGCTTGAGAGGTGATGAGATGCCGAAGTTCCGAAACCCGACTAGTCCCCATTCCAGATATAAGGGTGTGGTGGAGTTGCCTTCCGACCACGGGCTTCCCGTACCGGACATGCCGGCTGTCCGGGACTGGACGGAGGCTGAACGGGATCAGTGGCGGCAGTGGTGGGAGTCCCCGCAAGCCGCCATGTGGGACGAGTCGTTCATCCCGACCGTGGCTGTGATGCTGACCTACTTCGCCAAGATCCTGGACGGGACGGCCAGTAGCACGCACCAGATGGAGTTCCGACATCTTGCCGGGGCCCTGGGCCTCACCGCAGAGGGCATGAAGCGGCTTGGGTGGGCATTTGAAGGCGACGCCGAGTGAGCGCCCGCCGAGCAGCGAAGGCCGGGGCCGCTGGGACTCATGATGGTGTGCATCGTCCCGGCTTCGAATGCCCCTGGACTGAGCCTCAGTGCCCAGCTTGCTTCCAGGAGTTCGCTGTTCACGTCGGTTGGGCTGTGACCGGCGAAGCTCGCCCATGGGGTGAACGCTTGAGACACATCGGGTCGCGCTGCTTCGAGTGCTGTCAAGGCCCCTGACCCGTTGTCAGTGGCAGCCGCTACAGTCCGATGCACCGATTTGGGAGGGGCGTTGGGCAGGAAGCGCAAGAAGTTCGACACCTGGTTTCAACTCATGATCCTCATGGCCAACGAGGGAAGGTGTGTTTACTGCGACGCCGCGAAGTCGGAGGTCATGGATCACGTAATACCATTCGCTCACGGCGGTGCGGATAACTGGAAGAACCTGGTCCCTGCTTGCAAAAGATGCAACCAAGAAAAGGCAGACAGGTCCGTTCTCACGTGGATTGCAGACCGCGTCTCGCGAGGTGGCTGGTACGAGCAAATTTCTATGGGGAGCACACCGCATGGCGAACAGGGACTTGAATGGCTTAATGGGCAGATCGACTACGTCTACCAGAACATTCATGCCCTTCTGGTCGGGGCCTACGAGGAAATAGGGGACGCGCAACGGCGTGATTGGTTTTTTGATGGCTTTTGGTCGACCGGAAGGGGAAGTTTTGCCCTGTCATGGGGAAGGGCGCGCGCCGAACGCGACATTCCGGAGGCCAAGCAGGCGGGGTACCCCAAGCGGCCCGAGCAACCCAAGAAACGCTACAGAATTGTCCGAGACGTCATAGGGAAGGTCCTGGAGGAGATCCCCGGGGATGACAACCAGGGGATCTCGTAATCTGATTGGCAAACGCCGTCGAAGAACGGCACCCCCGGTGGGTCCTTTCTGAACGAATTAAGGTATTACCCCCGGGTCGTAAACATTTGAGTAATGCGTAAGAAATTCTACAGTTACCGTTCCGTGATAGGGGTACGGAAGAATAGTTCTCAAGCGGGGAGACCGTCAGAGCAAAGCTCCGGACACCCGCTAAGACTTCCGCCCTAGCGAAGGAATGCAGCGCCATGCGTAAATCGGTTCTTGTGCGCGTTACCAAGCTGTTCTGTGACGCTCATATAGCCCGTGATGGGTCCGAGGTTGAGGCCACGTCATCGCTAACGCTGGGAAACGACACGTGGCATCTCTGCCTTGAACATGATGTCTCGTTCGGTAGGTATCTCTGCGATGCGTTGGGCGCTCCGTCTGAGAATGAGGTCACGCCGACTGCGCATGAGTCCGTGCCGGTTGAGCCTGTGTCGGAGCCGGAGCCGGAGCCGGAGCCGGAGCCGGAGCCGGAGCCGGAGCCGCAGCCGGAAGTGGTTCCCGTGGCGGAGTCTGCTGCCGAGCCTGTTCGGTCTGTAATGATCTGCGGAACGGTGCCCGGTTACGACTGGGAAGACGCGCGGGAAGCCGTTCGCCGCATGGGCTACGAGGTAGTTGGGCGTGCGGACGAGACAACCTCTCTCCTGATCTTGGGTGAGGGTGGCGACCGGAACGCCACCAAGTTGCGCGATGCCGCAGAGCGCGCGATCCCTGTAATGGATGTGCGGAAGCCCGGCCGTTTCCGTGACGCGATTCGAGTCGGTGAACTGATCGGAAACGATCCGCTTCCTGAGCCTGCCAAGGTGGACCGTTCCGGAATGAGCGAGCGTGAGCGCAACCGCGCCGTGCGAGCGTGGGCACGAGAGAACGGCTTCACTGTGCCTGCCAGGGGCAGAATCCCGGCGAACGTTAGGCACGCGTACGAACTGACGCACAAGGAAGCGTCGGAGGGAAAAGGGATAGCGGCCTGAGCGCCGCGCCCACTGTGACGGCCGCTGACTGCGGCCGTCCCCCCCCCGGCCCACTGACCTGAGCGTGTGGAAGAGCGCCAAGGCGTACGGGGCCGAGTCCAAGCCTTCCAAGGGTGATTGCACTCCCGGTTCCTGGGTCACCTGGACCACGCCCAAGGGCAAGTGCCGGACCGGAGTCGTGAGCAACGACCCGCTATCGGTGGCCGCTGTTCGCCGACATGTCCCGATGGACAAGGTGTTGCGCTGCACCTCTGTGATCGTTCCGGCGGACGGGGGAGACATGCTTCCCCTGCTGCGGAAGTCAGCCAAGGAACCCTTTCAGACGAAGGACGGGGGCCGGTGGCGGCCCGTCGTCTCCCTCCGCAATCGAACCAACTCCCAGAAGGCGCAGGCAGTATGAGCACCCCCGATTTCCGCGCGATGAGCACTGGCCGGCTGAGGGACGTTGTGGCCTCCCTCGCTCCTCATGTGGAGTGGTCCCCGGTTGGTCTGCTCGGTGGCCTGCTGTGCGTGTTCTCCGCCATGCTGCCGGAGACCCGAGTTCAGCGCGGTTCCGGTTCCATGCCGCTCATGCTTCACGTTCTGCTGTGCGGTGGCACAGGTGAGGGCAAGGGCCAGTCCTGGGGTATCGCCTCAGCGGTGGCCAAGGACGCGAACAGCACTTTCATGAGCGGGCACGTCATCAATGGTGTGGTCGGCGGAGCCGGTCTCATCCAGGCCGTGGCCGACCGCGACGGACACGCACTCATCGTGGATACCGAGTACGCCCGCGTGCTACGGGCGGGGCGTCGACAGGCGAACCTCTCTCAGGTGCTTCGTGATCTGTGGGACGGGGCAACGGTCGCCACTTCCAGAGCCAAGGAACCGGTACAGGTCGATGATCCGCGTGTGGCAATCATGGGTCACATCACGCCCGAAGAGTTCCGGGCCAGCATGAGCACAACGGAACGCGACGGCGGATCGTACAACCGGCTGCTGATCCTGCCGGTTGCCCAGGTGCGTTGGCTGAGCGAGCGTGAGCAGATGCCCCGGCATCTGATCCCTGAAGCTGGGGAAGCCATGGCACGCGCTGTGCGCCACAGTCAGCGAACAGGACTGGTCACCCTCTCTGAGGATGCGTACGACGTAGCGGACATCATCCGGCGGGATCTCCTCACCAAGGCTCGTGAGTCTGAGGGGCTGAAGGCGTTCGCCGCCCGCTGCAACGAACAGGTACGCCGCATCGCAGCACTGTTCACGCTCTTCGATCTGCGGTCACAGATCACGGCGGCCGATCTCCAAGCGGCGGCAGCTCTCGTCACGTATGCGATGGACTCGGTGGAAGAGATCACCGGCGGTGACGCCCCGAAGGGGAAGCGCCAGCCGCTCAGCCTTGCTGAGAAGGTCCGGGCCAGGATCGAACTTCATGGAGGATCGGCTACATCCTCGCAGGTGCTCCCGTACGTGGGAGCGACCGCAGCAGAGGTCAAGGAACTGCCTGGAATCGTCGTAACCGTGGTGCGGTCGGGGAAGAGTGGTCGGCCGGCCACCGTCTTCACGGTTCGAGGTGACAGTTCCGAAAACGGGGCGTCGACAGAAACGGTTGCGGAGCCGATGCCGGCCGAGCCGGAGCGTGAGCAGAACCGCGCGCGGGTCGTCCGGCTGGACGCTTACCGACCGGAGCCCCAGCAGACCCTGGAGGCCGCGCCGGAACCGAAGCGGTCGGAACCGCTCGGGGACACGAATCCCTTCCTTGCCCTGCTCTAAGCAACCAAAGAAGCCCCGACTCACTTAGGTCGGGACTTCTTTCGTTTGGGGGCCGTGCAGCATGTCAGCTAACGAATGGCAGGCATGTTGCCATTACGCCAGTCGTTCAGACGCTTTCGAATGCTGGTGACCATCGGGAGTCCATCGATCTCTGTGGAATCAAACCAGCGGACTTCTGTGGATTCCTCCGAGACTGCCAGTCTTCCGGACACGGGTCGAGCCAAGAAGCAGATGGAGAATTCTTGCCTGACCTCTCCGTCGTCATATTCGAAGACATGTCGGGGGTCGGTGTAGGTGCCGACAATTCCGGTAATCTCGACCTCATAACCGGTCTCTTCGCGAGTTTCCCGAATCGCGCAGTCTGGCAGGGACTCACCAATATGCATGGCGCCGCCAGGGAGTGCCCACATGCCGTTATCGCGCCGACGCTGGAGCAAGATGCGCCCGGCATCGTCGACAACCACAGCGGAAGCAGCCGGAACTAGGCTGTTCGCAGCGGGGGCGTTCGGATCGTTCTCGTAGTCGCGCCTACCCATTGCTCTCCTCATCCCACACCGGGGTACCCCGTTTCCACAACTCATCGACGTGTGTGGCAAATCGATCAAACATGCCGTCATTCTGATAACGGCGCAGATGCAGCGTTGGCGCATCATGCCCAACGCTATGAGTTAGCAGGGGCGTAACGATCATGTCGTCATCAAAACGGAACACAGACAGGTGCGCATGTCCGGAGCTGAACCTTGCGTCAATCCCCGGCTGGCTTTTGATCTTTTCTAGCTCGGCAAGAGTCACACGGATACGCGTTGATAGTGTGAGCGCCACGCCTTCATCCTGCTCACGGGTTCGAGTGAGGTCACTTTCAGGGTGACCTACCAGAAAACGCACGCGACATCCCTGAGCCGCTTTGCGTCGCAGCGCGGTCCCGAATCGGGCCTGTTCGAGCCACAGGAAGTAGTTCGTGTAACCGGCAAATGTGAGTTCTCGCTCAGCCTTGGTGATCAATGACCGCCATAGGGACGCTGGACAACTTGATCGGTACGGGTAGACAGAAACGATCTCGCGGTCCGGGCCGACCTTGATCGCCTTCTTTGCGGCTGCTGGCCATAGCACAGCCTCATCCTCCCCGAGTGCTTCGCAGACGGCCCACCGATGACGAGCACGGGGGGTTCGTCCTGTCTCGGTGATCCATCGACCGACCGTCTTGATGTCGACGCCGCATCGTTCAGCTAGCTGACGATCAGTCAACTGCGCGTTCAGCATGGCTCGCCGCAGCGCTTCATTCACGAGTACCCCCAGGGACGTTAGGCACGCTTCTCAAGGTAGACCTACTCCGTGCCTAACGGTCACGGAACGAAGTAGGAACGCGCCGCCAGGGGCGAAAGGGTGGTGGGTGATTGGACGCAGAGACCCCCGCGACGGGCGAACGTCCGGGGGCGTGGCCACCAACCACCAAGGGGTTGACGACAGTGCCCAAAGCTACAGCCAGACCGCCCATGCCGCACCAGCGGGCGGAGACCGACGCACAGGGCGGCGAGTACACCACGTATGCGCCCCGGGGTGAGAAGTGCCGCAGGTGTCACAAACCGTTCGGCAGCCTGGAGGTTGTCCGGCGGGTGCAGCCGTCGTTCGGCGAGGAACCCAACGGCCGGCCGTATGCGTGCATCGAGTGTCCGGCCGGAGGCGAAGCATGACAGCCCCCGCGAAGCGCGCCAGTGCCCGTTTGAATGCCTTGCCCGAGCCCGAGCTGGTCAGCCTCGTTGACGGCTCGGAACGGCACGCGGATGGCGGCTGGTGGGCGGAGTACGGCGGCACCCTCGACCCGGCGTCCGGGGTGATTGCGTTCCCTCGCGGCTCCCTGCCCCCGTGCCCCTTCCCGTGCGAGCGGTGCGCCCAGCGAAAGGGGGCATGATGGCCCGCGCACCTACCGGTTCCGTGAGCACACGCTAAGGCCGGACACGGACAAGCCGACCTTGCACACCATGGAATGCCAGGCGTGCGGACAGGCGAGCACCGACAGCTCCGACCCCACGGACGGCACGCAATGGGCGGCTGACCACTTCAAGGCCAACCCTGGCCATCTTGCCTATCAAGAGCACATCGAGCGGTCGTACCAGTTCGAGCCGGGGGCATGGCAGTGACCTACCGCTGCACCGCTGCAATCGAGTTGGACGGCGACGTTCGCGCCACGGCGGAGAAGATCGGATCTCCTCGTCCCGACATCGAATGGGCGACGGTCGATCTGTATCAGTGCAAGGTCGAGGACGTACCCCACGACTTCCACGCGGCGTTTCTCCGTACGGGGGCGCGGACCGATCCTGACTCCGACGTGTTCCTGTGCTGGCGTGACGGCCCGTCCGTTCAGTGGCTCGAAGACATCGAGGTGTGTCTGAAGGCACCGGCACCCCTTGGTTCCGTCTGCACGATCTTTCGGGGTCACCCCGGCCAATGTGACTGGGCCTACGTCGATCCGCCCCAGGTGGCCGCTCAGGCGATGGCTGATCAACTAATCCAGGAATGGGGCCTGTCACACATGTTCAGGTCGCACGACTGACACTCCCGGGCTCCCGCCCCCGGTCCTACGTCACGCCGGGGGCGGGTTGTAAGACGGCGCGGGGGCCGATTCCCCGCAACGGCACGGCGAAGGGATGGGCAGATGAAGGCAGTCCCCGAGTTCGAGTTCCGCACGTCTACGGCGTGCACCTACAACAACAACGACCCTCGCTGTGTCGAGGTGGCCACGAACGTCCCCGGCAAGGTGGCGGTCCGCAACTCCGTGACCGGTGAATCGGTCGAGTTCACGGCTGTCGAGTGGACCGACTTCCTGGCCGGAGCCAAGCTGGGCGAGTTCGACGTCACGGCGTAGGGAGTCCTCATGAGGCAGTGTTCGCAGTGTGGCGGCAGTGCAGAGCCGGACCCGGAGCACTCTGGGGTGCTGTGGTGCCTTTCGTGCTGGCGCGTCTGGACGCTGTCCCGTCAGCCCCACTGTCCCGGCTACCGCTCCACTCTGATCACTGCACTTCGTAGGTTGGAGGAGTACCGGGACCTACGCCGCTGATCCGCCCCACACTCCGCCCCCGTCGTGTGCCTCCCCCGTGGCGCACGGCGGGGGCTTACGCCTGCTCAATGCCGGGCTGACCTGCTCCCGTCGCTTCAGGATCATGGGGAAATGCTGGGGAGACCCCCTCCGAGAGGGCTGTTCATGCAGGTCAACGCCATATGACCTGTAAAGCACCCAGATCTACGAGGGCACCAACCAGGTCCAGCGGATCGTCATGGCCCGCAACCTGCCGTAGGGCCGGACCGGCTCCTCCTCGGTGCGCCTGGTGACCGGTCGGTCACATGCGGCGCGGGGCCGGGGGACGTAGGACGGAAGCACACGGGACCCGTCCCGGGTCCCCGCCTCCGAGGAGGAGCCATGACCCAGTCCGGAATGATGCCCGCCCTGACCCAGCAGATGCAGGACTGCATCGAGGCCTGCATGAACTGCCACAACATGTGCGAGGAGGCCATGAGCTCCTGCATGCAGCAGGGCGGCCAGGCGCAGATGCAGGTCATGCGCGCGCTCATGGACTGCTCCGAGACGACCCGTATGTGCGCCGACATGATGATGCGGCGCTCGCCCATGTCCGGCGACATGTGCGCCATGTGCGCGAGGGTCTGCGAGATGTGCGCCGAGGCGTGTATGTCCATGCCCGACGACCAGATGATGATGCGCTGTGCGGAGGCGTGTCGCCGCTGCGCGGAAACCTGTCGCGCGATGGCGGGCGCGAGCATGTGAGCCCGGCCCGCTGAGGCCGGCGGCCGAGGGCACCCGCTCCGGGCGCCCTCGGTCCCGCCGCAGCCGTCAGGTGCCGGAGACGGTGACCTTCTGGTCGTTCTTCAACTCGTCCACCAGCGTCTTCACCTTCGCCTTGTCCCAGACGAGGTTGCCGCCCGTGGAGCCGGAGATCGGCATGTTCATCGAGGTGCCGTCACCGCCGCTGACGCCCTTCATCGCCCAGAACATCGAGGCCAGGTCCCACAGCGACATGTCCTTGTCGACGATCAGCGAGTCCAGGCCCGCGCCCATCACCGGGTAGAACTTGAACGGGTTGAGGATCGTCGACGGCGTGGCCACCTGGTGCGCCAGCGCGGACAGGAACTTCTGCTGGTTCTTGGTGCGCTGGAGGTCGGAGGCGGCGAAGGCGTGCCGGGTCCGGACGAACGCGAGCGCCTGCTGCCCGTTCAGGGTCTGCTTGCCCGCCTTGAAGTCGGCGCCGGACCACTTGTCCTTGAAGGCCTGGTCGATGGTGATGTCGACACCGCCGACCGCGTCCACGATGTTCGCGAAGCCCTGGAAGCCGATCTCCACGTAGTGGTCGATGTGCAGACCGGTGTTGTACTCGATCGTGCGCACCAGCAGGGTCGGGCCGTCCTCGGCGTAGGCCGCGTTCAGCTTCTCGTGCCGGCCCCTCGCCGGGTAGACCTTCCCGGACGTCGACCCCTTGTACGACGGGACCTCCACGTCCGAGTCGCGCGGCAGCGAGACCAGCGTGTCGCCGTTGTCGCCGACGTGCAGGATCATCATCGAGTCGGTGCGCTTGCCCTCGGCGGCGCCGGTGTGCAGCTTCTTCTCGTCCGCCTTGGACATGCCCTCGCGGCTGTCCGAGCCGACGATCAGGTAGTTGGTGCCCGAGCCGCTCTCCGGGCGGTCGATGACCTTGGACAGGTCGACCTCGCGGCGCAGCTTGGAGTCGGCCCAGAAGTAGGTCGCGACCGAGGTGACGACCAGCACGGTCGCCAGTGTGATCGCCGTCCACTTGATCCGGCGCCGCCAGTTCGGCGCGGGCCGCGCCGCCCGGCCCGGCGCACCGGCCGGACCGCCGGGACCGCGGCCGCCGGGGGCGCCGTAGACCTGCCCGGTGTTGTAGCCGCTGTCGTAGCCGGCGCCCTCGTCATACCCCTGGCCGTCGGTGTACGACGGCTGCTGCGGGACTCCGGCGCCGTACGGCGGCGCGGAGCGGCCGGAGCCGCCGTACGCCGAGCGGGGGCCGGGCGGTACCGCCGGACCGCGCCGCACCTGACGCATCACCTGGGCACCTTCCGGCTGTGCGCCGGCACTGCCGCGTCCGTAGCGGGGGTCACGGTTGTCGTCGGACCATCCCTCGGGCCAGTCATTCATGGGCCCCAGTGTGCCGGGCGGCTCCAGGTGCCTTACAAGGCCTGTCGGAAAATAGGGTCGGCGCTGTTGCCAAGCTGACACAAATTCCGCGAATGTCGCTTCGGCATAAGGTGGAGGGCATGACAGACCAGGCCACGGGCGCGGAACCAGACATCCCGGGCAAGCCCACGTCCGCCTCGCGCACCACCCTCAGCCACATCATGACCCACAACGACACCAACCTGCTGGGGACGGTGCACGGCGGTGTGATCATGAAGCTCGTCGACGACGCGGCGGGCGCCGTGGCCGGCCGGCACTCCGGCGGTCCCGCCGTCACCGCCTCCATGGACGAGATGGCGTTCCTGGAGCCGGTCCGCGTCGGTGACCTGGTCCATGTGAAGGCCCAGGTGAACTGGACCGGCCGGACCTCCATGGAGGTCGGTGTCCGGGTCCTCGCCGAGCGCTGGAACGAGTCCGCCCCGCCCACCCAGGTCGGCTCCGCCTACCTGGTCTTCGCGGCCGTGGACGCCGACGGCAGGCCGCGCCGGGTCCCGCCGGTCCTCCCGGAGACCGACCGCGACCGCCGCCGCTACCAGGAAGCCCAGATCCGCCGCACCCACCGCCTGGCCCGCCGCCGCGCCATCCGCGAACTGCGGGAGAAGCGCACGGCGGAAGGCTACGAGGAGTAGGGCCGCCCCTGAGGAGGGCGCGCTGTCTTCCCGCTGCGGCTCGGCACGGCGCCCCGGCCGGCACACGGTGCGGCCGCGCCTCGCCGCCGCGCCTCGCCACGGGGGCGCTCTGGCCGGCACCCCGCCTCGCGCCGCACGCGGCCGCTGCCGCAGAGGGCCAGGAGGGGCAGGGCAACCCCTTCAGGGCCGCGCCCTGTGTCTCCTGTGCGGCCTCGCCTCGCCGCCGGGCCTCGCCAGGGTGGCGCCCCGGCCGGACCACCGCCTCGCGCCACACGCGGCCGCTGCCGCTGGGGGCCAGGGGGACGCCCCCCCGACCGCGCCCCGTCGTAGACGCTCAGCACACCACTTCGCTGCCCCGGACCACGCTCTGCTGGGGCTGGGCGGGGTCTTCGTAGTGGATCTGGCGGACCGTCTTGAAGTCGGTGCCGATCGTCGCCTTCAGGAGCGGGCCCTGGCCCGGTACCGCGCGCAGCTCGCTGCCGGGCAGGGCCGCCGCCAGGGAGCGGGCGGAGCGGTCCCAGCGGGGGTCGTAGGAGATCACGGTCCGCTTGACGTCGTGCACCGGCGCGGTGACCGGCCGGTGGGTGGTGGCGAAGCCCGCCGCCGCGAGCGCCGCGTCGGCCCGCTTGGCCAGCCCGGCCGTCGGCGTGCCGTTCTCCAGCTGCACCCGGACCTGGCGCGGGTCCACGTCCACCGGCACCGGGGCCGGGCCGCGGCGCGGCGGCGCGGTGAGGGCGAGCGGCTTGTCGTCGCGCAGCGCCCGGAACAGCTGGTCCGCCTTGGCCTGGTCCCACTTCAGGGTGGAGCCGACGCCCTTCACGTCGTAGTTCATCTGCGCGATCGGCACGGTGGCGAACTCGGACGAGGACGGGGAGAAGTTCCGCATCGCCCGGCCGAGGTCGAGCAGCTCGTCGGTGCCGAAACCCTCGTCCGCCCGGACCGAGCCGAGCACCGCCCGGGTCACGTCCCGGAACCGCATCGGGTTGAGCAGCACCCCGGAGGAGGTCGTCTTCTCGATCAGCGCGGCGAGGAACCGCTGCTGCCGCTTCATCCGGCCCAGATCGCTCGCCCCGTCCACATGCCGGGCGCGCACGTACTGGAGCGCCTGCCCGCCCTGGAGGGTGTGGGTGCCGGCGGGGAGGTCGAGTCCGGTGAACGCGTCCTTCAGCGGGGTCGCCGTGCACACGTTCACTCCGCCGAGCACGTCGACCGTCTTCATGAAGCTGGTGAAGTCGACCTCCAGATAGTGGTCGATCTTCACATGGGTCATGTTCTCCACGGTGCGGATGGTCAGCTGCGGGCCGCCCTCCGCGTAGGCCGCGTTCAGCTTGAGCGGATGCGCCCCGTACCGCCGGCCGGTCGACGGGTCGACATGCGCGGGCACCTCGGCGTAGGAGTCGCGGGGCAGGCTCACCACGGTGGCCCGCTCCCGGTCCGCGGAGATGTGCACCAGCATCATCGTGTCGGTGCAGTGGCAGGGCTCCCCGCCCAGGTGGTAGGCGCGCCGCAGCTGCTCGGTGATCTTGTCTCGGCCGTCGGTGCCGACCAGCAGGACGTTCATGCCGTGGCCCGCGCGGGGCCGGTTCTTCATGTCCTTGAAGGCGTCGACGCGGGCGATACCCGCGTCCAGGCTGGTGACCACCGCGTGCCCGATCCCGGCGGAGGCGAGCACCACGACGGACAGCGTGGTCAGCGCCCGCATCGCCCAGCGCGGCCGTTTCGGCGGCCGGACCGGCCGCACCGCCCGCTCGGGCGGGCGCGGCACCCGGCGGGGCGGCTGCGGACGGCGCTGGGGACGCGCGGGGGAGTGAGGGGGGCTGGGCACAGGGGGACTCCTCCGGACGAGGCCGAACGTGGGATCCGTGAGCACGGTAGGCCGATACGACCTTCATCCCGCGTCACGCCCCCGGCGGCGCGCACCGCTGTCCCCCGTTCGCGGTAACGTGAGCGTCCTATGAACGCCAAGCCCGACGTGCGGCTCCCCGCTGTTTCCGTGATCATGCCCGTCCTCAACGAGGAGCGGCATCTGCGCGGGGCCGTCCAAGCGATCCTCGCGCAGAGTTACCCCGGCGAGATGGAGGTCGTCATCGCCCTCGGTCCGTCCACGGACCGCACGGACGAGATCGCCGCCGAGCTGGTGCACGAAGACTGGCGCGTACACACCGTCCCGAACCCGAGCGGCCGCACCCCCGCCGCCCTGAACGCGGCGATCAAGGCCTCCCGGCACCCGATCGTGGTCCGCGTCGACGGCCACGGCATCCTCTCGCCGAACTACATCGCGACCGCCGTACGGCTCCTGGAGGAGACCGGCGCGCAGAACGTCGGCGGCATCATGCACGCCGAGGGCGAGAACGCCTGGGAGGACGCGGTCGCCGCCGCGATGACCTCCAGGATCGGCGTCGGCAACGCGGCCTTCCACACCGGCGGCGAGGCGGGCCCGGCGGAGACGGTCTACCTGGGCGTCTTCCGCCGCGAGGCCCTGGAGCAGCAGGGCGGCTACAACGAGGAGTTCATCCGCGCCCAGGACTGGGAGCTGAACTTCCGGATCCGCGAGGCGGGCGGCCTGATCTGGTTCTCGCCCGAGCTGAAGGTGTCGTACCGGCCGCGGGCCTCCGTCCGGGCGCTGGCCAAGCAGTACAAGGACTACGGCCGCTGGCGGCATGTCGTCGCCCGCTACCACGCCGGCTCCATCAACCTGCGCTACCTCGCCCCGCCGGCTGCGGTGTGCGCCATCGCCGCGGGGATCGTGGTGGGCGCCGCCCTGACGCCGTGGGGCTTCGTGATCCCCGCCGGCTATCTGGCGGCGATCACGGCCGGCTCGGTTCCGGCGGGCAAGGGCCTGCCGCTGAAGGCCCGGCTCCAGATCCCGGTGGCCCTCGCCACCATGCACATGTCGTGGGGCTGGGGCTTCCTGACCAGCCCGAAGTCCCTGGCCAAGCGGGTCATCGCCTCGCGCCGCCCGGCGGTGCTCAGCTCCTGACCGGCCATCGGGGCCCCTGTCCGCGCCGTTCGGGCCGGACAGGGGCCCCGATGCCGTTCACCACTGGTAGGGGCCGTACACGTCCATGCACTGTCCGCGGTCCGCGCCGTTGATCGAGTCGGCGTTCTTCGGCAGGTCCCCGGCCTTCGGCTTGGACTGCTTCGGATAGCTCGTCCCGGTGCGCCAGTCCGCGCCGACGACGACCGTCACCCCGGACACCCCGGTCGACTGCTTCACCGCGCTCAGCGGGATGCCCAGCGCCTTGGCCACCGCCTGGGCGTCGCCCTCCAGGTCCGCGCTCGGATACTGCACGACCGTGGTGTCCACGGACTGCGCGACGGAGGTGTCGGACGTGGCCCGCGGGTAGCCCTTCTGCGCCAGCGCCTGGCTGATCGCCAGTGCCCGGTGCGGCACCGCGGCCTGGTCCGCGCTCTGTGTGGCGTTCTGCACCAGCACGCCGAGGCGGGCCGGGTCGGTCGACGGCGTCTTGGCGGCGGCGCCGGAGTCCTTCTTCCCCTTCGACGTGTCACCGCCCTTGCCGTTCTTGTCGAGCGGGACGTCGTCGTGCAGCATCTGCCACAGCTGGTCGGCGTCGGCCTTGTCCTCGATGACGTGCGCCTTGTTCTGCGGGTCCTCGATGTTGGGCATCGTCACGGACGTGATGCGGTCGGACGGCACCGACTTCATCTCCATGCCCAGGTCGTACAGCTTCTTGACGGTGCCGATCTCCTCGGACACCTTCAGCGACTTGGTGGCCGCCTCGGCCAGGTCCATCAGGCGCCCGGTGTCGGTGAAGACGTTCTGCTGTTGCAGCGTGCGCATCATCGAGTTCAGGTACATGTGCTGGGCGCGGGCGCGCATCAGGTCGCTGCCCCAGGCGTGCCGGGTGCGCAGCCACTGCAACGCCTGGACGCCCTTGACCTTGTGCGTGCCGGCCGTCAGCTTCAGCCCGGAGCCGCCGGGCTGGTCGGGCGTCGGGTGGTCCCACACGTTCTGCTTCACACAGACGTCGACCCCGCCGATCGCGTCCGCCATCTGCACCACACCGGAGAAGTCGATCATCATCCAGTGGTCGATGTAGACCTTGGTGAGGTTCTCCCAGGTGGACAGCGTGCACGCGGCCCCGCCCCGGGCCAGGGTGGTGTTGATGATGTCGTTCGTCGCCGGGTAGGACTTGCCGGTGTCGGGGTTCTTGCACGGCGGGATGTCGACGCGGGTGTCGCGGGGGATGCTCACCATGGCGGCGCTCTTGCGGTCCGCGGACAGGTGGATGAGGATCTGCACGTCCGCCAGCGGCGGGCTGCCGACCTGCTTCTTGCTGCCGCCGAGCTTCACGTTCTCGGCGGTGTTACGGCTGTCCGAGCCGATCAGCAGGATGTTCAGCGGGGTCTGGCCGGCCGCGTTGGGCGCGGTCTTCTGCGCCTTGGAGTCGCCGGCGCTGCGCGCACCCTTGCGGATGTTGGCGTTGAGGTGCTGGTAGTACAGGTAACCGGCGCCGGCCGTGCCGAGTATGACCACCGCGAGGACGGTCGCCGACCAGCGCAGGGTGCGTCGTCGGCGGCGTCTCCGGTCGGCCTTCCCGCCGCCTCTGCGCCGCCCGCCACCGTGCCGGCCGGAGCCTTCCTTCGTGTCCGGTGTCTGCGATGCGGGCGACGTCCTGTCGCCCATCGCGGGAGCCTCCTCCCGCACCTCGCTCTGCGCCAAACTTCCTGCCCTCCCCACCCTTGCGCCCACCCGCGCGTTCAACGCGACGGGCCCGTCTCGTCACGAGTTAGACGCACGACGGGCCCGTTGGGTTACCTAGGAAGCGCACTTAACCTCGTCGGCCGTGGACTTGTCGACCTTCGGTGCCTTCGCGGCGGAGGTGAGCGGCACGCCGGCGCCCTTGAAGTCCTTGCCCAGCGTCAGCGTCATCGCCGGCAGCCCCTGGGAGTTGGTCACACTCCGACCCGGTTTGAGCGCCGAGCCCGGCAGCCCCATCAGCGCGGCCAGCTCCCGTGCCTGCGCCGCCTGGTCGGGCGCGTACTCCAGGGTGGTCCTGCTCAGCTGGTCCGGCGCGTTGCCCGCGTTCTCCGACTTCAGCACGCCCTCGTCGTTCTGGAGCCAGCCGAGCACCGCCTGGGCGCTGCCGGCCGCCGCCCCGCCGTTGAGGACGCGCACCCGCACCTCGGAGGGCGCGGACCTGGTCCCCTTGAGCCGGGCGGCCTGGGCGTCCTTCGCGGCCTTCTGCTTCTTCTTCACCTCGGTGAGGGAGACGTCGTTCTTGATGGCGTCGAAGACGGCCGGGGCCTGCGCCTGGTTGACGACCACCGTCGCGTGGACCTTCTCGGCGGGGTTGTCGACCACCGGGACCGTGGTGAAGCTGATGTGCTTCGGCGGCACCTTCTTCAGCTCCAGAGCCACGTCCTTGAGCGTGCTGACACTGCGGATCCCGGTGTCCACGGTCAGCGCCTTCGTGGCCGCCTCGGCCAGGTCCAGCATCTTCGACGGGTCGGTGAGGGTGTCGCTGGAGGACATCTTGCGCATCAGGGAGCCCAGGAACTGCTGCTGCGCCTTGATGCGGTCCAGGTCGCCCTGGTTGCCGAAGCTGTGCCGGGTGCGCACGAAGGCCAGCGCCTGCTCGCCCTCGACGACCGACTTGCCGGCGGGCAGATGGAGGTGGGACTGCTTGTCGTTCACCGGGTGGGTGACACACACCTCGACGCCGCCGACCGCGCTCGTCAGCGTCTTCACCGCGTTGAAGTCCGCCATCATGAAGTGGTCCACGTGGATGCCCGTGACCGCCTCGACGGTGCGCATGGTGCAGCCCGGGTCGCGGCCGTCCTGGCCGAGGCTGGTGTTGAACCGCACCCCGTCCGTGCCGGGGATCACCTTGGTGCTGCCGTCCGGCTGCTTCGTCGGGCAGTCCGGGACGTCCACGATCAGGTCGCGCGGGATGCTCAGCGCGGTCGCGTTCGTCCGGTCCTTGGCGACGTGCAGCAGGATGTTGGTGTCCGCGTGGCCGACGGAACCCTTGTCGCCGTAGCCCTCGTTGCCCTTCCCGGTCCGCTTGTCGGTACCGATGATCAGGATGTTGAAGGCCTCGTCCTTGCTGAAGCCCTTGGAGCCCGCGTCACCGACGTCGATCGTGGAGACGTTGCCCTCCAGGTGCTTGATGTAGAGGTAGCCGGCGGTGCCGACGGCGACCAGCACGAAGGCCGTGCCGCCCGCGGTCCACGCCAGCACCTTCCCCCACCGGGTCTTCTTCTTCACCGGCCGCCGGCCGCGCCGCCCGGGCGCCGTCTCCGGCTCCGCGCCCCGCCGCCGGGAGGACCGCGGCGGCGGCACGTCCCCTGGGCGTACCTGCCGCATCTCCCGGGTCCCGCCGGGCTTCGCGTCGTCCCGGCGGCGCGGCGCGCCGTCGCCCGGCGCGTCCGGTCTGCGCGGCGAGGGGACCGACGACCGGCCGGGCGACTGCGGTGCGGAAGGTCCCAGTCGCAGTTCGTATTCGCCGGTGTTCGGATTGAGTACCCACTGGTCTGCGGGGTCGATGTTCTCCGCCCGCCCACGGCCTTGCGCGTCCACGGTTGTCCGAATCCTCCGTCGGGGCCACGCGGCGCCTTCCCCCTCAAAGGCGCTCGGGTCTCGGTGAATCAGTGCACGACCCCAGGACGGACCTCGTGGCCGGGTGCACCGGATCGCTCACACTATCCGCCCAGTTCAGCGTCAAGCGACGCCGGTGACAAATTAACCCTTCCTACAACTGGGCAATCCGCCTCATTTTCTGAACACACTTACGGCTCGGAGGCGCGCTTCACTCACAGGTGTGCTCGGCGGCGGTGTTCCCCCGGAAGGTGGGCGCGGGCGAGGGACCGCTCTTGCCGTCCCCCTGCCCGCCCGCGCCGTCCTGCTTCTGCCGCGTCACCACCACCGGCTGGTCCGCCCGCAGCCGCTGGAACAGCGCCTGCGCCTCCGGCTCCACGAGCTGGTCGCGGTTGGTGTCGTAGACGTACGACTCCCTCGGCACCGTAAGGAACTGCACCCGCTCGGTCGGGATGTCGCGCAGCCCGCGCACCAACTGGTACAGGCCGCGCAGACTCGCCAGATCCGGGTCGGTGGTGAGCGAGGAGGTCGCCGCGTCCAGCACCGGATACAGCTTCGCCGGGTTCAGCAGGACGTCGTCGCTCTGCACCTTGTCGACCAGGGCGCCGAGGAACCGCTGCTGACGCTCCATCCGCTCGGTGTCGCTGCCGTCCCCGAGCGACTTGCGGGCCCGTACGAACCCGAGCGCCTGCTCGCCGTCCAGCAGCACCTTCCCCGCGGGCAGCTTCAGCCGGGCCGCCTTGTCGTCGATGGGCTCCTTCAGGCACACCTGCACCCCGTCGACGGCGTCGACCATCTCCTTGAACCCGCGGAAGTCCACGACCACGTGATGGTCGATCCGGATGTCCGTCAGCTTCTCCACGGTCCGGATCGTGCACGCCGACCCGCCGAGGGCGAAGGCCTGGTTGAACATCGCGAACACCGGCTCGGTGCGGCTGCCGTCGTCCTGCCGGCAGCCCGGTATGTCCACCATCAGGTCCCGGGGCAGCGAGACGGCGGTGGCGCTGCGCCGGTCGGCGGCCAGATGCAGCAGGATCGCGGTGTCCGACCGCTCGCTGCCCAGGTCCCGCCCGTACTCGGCGTTGCCCTCCCCGGCCCGGGTGTCGGACCCGATCAGCAGGATGTTCTGCGCGCCGCGCACCAGCGCGGTGGGCCGCTCCTTGTCGTACCGGGCCAGCTCGGCGGCGGCCGCGTCGTCGGCGGTGATGTTGCGGTCGAGCTTGGCGTAGAGCGCCCAGCCGGTCCCGCCGGCGGCCACGACGAGTACGGCGGCACCGAGCGCGGTACCGCGCACCCACCGCCGCCGGCGCCGCCGCGCGAGCCCGTCACCGGTGGCGGAGGAACCGAGCCCGGGACCGAGGGGCCTGCCCACGCTGTCGGTCACGGCACGGTCCCCCTAACGGTCGTACGAGCGTCAAAAGCCCTGCCCTTACGACGATGGCCGGGCAGGGCGTCCCAGGGCGCCCTGTACTACTCCGACCGGGGGACCCCCGCCCCTCTGATCAGCGGCGCACCACGGTGACCTTCTCGGTCTCGATCCGCTGGGCGAGCCGGTCCTCGTCCAGCCGGTCCAGATGCCGGCACAGCACCACGGACCCGCCCGTGGCCAGCGGCCCGAACAGCCCCGCGTTCAGTCCGTCCCAGGTGTCGTACGGCAGCCCGGACAGCAGCCGGGACCCGGCCCCGGCCAGCTCCAGCGACGGCGCCTCCGCCCGGGCCCGCTGGACGACCTCCGCCCCGCTGAACTCCCGCCCGGCCACGATCAGCGCGGGCTCGTCCGGATCCACCGGCGCGAACGGCGCGAACCGGTCCCCCTGCCCTGGCACCTCTACGGCGTAGTCGGCGAACCCCTCCGGAGGCCCCTGCGGGAACCGCCCGCCCAGCGGCCGCAGCGCCAGCGCGACCCGCTCGCCGCGGCAGGCCCGCGCCGCCTCGAGGGAGTCCGGACCGCTCACCACCACGTCCGCCGCCGCCGGATCACCGGCGACATCCGCGACCGCGCCCACCGAGGCGCACGCGAGCAGCCACACCGCCGTCTGCCAGTGCGCCGGCAGCAGCAGCGCGACCCGGTCGCCGGGACCGGCGGCGAGGTCGCCCTGGAGGAGGTTCGCGGTCTTGGACACCCAATTGGCGAAGGTGGCCACGGACAGTTCGACGCGTTCGCCCGTGGCGTCGTCGTAGAAGGTCACCAGAGGGCGGCCGGGGTCCGCGGTGAGCGCGGAAGCCAGCAGGTCGGCGGGGGTGCGATCGGTGGCGTTCACCCGGCACAGGGTACGCGCGGGCCGGGACTCGCGGGCGCGCGGCGGGCCACCGGTTCGGCGGAGCGCCGTCCGACGGTCCGTCAGTTCACCGATGGACAGATTTGTCTGACTATGTCCAAGATCATAGCCATGCGTGGATTCCTGACCTCCTCCATCGGCGTCACCACGGTCGCCGCGGCCCTCACCCTTCCCCTGGCCGTGCCCGCGACCGCCGTGACCACCGTGCCCGCCCGCCCCGCCGCCGGTGCGAGCCCCGCCGAAGCCGCGATCCCGGGCCACACCCAGTCCCTGCCGCTGGTGCCCCGCTCCCGCACCCGCGCCCTCGGCGCGGCCCCGGAACAGGGCCTGTACCGCGCCGAGGTAGAGCGCTTCGCACTGGTCGGAGTCGTCTGGGACGACCCGGACACCGCACTGCACGGCCGGGTCCAGGTGCGCACCCGCTCCGTGGCGACGGGCCGGTGGTCCGGCTGGCAGGACGTCGAGACCGACAACGCCGACCACGGCGCCGACCCCGGCACCGCGGAACGCACCTCGCGACGGGTGCGCGGGGCGACCGCGCCGCTGTGGGTGGGCGAGTCCGACGGAGTGGACGTCCAGGTCCGCGCGGAGAGCGGCGCACCCGCCCGCGGCAGCCGTGCGGCGACGCCACCCCCGCTGCCCTCGGGACTGCGCCTGGAACTCGTCGACCCCGGCGACGAGGCCCTCCCAGAGGGCGCACCGGCCGACGCGCCGCGCACCGGACTGCACACCGACGCGGCGCGCGCGGCCTCCGCCGCCAACACCGACATCACCGGGTTCGGCGCCCTGGAGATCCCGGAGCTGAGCCGGTCGGCCACCGAGAGCGAACTCGCCCGCCTGGAAGGGGTGGTGCGGGCGAAGCCGTACATCGGGCCACGGCCGCGCATCGTCACCCGCCGGGGCTGGGGCGCGAACGAGTCACTGCGCGAACCCGGGTTCCTCTACACGAAGAAGGTCAAGGCGGCCTTCGTGCACCACACCGCCTCGGGCAACAAGTACACCTGCTCCCAGGCGCCCTCCGTCATCCGCAGTATCTACCGCTACCACGTCACGAGCATGGGCTGGCGGGACATCGGCTACAACTTCCTCGTCGACAAGTGCGGAACCATCTACGAGGGCCGGGCCGGCGGAGTGACCAAGGCCGTCCTCGGCGCGCACACCCTCGGTTTCAACACCAACAGCATGGGCATCGCCGTCATCGGAACCTACGGCGCCACGAAGCCGTCTAACGCGGCGGTGACGGCGATCGCCCGGCTCACCGCCTGGAAACTCGGCCTCTTCGGGGCGAATCCGCGCGGAAAGACATACCTGACGTCGGGCGGTGGCAATCTGTACCCGAAGGGGAAGAACGTACGACTGAACGTGATCTCCGGTCATCGGGACGGGTTCGCCACGGAATGCCCCGGCAAACGGCTCTATGCCAAGCTCGGGTCGGCCCGCGCCGACGCGGCGCGGTACCAGGGCCGCTGAGCCGGCCGAGCCACGGGGCGCACGCCGTCGCCAGGGAGCCGGAGTCGGGGGGCTCCGGCTCCCATCCGTCTAAACTGACCGCCCGAGACGCATGGCAATGTGGCGGTAACAACTGATTCGAGCGGTCCCGGCAGGAAGCAGAGACGACAGGTGACAGAAGCGATCCTCCTGGTCGGCGGCAAGGGCACCCGGCTGCGACCGCTCACGGTGCACACCCCCAAGCCCATGGTGCGGGCCGCCGGAGTGCCGTTCCTCACCCACCAGCTGGCCAGAGCGAGAGCGGCGGGCGTGGAGCACATCGTCCTCGCGACCAGCTACCTGGCCGAGGTCTTCGAACCCTACTTCGGCGACGGCGCCGCGCTCGGCCTGCACATCGAGTACGTCACCGAGGAGGAACCCCTCGGCACCGGCGGCGCCATCCGCAACGTCGCCTCCCGGCTGCACTCCGGCCCCGACGACCCGGTCCTCGTCTTCAACGGCGACATCCTCACCGGACTCGACATCAGGGCCCTGGTCGACACCCACGAGTCCACGGGCGCGGACGTCTCCCTGCACCTGACGAAGGTCACCGACCCGCGCGCCTACGGCCTGGTCCCCACCGACCCCTCCGGCCGCGTCCTCGCCTTCCTGGAGAAGCCCCAGACGCCCGAGGAGATCGTCACCGACCAGATCAACGCCGGCGCGTACGTCTTCCGCCGCTCCCTCATCGACATGATCCCGGCGGGCCGCCCCGTCTCGGTGGAGCGCGAGACCTTCCCCGGCCTGCTCTCCGCCGGCGCCCACCTCCAGGGCATGGTCGACTCCACCTACTGGCTGGACCTCGGCACCCCGGCCGCCTTCGTCCGCGGCTCGGCCGACCTGGTCCTCGGCCGCGCCCCGTCCCCGGCGGTCCCCGGCCGCTGCGGCGACCGCCTCGTCCTTCCCACGGCCAGGGTGGCGCCGGGCGCGAAGCTGACCGGCGGCACGGTGGTCGGCGAGGGCGCGTTCGTGGCCGAGGGCGCGACGGTCTTCGGCTCGACCATCCTCCCCGGCGCCGTCATCGAACCCGGCGCCGTCATCACCGACTCCCTGATCGGCTCCCGCGCCCGCGTCGGCGAACGCTCCGTCCTCACCGGCACGGTGGTCGGCGACGACGCGATCGTCGGCCCCGACAACGAACTCCGCACCGGCGCCCGCATCTGGTGCAACGCCCAAATCCCAGCAGGCGCGGTCCGCTTCTCCTCGGACCAGTAGGAGTCCCTGCGGGGCGGGTGGGCGCAGGCGGTACCCCGCCAGCGCGGGCAAGCGAAACCCCACCCGCCCAGCCACAGCACAGGGCACCCCAAAAGCGAACCCTTCAGAGCAACCCGATATCAACCCGCCGCATCTTCGGCGCCCTCCGCTTTGGCACACACCCGCTCAACAAAATCAACCGCGCCGCCCGATGCCGCTGCCCCGCATACGGCTCCAACAACTCCAGCATCACCGCATCATCCGCCCCCCGATCCCCCGCCAACGCCCACCCCACGATCCCCGGCAGATGCAGATCCCCCACCGTCACCGCATCCGCCGCCCCATGACTGCGCTGCACCACCTCCGCCGACGTCCACGGCCCCACCCCCGGCACCACCTCCAGCCGCGCCCGAGCCTCACCCGCCGGCAACCCCACCACCTGCTCCAGCCGCGCAGCGACCCGCACGGCCCGCAACACCGTCGACGCCCGCTTGTCGTCCACCCCGGCCCGATGCCACTCCCAGGAGGGAATCAGCGCCCAGGTCCGCGGCGCGGGCATCACGAACATCGGCCGTTCCCCCACCCCCGCGGGCCCCGGCGCCGGCTCGCCGAACCTCCGCACGAGCAACCGCCACGCCCGGTACGCCTCGTCCGTGGTGACCTTCTGCTCCAGCACCGAGGGGATCAACGACTCCAGCACCAGCCCGGTCCGCGTCAGCCGCAACCCCGGCCGCCGGCGCCACGCATGTGCCACCACCCGGTGCCGGGGCACGAACGCCCCCGGATCATCGGCCGCACCCAGCAGCTCCGGCAGCCGGTCCAGCAGCCACTCCGCCCCGGCCCCCCAGGCCTCGCCGAGCACCTCATCGCCGTACGCCCGCACCCGCAGCGTGCCCGGGCCGGCCGGCGTGCGGCTGGTGCGCCAGACGGACCCGTCCGCCGTGGTCCGGAAGGTGGGGTCGGCGGGCCCGCGCCGCAGCGGCCCGAGCACCAGCCCGAGGTCGAGCGGCCCGTCCGGCACCCACCGCCGTACCCGGGCCGGAGCCGCCACCGCCTGCCGCGGCACCCCCGCCCCACCGCGCGCGGGCCCGCCGACGGGCACGCCGGTCTCACCCCCGCGCACACTCGTACGCGTGGGCCGCGGAGCGAATCGTCCTGCCACTGCTGACGTCCTCGGGGTGCGGATGCTTTCCTACGAGACTAGGCGCTGGCCGGAGCCGTCTCACCGCACCTCGATGTACGCCCCCGCGTCCCGCTCCGCCCGCGTCCTCGGCTCCTCCGCCGGGCGGCCGATCGCCACCGCGCCCATCGGATCCCAGTCGGCCGGCAGGCCGAGCGTCTCGCGCACCACGTCCCGGCAGAACATCGTGGACGACACCCACGCCGACCCCAGCCGCTCCCCGGCCAGCGCGACCAGGAAGTTCTGCACGCCCGCGCCCATCGCGACGACGAACATCTCGCGCTCGGCGCCGTCCCGCCGGGCGTCCCCGTAGTGGTGCGCGCCGTCCGTGACGAGACACGGCACGACCAGATACGGCGCGTTCCGCAGCACGTCCCCGCGCCGCACGCGCTTCGCGATCGCCTCCTCGCTCCTGCCGTCCCGGCGCAGATCCGCGACCCACGCGTCCCGCATCGCGTCCAGCAGCCGGGTCCGGGACTCCGCCGACTCCAGCAGCACGAACCGCCAGGGCGTGGTGTGGTGCGGAGCCGGTGCGGTCAGCGCCGCCGCCACCGCGCGCCGTACCGCCCCGGGGTCCACCGGGGCGTCCGTGAAGGCGCGCACCGTGCGCCGCTGGGTCACCGCCTCCCGGATCGCCTCGGAGGTGCCGAGCCGGAACATGTCGTTGGCCGCGGTCCGCACCAGGGCCCGCGCCCCCCGACGGGGCTCGCCGTCCTCGCCGTACCCCTCGTCGGCCGCCTCGCCGACGATGTGCGCCAGCCCGCGCACCACCGCCACCGGCCGCCCGGCCGCCTTGCCCTTGACCAGATCACCGGCGGCGGCCAGTTCGTCGGCCGTGGCCACGACGGTCGCGCTGAGCGGATTGCCGTACGCGTCCGTGCCCCCGCGCAGATCGTCCAGCACGCGCACGCCGGCGGCGCCGATCGCCACGTCCGTGAGCCCCGAGCGCCAGGGTCGCCCGAACGTGTCGGTGACGATGACACCGACGTCGACGCCGAGCAGCTCGCGCAGGCCGGCGCGGATCGAGCGCGCGGACGCGTCCGGGTCCCTCGGCAGCAACAGCACCGTGCCCGCGGGGGTGTTGGAGGCGTCGACACCGGCGGCGGCCATGACCAGGCCCTGCCGGTTCTCCACGATCCGCAGCGTGCCGCGCCGGGCCACCACCCGCACGGTCTCCGCGTCGATCGCCGCCTCCCGGTCGGCCGCCTCCATGATCCGGCCCTCGGCCTTCGAGACGATCTTGGAGGTGACGATCACCACGTCCCCGTCGGCGAGGGCCGGCTCGGCGACGGCGATCAGCTTGGCCAGGTCGTCGCCCCGCTGCACCTCGGGGATGCCGGACAGCGCCCAGACCCGGTACTCCGCGCGCTCCGCGCTCACGCTTCCCGCACCTCCTCGGCCAGCGCCAGCGCCTCCCGCGCCATCTGCGCGGTCGCCTTCACGTCCGTCATCATCAGCGGTACGGCCCGGCAGCGGATGCCGTCCGCCTCGACCCGCGCCACCGCGGCCGCGTCGACGGTGTCGACCAGCCAGCCGTCCAGCAGCCCGGAGCCGTAGTGCTCGGCGACCGCGGCGGCCGTGGACTCCACGCCGACCGCGGCGAGCACCTTGTCGGCCATCCCGCGCACGGGCGCGTCCCCGACGATGGGGGACAGGCCGACCACCGGCACGCCCGCCTCCGCGATGGCCTCGCGGATGCCCGGCACGCCGAGGATGGTGCCGATGGACACGATCGGGTTGGACGGCGGAAAGAGGATGACGTCCGCCGCGGCGATCGCCTCCAGGACGCCCGGCGCCGGCTTGGCCTGCTCGGCGCCGACCGGCACGATGGCCTGGGCCGGGACCGAGGCGCGCAGCCGCACCCAGTACTCCTGGAAATGGATGGCCCGGCGCTCGCCGTCGATCTCCACGGCGACATGCGTCTCCACGCGGTCGTCGGTCATCGGGATCAGCTTCACGCCCGGCTGCCAGCGGTCGCACAGTGCCGCGGTGACCGCGCTGAGCGGGTAGCCGGCCTCCAGCATCTGCGTCCGCACGATGTGTGTGGCGAAGTCCCGGTCGCCGAGCCCGAACCAGTCGGGTCCGACGCCGTAGGCCGCCAGTTCCTCCTTGACGTGGAAGGTTTCGTCGGTCCGCCCCCAGCCCTGCTCCTCGTTGATGCCGCCGCCGAGCGTGTACATCACCGTGTCGAGGTCCGGGCAGACCTTCAGCCCGAAGAGGTGGATGTCGTCGCCGGTGTTGCCGATCACCGTGACGTCCGCCTCCGGCACGGCCTGCTTCAGGCCGCGCAGGAACCGGGCACCACCGATGCCGCCTGCCAGAACCACAATGCGCATGCGTCAAGTCTTGCAGGCGGGTACGACAACGCGTCAGGCAGTCACCGCACGAGATCCCTCGCGTGCCGCGCAGTTGGGGGAGGTGTACATGGGCATCTCGGTCAGGCCCGGGTAGTACAGGTGCAGGCTGACCGCGGGCTCCAGCGTGTCGTTCACCACCTCGTGCGCGTACCCCGGCGCGAAGACGCGCTGCGCGCCCGGCGTCAGGGCGCGCGTGCCGCGTCCGGCGTGCTCGGTGAGCGTGCCCTCCAGGACGGTCAGCACCCCGGAGGAGCGGCCGTGGTCGTGCAGCCCGCTGCCCTGCCCGGGCACCCAGGACAGCAGCCAGACCTCGTACCCGGGACCCGTGCGCAGCCGGTGGTACCAGCGGGTGGTGGCGTCGTAGCGCACCAGGTGGGCCCACTGGGCGCGGTCGGCGGCGATGGTGCGGGCCAGGCCCGCGAACTCGGCCACGGTGACGGGGTGCTCGCGCGGCGGCTGGAGCAGGTGCGGGACTTCGAGGATGTCGCCGGCGATCTGGAGGTCGTTGTCGCTGTTCATGGTGGGGTGGTTCCTCGGCGTGAGCGTGGGAGGAGGGAGCGGCCGAGCCGTCGACAGGGACTCGGCACAGCTGGAGCAAGGAGGGAAAGGCTCAACAGCTGGGACAGCAACAACAGCTACAGCGCGCCCGGGCAGCACCGTGGGACCCGGCGGTGCGGGTCGAGGTGAGGGCCGAGTACGCGAGCATGCCCCCTAGGACAGCGGTTCACACCCGCAGTGTCAACTCGATGCCCGGAATGTGGGACATGGTTCACCTCATCCGGTTCATCTCCGGGGGTGAAAGGTTTGCGCACCGGGGTGTCGGGACACATGGGGCACATCCGGGCGCGCAGGCCGCGCGGAACGCGATCGAACGCCGGGGCGTCCTTCTTCGTACAGAGCCCTGTACGGGTCCGGCAGCCCTCTCCCGGGCTCGGCTGCGTGTCTGGGTTTATGGTGATTTGAACACTTTCCGCAGGGCCTTGGTTCCGCAGAGTGAATAACGGGCCCAATAGCAGATCTCGGCTTGACTCGCCCGGAGCAGCACACTTGTAATTTCACTCGTGTCGTTCAGCCGAAATCGGTAACGACGGCTACGCACGGGGACGCGAAAGACAGACGAGGGGCGCACATGACCGAGCTGGTGCAGCAACTGCTGGTCGACGACGCGGACGAGGAACTCGGCTGGCAGGAGCGCGCGCTGTGCGCCCAGACCGACCCCGAGTCCTTCTTCCCCGAGAAGGGCGGCTCCACCAGAGAGGCGAAGAAGGTCTGCCTCGCCTGCGAGGTCCGCTCCGAGTGCCTCGAGTACGCCCTCGCCAACGACGAACGCTTCGGCATCTGGGGCGGCCTGTCCGAGCGTGAACGCCGCAGGCTGAAGAAGGCCGCCGTCTGACCGGACAACCAGTCGAAAACGTCACGAACGGCCCGTCGCGGGTGGGTTATCCACAGGCGGCGGGCCGTCGTCATGCCCAGCCGATAGTGTGGTCGCTCGTCCGAGACGCCCCGCTGTCCCCTCGGCCCCCGAGAGGGCGCGGGCGTCCACCGCAGTCCATCGAACCGGGGCCCGTACCTCGATGTCCGTGCACAGCCATACGGCAGCCCAAGGCGGCGCCGCCACAGCGGCGTTCGACCCGTCCCGCCCGCCCGAGTTTCCGCGTCATGTGGTGACCGCGGTCCTCGTCTCCCACGACGGCGCCCGCTGGCTGCCCGACGCGCTCGCCGGGCTGCTCGGCCAGGAGCGCCCCGTCCAGCACGCGGTGGCCGCCGACACCGGCAGCGCGGACGACTCCGCGCAGCTCCTCACCGACGCCCTCGGCGACGCGAACGTGCTGCACCTCGCCCGCCGCACCGGCTTCGGCCAGGCCGTCGAGGAGGCCGGCCGCATCGCGCCCGTCCTCACCCCGGACGACCTGCCGTACCTCAAGCGCCCCAGCGGCTGGGACCCGGTCACCCGCAGCTGGCGCGACGACGCCTACGACCTGCCCGAACTGCCGCACGGCGAACCCGTCCAGTGGTTCTGGCTGCTGCACGACGACTGCGCCCCCGAACCCGACGCCCTCGCCCAGCTGCTCCGCGTCGTCGACAACGAACTCGAACTCGGCCGCGACGACGTCGCCATCGTCGGCCCCAAACTCCGCGGCTGGTACGACCGCCGGCAACTGCTCGAGGTCGGCGTCTCCATCGCCAACTCCGGCCGCCGCTGGACCGGTCTGGACCGCCGCGAGCAGGACCAGGGCCAGCACGACCACGTCCGTACCGTGCTGTCCGTCTCCAGCGCCGGCATGCTCGTCCGCCGCGACGTCTTCGAACAGCTCGGCGGCTTCGACCGCCGACTGCCCCTGATGCGCGACGACGTCGACCTGTGCTGGCGCGCCCACGCCGCCGGCCACCGCGTCCTGATCGCCCCCGAGGCCGTCGTCCGGCACGCCGAGGCCGCCTCCCGCGAGCGCCGCACCGTCGACTGCGCGGGCCGCACCGCCGCCTCCCCGCACAAGGTCGACAAGGCCGGCGCCGTCTACACCCTGCTCGCCAACACCCGCGGCGCCGCCCTGCCCTGGGTGCTGCTGCGGCTCGTCCTCGGCACCCTCCTGCGGACCGTCGCCTACCTCGTCGGCAAGGTCCCCGGACAGGCCGTCGACGAGATCCGCGGTCTGCTGGGCACCCTGCTGCGGCCCGAACGGATCATCGCCGCCCGGCGCCGCCGCGGCCCCTCCCGGATCGACAAGGGCGAACTCCGCCAGCTCTTCCCGCCGCCCGGCGCCACCATCCGCGCCACCGTGGAGCAGATCGCGGCCAACTTCACCAGCGGCTCCGACACCGACACCGCCTCGGCCGGCCGGCACGGCGGCGCCGTGGAGTCCGGCCCCGGCGGCGACGACGCGGAATTCCTCGAGGTCGAGCAGTTCGCCCGGCTCAAGCGCATCGCCCGCAAACCCGGCCCGGTGCTCTTCCTCGGACTGCTGCTCGTCTCCCTCGTCGCCTGCCGGGCCCTCCTCGGCGGCGGTGCGCTCGCCGGCGGCGCCCTGCTGCCCGCCCCGGCCGGCGCCGGCGACCTGTGGTCCCGCTACCTGGACGCCTGGCACCCGGTCGGCACCGGCGGCACCCCCGCCGCCCCGCCCTACCTCGCCCTGGTCGCGACCCTCGCCTCCCTGCTGTTCGGCTCCACCGGACTCGCCGTCACCGTCCTGCTGGTCGGCTCGGTGCCGCTCGCCGGATGCACCGCCTACTTCGCCTCCCGGCCCCTGGTCACCTCGCGGCTGCTGCGCGCGTGGGCGGCCATCGGCTACGCCTTCCTGCCCGCCACCGCAGGCGCCCTGGCCGGCGGCCGCATCGGCACCGCCGTCCTCGCCGTGACTCTGCCGCTCATCGCGCGCGCGGGCATCGCCGCGAGCGGCCTCGCCCACCGCTCCGGCACGCGCGGCAGCTGGCGCGCCACCTGGGCGTACGCGCTGCTGCTGACCATCACCACCGCCTTCACCCCGGTCGTCTGGCCCCTCGCGCTGATCCTCGGCCTCGGCGTGCTGGTGCTGCGCCGCTCCGACCTCGTCGCCTACGGCCTGCGCTTCCTCGCCCAGCTCGGCACCCCGCTGCTGCTCCTCGCGCCCTGGTCGCTGACCCTCCTGCCGACCGGCTTCTTCCACGAAGCCGGCCTGGAGTACGGCGCCTCCACCGCCTCCGCGACGGACCTGCTCGGCGCCAGCCCCGGCGGCGCCGGCACCATGCACGGCCTGATGCTCATCGGCATCGTGCTCGCCGCCCTCGCCGCCCTGCTGCGCTCCGACCGGCAGCGGGCCGTCCGCACCGCCTGGGCCGTCGCCCTGCTCGGCCTCCTCTTCGCGGTCCTGTCCAACAAGTCCGCCTGGGCCGGCCCGGCCACCCTCGTCTACGGCATCGCCCTGCTGGCCGCCGCCGTCCTCGGCGCCGACGGCGCACGCTCCCGCGTGGCCGAGCAGAGCTTCGGCTGGCGCCAGCCCGTCGCCGCCCTGATCGCCTTCGCCGCGGCCGCGGGCCCGCTGCTCGTCGCCGCCGGCTGGATGATCCGCGGCGCCGACGGCCCCCTGGAGCGGCGCGACCCGACCCAGGTGCCCGCGTTCGTCGCCGAGGACTCCATCACCGGCGACCGGGCCCGCACCCTCGTCCTCGACAGCGACTCCGCCACACGCGTGCGCTACACCCTCGTCCGCGGCTCCGGCGCCCGCATGGGAGACGCCGAACTCGCCGCCGCCGACGGCGCCAACGCCCGCCTGGACAAGGTCGTCGCCAACCTCGTCGCCGGCTCCGGCGCCGACCAGTCCGACGAACTCGGCGGCTTCGCCGTCCGCTACGTCCTCGTGCACAAGGGCGCACCCCGCGAGATCACCCGCGTCCTCGACGCCACCCCGGGCCTGACCCGGCTCAGCCAGCAGAGCGGCAACTCCCTGTGGCGGGTCGACCAGGAGGTCTCCCGCGCCACCATCGTGCCCGCGGGCGGCACCGGCACCGCCCAGCCGGTCTCCGCCGGCCCGGTCGAGATCCACACCACCGTCCCCGCCGGCCCGGCGGGCCGCGTGCTGCGCCTGGCCGACACCGCCTCCGACGGCTGGACGGCCACCCTCGACGGCAAGCCGCTCACCCGCACCACCGTCGACGGCTGGGCCCAGGGCTTCCAGCTCCCCGCCACCGGCGGCACCCTCGACGTCACCTACGACGCCCCGCTCACCCACACCGCCTGGCTGTGGGCCCAGGGCGCGCTCGGCGTCGTCCTGGTCGTCCTCGCACTGCCCGGCCGCCGCCGCGACGTCGACGACGACCTGCCCGAGGAACAGCCCCTCCCGGCCCAGGCCGCCGCGGGCGAGGGCCGCCGCGCCCGCCGGCTGCGCGCCCAGGCCGAGGAAGCGGCCACACCCGAGGAACCGGTCACGCCCGAGCAGCCGGCCGGCCCGCCGCTGCCGGAACAGCCACCGGCCGCCGCCGTACCGCACCAGCAGTCGTACGACGACTGGGACCAGAGCGGCTACGCGAACGCCGGATACCCCGGTTACCCGGCCGACCCGTACCAGGCCGGCCCCGGGTACGACCAGCACACGTACCAGCCCGACCCCTACCAGCCGGCCCAGTACGACCCCTACGCCTACGCGGGCACCGGCGACCAGCAGCCCTATGACCCGACGGCCTACCAGCAGCAGATGCCACAGGGCTACGACCCGGCGTACGACCCCGCCCAGCACCCCCACGGCACCGGCAGTGAGCGCCCCGACGGGAGCCAGCAGTGAACCGCACCACCCTGTCCCTGTTCGCCGGCACCGCCGCGCTGGCCGCCGTCACCGCGTTCGCCGCGCTCGACACCCCGGACGCGTCCGGCGCGCCCGCCCCCACGGCGGCCGCCCATCTGCCCGTGCAGCGCACCAGCCTGCTGTGCCCGGCGCCGAGTGTCTCGGACATCGCCGACACCTCGTACACGTCGTACACACCCGTCACCCAGGGCGCGGCGAGCGGCGGCAAGGCCCGCTTCCAGGCGGCCGTGCAGCAGTCCCTGGACGACACGAACCCGAAGGACTCCAAGGGCTCGAAGGGTTCGAAGAAGACGCCGTCGGACCAGCCGGCGCTCACCCCGAAGGCAGCCGGCACGCCCGTCACCGGCGACACCTCCGGAGCCGACACCCCCGCGCTCATCGGCACCGCCGACGGCGGCCTCGCGCCCGGCTGGACCGTCCAGGAGACCACCGAGGTCGCCGCCGGCACCGGCCGCGGCCTCCAGGGCGTCAACTGCACCGCCCCGGACACCGACTTCTGGTTCCCCGGCGCCAGTACGGCAGCCGGCCGCACCGACTACGTCCACCTCACCAACCCCGACGACTCCGCCGCCGTCGTGGACATCGAGCTGTACGGCAAGGACGGCCAGATCAAGTCCTCCCTCGGGGAGGACCTCACGCTCCCGCCGCACGCCGGCAAGCAGATCCTGCTCTCCACGCTCACCGACCAGCGGCAGCCCGACCTGACCGTGCACGTCAGCGTGCGCAGCGGGCGGGTCGGCGCGGCCGTGCAGGCCCTGGACGCCAAGGCCGGCGGCGACTGGCTGACCGCCTCCGCCGACCCGGCCGCCGGCCTGGTCCTGCCGGGCATCCCCAAGGACGCCACCGACGTCAGCCTGATCGCCTTCACCCCCGGCGGCGACGACGCCGACCTGAAGATCCGGCTGGCCTCGCCCGACGGCCTGATCACCCCGGCCGGGAACGAGACGCTGCATGTGAAGGCCGGCATGACCAGCACGACCGACCTCGGCCCGGTGACCCGCGGCGAGGCGGGCTCCCTGATCCTGACCCCCGTCGACCAGCAGGTCCCGGTCGTCGCGGCCCTGCGCGTGGTCCGCGGCAAGGGCGCCGCCCAGGAGACGGCCTTCATCCCGGCCACGGCCCCCGTCGGCACCCGCGCGACGTCGGCCGACAACAGCGCCAAGGGCTCCACCCTGGCCCTGAGCGCGCCCACCGCCACCGCCACCGTCAAGGTCACCGCCTCGGCCGGCAGCGAGGGCGGCACGGCGGTCTCCAAGACCTACACGATCAAGTCCGGCACCACCCAGAACATCCAGCCCCCGGCCCCGTCCGGCCTGAAGGGCACCTACGCCCTCACCGTGGAGCCCCTCTCCGGCGGTCCGGTCTACGCCTCCCGCACCCTCGCGGCCACCGAGGCAGGCGTCCCCGGCTTCACCATCCAGCCCCTCCCCGACGACCACGGAAAGGTGGCAGTCCCCCAGACGGACGAGGACCTGTCGGTCTTGCAGAACTGACCCGCGCGGCGCTGAAGAGGGGTGCGGGGCAGGGCTGTTGCCCGCCCCCAGCCCCTCAGTCCTCCCCGTACCGCGGATCCACCGTCTCCGGCGTCAGCCCGAGCAACTCGGCGACCTGCTCCACGACCACCTCGTGCACCAGCGCCGCCCGCTCGTCCCGCCCCTTGGTCCGGATCTCCACCGGCCGCCGATAGACGATCACCCGCGCCCGCCGCCCCTCCCGAGCCGACACGACCCCGCCCAGGGGCACGGCCTCGTCCCCCCACGCCTGCTCGCCCCGCGCATCCAGCCGAGGCACCTCCAGCACGAGGAAGTCGATGTCGGCCAGCTGCGGCCACCGTCGCTCGAGACGGTCCACGGAGTCCTGCACCAGGTCCGCGAACACCTCGCCCCGACTCGCCGCCAACGGCACCTGCGGGGGCGCGATCGGCCCGCGCATGCCCCGCCCATGGCGATCACGACGACGGGGCCCAGGGCCGGCGGCACGGGGCGGTACACGGTTGTCCATCACTGGGGAAGCGTAGTCCTCGCACACCCCGCCCGCCCTGCTCCACGCGCGTCCCCCACGGGAGACCCGCGCCAACCAGCCACCCGGCCGCCACCGGGCCGCCCCTCTTCTGCGCTCGTTCGGCACCCGTTCCCCTCCCTGTCACAGGACGACCATTCCGGCCAAGGTCTGGCTCGTTTCCGTAACCCTCCAAGACCACCGAACTCAAGCCAATTGACCTTGTTTGTACCGAAACATGACCAGGCGTGACCCCGTCCGTGCCCCGTCGCGAACCCGTCCACGCAGGTCAACAGGGCCTGTTCGAAAGGGTATGTGGGGTGTTTCACACCACGACACGGTGGAGTGACCTGGTCCAGAGTCGTCGCGGCCCGCTCAAGAGTGCGGTACCGTCCAACGTCGTGAGCCCTGTACGTCGCTGTTCGCGCACCGCCTGCGGCCGACCCGCCGTCGCGACGCTGACGTACGTCTACGCCGACTCGACCGCGGTCCTCGGCCCGCTCGCCACCTACGCCGAACCCCACTGCTACGACCTGTGCGCCGAGCACTCCGAGCGCCTGACCGCCCCGCGCGGCTGGGAGGTCGTCCGGCTCCTCGACGGCTCCGCTCCCGCCCGGCCCAGCGGAGACGACCTGGAAGCGCTCGCCAACGCGGTGCGCGAGGCGGCCCGCCCCCAGGAGCGCGCGGCGGAGGCGGCCGGCGGCGGCCCGCGCACGGCCGACCCCATGGAGGTCGCCCGCCGCGGTCATCTCCGGGTCCTGCGCTCCCCGGACAACTGAGCACACTCCCGGCGCCCCCAGTCCTGGTGTCCGCACACCGCCCACTTACCCCGGACGGGTAGTTTGTGGGCACCCATAGGACTTTCAGGAGGGTTGGCCGTGGCTGCTGATCTGTCGCAGATCGTGAAGGCGTACGACGTACGCGGAGTGGTCCCGGACCAGTGGGACGAGTCACTGGCCAGACTCTTCGGAGCCGCCTTCGCGGAGGTGACCGGAGCCGCGGCGATCGTCGTCGGCCACGACATGCGACCCTCGTCCCCCGGCCTCACCCGCGCCTTCGCACGCGGCGCGGCCGACCAGGGCGTGGACGTCACCGAGATCGGCCTGTGCTCCACCGACCAGCTGTACTACGCCTCCGGCGCCCTGAACCTGCCCGGCGCGATGTTCACCGCCTCGCACAACCCGGCCCAGTACAACGGCATCAAGCTGTGCCGCGCGGGCGCCGCCCCGGTCGGCCAGGACACCGGTCTCGCGCAGATCCGCGAACTGGTCGAGGGCTGGCTGGAGTCGGGCGCCCCGGAGCCGGCCGCCCGGCCGGGAACCCTGAGCACCCGCGAGACGTTGGACGACTACGCGGCGCACCTGCGCTCCCTGGTCGACCTCACCTCCATCCGCCCGCTGAAGGTCGTGGTCGACGCCGGCAACGGCATGGGCGGCCACACGGTCCCCACGGTCTTCGCCGGTCTGCCCCTGACCCTCGTCCCGATGTACTTCGAACTGGACGGCACCTTCCCGAACCACGAGGCCAACCCGCTCGACCCGGCCAACCTGGTCGACCTGCAAAAGCGGGTACCGGCGGAGGGCGCCGACCTCGGCATCGCCTTCGACGGCGACGCCGACCGCTGCTTCGTCGTGGACGAGCACGGCGACCCGGTCTCCCCGTCCGCGATCACCGCCCTGGTCGCCGCCCGCGAACTCGCCCGCAACGGCGGCAAGGGCACCGTCATCCACAACCTGATCACCTCCCGCACCGTCCCGGAGGTCGTCAAGGAGAACGGCGGCACCCCGGTCCGCACCCGCGTCGGCCACTCCTTCATCAAGGCCGAGATGGCCCGCACCGGCGCGATCTTCGGCGGCGAGCACTCCGCGCACTACTACTTCAAGGACTTCTGGAACGCCGACACGGGCATGCTGGCCGCCCTGCACGTCCTGGCCGCCCTCGGCACCCAGGACGGCCCCCTCTCCGCCCTCGTGGCCCAGTACGACCGCTACAGCGGCTCCGGCGAGATCAACTCCACCGTCGCCGACCAGGCCGCCCGGCTCGCCGCGATCCGCTCCGCGTACGAGAACCGCGCCGACGTCACCCTGGACGACCTCGACGGCCTCACGGTCTCCGCCGCCGACTGGTGGTTCAACGTCCGCCCCTCCAACACGGAGCCCCTCCTCCGCCTGAACGCCGAGGCGAAGGACGAACCCACCATGACCAAGATCCGGGACGAAGCCCTGGCGATCATCCGGGCCTGACATCCGGGGCTGACCTGCCGGGCAACGCCGTCCAGGGGGCCGCGAGCCCCCTGGACGGCCGCAAGCCCGGCTCGGCGCGTGCTCCAGCGGTACGCTGACCAGGCACAACCACAGACAGACATCCGCCCTCGAAGGGACACCCCATGCCGCTCGAAGCCGGCCTCCTGGAGATCCTCGCCTGCCCGGCCTGCCACGCCCCCCTCAAGGAGCAGGACACCGAGCTGGTCTGCACGGGCCAGGACTGCGGCCTCGCCTACCCGGTCCGTGACGGCATCCCGGTCCTGCTCGTGGACGAGGCCCGCCGCCCCCAGTGACGACGCCCGTCAGGCCGTAGACACCCCGCACAGGACCCCGGCGATCGGAGGCAACCCGCCCATGCTGGACGAATCGCTGCTCGACACCCCGGAGGGCCTCGCCGAGGCCGACCGCCGAGGCCTGCTGCGCGGCGCGGCGGAGGCCGGCGCCCGCGTCCGTACGGCGGCCCGGCACGCCGCCGAGGCCGGCATCGGCGACCTCAAGCCCGACGGCCGCCCCCGCTCGGTGCTGATCGCCGGCCCCGGCGCCGCCGCCACTCACACCGCCGACCTCCTCGGCACCCTGGCCGGCGCCGCCGGCCCCATCGTCCGCCTGGCCCCCACCGGAGTTGCCCCGGCGGCAGGCGCCCTGCGCTGGGAACTCCCCGGCTGGGCCGGCTCCGTGGACCTGCTGCTGATCGCCACCCCGGACGGCACCGAGCCGAGCCTGTCCCTCCTCACCGACCAGGCCTACCGCCACGGCTGCTCGGTCGCGGCCGTGGCCCCCGCCGGCACCCCGCTCGCCGAGGCGGTCGCCGGCGCGCACGGCCTGTTCGTGCCGATGGCGACGGCCCCGTACGACCATGACGAACCCCTCGCCGCCTCCTCCCCGGGCGTCTTCTGGGCGCTGCTGACCCCGCTGCTGGCCCTCCTGGACCGCATCGGCCTGCTCGCCGCCCCGCAGGACGCCCTGGAGAAGGTCGCCGACCGCCTGGACCACATCGCGGAGCGCTGCGGCCCGGCCATCGCGACGTACAGCAATCCGGCCAAGACCCTCGCCGCCGAGCTCGCCGACGCGCTGCCCGTGGTGTGGACGGAAGGCACCTCGGCGGGCCCGGCGGGCCGCCGGTTCGCCGCCGCTCTCGCCGAACTCTCCGGCCGCCCCGCCCTCGTCGCCGAACTGCCCGAGGCGCTCGCCGCCCACAGCGCTCTGCTGGCCGGCCCGCTGGCCGCCAGCGCCGACCCGGACGACTTCTTCCGCGACCGCGTGGAGGAGCCGCCCGCCCTGCACGCGCGCGTCGTCCTGCTCCGCGACCGCCCGGGCGGCGGCCTCACCGCCGCGCCCGCCGCCCGTGACGTGGCACTCAGCCACGACACCCCGATCAGCGAACTCGAACCGGAGGAGGGCGGCGAACTGGAGACGCTCGCGGAACTGATCGCCGTCACGGATTTCGCCGCCGTTTACCTGGCGCTCGCTTCCAGGGCCTGATCTGGCTCCAGGCCGGACGCACCCCCGCGCCCACCACCGGTACGGCGGCCGGCACAGCCTTCGCCTCCGCCCCCGCCGTGCCGCGACGTACGTACGGAGACAGAGAAGACACATGGACCGCCTCGACAACACCGTCCGCCCCTACGCCTGGGGCTCCCGCACCGCCATCCCGCACCTGCTCGGCGTCGAACCGACCGGTGAACCGCAGGCGGAGATGTGGATGGGAGCGCACCCGGGCGCCCCGTCGCGCACCGCGCGCGGGACACTCGTCGAGGTCATCGATGCCGCTCCCGAACGCGAACTCGGCGCCCGCGCGGTCGACAGGTTCGGCCCCCGCCTGCCGTTCCTCCTGAAGATCCTCGCCGCCGGCGCCCCCCTCTCCCTCCAGGTGCACCCCGACCTGGAGCAGGCCAGGGCGGGATACGCCGACGAGGAGCGCCGGGGCGTCCCGGTCGACGCCCCGCACCGCAACTACAAGGACGCCAACCACAAGCCCGAACTCATCTGCGCGCTCACCGAGTTCGACGGGCTCTGCGGCTTCCGGCCCCCGGTCGAGGCCGCCGACCTGCTGGACGGGCTCGGCGTCGCCTCCCTCAAGCCGTACGTCGACCTGCTGCACGCCCACCCCGAGGACGCGGCGCTGCGCGAAATGCTCACCGCGGTCCTCACCGCCGACCGCGAGGAGATGGCCCACACGGTCGCCGAGGCCACCGCCGCGTGCACCCGCCTCGGCGGCGCCTACGCCCCCTACGCCGACATCGCCCACCACTACCCGGGCGACCCCGGCGTCATCGCGGCCATGCTGCTGAACCACGTCCGGCTCCAGCCCGGCGAGGCGCTCTTCCTCGGCGCCGGCATCCCGCACGCCTACCTCGACGGCCTCGGCGTCGAGATCATGGCCAACTCCGACAACGTCCTGCGCTGCGGCCTGACCCCCAAGCACGTCGACGTCCCCGAACTGCTGCGCGTCGTCCGCTTCGAGCCGGGCGACCCCGGCGTACTGCGCCCGGAGGCCTCCCCGGACGGCGAGGAGGTCTACGAGACCCCGATCGACGAGTTCCGCCTCTCCCGCTACGTCCTCCCCGAGGCCGGCGCCGCCCACGACGTCACCCGCGACGCCCCGCAGATCCTGCTCTGCACGGCCGGTTCCGTCCGGGCGGGCGAGGAGGAACTGAGCGCCGGCCAGTCGGTCTTCGTCCCGGCCGGCGAGCACACGCAGATCTCGGGCACGGGCACCGTCTTCCGCGCCACTGTGATCGTATGACCGGCCCTGTGGATACCTGACACGCCAAGGCCCGGCCGGACTGCAAGAATGGCCCACCGGCAAAGGCCGGGCAAAGCGCGAAGGCGACGACAAGGTCGAAGGGACAACGCGGACACATGAGCGCGTCAGGCGGTACGAAGGCGATCGTGGCGGCACTCGGCGCCAACCTCGCGATCGCGGCATCCAAGTTCGTGGCGTTCGCGTTCAGCGGCTCCTCCTCGATGCTCGCCGAGGGCGTTCACTCGCTCGCCGACTCCGGCAACCAGTTCCTGCTGCTGATCGGCGGCAAGAGGGCCGAGCGCGAGGCCACCCCGCAGCACCCGTTCGGCTACGGCCGCGAGCGCTTCATCTACGCCTTCCTCGTCTCGATCGTGCTCTTCTCCATCGGCGGCATGTTCGCCATCTACGAGGGTTACGAGAAGATCCTCCACCCGCACGCCCTGGAGAGCTGGTACTGGCCGGTGGGCGTCCTCGTCTTCGCGGTGATCGCCGAAGGCTTCTCCTTCCGCACCGCCATCAAGGAGTCCAACGAACTGCGCGGCACGCTCTCCTGGGCGCAGTTCATCCGCCGCGCCAAGGCACCCGAGCTGCCCGTCGTCCTGCTGGAGGACTTCGGCGCCCTGATCGGTCTGGTCCTCGCCCTCCTCGGCGTCGGCCTCGCCGTGCTCACCGGCGACGGCATCTGGGACGGCATCGGCACCGTCTGCATCGGCGTTCTCCTCGTCTGCATCGCCCTCGTCCTGGCCGCCGAGACCAAGTCCCTGCTGCTCGGTGAGGCCGCGGGCCTGGACGTGGTCAAGAAGATCGAGGAGGCGACCGTCGACGGGAAGACCGTCACCGGCGTCATCCACATGCGCACGCTGCACCTCGGCCCCGAGGAACTGCTGATCGCGGCCAAGATCGCCGTCCGGCACGACGACACGGCCGCCGAGGTGGCAGCCGCCATCAACGCGGCCGAGACCCGTATCCGCACCGCCGTCCCCATCGCCCGCGTCATCTACCTGGAACCGGACATCTACAGCGAGGCCGAGGCCGCCAAGGGCCCCGACCCGCAGGCCACCCCCGGCGGCCCGAACCCGCACGCGCTCGGCCACTGAGCCCCTGGTCGGCCGGAACCATACGCAACGGACTGGGGACGACCGGGTCGCGCGGTGTAGCTTGGGACGGAGCCAGACGTCGCTGCTGATGGCGGTCGGGCGGTCCCGGACGGACCGACCGAGGGAGAGAGGGCCTCCGACGGACTGCGCTGCGCGTACGTGGGCATGCCTGTGTCCTCTTCTCGGGCACCCCTGTGTCCGCCGCCGCGCAGACCAGCCGTACCCACCTCGACCCGACACCGAGGAGCAGCTCGCAATGACGACTGTCGACAACCGACAGGACTTCAAGGTCGCCGACCTCTCCCTGGCCGAGTTCGGCCGCAAGGAGATCACCCTCGCCGAGCACGAGATGCCCGGCCTGATGGCGATCCGCAAGGAATACGCCGAGGCGCAGCCCCTCGCCGGTGCCCGCGTCACCGGTTCGCTGCACATGACCGTGCAGACCGCCGTGCTGATCGAGACGCTCGTCGCCCTGGGCGCCGAGGTCCGCTGGGCGTCCTGCAACATCTTCTCCACCCAGGACCACGCGGCCGCGGCCATCGCCGTCGGCCCGAACGGCACCCCGGACAACCCGCAGGGTGTCCCGGTCTTCGCCTGGAAGGGCGAGACCCTGGAGGAGTACTGGTGGTGCACCGAGCAGGCGCTGACCTGGCCGGACAGCCCCACCGGCGGCCCGAACATGATCCTGGACGACGGCGGCGACGCCACCCTCCTCGTCCACAAGGGCGTCGAGTACGAGAAGGCCGGTGAGGTCCCCGCCCTGGAGACCGCCGAGTCCGACGAGCACCGCGTCATCCTCCAGCTGCTGCACCGCACCCTGGCCGAGAACCCCCAGAAGTGGACCCAGCTGGCCTCCGAGATCCGTGGTGTCACGGAGGAGACCACCACGGGTGTGCATCGTCTGTACGAGATGCAGCGTGACGGTGTGCTGCTGTTCCCGGCGATCAACGTCAACGACGCGGTGACGAAGTCGAAGTTCGACAACAAGTACGGCTGCCGGCACTCCCTGGTGGACGGGATCAACCGTGCCACCGATGTGCTGATCGGTGGCAAGACGGCCGTGGTGTGCGGTTACGGCGATGTCGGCAAGGGCTGTGCGGAGTCGCTGCGCGGTCAGGGTGCCCGGGTGATCATCACGGAGATCGACCCGATCTGCGCGCTTCAGGCGGCGATGGACGGCTACCAGGTCACCACGCTGGACGAGGTCGTGGAGAGCGCGGACATCTTCATCACCACGACCGGCAACAAGGACATCATCCTGGCCTCGGACATGGCGAGGATGAAGCACCAGGCGATCGTGGGCAACATCGGTCACTTCGACAACGAGATCGACATGGCCGGGCTGGCGAAGATCCCGGGGATCGTCAAGGACGAGGTGAAGCCGCAGGTCCACACCTGGACGTTCCCCGACGGCAAGGTGATCATCGTGCTGTCCGAGGGCCGCCTGCTGAACCTGGGCAACGCCACCGGCCACCCGTCGTTCGTGATGTCGAACTCGTTCGCGGACCAGACGCTGGCCCAGATCGAGCTGTTCACCAAGCCCGACGCGTACCCGACCGGCGTGTACGTGCTGCCCAAGCACCTCGACGAGAAGGTCGCCCGCCTCCACCTCGACGCCCTCGGCGTGAAGCTGACCAAGCTGCGCCCGGAGCAGGCCGCCTACATCGGCGTCGACGTCGACGGCCCCTTCAAGCCGGACCACTACCGCTACTGAGCCGCACTCCGCGTCTCACGCAGGTCCTCCGAGGCAGGCCCCCGCACCCCCGTGCCGGGGGCCTGCCCCTTCGGCCTCCGGCCGGATCAGCCCGTCACCACCCAGGACCCCCATGCCCCGCGGCCGCTATTCGCTCCACGATCCGCACGATCACACCCCCCTCGGGGAAGAGCACTTCCAGTGCGCCCCCGGCCCGTCCGGCTGGCGCTACGTCTCCCGGCTGACGACCCCCGCCGGCGAACACCGCGGATCGGTCGACCTGGCGCTGGACGACCTCGGCCGCCCCATCCGCCTCGAACTCCACGCAGCCGACTGGCAGGTCCGCGGCGCCGCGCTGGACGGCGTCACCTGGGTCCGCACCGACCCCACCGGCACCCATGCCACCGAAGGCAATGTGCCCGCCCACGCCTTCACCGGCGCATCCCCCGCCTTCCTCATCGCCACCGCCCGGCTGCTGCGCCTCACCCCCTCGTCCGCCGCGACCCGCGTACGCCTGGTGGCGTTCACCGAACCGGTCCTGGCCCCCCGCACCGTGGACCAGTCCTGGGCCCTGGTGAACAGCGAAGCACACGCCACTGACAACGGCCCCCTGACCGTGGACGAATACCAGGTCACAGCCCTGGACACCGGGGAACGGCACACCATCCACATCGCCGGAGACGTGGTCCTGTCCGCGCCCGGGATCGAGCTGGAGGACCTCCAGTCACCGCCGTCGGCGTTCGCCTGAGCATCCCGGACAGGGCTGGGAACCGCCGTCCTGGCCGCCGGCCCTACGCGGGCGGCGCGAATCCGGTGGCCGGACGGTCGGCCGGCCGCTCCTCCCGCGCCACCACGGGCGGCAGGGCAGCCGAACCCGGCGCCTCCGGCTGCGGACGCTGACTCCCACCCGGCGACGGAGCGGACCACCCGCCCCCCTGCGGACCCCCGGGCGCCGGAGACGAGGACACCCCCGCCGCACCGGCCTGCGCCGCAGCCGCGACCCCGGCCACCGGCGGAACGAAACGATCACCAGCAGAGGTCTGCCGGGCGGCTTCCCGAGCCTGCCGCTCATGCACCACGGCCGCGAGAAAGGCAGCCGGCGGCAGACCCTGCGGCACCACCGCCCCCGTCCGCGCCACGAGATCCGCCGCGAGCCGCTCCGCCATGCCCTGCGAGACCCGCGGATCGAGCTGTTCCATCCGCGTCAGGTACTGCCGGACCGCAAGCCACAGACCGTCCGGAACGGCCGACAGATCCAGCTCGGCGAACCGCCCCGCAAGCCCCGGCGGAGGAGACGGCACAAAGCCGGTCCGCCCCACCGGTATCCGCTCCCGCACCACCAGCGTCCCGGCGAACACATCCCCGAGCCGCCGCCCCCGCGCCGACACCAGCGAGGCGATACAGGCCACCACGCCGAACGTCATCAGAATCTCGACCACACCGATCGCGCCGCGCACCAGCGCATGCCGGAACCGGATCGGACCGCCGTCGTCCCGCACCACCCGCAGCCCGAACGCCAGCTTCCCCAGCGAACGCCCATGACTGAGCGTCTCCACCGCGATCGGCCCGCCGACCAGCACCAGCAGGAACGCCGCGATCGACAACGCGGTCTGCGCGGCCTCGTCCAAGGAGGACGTCGTCGCCACCAGTACGACCGTGACGGCGATGTACACCGCCATGGCCACCAGCAGATCGAGCAGCACGGCCAGCGCCCTGCTCGGCAATTTCGCGGGCCGCAGTTCGAGGGCCACCGCCTCGCCCGTCACCAGCTCACTCACGCCCGCCGTCCTTCCCCTGATCCGCCCCGTGAACAGCAAGTCTGCCAAGCTGTGGGCGCATCGCGCCCCAGTACGACAAGCTGACAACAACTTCGAGCATCCACGACGAGCAGTCGGCCACCAGCCCGAGGAGCAGGCAGACCCGATGGACCTGGACGTCTTCGTCTCCGCACACCAAGCCGAATGGGACCGCCTCGACGCCCTGCTCCGCCGCCAGCGCCGGCTCAACGGCGCCGAGGCCGACGAACTCGTCACCCTCTACCAGCGCACCGCGACCCATCTGTCGCTCATCCAGTCCAGCGCACCGGACCCGCAGCTCACCGGCCGGCTCAGCCGCCTCGTCGCACGCGCGCGCAGCGCCGTCACCGGCACCCGCCGCGCCACATGGCGCGACGTCACACGCTTCCTCACCCAGGGATTCCCCGCAGCCGTCTACCGCGCCCGCCACTGGTGGGTGCCGACCGCGCTCGTCTCCACCACCGTGGCGGTCCTCCTGGGCTGGTGGATCGGCACCCACCCCGCGGTGCAGTCGGCGATCGGCGCCCCGAGCCAGCTGCGCGACCTGACCCGCCCCGGCGGCGAGTACGAGACCTACTACTCCAGCCACCCCGCGGCCGCCTTCGCCGCCCAGGTGTGGACGAACAACGCGGAGGCGGCCGCGATGTGCCTGGTCCTGGGCATCTTCCTGGGCCTGCCCGTCCTGCTGATCCTCTTCGAGAACATGCTCAACCTGGGCGTCGGCTTCGGTCTGATGTCGTCGGCCGGCCGCCTCGACACCTTCCTGGGCCTGGTCCTCCCGCACGGCCTGCTCGAACTCACCGCGGTGTTCGTGGCGGCCGGCACCGGCCTGCGCCTCGGCTGGACACTCATAGACCCGGGCCCCCGCACCCGCCGTGCGGCCCTCGCCGAGGAGGGGCGCGCCGCGGTGGGCATGGCGATCGGCCTCGCCCTGGTCCTGTTCGTCTCCGGCGCCATCGAAGGCTTCGTCACCCCCTCGGGCCTGCCCACCTGGGCCCGGATAGGCATCGGCGTCGTGGCTGAGCTGGCTTTCCTTGCATACGTCTATGTCCTGGGCGGCCGTGCTGCCCGCGCCGGCGAGACGGGTGACCTCGAAGCGGTGGACCGCAGCTCCGCCGTGCCCACGGCCGCCTGATGTGCATCCGGCCCGTGTGAGCTGCTAGTCTCCTCATCTCCCCGCGAGAGCCGTTGACACGGCGGGAGTGGGGAGGTAGATTCAAACAGTTGCCTAGAACTGGACAAGTTCAAGGGCCGCCGATAGAATCTACGAGCTTCCGGGATGTCGGTACGACATCCGAGAAGCATCCCCCGATTACTCAGAAATGAGCGGCCGGTCAGACCGGCCAAGAACTTCTGATAAAGTCGGAAACGCCGGAAAGGAAACCGCGAGAGCGGGGAACTGGAAAAGCGCCGAGGAAATCGGATCGAGAAAAGATCTGATAGAGTCGGAAACGCAAGACCGAAGGGAAGCGCCCGGAGGAAAGCCCGAGAGGGTGAGTACAAAGGAAGCGACCGTTCCTTG
>NZ_JBSFHC010000019.1:0-183062 GCF_053596835.1 Streptomyces sp. NPDC001606
GCCCGGTTACATTCCGAACCCGGAAGCTAAGCCTCACAGCGCCGATGGTACTGCAGGGGGGACCCTGTGGGAGAGTAGGACACCGCCGAACAATCATTGGGAAAGGCCCACGCCGTATGGCGTGGGCCTTTCTGCATTTTCAGGGCATTTTTCAGAAGGTCACGTCGGCGGTCTTGATGATTCCGCCCCGGCGGCCCGGTGCCGACTGGTCGCTCCAGTAGAGGTTCGTGTGGGCGATGACCTGCTCCGCGGCCGGCGCGCCGTACTCGGTGAGGTCCTGCGTGGTGTGGGCATCGGCGACCAGTGTCGTGTCGTAGCCCCGCGCGAGGGCGCCGTGCAGGGTCGAGCGGATGCAGAAGTCGGTCATGGCGCCCGTGACGAGGAGCCGGCCCACTCCCCGCTCGGCGAGGGCGGACTCCAGGACGGTGTCCTCGAAGGAGTCCCGGTAGGCCTTGGCGACCAGGGGTTCGGTGTCCAGGCGCTTCAGTTCCGGGACGAACTCCCAGCGCTCGGTGCCGGGCACCAGGTCCTCGTCCTGGTGCTGCACCCAGATCACCGGGACGCCGGCGGCGCGGGCCTTGTCGATGAGGGTCGTGATGTTGCTGATGACGGTGTCACGGCGGACGGCGTGCTCCACCACACCGTTCTGGACGTCGATGACGAGCAGTGCGGTGTGCGGGCGGTCGGGAAGTGTGGTCATGCGGACCACGGTATGTCGTGTTACTGACAGGCCAGGCCGGAATGGGTGCGTCCTAGACCGGTAGGTGCTGGTGGGGCCAGCGGGTGCGGGCCTGTTCGGGGGAGCGGAGGAGGGCCAGGGTGGGGAGGCCCTGGTCGGGGCCCATTGCCAGGAGGTCCGGGAGCTGGGGGACGGGGGCCACGGCCGCGATGTCGTCCAGAATCAGGGTGAGTGGTGGGTCGAGCCGACCGGAGGATGACCGTTCGGCCATGCGCCGGCCGCGCTCGACCACGCTGGAGACGAGGGCCGTCAGCAGAGGCATCGCGCCCGGGTGGGTCCTGGGGTCCTCGATGGAGTCACCCACCACATAGAGCGTTCCCCCTTCGTGGACAAAGGAATCCAAGGCGAGCGCATCTGTTCGGTTTGGAGTGCATGCCTCGCGGACGTTGACCGTGGAGATGGCCGACAGGGCGCGGCTGGTCAGCTCGTGGGCCATGTCGCGGCGCTCGGGGTGCGCGGTGAGCGCGGCCTCGAGTTCACCGGCGGCGCCCGGGGCGGCCTTGGGGTGGGTGCGCAGGGTGCGGACGGCGTCCTGCACCTGGGTGCCCTGGGCCCAGCGGTGGACGTGCCGGATCGTGCGGTTCTCCAGGGCGGCGGCGTGCAGGTAGCTGCGGAGCAGGGTGATCGCCGTGTCCGTGAGGATCTGGTCGATCTTGGCGGTGGGCTGCACCGGGGCGAGCAGGGCGGTCGCTCGCTGGAGGGCCGTCTGTTTGTCCTCGCAGCCGGTCACCGGGGACCAGTGCAGCCGGGCCGGGGTGTCGCAGAGGTGGGTGGGGTCGTAGAGGAGGCTGGGGCCGAGTTTGGCCCGGGCGTCCTTGGTGTCCTGCCAGAGGGCGGGGTTGGAGGTGACGAGGAGGGCGGGGCCCTCGGCGTCGAGGAGGGCCTGGGCGGCGGAGGTGTGGCGGGCTTCCCTGGGGGCGTAGAGCACGGCTGGCTGGGCCGTGAGGGTGGGGGGAGCGGGTGGAGCGGGTGCCGTGGTGACCGTCCCCGGCTCCGGCTCCCGCTCCGGCTCCCGCTGTGGCAGGGGGACGGCTTCGGTCGCTTGCGGCTGCGGCTGCGGCTGCGGTTGGGGCTCGGGCTGGGGCTGGGGTGCCGGTTCGGTGCGGGGTACGGGGACGTCGTAGCGAAGGTTCTGGGACTGGCGGGTGCGGGCTCTTGCCGTGCGCCAGCGGGCCACCGCGCCCATCACGAAGACCGTGAGGACGAACAGGATCATCAGCTGGGCGATGAAGAGGCCCCAGAACAAGCCCCAGCCGGAGAGCCGGCCGGCGGAGGTGTCGGGCCAGGCGCCGGGGAGGTCGTGGGGGTGGCCGATGAGGTGGCGCATGGCCAGAGGGGTGCGGGTGAAGGTGACGCCGTCGGGCCAGTCCCCGTGGGCGAAGAAGGACGCCAGGCCCGTGGCCGTCCACACCAGCACGGTCATGCCGAGGAGGAACGCGAGTATGCCGACCAGCAGGCCGTCCGGGATGCCGCCGGCCCGGCCGCCTGGGTGCCCGCCGCCCTGGTGACGGTCGCGGCGCTCGTCGGGTGTCACCGTGTTCCTCCCCTGTCTCCCCTGTCTGCCCCGGGTCTCCCTGGTCCTGCCGTCTACGCCACCGTCGACTCGGAGTCGCCCAGGTGCTGTTCCACGAAGGCGGCGGCCCGCTGCTCGGCCTCCAGTTCGGCGGCGTGCAGGGCGTCGTCGGCGGTGAGGGCGCTGGAGGACTCGGTCATCGCGCGGTCGGTGAAGACGAGGGGGCGTTCGGTCTCCGTGACCAGGTGTTTGACGACCTGGACATTGCCGTTGACGTCCCAGACGGCGATGCCGGGGGTGAGGGTGGGGATGATCTCCACGGCCCAGCGGGGCAGGCCGAGGACACGGCCGGTCGCCCTCGCCTCGTCGGCCTTCTGGGCGTAGATCGTCCTGGTGGAGGCCATCTTCAGGATCGCCGCGGCCTCCTTGGCGGCCGCGCCGTCGACCACGTCGGACAGGTGGTGGACGACCGCCACGAAGGAGAGTCCGAGGCGTCGGCCGAACTTCAGCAGGCGCTGGAACAGCTGGGCCACGAAGGGGCTGTTGATGATGTGCCAGGCCTCCTCGACCAGGAAGATGCGCTTCTTCCGGTCGGGGCGGAGCCAGGTGTGTTCCAGCCACACGCCGACGATCGCCATGAGGATGGGCATGGCGATGGAGTTGCGGTCGATGTGGGACAGGTCGAAGACGATGAGGGGGGCGTCGAGGTCGATGCCGACCGTGGTGGGGCCGTCGAACATGCCGCGCAGGTCGCCGTCGACCAGGCGGTCGATGACGAGGGCGACGTCCAGGCCCCAGGCCCGTACGTCGTCTATGGCGACGTTCATGGCTTCGGCGGACTCGGGCTCGGGGTGTCGTAGCTGCTCGACGATGTCGGAGAGGACGGGCTGGCGGTCGACGATCGTCTCGTTGACGTAGGAGTGGGCGACCTTGAGGGCGAAGCCGGAGCGTTCGTCCAGGCCGTGGCCCATCGCGACCTCGATGATCGTGCGGAGCAGGGCCAGCTGGCCGGTGGTGGTGATCGACGGGTCGAGCGGGTTGAGGCGGATGCCGTGGTTCAGGGCGGCCGTCGGGTCGAGGCGGATGGGTGTTATCCCCAGCTCCTGCGCGATCAGGTTCCATTCGCCGACGCCGTCCTCGCCCTGGGCGTCCAGGACGACGACCTGGCGGTCCTTGAAGCGCAGCTGGCGCAGGACGTAGGTCTTCTCCAGGGCCGACTTGCCGTTGCCGGACTCGCCGAGGACGAGCCAGTGCGGGGCCGGGAGCTGTTGGCCGTAGAGCTGGAAGGGGTCGTAGATGTAGCCCTTTCCGGAGTACACCTCGCGGCCGATGATGACGCCGGAGTCGCCGAGGCCCGGGGCGGCGGTGGGCAGATAGACGGCCTGGGCCTGGCCCGTGGAGGTGCGGACCGGGAGACGGGTCGTCTCGACCCTTCCGAAGAGGAAGGACGTGAAGGCGTCGGTGAGGACGGACAGCGGATCCCGCATCGGCGAATCAGCCCCTACCTTCGGATGCCGGTGGCGAAGGGAAGTGTGTTCACGAAGGCGCGGTGGTGCTCTCGGTCGCACCACTCCAGCTTGAGGTACGACTTGCCGGCGGAGGCCCTTATCGTGCGCTTGTCGCGGGCGAGGGCGTCCGGGGTGCGGGAGGACACGGTGATGTAGCCGACCAGGTTGACGCCGGCCGCGCCGCTGGCGAGGTCTTCGCCGCGCTGGTCGAGCCGGTTGTGGGCGGCGATGTCGCGTGGGTCGACGGTGCGGTTCATCTTGGCGGCGCGGGAGGCCTCGGCCACGTCGTTGGTCTTCTCGGTCAGCATGCGTTCGATGGCGATCTCGGTGGGTTCGAGGTCCATGGTCACGGCGACCGTGCGGATGACGTCCGGGGTGTGGACGAGCAGGGGAGCGAGGAAGTTCACGCCGACGGGGGTCATGGGCCATTCCTTCACCCAGGCGGTGGCGTGGCACCAGGGGGCGCGGGTGCTGGACTCACGGGTCTTGGCCTGGAGGAAGGTGGGTTCGGTGGCGTCCAGTTCGGCCGGCCAGGCGTTGCGCTGGGTCATCGCCTGGATGTGGTCGATGGGGTGGTCGGGGTCGTACATGGAGTGGATGAGGGAGGCGAGCCGGCCCTGGCCGAGGGGCTGGCGGACGCGGATGTCGGCCTCCTGGAGGCGCGAGCAGATGTCGGTCAGCTCGCGGGCCATGACGACGGCGAGTCCGGCGTCCCGGTCGACCTTGCCGCCGTGGGCGCGGACGGCGCGGGCCATGGCGTTGGCCTCGGCGGCGAGTTCGCGGTTGAAGTGCATGCAGGCGACGAGGTAGGCGCGGTGCTGCTCGCTGCTGGTGGAGACCATGGACTGGAGCTGGTCGTAGGACTGCTGGAGCCAGGTCGGGGCGCGGTCGTCGCCGCGCTGGGCGACGTCCTTGGCGTGGGCGTCGGGGTCGGCGGGGAGGGTGCGGGCGAGCATCTGGAGGCGGGTGACGAAGCCGTCGCCGTTGGCCACGTGCTTGAGGAGGGTGCCGAAGCGGTCGACGAGGGCTTCCTGGTCCTCGGAGTCGCGCAGGCCGACGCCGGGGCCCTCGATCTCGATGGCGGCGGTGACGGTCTTGCGGTCGGCGTGCAGGAGTACGGCGATCTCGTCGGGGCCGAAGGGGGCGGCGAGCCAGGTGATGCGGCCGATGCCGGGGGGCGGGCCGATCTCGATCTCGTGGCCGTCGAGGCGGGTGCCGGCCTCCATGGCGCTGGAGCGGTAGACGGCGCCGCGCTTCAGGGTGCGCTTGTAGCTGCGGTTGATCTCGAACCACTTGTAGAAGGTGCGGCGCTTGTACGGCATGTAGACGGCGGCGAGCGCGAGCAGGGGGAAGCCGGTCAGCAGCACGATGCGCAGGGACAGGACGGGGACGAGGAGGCCGCACATCATGCCGAGGAACGCGCCGACGACGATGAGCGCGATCTCGCCGGACTCGCGGTTCCGGCCGATGATCGCGTTCGGCCGGGCGCGGCCGATGAGATAGGTACGGCGGGGCGTGACCGGGTGGGACGACAGGTGGGACTCGGTCGTCAACGCCCTTCACCTCCTGTGCGGTTGTTGCGGGTGTTGCTGGCGTGCGGGGTGTTGACCGGGCTGGGTGCGCGGGGGGCGGGGGTGGCGGAGGGGACGGATCCGCCGGTGCCCGTGCTGGGGGTACGGCTGCTGTGGGCGGCGACGCCGCCGGTGGCGGGGTTGGCGGGGCGGGGGGCGCTGCTTGCGGTGCCGGCGGAGCCGTTGCTGTCGGCGCGGGTGCTGTGGGTCTTGATGCCCTGGGCGACGAGGCTGGCGGGGGAGCTGATGACGGCGGCGGCCTTGGATTCGGCGCCCTGCATGATGCGGTTGTTGCGGCCGGACGCGATCTCGTCGCCGAAGCCGGGGACGAAGCGGTAGATGGCGGCGCTGGCGAAGATGGCGAGCAGGATGATGGCGAGGCCGGAGACGACGGCGGAGAAGGCGTCGGGGCCGTGGCCGGAGGAGAGGGCGCCGGCGAGGCCGAGGACGATGACGATGACCGGCTTGACCAGGATGACGGCGATCATGATGCCGGCCCAGCGGCGGACGTGTCCCCAGAGGTTCTTGTCGACGAGTCCGGCGTAGACGACGGTGCCGAGGAGGGCGCCGACGTAGAGCAGGGCGGCGCGGATGACGAGCTCCAGCCAGAGGACGCCGGCGGCGAGGATGCTGACGAGGGAGACGACGATCAGCATGATGGGGCCGCCGCCGATGTCGTTGCCTTTGCCGAGGGCGCCGGAGAAGGTGCCGAAGAAGGTGTCGGCCTGGTCGCCGGTGGCTTTGGCGAGGACGTCGGTGACGCTGTCGGTGGCGGAGACGACGGTGTAGAGGATCAGGGGGGTGAAGGCGGAGGCCAGCACGGTGAGCCAGAGGAAGCCGACGGCTTCGGAGATGGCGGTGGTGAGGGGGACGCCGCGGACGGCTCGCTTGGCGACGGCGAGGAGCCAGAGGACGAGGGTGAGGATGGTGGAGGCGGCGAAGACGATGGCGTACTGCTGGAGGAACTTCTGATTGGTGAAGTCGACGTTGGCGGTGTCCTTCACGGCCTTGCTCAGCTTGTCCACCGTCCAGGAGGCGGCTTGGGCGCAGCCTTTGGCGAGGGAGGAGAGGGGGTCCTGGGTGGAGGTGTCCGGGACGTTGGCACCCTTCGAGCCGCTGGTGGTGTTGCCTCGCTCGCAGTACTTCTTGGCCTCGCCCGAGATGACGGAACAGTTGTACTTGCCGGACGGCGAAGGCGACGGGCTGCCCGAGGGGGTGGGCGAGGGCGCGGCGAAGGCGCGCGTGGCCAGCAGTACGGCCGTTGTCTGTACGGCTGCCACCACTCCGGCCAGCTTGAGCGCACGCTGCGGGCTACCGGGCATACGTGAACCCTCCGTACTCTTCGATGGCCTTGCTGATCTCGTCGGAGGTGGCGGCCCTGTCGTCGCCGGGGACCGGGGCGGGGCCGTCCTTCTGTGCGTCGGTGCTGATCTTCCAGTCGCCGTCGATCCACCGCAGGTCGAACGTCCAGGTCTTCCACGAAGTGGTGACCGGGTCTGTCGAGGAGTTGCCGGCCATGCCGATGAGTCCCACGTACCAGACCGCGACCTGCGTTTCGTCGTCCGTGTAGTGCTGCAGCGTGGTGCCGATCGGGACCACTCGGGAGACGAAGGTGTCACCCTTCGGCGGGTTGCCCTGTGCGTCGAGCCCCATCTTGGCGAGGAAGTCGGCCGAATAGGCCTGGTCCGTCGCGCTCTGGAGGCGGTCTGCGGCCTCGGGGGTGTAGAGGGTATGGAGCAGGGTGTGACGGCTGTCCTTGTTGAACATGCCCGTGGAGCCCAGCGCCACGGCGTAGTTCGAGGCCGCCGACTGCGCGCCCTGCTCCGTATGGGCGAAGCCCGAGGGGATGCCGGCGGTCTTCGTGTCCACCGGGCGGGTGCCGGACGGGGCGGTGGCCGCTGCCTGTGGCTGGGCGCCCTTTCCGGATGCGCTGTTGGCTGGTGAATCGTCTCCCCGGTTCGCGAATGCGATTGCTGCGATCAGGAGGACCACCACGCCGACGACCGTCACCAGGCTTTTCGAGGAGCTGCGGGTGGGGCGGCGGGGAGCGCCGCCGTAGGGGTCGTTGTCCGGTAGGCGGGTGCGGGTGTGGCCCGTGTCGGTGTCGTGGTACGGCTGGTCGTCGCCGGGATTCATGGGACTCATGCCGTGCGTGCCCCCTCCGCCTCGTGGATATACGACGGTAGCCGTGCTGGTTCCCGCGCGGGCGCGGTGTGGTGACTCGACATCAGGGAAACGCAACCTCAGCCGGTGGGCACGACGGGTGGGTGGGGAGGGAGAGGGGGAGGGGTCAGACCGCCATGCCGTAGACGATGGTGAACAGCGTGCCGAGGGAGCCGATGATGAAGACTCCGGTGAGGCCGGCGATGATCAGGCCCTTGCCCTGTTCCGCGCTGAAGGTGTCCCGCAGGGCCGTGGCGCCGATGCGCTGTTTGGCCGCGCCCCAGACCGCGATGCCCAGGCAGAGGAGGATGGCCACGGCCATGACCACCTCGATCATCACCTTCGCCTCGTTGCCCAGGCTGCCGAAGGGGCCCCAGTTCGGGGCGATCCCGCCGATGATGGTGTTGATGTCTCCCTTGTCGGCCGCAAAGAGCATGTAAGTCACCGCCCCTGGTGGGTAGTTCCGCGAACGCCCCTGCGGGTGTGCAGAGGTCGGGCCTCATTCTCGCCGACAACGTCGCCTTCGTATGTCGACTTGACGTCATTGACTGACGGGTTTCGTACGAATAGCTCGTACGGTCACTCTGTGTATCACGGCAGGTCACCCCGGGCAACGAGGTCAGATCGGAACCTGCCGCGGGTTCCGTCGTTGTCCCCCTTTACCGAAGATGTTCTCACGGTACGTCAGGCACCGGTCAGAACAGGGAAAACGGGTCACGGCCGGTTGCCGTGACCCGTCTTCCTTTCCGTGCCGCCGAGGGGACCCCACGTCCCCCTCCCACTGGCGGCTCCCCGTGACCCGACGGGGTGGACCGGTCGAGCCTGGTCAGCCCGTGAAGGCGTCCGTGCCCTCGGGGGTGCCCCAGCCGGTCGGGCCGTCGTAGCCGGACCGGGCGGTGCACAGGTAGCTCGCGCCGGCGGAGCAGCTGCCGTTGCTGCCGCTGGTGACGTCGTTCAGGGCGGAGGTGCCGGCGGCCGCGTAGGGGAACTCGGCCGGATAGCTGCCGCTGCTGGGGGTGCCGGCGAGGGCGTAGACGCCGGCGATGATCGGCGCGCTGGCGCTGGTGCCGCCGAAGGTGTACCAGCCGGCGGTGACGCCGTAGGAGTCGTAGACCGCGACGCCGGTCGCCGGGTCGGCCACCGCCGAGACGTCGGCGATGGTGCGCTTGGCGCAGCCGGTGTCCGTCTGCCAGCTGGGCTTGGCGTCGTAGGCGGAGCAGCCGGAGCCGGTGCCCTCGGTGGAGCTGGTGTTCCAGACCTTCTCGGTCCAGCCGCGGGAGGTGGACGAGGTCGACAGGGCGGTGCCGCCGACGGCGGTGACGTACTTGGAGGCGGCCGGGTACTCGGCGCCGTAGCCCTCGTCGCCCGCGGAGACGGTGATGGCCACGCCCGGGTGGTTGTAGTACGAGGAGTCGTAGGTCGAGTCGGAGGAGGACTCGGAGCCGCCGTAGCTGTTGGAGACGAACGTGGCGCCCAGCTTGACCGCCTCGTTCACCGCGGTACCGAGGTTGGTCATGGAGGCGGACTTGGCCTCGACCAGCATGATGTTGCAGTTCGGGCAGACGGCGGAGGCCATGTCCAGGTCGAGCGACTCCTCCTGGGCCCAGCCGGAGTCGGCGGTGGGCAGGGAGGTGGTGGAGCCGGTCTGGCCGACCTTGGTGAAGCAGCCGTTGGCGGTGGTGCAGGAGGAAAGGCCGTAGGAGGAGCGGTACTTCGCGAGGTCCGCCTCGGCGTTCGGGTCGTCGTAGGCGTCGACGATCGCGATGGTCTCGCCGGAGCCGTTGGCGGAGGCGGCGTCGGTCAGGCCGTAGGCGTCCTGGAGGTCGGAGGGGCCGTATCCGGTGGGGCTGGCGGCGGCGGCCTTGGGTGTGACTTTGGCGGCCTTGCCGGTCCGCTGGGCCAGGGCCTTCTCGAAGGCGGTCACTCCGCCGGTGACCCGGAAGGAGTTGCAGGCCAGGTCGCCGTGGTGCTTGGGCGTGGCGCAGGGGGTGGCGGCCCAGGTCACCTGGGGGGCGGTGGTGGCGGCGTCCGCGTGGGCGGCGGTGGCCAGACCGGCGGCGAGCAGCGCGGCGGTGGCCGCGACGGCCGAGCCGGCCCGGCGCCATCTGCCGGATATGTGGGGGGAGCTGGGGGTGGTCGTACGCAACGTACAGCCTCCTGGAAATGGTGGGCAGAGGCCTGCGGGTGGGGGGACCACCGGTGGGTGACCGGTGGGGGCGGCGGCCCGCGCACGACACTCGCTTGTTGAGTACGCAACAACAAGCGGCTTTCGGAATTCTGACTCTCGCGTTACTGAAGGAGGCCCGGCAATTACCGGCCAATGGCGGTGGGATGGCTGTGCGCTGGCAGCCGCTTGACCGTGATCACAGCGGGGGCACAGGGGCGGGTCCAGGGACGGGGCGCGTCGGTCAGCGGGGCGTGAGGCCGTGCAGCAGCAGGTGGACGTGGTCGTCCAGGCCGGCCAGCGCCTCCTCGGCGTCCAGCGCGCAGGCGGCGATCAGCCCGGCGAGGCCGTGCAGGCTCGCGGCGGCGACCAGGGTGAGGCGCTCGGGGTCGCCCGGCACCAGCTCGCCCTGCTCCTGGGCGGCGGCGAAGGTGCGGGTCAGGGAGCCGAAGGAGCGGTCGACGGCCGCGGCGAGCCGGTCGGAGCTGTCCGGGTGGTGCTTGCGCGCGAACATCAGCTCGAGCAGTTCCGGGTTCTCCACGGCGAACTCGAGGTAGGCGCGGGCCAGGGCCGTCATCCGCTGTTCGAAGGTGCGGCCGGGGTGGGCGGCGGCGCCGTCCAGGGCCTGGGTCAGGCGCTCGTAGCCGTCCAGGGCGAGCGCGTCCAGCAGAGCCTGCTTGTCCTTGAAGTGGCGGCCGGGGGCGGCGTGGCTCACGCCGGTGTCCCGGGCCAGCTCGCGCAGCGAGAGCGCGCCGGCCCCCTTCTCGCGCAGGGTGCGCTCGGCGCTCCTGAGCAGGGCGGCGCGCAGGTCTCCGTGGTGGTAGGGGCGGCTCTGGCGGATGCGCGGCATGTGGGCCATCGTAACCAGATGTTGTCATCGTCAGCTTTGTTGTCGTTGACTGCATTGTTGGCGATGTCTACATTGGGGTCATGGCTGCTACGAGCGCACAGCGCGAGACCTGGAACGTGAACCTCCTGCCCGACCTGACCGGCCGTACGGTCGTGATCACCGGCGCCAACAGCGGCATCGGCCGCACCACCGCCCAGGCGCTGGCCCGGGCCGGGGCGCATGTGGTGTTCGCCGTGCGCGACCCCGAGCGCGGCCGGGCCGCGGCGGCGCAGGCGGGCGGCAGCACCGAGGTGCGCCGGCTGGACCTCGCCGACCTGGACTCGGTGCGCGCGTTCGCCGCCGGCTGGGACCGCCCGCTGGATGTGCTCATCAACAACGCGGGCGTGATGATGCTGCCGGAGCTGCGCACCAAGGACGGCTTCGAGATGCAGTTCGGCACCAACCACCTCGGCCACTTCGCGCTGACCAATCTGCTCCTGCCGCACATCACCGACCGCGTGGTGACCGTCTCCTCCGGGCTGCACCGCGGCGGCGACGGCGTGATCCACTTCGCCGACGTCAACCTCACCGGCCGTTACTCGCCTACCCGCGCCTACGCCCAGTCCAAGCTGGCCAACCTGCTGTTCACCCTGGAGTTGCAGCGCCGGCTGACCGAGTCCGGTTCGGCCGTGCGCGCCCTCGCCGCGCATCCCGGGTACGCGGCGACCAACCTCCAGAGCCACGCGGGCAACCCCCTGCTGCGGGCGGCCATGGCGGTCGGCAACAGGCTCTTCGCGCAGGACGACCGCTCCGGCGCCCTGCCCACCCTCTTCGCCGCGACCCAGGACCTGCCCGGCGCGGCGTACGTCGGCCCCGGCGGCCTCGGCGAGATGCGCGGCGCGCCCACCCTGGTCGGGCGGAGCGCGGCGGCGAGCGACCCGGCGGCCGCCCGCCGGCTGTGGACGCTGTCGGAGGAGATGACCGGGGTGACCTGGCCGTCGGCACCGGTCAGCCGACCGTGATGTGCTGGTCCATCCCGAGCTGCTTGTGGCCGTCGACCGGGCAGTACAGGTCGTAGGTGCCCTTCTTCAGGGTGACCGTGAGCGTGGCGTGCTGCCCGCCCGCGATGGTCTTGGTGTGGGCGTCCTCCACGCCGGGCCCGTCGATGGACAGGGCGTGGGTGATGTGGCCGGCGTTGTCGGAGACGAAGGTGTAGGTGCCCGGGGTGAAGGACGACCGGGACAGCTTCAGCGCGTACTCCGTCTCGGTGACGGTGACCCGGGTTCCCGAGCCCGCCGTCCCCGAACTCGCCGTCCCCGGGCTCGTCGCGGGACCTCCGGTGCCCCCGCCGCCGGTGCTCCCGCCTCCGCCGCCTCCGCAGGCGGCCAGGAGGAGGGCGGCGGAGAAGGCCACCGCCGTGCCGCCGAGTGCCGTACGGGCGGTGTGTGCTGCACGAGCGATGTGTGCCGAGAGCGCCATCAGAACCACCTCTTCCAGCTCTTTCCGGGTGTTCGCTCCCATGGGTGCTTATAAGGGGTACGTCCGGACACGTCCGGGCGTTCAGTGGGGGGCGGCCGAGCGGATACCGTGACGGGGACGGAATCTTCCCCGCACACGGAGGGCGGCAGGGCATGGACGGCACCGGCGGCCCGGTCTTCCGGCTCGACGGCCGGACCGCCCTGGTGACCGGGTCCGTGCGCGGCCTCGGCCTGGAGATGGCCCGCGGGCTGGCCGGGGCCGGTGCGCGCGTCGTCCTCAACGGCCGCGATCCGGCCGCGCTGGAGGCGGTCGCGGCGGGGCTGCGGACGGACGCCGGGTACGACGTCGCCACGGCCGCGTTCGACGTCACCGACCGGCCGGCCGCCGAGGAGGCGGTGAGCGCGCTCGGCGCCATAGACATCCTGGTCAACAACGTCGGCCACCGCGACCGCAGGGGCGTGGCCGAGATGACGCCCGAGCAGCTGGCCGCGCTGCTCGATGTGCATCTGACCTCGGCGTACGCCCTGAGCCAGACGGTCGCACGGGGGCTGGCCGCGCGGGGGACGGCGGGCCGGATCATCAACATCTCCTCGGTGGTCGGGCAGTTGGGCCGTACGGGTGATGTCGGCTACGCCACCGCGAAGGCGGGCCTCGACGGGCTGACCCGGGCGCTCGCCGCCGATCTGGGGCCGGGCGGTACGACGGTCAACGCGGTCGCGCCGGGCACCTTCGCCACCGAGGTCAACGCCGAGCCGGCCGAGGACCCGGACTGGCGGCGCTGGCTGCGCACCCGCACCGCCCTGGGCCGCTGGGGCCGCCCGGAGGAGATCGCGGGCATCGTCGTCTTCCTGGCGAGCGACGCGGCGTCCTTCGTCACCGGGCAGACCATCGCGGTGGACGGCGGCATGACGACCACGTTCTGAGCGGTGCCGCCCCTTTCTGGCGCGTTCTGCTTCCGTTGTGTCGTTTTCCCGCCCCGCTCCGACCTCACTTCGCACGCGTTTTCGGTGCTGCGGTGGCGGCAATACGGGGGTTCACAGGAAAATCTCAGTGAAGTCGGAGCGGGATTCTCACCTTCGTGAGACAGAGTGGGGCCTGATGAAGCGCATCTCACGCATCTGGATCACCGCACGTCCCACGCTGCTGTGTGTCGTGGTGACGCTTGCCCTGACCTCGGCGTCGGTGGCGGCTGCCGACGAGCCGGGTCCCTTCGGGATCACCGCGGAGGTCGGTGCCTCGGGGCAGAGTGCGCGGATCGGTGCGCTGTTCGGTGCCGACCGGGCCCAGAAGCTGGCCGGCGGCCACTACTGCACCGCCTCGGTGGTGCACAGCCCGCGGGGCGACCTCATCCTCACCGCGGCGCACTGCGTGGACGGCGTCGACGGCGACCTGGTGTTCGTGCCCGGATACCGGGACGGGAAGGCGCCGTACGGGGTGTGGAAGGTGCAGCGGCGCTTCGTGCCCGACGGCTGGGCCAAGGACCAGGACGAGGACAGCGACGTCGCCTTCGCGACCCTGGCCGAGCTGCACGGCAAGCGGGTCGAGTCGGTGGTCGGCGCGAACCGGTTCATGCCCGGCACGGTGACCGGGGTCACCGCGGTGACGGTCACCGGCTATCCCGATGTCCGCGAGACGCCCATCGGCTGCACCAACCGGCCGTCCCGGCACAGCGGCACCCAACAGCGCATCGACTGCCCCGGCTTCACCAGCGGCACCAGCGGCAGCCCCTGGATCAACGGCGACAACCAGGTCGTCGGCGTCCTCGGCGGCCATGAGCTGGGCGGCTCGACCCCCGACACCTCCTACAGCGTGGTGCTGGGCGGCGAGGCGGCGGAGCTCTACAAGGACGCGATCGCGGCCTCCTGACCCCCCGTCAGCAGCCGCTGATTCGGCTGTACAGCCCCGCCCGGGCGCGAAATGACGCCACATCACCCCGAAATTGTCGTGAACGGCACCCACATGGGGGAAAGTTGACCCCGTGCGGAAGGTATGGGTGATCGGTGGAGCGGCCGTCGGGCTCGGGCTGAGCTTCGTCCTGCTGCTGGTCGTGGGGGTGTACGTCGTCGCCGGGAACATCCTGGGCGGGGTGACCTCGGGCAGCCGGGGGCTGGCCAAGGGCGCCGTGCCGGCCGCGTACAAGTCCCTCGTGCAGCAGTGGGGGAACCTGTGTCCCGCGCTCACCCCGGCGCTGCTCGCCGCCCAGCTGTACCAGGAGAGTGGCTGGAACCCGACCGTCGTCAGCCCGGCCGACGCCCGGGGCATCGCGCAGTTCATCCCGAGCACCTGGGCCACGCACGGCATCGACGGCAACGGGGACGGCAAGAAGGACATCTGGGACCCGGCCGACGCCATCCCGTCGGCCGCGTCGTACGACTGCGAACTCGCCAAGTACGTGAAGGACGTGCCGGGGAACGTCTCCGACAACATGCTCGCCGCCTACAACGCCGGTGCCTACCGGGTCATCCGCTCGGGTGGGGTTCCGGCCATCAGCGAGACACAGAACTACGTCCAGCGGATCAACAGCCTGGCCAAGAGCTTCGCCGCCCCCACCAGCCGTATCGACCCCACCCAACAGGCCGCCGGAGCCATCGAGTTCGCGCAGCAGAAGCTCGGCACGCCGTATCTGTGGGGCGGCGAGGGCACGCCGGAGCAGGGCGGGCGGTTCGACTGCTCGGGGCTGACGCAGGCGTCGTACGCCAGTGTCGGGATCACGCTGCCGCGGGTCGCCAACGACCAGTACAACGCGGGCCCGCACCCCTCGCGGGACCAGCTGCTCCCCGGTGACCTGGTGTTCTTCTCCAACGACCTGAGCGACTCCCGCGCCATCCACCACGTCGGGATCTATGTGGGCGGCGGGTACATGATCGACGCGCCGAGGACCGGCGCGGTGATCCGCTTCGACCCGATCGACAGCCCGGACTACTTCGGGGCCACCCGGGTCACCGAGGATGGCGCGAAAGCACTCCCCACCCATGTCTGAGCGGAGCGTGAAGTCACCCCCTGAGCTGCGATGACGAGTCTCTCTTCGATAACGTCTGCGTGATCATTCAGTGGAGAGTGGAACGTATTGATGGTGGCTGTGCGTTCCTGTTGACGTAGCCGAGCGGACGTCAGTACGGGCAGTGCGGGCAGGACCGCAGTACAGCGGAAGCGGATCTACGACACCACGGGGGTGGGAAAGCGGCGCACACGAGGTGCGTCCGGTAGCCGACGAAGGGGCCACAGCACCATGGCTGTACTCGCCGAATCCGGATCGAACCCCGACGTCGACCTGCTCTACGACATCAATGGTCTTGCCAAGGACGCCCCGCACTGGTTCGACCGGATCATGGCGTTCGTCGGTGAGTACGGTCTGTTGGTCGCGATGGTGCTGCTGGTGCTGTGGTGCTGGTGGTCCGTGCGGCGGCGGGGCGGCGAGGAGGCCGCGCCCTCCCTGGCCGCGCTGGTCTGGGCGCCGCTCGCGGCCGCGATCGCGGTGCTGGTGAACATCCCGATACGGGGTTTCGTGGAGCGCCCCCGGCCGTTCCGGGACCACCAGGGGCTGGACGTCCTGGTCTCCGGCAAGACCGACTTCTCCTTCGTCAGCGACCACGCCACCCTCACCATGGCGCTCGGGGTGGGGCTGTTCGTCGCCCACCGCCGCTTCGGCCTGGCCGGGATCGGGCTCGCGCTGTTCGAGGGGTTCTGCCGGGTCTACATGGGCGTGCACTACCCGACGGACGTCATCGGCGGCTTCGCGCTGGGTACGGCGGTGGTGCTGCTGCTGTCCCCGCCGGCCACCGCGCTGCTCACGCCGGTGCTGCGGGCGGTGGAGCGGTCGCCCCGGCTGGGCCGGCTGGTGCGCCGGGGTACGGCGGCGGGGGTGCCGGTGCTTCCGGGTGCGCGCAGCTCGGTGGAGCGTGAGGAGCGGGACCTGGCGGCGTGACCGGGTACGCCGCCGGGCCCCTGAGGGCTTACAGGCTCTGGCCGTAGGAGAAGAAGCGGGACGGGTCGTACTGCTGCTTCACCTTGGCCAGGCGGGCCGCCGCGTCCCCGTAGTAGGCGCGCCGCCAGTCCTTCAGCGTCGGGTCCGTGTAGTTCTGGTACGCCGCGCCGGACGCGTACGGCGCCATCGCCGCGTGGGCCGAGGTCAGCCAGGACTGGGCCGTGCTGCCGGAGGACGCCGCACCCCAGCTCGCGATGTACTGCGCCAGCATCCGCGAGCGGCGGTGGACGAACGCCGTGGCCGTCGGGGAGACCCTGTTGACCGCGCCGCCGAGCGCCGTGAACGCGATGCTGCCCCCGCCGCCCCGCACCGAGGCGATCTGCCTCAGCACCGTCTGGATGCCGGCCGCGGACAGCGAGCGGTCGAAGAAGTCGGAGCGGGCCGCGTAGGTCTCGCGGCCGAGCGCGCCCTGCGGGGAGCGGCCCGGGGTGGAGCCCGGGAGGTGGCACTGGGCCGGGGTGGAGAAGGAGGAGCAGCCGGCGTAGACCTCCATGGCCTGCTCGTAGCCGCGGCGGTGCAGGGAGACGGAGGAGGCGTCGGCGCCGGCCAGGTGGGCGAGGCGGTCCACGGCGTTCTGGAGTTCGCCGTAGGTGCCGAGGGAGAAGCAGGAGACGGAGATCGTCGGGGTGTGTCCCGGCGCGCAGGACAGGTGCAGGGCGGACCAGATCTCGTCCGGCTGGCTCGGGCCCCACTCCTGCCAGGCCTTCAGCACGGCGGCGGCCTTGGCCCAGGGCCAGGTGAGGTACGCGGTCACCGCCTGCGGGGCCGGGTGGGTCTTGAACTGGAGCTCGGTGACGACGCCGAAGTTGCCGTTGCCCGCGCCGCGCAGCGCCCAGAAGAGGTCGGAGTGGGTCGACGCGTTCGCGGTGATCTGCGTGCCGTCGGCCGTGATCAGGGTCGCCTGGGTGAGGCTGTCGCAGGTCAGGCCGTAGGCGCGGGAGACGACGCCGTGGCCGCCGCCCAGGACCAGGCCGGAGACGCCGACCGTGGGGCAGGAGCCCGCGGGTATGGTCACGCCCTTGGCGCCCAGTCCGCGGTAGACGTCGATCAGCTTGGAGCCGGCGCCGACCACCGCCTGCCCGCCGCTCACCCGGATCCGGTTCAGCCGGGAGACGTCGAGGATGAGGCGGTCGTCGCCGGAGGAGTAGCCGGCGTAGGAGTGGCCGCCGTTGCGGATCGCCACCCGGATGTGGTGGGCCTTGGCGTACGCCAGGGTCGTCCGGATGTCGTCGGTGTGCGCGACGTAGGCGACCGCGGCCGGCTTCAGGCCGTCGAAGCGGGTGTTGTACAGCTGGTGGGCGGTCTTCCAGGTGGTGTCGCCGGGGCGGACCAGGGTGCCGTCCAGGTCCCGGGCGAGGGCCGCCCAGTTCGCGGCGGCGCTCGCGCTGGTGGTCTTCAGCGACGTACGCGAGACTGTGGACGATGTGTTGAGCGCCGCGGAACCGGCGGATGGTCCGCCGGTGCTGCACCCGGCGAGGGTGGCCGTCGCAAGCGCGGCCGCGCCGCCGGATATGAACGTCCGCCGTTCCATGCCCATGGTGTCCGTCGCCTTTCCTCGGCTCTCCTGGAACGAGACGACGTCCCGGGCGGCGGGGTTCCCCCGGACGGGTGAAGAGCATCGAATACGCGTGCGTGTAACCCGCTCGTCGGAACCTCCACGTGCCCTCCCCGTAAGCATTCCGTGACCTCACCGGGCCGATGGCAGGGGTTCACTCCCCGTTCACTTCCGGCCATCGGCGGCTTCACCTGTTCTGCCTAATTTCGGCCGTACCGGATGAGGAGTGCGGCCGTAAGCGCGCTCCCGTCACCTGACTTTGCGCGCCGCCGACAGCGGCGGCTCCTGGAAGGAACTCCCGAAAAGTGAAGCTTCAGCGCAAGAACCGGCTGCGGGCCCTTTCCCTCGGTGCTGTCGCCGTCACCGGCGCCCTGGCCCTGACGGCGTGCGGCTCCGACGACACCGGCAAGACCGGCTCGACGGGCGGTAACTCGTCCGCCCCCGCGGCCGGCTCGATCAAGTGCGACGGTGCCAAGGGGCAGCTGCTCTCGGACGGCTCTTCCGCGCAGAAGAACGCGATCGACGCCTGGGTCAAGAACTTCTCCCAGGCCTGCAACGTGCAGATCAACTACAAGGCGGGCGGCTCCGGCGCCGGTGTGACCGCGTTCACCCAGGGCCAGATCCCGTGGGCCGGCTCCGACTCCGCGCTGAAGCCCGAAGAGGTCGCCGCCTCCAAGAAGGTCTGCTCCGGCGGCCAGGGCATCGACCTGCCGATGGTCGGCGGCCCGATCGCGATCGGCTACAACCTGAACGGCGTGGACAACCTGGTCCTCGACGCCCCGACCCTGGCGAAGATCTTCGACGGCAAGATCACCAACTGGAACGACGCGGCGATCGCGAAGCTGAACCCGAAGGCGAAGCTCCCCGACCTGAAGATCCAGGCCTTCCACCGCTCGGACGACTCCGGCACCACGGACAACTTCACCAAGTACCTGAAGGCCGCCACCCCGGAGAACTGGAAGTACTCGGGCGGCAAGACCTGGCAGGCCCAGGGCGGCCAGTCCGCCGCGCAGTCCTCCGGTGTGGCCCAGCAGGTCAAGCAGACCAACGGCGCCATCGGCTACTTCGAGCTGTCCTACGTCGGTGACGGCCTCAAGGCGGTCAGCATCGCCACGGGTGCCGCCCAGCCGGTCGCCCCCACCACCGACAGCGCCACCAAGGCCATCGCGGACGCCAAGGTCGTCGGCACCGGCAAGGACCTGTCGCTCAAGCTCAACTACACCACCAAGGCCGAGGGCGCGTACCCGATCACCCTGGTGACGTACGAGATCGTCTGCGACAAGGGCAACAAGGCCGACACCCTGCCGACCGTGAAGTCCTTCCTCAACTACATGGCTTCCGAGGACGGCCAGAAGATCCTCAGCGGCATCAGCTACGCGCCGATGCCCGACGCGATCATCGGCAAGGTCCGCTCCACCATCGCGGGCCTGAGCTGACCTGATCCGAGAGTGCGGCCCGGTTCCCACGGCCTTTCCGCGGGCCGGGCCGCACCGTCCGGTGCACCGCCGCCAGGAGCCGCCCACCGAACGTGAGCGGCTCCGCAGACCGGAGATCCCGATGGACATATCGACGACGAAGACAACCGACGCACCTCCCCCCACCCCCCAGCCGACCGCGACCGAGAACAAGCTCGCCGCCCGTGGCGCGACCCGCCCCGGCGACCGCGTCTTTCTCGGGCTGTCCCGCGGCTCCGGCATCCTGCTGCTGGTGGTCATGGCCGCGATCGCGGTCTTCCTCACCTACCGTGCCTCGCTCGCGATCAGCAAGGACCACGGCAACTTCCTGACCACCTTCGAGTGGAACACCAACACCGTGCCGCCGGTCTTCGGCATCGCGGTGCTGGTCTTCGGCACCGTGGTCTCCTCGGTCATCGCCATGGTCCTGGCCGTGCCGGTCGCGGTCGCCATCGCGCTGTTCCTCACCCACTACGCCCCGCGCCGGCTGAGCGGTGCCATCGCGTACGTCATCGACCTGCTCGCCGCCGTACCGTCCATCGTGTACGGCCTGTGGGGCGCCCTGATCCTCGTCCCGCACATGACCGGTCTGTACGGCTGGCTGAACGACTACCTCGGCTGGACGGGCATCTTCTCCTGGCAGGGCGGCGCGCCCCGCTCGATGCTCACCGTCGGCGTGCTGCTCGCGATCATGATCCTGCCGATCATCACCAACGTCAGCCGCGAGGTCTTCCGGCAGGTCCCGCGGATGCACGAGGAGGCCGCCCTGGCCCTCGGCGCCACCCGCTGGGAGGTGATCCGGATGGCCGTGCTGCCCTTCGGCCGCTCCGGCGTGATCTCCGCCTCCATGCTCGGCCTCGGCCGCGCCCTCGGCGAGACGATGGCCGTGGCCACCGTGCTCTCGCCGACCTTCGACATCCAGACCAGCCTGCTCGACCCGGGCGGCGGCACCTTCGCCCAGAACATCGCCAGCAAGTTCGGCGAGGCGACGCAGGACGGCCGGGACGCGCTCATCGCCTCCGGTCTGGTGCTGTTCGTCATCACCCTGCTGGTCAACGGCGCGGCCCGCGCGATCATCGCCCGCCGCAAGGAGTACTCGGGGGCCAACGCATGAGCACCGCAGCCGTCACCGACAAGCTGCCCGGCAGCCTGCGCAGCGCGCGTCTGCCGAAGTGGTCGCCGTGGGCGATCGCCGCCGGCTCCGTCGCCGTCGCGGTGGGCATCGGCCTCGCCGCAGGACTGCACAGCAAGGTGGAGTGGGGTCTGATCGCCGCGCTCCTCTTCCTGCTCGGCACGTTCGTCATCGCCACCCGTGTCGAGGGCCGCCGGCAGGCCAAGGACCGGATCGCCACCGCGCTGGTCTGGGTCGCCTTCCTGCTCGCGGTCATCCCGCTGGTCTCGCTGATCTGGACCACCGTCAAGCGCGGTGTGAAGGTCCTCGACTTCTACTTCCTCTCCCACTCCATGGGCGTCGTCGCCGACTCCGAGCCGGGCGGCGGCATCTACCACGCCATCCTCGGCAGCCTGGAGCAGGTGGGTCTCGCCACCCTGATCGGCGCCCCGATCGGTGTGCTCACGGCGATCTACCTGGTGGAGTACGGCCGCGGCAAGCTCGCCCGTGCGGTCACCTTCTTCGTCGACGTGATGACGGGCATCCCATCGATCGTCGCGGGTCTGTTCATCCTCAGCATCATGCTGATGTTCCAGATGCAGCCGTTCGGCTTCGCCGGCTCGCTGGCCCTGGCCATCCTGATGATGCCGGTCGTGGTCCGCTCCACGGAGGAGATGCTGAAGCTCGTCCCGAACGAGCTGCGTGAGGCGTCCCTGGCGCTCGGTGTGCCGAAGTGGCGCACCATCCTGAAGGTGGTCCTGCCGACCTCCATCGGCGGCATCACCACCGGCATCATGCTGGCCATCGCCCGTATCGCGGGTGAGACGGCGCCGGTGCTGCTGCTGGTGTGGGGCAACTCCTTCATCAACGCCAACCCCTTCTCCGGGGCCCAGCAGGCGCTGCCGCTGTACATCTACCAGCAGTACGCCAACAGCTCCGGCTCCACCGCGGCCTACGACCGCGCCTGGGCGGCGTCGCTCACGCTGATCGCCTTCGTGATGATCCTCAACATGGTGGCCCGCGGCATCGCCCGCTGGAAGGCCCCGAAGACCGGTCGCTGACGCGGCCAGCGACTGACTGGAAGTGAAGTAGTAATGGCCAAGCGAATCGACGTAAGCGGACTGACCGCCTACTACGGCTCCCACAAGGCGATCGAGGACATCTCGATGACCGTCGAGCCGCGTTCGGTGACGGCGTTCATCGGGCCCTCCGGCTGCGGCAAGTCGACGTTCCTGCGCACGCTCAACCGGATGCACGAGGTCACCCCGGGCGGCCGCGTCGAGGGCAAGGTGCTCCTGGACGACGAGGACCTCTACGGCACGGGTGTCGACCCGGTGTCGGTGCGGCGCGAGGTGGGCATGGTCTTCCAGCGCCCGAACCCGTTCCCCACCATGTCGATCTTCGAGAACGTGGCCGCGGGGCTGCGGCTCAACGGCAACTTCAAGAAGTCCGAGCTGAGCGACATCGTCGAGAAGTCGCTCAAGGGCGCCAACCTCTGGAACGAGGTCAAGGACCGCCTGAACAAGCCGGGCTCCGGCCTCTCCGGCGGCCAGCAGCAGCGTCTGTGCATCGCCCGCGCGATCGCGGTCGAGCCGAAGGTCCTGCTGATGGACGAGCCCTGCTCCGCCCTGGACCCGATCTCCACCCTCGCCATCGAGGACCTGATCGGCGAGCTGAAGGAGCGCTTCACGATCGTCATCGTGACGCACAACATGCAGCAGGCGGCGCGTGTCTCGGACCGTACGGCGTTCTTCAACCTGGCCGCGGTCGGCCAGCCGGGCCGCCTGATCGAGATCGACGACACCGAGCGCATCTTCTCCAACCCGTCCGTCCAGGCCACGGAGGACTACATCTCCGGCCGCTTCGGCTGAGCCGGACCCCGATACCCCTCGCGGTGCTGCATGGCGGTGCCACCGCGAGGTCGCAAGAGGGCCCGCCCCTGACTCCCGGGGGCGGGCCCCTTGCGTTATGCGCGTTCCCTGCGCTCGCGTCCCCACGCGGCCAGCGGCTCGAGTGCGTCGTTGAGGCGCATCCCGTCCGCGGTCAGGGAGTACTCGACGCGGGGCGGCACCTCGTCGTAGGAGACGCGGTGCACGACGCCGTCCGCCTCCAGCTCACGCAGGTGGGAGGCCAGCACCTTCTCGGTGATCCCCGGAAGCAGCCGACGCAGCTCGCCGAAGCGGCGGCGGGGGTGCTCGTGGAGCGCCCAGAGGATCAGCACCTTCCACTTGCCGCCGATCACCTCCATCGCGGCGTCGATCCCGCAGACGTGTCCGTCCGGCGTGCTCGGCCGGTTCAGCGTCGTCATGCCCCCACCCTTCCGACGTGCTCGCTCACCCCGGGGTAACCACCCACAACCAAGTGCGTACTTGATCACCCCCGGCCCTGTGACGAGCCTAATCGGCATGACCCGCAACCCTGTTGAGAAGACTCCCGTCACTGTGCTGGGCCTCGGCGCGATGGGCACCGCGCTGGCCCGCACCTGGCTTGCCGCCGGCCACCCGCTCACCGTCTGGAACCGCACCCCGGCCCGCGCCGCGGCACTCGCCGCCGAGGGCGCACGGGTGGCGGACGACGCCGCCGAGGCAGTCGCAGCGAACACCCTGATCGTCGTCTGTCTCCTGGACGACACCTCGGTCGACGAGGTGCTGGCCGACACCGACCTGGCCGGCAAGGACGTGGTCAACCTGACCACCGGCACCCCCGCCCAGGCCCGCGCCCGGGCCGCGTGGGCCCACGCGCGCGGCGCCCGCTACCTGGACGGCGGCATCATGGCCGTCCCTCCGATGATCGGCGTCCCCGAAGCCGGCGGCTACGTCTTCTACAGCGGCTCCCGGCAGCTCTTCGAGCACCACCAGGAGACCCTGGCCGTCCCGGCCGGCACCACCTACGTCGGCGAGGACGCGGGCTTCGCTGCCCTGCACGACGTGGCCCTGCTCAGCGCCATGTACGGCATGTTCGCGGGGGCCGCACACGCCTTCGCCCTGATCCGCAAGGAGAACATCGACCCGGCGTCCCTTGCCCCCCTGCTGGCCGACTGGCTCGTCGCGATGGCCCCGTCGGTCCACCAGACCGCCGCCCATCTGCGCAGCGGCGACTACACCGAGGGCGTCGTCTCCAACCTCGCGATGCAGGTGGCCGGCACACCGACCTTCCTGACCACCGCCGAGGAACAGGGCGTCAGCCCGCACCTGCTCACCCCCTACTTCGCCCTGATGCGCCGCCGCCTGGCCGAGGGCAGCGGCGAGGAGGATCTGACGGGGGTGATCGACCTGCTGGTGCACTGACCAGCCTGCGTTGTCAGTCCAGGGTGGGCCGTGCTCTTGCGGCCTGCTGCCCACCCACCTCGAACCACAGCAGCTTCCCGCCCTCCGATCCAACGGGCTGTCACCGAGCGGCCACCCGCCCCACGCGTCGGCGCATTCCTGTACGAGGTGCAGCCCCCGCCCCGCTTCGGCGCCGACCGTCGCAGGCGGAACAGTGCAACCAGGATGTGCTGGTCACCGGTGATCTCGCGGTGCCGGAGCTGAGTGCCGAGCAGGTCGCGTCGAGGCACACCTGGTATCCGCAGTACGGGGAGTGACGGCCGGGGCCCATAAAACAGCCCACCCGCCTCCGGCCTGATGGGGGGCGGGGCGGGTGGGTCAGGTGTGTGGGAGAGGCGTTACAGCACCGTCAGTTTGAGGATGCCGAAGGCCGCGGCTGCCACCAGGGCTGCTGCCGGCATGGTGATGAACCAGCCCAGGACGATGTTCTTGGCCACGCCCCAGCGGACCGCGTTGACCCGCTTGGTCGCGCCGACGCCCATGATCGCCGAGGTGATGACATGGGTGGTGGAGATCGGCGCCTTGAAGAGGAACGCCGTACCGAACATGATCGACGCGCCGGTGGCCTCCGCGGCGAAGCCCTGCGGGGGATCCAGCTCGATGATCTTGCGGCCGAGGGTGCGCATGATGCGCCAGCCGCCGGCGTAGGTGCCGAGCGACAGCATGACCGCCGAGACGATCTTCACCCAGACCGGGATCGGGGCGCCGAAGGTGGTGTGGCCGGAGATCACCAGGGCCATCACCACGACACCCATCGTCTTCTGGGCGTCCTGGAGGCCGTGACCGAGGGCCATGCCGGCCGCCGACACCGTCTGCGCTATGCGGAAGCCCCGCTTGGCCTTGTGCGGGTTGGCGCGGCGGAACAGCCACATGATCGCCAGCATTGCCAGATAGCCGATGATCAGGCCGACCACGGGGGACAGGATCATCGGGATGATGATCTTGTCGACGACGCCGTTCCAGTGGACCGCCGTACCGCCCGCCAGGGCCGCGCCCACCAGGCCGCCGAACAGCGCGTGGGAGGAGGAGGACGGCAGGCCGTAGTACCAGGTGACCAGGTTCCACGCGATGGCGCCGACGAGGGCGGCGAAGAGGATGCCCATGCCGGTGGAGCCGGAGGGCGACTCGATCAGGCCCTCGCTGACCGTCTTGGCGACCCCGGAGCCGAGGAAGGCGCCGGCCAGGTTCATCACGGCCGCCATGGCAAGGGCGGCGCGCGGGGTGAGGGCGCGGGTCGACACGGACGTCGCGATCGCGTTGGCCGAGTCGTGGAAGCCGTTGGTGTACGTGAAGAGGAGCGCGACCGCGATGGTCACGACCAGGGCGAGGGTGGCCATCGACGCCTCAGGACTCCTTGACGGCGATGGTCTCCACCGTGTTCGCCACGTGCTCGAACGCGTCCGCCGCCTCTTCCAGGACGTCCACGATCTGCTTGAGCTTGAGCACCTCGATCGCGTCGTACTTGCCGTTGAAGAGGTGGGCCAGCAGCTTGCGGTGGATCTGGTCGGCCTGGTTCTCGAGGCGGTTGACCTCGATCCAGTACTCGGTCAGGTTGTCCATCGTGCGGAGGTTGGGCATCGCCTCCGCGGTCAGCTCGGCCGCGCGCGCGAGGACCTCGATCTGCTGCTCGACGCCCTTCGGCAGCTCCTCGACGTTGTAGAGGACGACGAGGTCGACGGCCTCCTCCATGAAGTCCATGATGTCGTCCAGGGAACCGGCGAGGGCGTAGATGTCCTCGCGGTCGAACGGCGTGATGAACGAGGAGTTCAGCTGGTGGAAGATCGCATGCGTGGCGTCGTCACCTGCGTGTTCCGCGGCCCGCATACGCTCTGCGATCTCGGCCCGGGCGGACGAGTCCGCCCCGAGCAGTTCCATCAGGAGTTTCGAGCCCGTGACGATGTTGTCCGCGGATGCGGCGAACATGTCGTAGAAGCTCGTCTCCCTGGGGGTCAGACGAAAGCGCACGTGTGGTCCTCGGGGTGCTTCGGTTTCGGTCAGGCTGATGCTAGGCGCATCATCCGGCCACGGCTAATGGGCCGTCCCCCAGTGTCGCCCATCAGGCACAGTGATCAGCACGGGGGCGTACCAAGGGGTCCCTACCCCGCGAAGTTGGTTACCATATACCCAATGGGGGTATGTGTTCACAATTGCTCGTCCCTGGACGGAGGCCCGCGATGACGACGACCGAGGCCGGCGCCACGCACGCCACCACGCACGGCTACCACAAGCAGAAGGACGAGCACCTCAAGCGGCTGCGCCGGATCGAGGGGCAGATCCGCGGGTTGCAGCGCATGGTGGACGAGGACACCTACTGCATCGACATACTCACCCAGGTCTCCGCCTCCACCAAGGCGCTCCAGTCGTTCGCCCTCCAGCTGCTGGAGGAGCATCTGCGGCACTGTGTCGCCGACGCGGCGCTGAAGGGCGGGGACGAGATCGAGGCGAAGGTGGAAGAGGCGACCAAGGCGATCGGGCGGCTGCTGCGCACCTGAGCCGCGGCCGTCAGCGGGTGGCTGAAACCGGCTGCTGGGGGGCGGGGCGGTCCTCCGAGACGCGGAGCACCTGGTCGATGCTCTCCAGGCTGAGCCGGTCCTCGGCGGCCGAGGCCGCGATGATCAGCTCTCCGCACAGCTCGATCTCGGCGAGGGCCACGTGGTCCTGAACCGCCGTGCCGCCGACCGGAGCCACCCGTCTCACCTCTTCTCTGCCGTCACCGCTTCCTAGGGTAGGGAGCCCCCTACACACCGCGCATGGCACGGACGGGCTAGTAGGGGGTGGCGGCACGGACTAGTCGCGGCCCCCGGCACCGCCCCTTTCCCCCTCCTCTCCACCGTCCTCCGCGATCCGGCCCGCGTAGATGTCCCGGCCGGCCGGAAGCCGTACGTCGGCAGGGCTGCCGAAGTCGTACAGCAGGGTCGTCGAGGCGACCGCCACGGGCGTCTTCTGCCGGCCGTTGACGAAGCTGAAGCGCTGTCTGAGCTTGCGGATCCGGCCCTGGTCGTCCAGATAGGCGTCGAACGGCACCTCGGTCGTGGCGAACCCTTTCGCCGCGGCGGCGAGCGCCGCCCGGTCGGGCGGGCCCGCGGACCGGGCGGCGCGGGCCAGGTCCGCTGTGCCCCGGTAGTGCCGTACGGCGGTCCCGGCGACCTCGGTCGTGCCCAGGTACGTCGCCTCGCGCGTCCCGCGCAGCACCTCCGCCGCCGTGTACGGGTCGGTCGCGCCGCCGGTGACCAGGTTGCCGTCGGAGAGGCCGGCGGTGTCCACCCGCACCCACTTGTCGGCCGGCACCCCGGCGCCGCGGTTCTTCATGAACAGCGCGCCCGGCGCCAGCAGTTCGGTGATGGGCCGGTGTTCCGGGGCGCCGGCCGGGTCCTCGGGCAGGACGACGGTGAGCCGGCCGAGGTGGTGCCGGTAGTCGTAGACGCCCTTGCCGCGGATGGTGACCCGGGTGCCGCCGGTGGCCATCTCCATGGAGGTGGTGGCCTTCGACGTGCCCGCCCCGGCGAGGTTGTCGGCCGCCCGGTGCAGCAGGGTCACCGGGTCGCCGGCGCCCTTGGCGGCCTCGGCGGCGGCGCCGCTGCCGGCACAGCCCGAGGTGCCCGATCCGAGGCCGAGCACGATCCCCATGGCGAGGACCGTCCTGCCCGCGCGCCACCGCTGCCGCCGATCCATCGCCTGCCTACCCCCAGCCGGGTACGTCCGTCACGGGCCCACCTGTCGACCGGTTAACGACCGGTAGGGGGTGCCGTCACGCGCCGTCGGTACGGGCAGAGGCGCAAAAGGCATACGACCGTACGAGCCTTTTACCTCGGGTGGGTAACGTTGTCGGGGTGGCGCAGGAGGACGGGCCGGAGCGGGTCCGACAGGGGCAGGAGCACCTCACCTCGACGATGGAACAGGGCCGTTTCTGTGTGGCCCGGTGCAGCTGCGGCTGGCGCGGCCCCGCCCGCAGAGCCCGCAGCCAGGCGCGTACGGACGCGGAGCATCACGCCGCCGAGCTGTGAAAGGCGTCCACCAGGTCCCGGTCGCGGGGCTGGGTGAGGCGGGCACGGGCCTCGTCCGGGGAGAGCCAGCGGACCCGGTCGACCTCGGCGTTCGGCGTGAAGTGGCCGGAGACCGCCTCGGCCGCCCAGTACCGCACCTGCTTCGGGCGGCCGCCCGCCAGATAGTGCAGGGTGGGCAGCTCGGGGCCGGGCCGCGCCGTGTAGCCGGTCTCCTCGGCGACCTCGCGCAGGGCGCCCGCGAGCGCGTCCTCGCCCCGCTTGAGCTTGCCCTTCGGATGCGACCAATCGTCGTACTTGGGCCGGTGGACCAGGCAGATCTCCAGCTCGCCGGTGAGGGGCGAGCGGCGCCACAGGACGCAGCCCGCCGCCCGGACCGGGGTGTCGTTCACACCGCCTCCTGTCTAGGGAGTACCGACCGTCTGCTTCTGCCAGGCCTGCTGGAAGGCGAACCTGGCGGCTTCGACCTCGTGCCGCTGGTCGGCGTGGAGGACACCGAGGGCGTAGGCCGTCGCCGGGGCGATCCGTGGGGTGCGGGCCGCCTGGGCCGCCGCGGCCGCCGCCTCCGAGGCGTCCCGGTGCCGGTTCAGGGCCCGGCCTGCGGTCAGCAGCCGCACGTCCACCGGGGTGTTGCCGCCGTGCAGCACCTCCTGGGCGTACCGGTGCAGGCGCAGCAGCAGGCGGACCTGGTGCCAGGGGCCGTCCTGGGGGTGCGGGGACGGGTCCGGGGACAGGCCGTGGACCAGGGCCTCCGCGTTGTAGGGGTGGCCGGCGGTGACCAGGGGCAGGGCGACGACGGCGTCCGTGAGGCGTTCCTCGGCGGCCTTGGCGAGGGGGTGCAGGCCGGTGTCGGAGGCGCCGGCGGTGAGCGGCACCTCGCTGGCGAGTAAGGCCACCTTGTCGGCCACGGCGTGGAAGCGGCTGGAGCCCAGGGCCTGGAGGGCCGTGGAGTGCGCCCTGGTCCGGGCGAGGGTGAGCTGGCGGTCCAGGAGGGCGCCCGCCTTCGCCGCGCCCACGGTGAGGTTGCCGCGCTCCGGGGCCGCCGTGGCGCGGGCCGGGCCGGCGGCGGTGTCCAGTGCCCGCGCGGCCGTGGCCGAGGCGCCCGCAGCCGTGGCCGAGGCGCCCGCAGCTTTGGCCGAGGCGCCTCCGGCCCGGCCGTCGGCCATCGCTGGGGCTCCTCCGGGGCGGCCGTCCGCCATCGCCTGGGCCGGGAACACCGTCGCCCCCGACAGCCGGTGCAGCGCCAGCAGCAGCCGCTCCAGGCGGGACTCGTAGGCGTGTTCCAGGGCCAGGGTGCCGGAGACCCAGGCCAGTTCGGGCCGCATCTCCTCGGCCCAGTCGGGGTCGAGGAGGGTGCGGAAGGTGTGCAGGCTGGCGCTGATACGACGGGCCGAGCGGCGCAGCAGCAGAGCCGCGTCGACGGTGTCCTCCGTGCCGCCGGCCGCGCCGCCGCCGGTCTCCCGGTGCAGGCGCAGCGCGCGGAGGAACTCCGTGGCCTGGGTGCGCAGATACGCCGCGAGGGCGTCCCCGGTCACCACCCCGGCCGCGGGGTCCGTCGGGTCAAGGTGTTGCTGTGCCACGCCGGCGCCTCCGGGCGTCTATGAGCATCTCCTGGACGTTGCGCAGGGGTTGGCCGTCCGCGTCGGTCGCGTGTCGCGTCCACTCGCCGTCCGGGCCGAGGTGCCAGGAGGCGGTGGAGTCGGACATGCCGGTGTCCAGCAGCCGGTTGAGGGCTGCGCGGTGGCCGGGGTCGACGACCCGGACCAGGGCCTCTATCCGGCGGTCGAGGTTGCGGTGCATCATGTCGGCGCTGCCGATCCACACCTCGGGCTCGCCGCCGTTGCCGAAGGCGAAGACCCGGGAGTGCTCCAGGAAGCGGCCGAGGACGGAGCGGACCCGGATGTTCTCCGACAGGCCCGCGACGCCGGGGCGGATCGCGCAGATGCCGCGCACCCAGACGTCCACCGGCACGCCCGCCTGGGACGCGCGGTAGAGGGCGTCGATGACCGCCTCGTCCACCATCGAGTTGACCTTGATGCGGACGAAGGCCGGGCGGCCCGCGCGGTGGTGCTGGACCTCCTTGTCGATCCGCGAGACCAGGCCGTCGCGCAGCGACTTGGGGGCCACCAGCAGCCGGCGGTAGGTCTCGCGGCGCGAGTAGCCGGACAGCCGGTTGAAGAGGTCGGAGAGGTCCGCGCCGACCTGCGGGTCGGCGGTGAGCAGGCCGAGGTCCTCGTACAGCCGGGCGGTCTTCGGGTGGTAGTTGCCGGTGCCGACGTGGCTGTAGCGGCGCAGGGTGTCGCCCTCCTGGCGGACCACCAGGGACAGCTTGCAGTGGGTCTTCAGGCCGACCAGGCCGTAGACGACGTGGCAGCCGGCCTCCTCCAGCTTGCGCGCCCACTTGATGTTGGCGTGCTCGTCGAAGCGGGCCTTGATCTCGACCAGCACGAGGACCTGCTTGCCGGACTCGGCGGCGTCGATGAGCGCGTCGACTATGGGGGAGTCGCCGGAGGTGCGGTACAGGGTCTGCTTGATGGCGAGGACGTCCGGGTCGGCCGCCGCCTGCTCCAGGAAGGCCTGCACGGAGGTGGAGAAGCTGTCGTACGGGTGGTGCAGCAGGACGTCCCGGGCGCGCAGGGCGGCGAAGATGTCGGGGGCCGACGCGGACTCGACCTCGGCGAGGTCGCGGTGGGTGCCGGCGACGAACTTGCGGTACTTCAGTTCCGGCCGGTCGAGGCTGTGGATGCGGAAGAGACCGGTGAGGTCCAGCGGGCCGGGCAGCGGGTAGACCTCCGCCTCGGAGATCTTCAGCTCGCGGACCAGCAGGTCCAGCACCTCGCGGTCGATGGACTCCTCGACCTCCAGGCGCACCGGCGGCCCGAAGCGGCGCCGCATCAGTTCCTTCTCCAGGGCCTGGAGGAGGTTCTCGGTGTCGTCCTCCTCCACTTCCAGGTCCTCGTTGCGGGTGAGCCGGAAGGCGTGGGACTCCAGCACCTCCATGCCGGGGAACAGTTCTTCCAGGTGAGCGGCGATGACGTCCTCGACGGGGACGTACCGGCCGGGGCTGCTCTCCAGGAAGCGGGACAGCAGCGGCGGCACCTTCACGCGCGCGAAGTGCTTGTGGCCGCTGACCGGGTTCCGCACGATCACGGCCAGGTTCAGGGACAGGCCGGAGATGTACGGGAAGGGGTGCGCCGGGTCGACGGCCAGCGGGGTGAGCACGGGGAAGATGCGGTGCCGGAACAGCGTGAACAGGCTGGCCTGCTCCTTGTCGGTCAGCTCGTTCCAGCGGACCAGGTGGATGCCCTCCTCCGCGAGCGCGGGGGCGACGTCCTCGTGGTAGCAGGCGGCGTGCCGGGCCATCAGCTCGCGCGAGCGGGCCCAGATCATCTCCAGGACCTCGCGCGGCTGGAGCCCGGAGGCGGACCGGGTGGCCACCCCGGTGGCGATACGGCGCTTCAGGCCGGCCACCCGGACCATGAAGAACTCGTCCAGGTTGCTGGCGAAGATCGCGAGGAAGTTGGCGCGCTCCAGCAGCGGGGTGTCCGGGTCCTCGGCCAGCTCCAGCACCCGCTCGTTGAAGGCCAGCCAGCTGCGCTCCCGGTCGAGGAACCGGCCCTGCGGCAGGGGGGTGCCGCCGGTCGCCGACTCCTCGTACGCGTCGAGGTCCGCGTCGATGTCGGGTTCCAGGTCGGAGACGGTCGCCGCCACGGTGTGCGGGCGGTGAGCGGCTATGGAGCCCACGGGGGGCTGGGCGGGCGGGACCGGTGCCTGGGCTTCTTGCTGACTCATGAACCCATTCTTCCGCGCCGAGGGCATCACAGGCGCGTCGGAACGTGCGGGCGGCAGCGGCACCACCCCGTTGGGCACGGGCCCCTCGGGGGGCGGCGAAGGCTCTGGCACGGCGGGCTTCATTGGCCGAGCGTCGCAAGCCCGGCTGAATCACTGGTTACGGCGACATGACGTGCGGGATAGCGGGGGGCGGCTCCCGAGGGGCCGGCGGTGCGGGCCGCCGCCGGCCGCGCTCACGAGGTGAGGCGGCGCAGGACGCGGAAGGAGGCGAGCGCCAGCAGGGCGGCGGCGGTGAGGAGCAGCGCGGTGGTGAGGAGCTGGAGCGGCCAGTAGTGCGAGGCGGGGTGGTAGGTGTTGAAGTAGCCGACGGCGTGCGCCCGGCGCAGGGCGGCGTCGCACTGGGCCTCGCTGAAGCAGTCCGGCAGCGGGAGCCGGGCGCCGGTGCGGGTGACCAGGCCCTGGCCGAGGGAGATGCCCACGCCCGTGGGGCCGCCCGCCTTCAGGTCGCTGACCTCGGTGACCGTGGGCCACAGGTGCGGCATCAGCTGCTGGGCGAGGCTCTGCACACCGACGGTGACCGCCATGCCGAGGACGAGCGCGGGCAGCGTACGGCGGATCAGCAGGCCCGCCAGCGCGCCGGCCGCGAGCCCGGCGAGGGCCAGGGCGGCGGTGGTGGGGCCGTTGGCGTGGAAGGTCCAGATGTCGTACCAGCTCTTGCGGGTGTCGATACGGCCCCGGCCCGCCTCCCAGGCGAGGCGGTGCAGCCAGAACAGCAGTGAGGTGCCGGCGGTGACGAGGACCGCGGGGACGGCCAGCCGTACGGCGAGCCAGCGGGCGGGGGAGACGGCCTGGGTCCAGGCCAGCCTGGCGGTGCCGGTCTCCAGTTCCCGGGCGGTCAGCGTGGCGCCCGCCCAGGCGGCGACCAGGAGGGGCAGCGCGTCCAGGGCGTAGGTGAGCCAGTTGTAGGCGTCCTTGTAGCGGATGATCGCCGACTGGTCGTACCGGCAGCGGGGGGTCGTACAGGCGTTGTACTGCCGCCAGCCCTGGGCGGCCGCGTCGGCGAGCGGGCCGTGCAGCGCGAGCAGCGCGGCGGCCAGGGCCACGACCAGGGCCGCCCAGGTGTACAGGGCGGGGCGGTGCAGGCGCAGCAGCCAGCGGGCCTGGCGGGGGCGGGCCGGGGCGGTGCGGGCGGGGGCGATGGTCGCGGTGGTCATGCGGCGCACTCCTGGGTGAGGCTCGGCGCCTCGGGGTTGCGGAGATGGGCGAGGACCAGTTCCTCCAGCGAGGGCACCGTGGTGCGCCAGTCGGCGGGGAGCGGTCCGGTGGGACGGAGCAGCGCGCTGAGCTGGCGGCCGGTGACCCGGGACTCGACCACGGTGTGCGCGCCGAGGTCGGCGGAGGCGGCGCCGGAGACCCGGCGGTGGGCGGCGAGCAGGTCGTCGATCTCCCCGGACAGCCGTATCCGTCCGTCGCCGACCAGCAGCAGATGGTCGCAGGAGTCCTCCAGCTCGGCGACGACGTGCGAGGACATCACGATGGTGGTGCCGTACTGGGCGGCCTGGGACATCAGCGTGCCCATGAGGTCGTGCCGGGCCAGCGGGTCGAGGTCGGCCATCGGTTCGTCCAGGAGCAGCAGTCCGGGCCGTTTGCCGAGGGCGAGGGCGAGCGCGACGCGGGTGCGCTGGCCGCCGGAGAGGGAGCGGATCCGGGCGCCGGGGTCGAGGTCGCCGGCGGCGACCACGCGCGCGGCGAGGTCCGCGTCCCAGTGCTCCGGGTTGAGGTCGGCGCCCATGCGCAGCGTCTCGGCGACGGTGAGCTGCGGGTACAGGGGCTTGTCCTGGGCGACGAAGCCGACCCGGGGGCGGGCCGCGGCGGGGGTCGTGCCGAGCACCCGGAGCCGGCCCTCGGTGGGCGGGAGGAGTCCGGCGGCGAGGGCGAGCAGGGTGGACTTGCCGGCGCCGTTCGGTCCGACGAGCGCGCACACCCGCCCGGTGGGGAGCCGGAAGGCGCACTCGCGCAAGGCCCAGCCTCCCCGGCGTCCGAAGCGCCTGCCGAGGCCTTCCGCCTCGATCGCGGTGCCGCTCATGACTGTTCTCCCTGGAAGTGCGTGTCGAGTACGGCGGTGAAGAGTGCGGCCACGTCCTCGCGCTCCAGGCCCGCCGCGTGGGCGCGCCGGGCCCAGTCCGCCAGCTCGGCGCGGAGCGGGGAGTCGGCCGGGGCGGTGCCCAGCGTCCGGCGCACGAAGGTGCCGAGTCCGCGCCGCGCCTCGACCAGGCCCTCCCGCTCCAGTTCGCGGTAGGCCTTGAGGACGGTGTTGGGGTTGATCGCGGTGGCCTCGACGACCTCGCGGGCCGTGGGCAGCCGGTCGCCCGGCACCAGCAGGTTCAGCCGGATGGCCTGCTTGGTCTGCTGGACGATCTGCATATAGGTGGCGACCCCGCTGTGCCGGTCGATGCGGTACTCGACCACCCGCTCCACCACCCTTTCACTAATTGAGTAGTGAAAGGGTGGTGGTGAAGGGGGTCGGAAGTCAAGCCGAAATTGCCCGGTGGTTCCGTGAACCGATCAGCCGGTCCGGTCCGATGAGGGGATGTGAGCGAGACGAGAAGCGACGGGGAGCTGCTGCGGGCCATCGCGGCGGACCGGGACCGGCGCGCGTTCGAGGAGCTGTACCGGCGGTACGCGCCCTGGCTGACCGCGCGGCTGCGCGGCCGCTGCGCCGACCCCGGCCTCGTGGACGACGTCGTACAGGAGACGTTCCTCGGCATCTGGCGGGGCAAGGCCCGCTACCGCGAGGACGGGTCCGCCCCGGACGCCGCCGGATGGCTGTGGCGGATCGCGGCGCGCCGGCTGGTCGACGCGCTGCGCGGCGACGGGGCCCGCGGCCGGCTGCGGCAGGCGCTGGCCCGGCTGCGCCACCGGGACGAGGTGTCCGCCGAGGAGCGGGTGCTGGCCGGGGTGGAGCACGGGGATCTGGCGGGCGCGCTGGTCCGGCTCTCCCCGGAGCTGCGGGCGGTGCTCCAGGCGACGGTGGTCGACGGCCTGACCACGCGGGAGGCGGCCGTCCTGCTCGGGATCCCCCCGGGCACGGTCAAGACACGGGCGATGCGCGCCCGGAAGCAACTGCGGGAGGCGCTGGCATGAGCCGGGACATGGCCGAAGGCGCCGGGGCGACCTGGCATCTCGGGTCGGACGAGCTGCGGGCCTATGCGCGCGGCGAGCTGGTGGCCCCGCTGCTGTGGTCCGCCGACACCCATCTCGCCGGCTGCGCGCGCTGCCGGGCGGCACTGGCCGAGGCCGCGGACCCGGTGGCGCTGGACGCGGGCTGGGCGCGGCTGGACGCGGAGCTGGACGCGCCGCGCCCTGGCCTGCTGGAGCGGCTGCTGGTACGGCTCGGGGCCGCCGACCACACGGCCCGGCTGCTGGCCGCGACCCCGGTGCTGCGCCGCTCCTGGCTCACCGCGGTGTCGCTGCTGCTGGCGCTGTCGGTGCTCACCGCGCACTCCGCGCACTCGGACCGGCTCTTCCTGGCCGTGGCGCCGCTGCTGCCGCTCGCCGGGGTCGCCCTCTCGTACGGGCCCGCGCTGGACCCGACGTACGAGATGGCGGTCGTCGCGCCGCTGCACGGCTTCCGGCTGCTGATGATCCGCACGGTCGCCGTGCTCGTCGCCGGGCTCGGCCTGACCGGGCTGGCCACGCTGTTCCTGCCGGGCTTCGGGCTCGGCGCGCTCGGCTGGCTGCTGCCCTCGCTCGCGCTCACCGCGACCGGACTCGCGCTGACGCCCCGGCTCGGCCCCGTCCTCGCCCCCTCGCTCACCGGCGGGGCCTGGGCCGTGCTGCTGCTGGCGGCCGGCGGGGCGCCGGGCGGCGGCGGCCGGGTGCCGGTGCCGTTCACCGCGGCCGGGCAGGGCGTGGCGGCGGGGGTCGCCGCACTCGCCGCCGCGCTGCTCTACCTCGCCCGCGACCGCTTCGACCGCTCGGTTCTCGCCCACGGGGGTTCCGAGTGACGGGGCCGCCGTACCCCGCTCCTGACCGTTTCGACCGCTCTGCCTTCATCCACGGGGGTTCCGTATGACCGACTCCGATCTGATCACCGTCTCCGCCTCCGGGCTGGAGCTGCGCTACGGCGCCATCCGCGCCCTCGACGATGTCGCGCTGCGGCTGCGGCCGGGCGTCACCGGGCTGCTCGGTCCCAACGGGGCCGGGAAGACCACCCTGTTGCGGGTGCTCGCCACCGCCGTACCGGCCGACCGGGGCGCCTTCACGGTGCTCGGCCACGACCCGGCCACCGCCCGTGGCCGGCAGGACGTGCGGCGCGTGCTCGGCTATCTGCCGCAGACGCCCGGCTTCCACCCGGACTTCACTCCGTTCGAGTTCGTGGACTACGTCGCGATCCTGAAGGAGATGACCGACCGCGCCGCCCGGCACCAGGAGGTGCGGCGCGTCCTGGCGGAGGTCGACCTCGGCGACGTACGCGGCAAGCGCATCAAGAAGCTGTCCGGCGGCATGCGGCAGCGGGTGGCGCTGGCCGCCGCGCTCGTCGGCGACCCGGGGTTCCTGGTGCTGGACGAGCCGACCGTCGGCCTCGACCCCGAACAGCGCATGCGGTTCAGGGAGTTGATCGCATCCGCCGGTGAGGGCCGGACCGTGCTGCTGTCCACCCACCAGACCGAGGACGTGGCGATGCTCTGCCACCGCGTGCTGGTCATGGCCGGCGGCCGCATCCGCTTCGACGGCACCCCCGCCGAGCTGACCGCACGGGCCGCCGGACGGGTCTGGAGCAGCACCGAGCGCGACCCCGGCGCGAAGGCCGGCTGGCGCACCGGTACGGGCGCCTTCCGCAACGTCGGCCGTCCGCCCGAGGGCGCCGACCTGCTCGAACCCACCCTGGAGGACGGCTATCTGCTCACCCTCGACGGCGACCGCGCGGAGGTGACGGCATGACCACCGCCCTCACCCGCAACGCCGCCCCGGCCGCCGCCGTACGCACCGGGAACCGCGGCTCGTGGGCGGCCGTCGCCGCCCTCGCCCGCTTCGAGGGCCGCAGGCTGCTGCTGCGCGTCCCCGTCCTCGTCGTCCTCGCCGCCTACGCCGCCTGGATCGGCTGGCACACCACCCGCCCCGGGGACGACTACCCGGTCCTCCAGGACGCCGACCGCGCCGCCCAGGGCGGCGGGCTGTTCGTCGGCCTCGTGGTGCTGGTGTGCGCCAACCACGCCGTGCTGCGCTCCCGGCGCCGGGACACCGAACGCCACTTCGCCGTGCTGGTGCTGGAGCCCGGCCACCGCACGGCCGCGCACGCGCTGTCCGTCGTACCGGTGGCGCTGGTCACCGCGGTGGCCGTGGCCGTCCAGTTCGGCTGGGAGGCGCTCAAGCAGGGTGCGGTGGGCCGGGGTTCGGTGGCCGAGCTGCTGGTCGCGCCGCTGGTGGTGCTGCTGTTCGGGGCGGCCGGGGTGCTGCTGGCCCGGCTGCTGCCGTTCACCGCCGTCGCGCCGATGCTGGTCGTGGTGTTCTTCCTGCTGTTCGTCGGCGCCGCCTTCCCCTTCGGCGGGGAACGGGGGGCCGCCTGGCTGCTGCCGGTGGTCTCCACGTCCGGCGTGCATCCCTTCCCCTCCGCCCTGATGGCCCGTCCGGCCGGCTGGCACGCCCTGTACCTCGCGGGGTTCGCGCTGACGCTGACGCTGGCCGCGGTGCTGGTCGCCGGCGGCAAGGCGTGGGCCGTACGGGCGGCGTTCGCCCTCGCGCTGGCCGCGACCGTGCTCGGCGGGGTGATGCAGACCGAACCGCTGCCCGACGCGACGACCGCCGCCCGGGCGCGGGCCTCGCTCACCCCGGAGGCCGACCAGACCTGTGTACGACGGGGCCCCTCCTCCTACTGCGCCTTCCCCGAGTGGACGCCCCGCGTCGCGGACTGGGCGCGGATCGTGGACCGGGTGCAGTCCCTCGCGGGCGGCGAGGCGCACGGGCAGCCGCTGCTGGTACGCCAGCGGCTGGAGGCGCGCTACGGCCTCGACGTGGACTCGGCGCTCGCCCCCGCGACCCGCCCCCACCAGGTGACCGTGGGCACCGCCTGGGGCGGCAACCGGGTCCCGGAGTTCTCCACGGCCGTGGCCGGGGTGCTGGTCGCGGGCGACGAGAAGGCGGCGAGCCGGCTGTGCGACGGCCGGATGGTCACCGTGATGTGGCTGTCCCTGGCCTGGCAGTCCGACCCGGAGACCGAACTGCGGCACGTACGGCTGGACGACAGCCTCTCCGGCGACGCGGTCGTGGTCTCCCGGACCGAGCCGCTGCGCATGACGAACGCCCAGACCAAGGTGGTGCGGGCGCTGTTCCACCGGCCGCTGTACAGCGTGGCGGCGCGGATGAAGGCCCACTGGGACGAGCTGACCGCCCCCGGCGTCTCCACGTCCGAGGCGGCACGGCTGCTGGGCGCGAAGGTGACGGTGGAGGCGGACCGATGCGGCAACTGAGGAAGCTGCGGGACGGCCTGGGGGCGTTGGTGGCGGCGGTGTGGCGGATGCTGCCCTGGCGGGCGCTCGGGACCGCCGCGGTGACCGGGCTGGTGCCCCTCGCGGTCGCCCGGTTGGACGCCGGCAGGCCCGGTCCCCTCGCCGCGCTGGTCATGCTGCGCTGCGCCGCCCTCGCGCTCGCCCTGGGCGTCGGCTTCCTGCTGGACGATCCCGCCCGGCACACCACGGCCGCGGTCCCGGTCGGCCGGGGTGTCCGTGCCGTGCTGCGGGCCGCGCTGGCGGTGCCCTTCCTGGCGCTGTACTGGACGGCCGCGCTGCTGCTGGTCCCCGGCCCGGTCCGGCCGCCGTACGGGGGCGTCACCCTGGAGGCGGCCGCGGCCTGCGCCCTCGGGCTGGCCGCGGCCACGGTCGCCGTCCGCCTGACCGACGAGCCGGAACCCGGTCGCAGGGTGGTGGCGGCCCTGCTCACCACCGCCCTCCTCGCGCCCTTCCTGCTGCCCCGCAGCTGGGGCCTGTTCACCATCCCCACCGACCCGGGGTGGGACGGGGCGCACCAGCGCTGGGCGTGGCTGCTGGCGGGCGCGCTGGCGGCGGGCGCGGTGGCGCTCAGGGAGCCGCTGCGGCGCCGGGCCGGGGCGCTCAGGTCTCGGTGCGGTACATCAGGTCGGTCTCGTACGTCGTGAAGCCCAGCCGTTCGTACACCGACACGGCCGCCTTGTTGTCGGCGTCGACGTAGAGCATCGCGGTCGGCAGGCCCTGGTCGGCCAGGTGGCGCAGGCCGATCGTGGTGAGCGCCTTGCCGAGGCCGCCGCCCTGCTCGCCGGGGCGCACACCGACGACGTACACCTCGCCGAGCTGCTCCGCGGTGTGCACCTTGGTCCAGTGGAAGCCGATCAGCTCCCCGTCCCGCTCGGCGAGGAAGAACCCGGCCGGGTCGAACCACGGCTCGGCCTTGCGGTCGTCGAGGTCCCGCTGGGTCAGCGAGCCCTGTTCGGGGTGGTGGGCGAAGGCGGCCGCGTTGACCGCGAGCCAGGCCGCGTCGTCCTTGCCGGGCACGAAGGCGCGTACGGTCACGCCCGCGGGCAGCACCGGGTCGGGCAGCTCCAGGTCCGCCAACCGGAGCCGCATCTGGCGCAGTTCGCGGAACAGGGTGAGGCCGAGCACCTGCGCGAGATGCCGGGCGGCGGCGTGCCCGCCGTGCGCCCACACCCGCAGCCGCTTGCCGGACGCGGCGAGCAGCGCGGCGCCGAGCGCCCGGCCGTGCCCGTGGCCGCGCTGTCCCGGGTGGACGACCAGCTCGGCGGCCGGTGCCTCCACCGGGTCGGTGTCCTCCAGCTGGGCGTAGCCGACGAGTTCGCCGTCGACGCTCAGCAGCAGGTGCGCGACGCCCTCGCGGGCACCCCCGCGCAGTTGCAGCCGGCCCTGCTCGGACACCGGCTGCTGGCCGTCGACCCGCGCGGCCTCGGCGATCAGCCCGAGCACGGCCTCGGCCTGGTCCGGGGTGAGCGCGGAGTAGGTCTCGATGGAGCGGGAGGGGAAGGCACGTACGGTGTCGTCGCTGCTCATGGATACGAGGGTAGTCGGCCGGGCCCGGGGCGTGACCGAACACCGCGAAGCGGCCGGGGAGTCGAGCGGGCCCCGGCCGCTTCCCCCCGCGGCGGCGGATGCCTCAGGAAGCCGACGGCGTCCAGCCGCCCAGCCAGTCCGCGATCTCCTGGCCGGCCGCCTGGGCGTCCGTCAGCTGGGGGCGGTCGGCGCTCGCCGGGCCGGAGCCCGCGCCGGTGTTCCGGTACTCGGCGAAGCGGGCGTTCCTCCAGGAGAAGCCGCTCATGTCGGTCCACGGGGTGGTCTTGATCGCGGCGCTCAGCGAGGTGTTGCGGACCGTGGTCTGCGGGACGAGGGAGGCGTCGCCGCCGGCGTGCCAGGGGCGGCCCAGGTAGAAGCTGCGGTCGGAGACGTCGCCGGTCACCGCGGAGTCGGCGATGAGGAAGCCCTTGCGGTCCGCGGCGGTCGACGGCGCGGTGACGAACCCGGCCGAGGAGCCGTCCCACCGCTTCTTCAGGGTGATCACCGACTTCTCGATCACCGCGGTGGCGCGGCCGAAGATGAAGTCGACGTTGCCGACGACGTACGAGTTGGTCATGTAGACGCGGCCCAGCCGCTCTTTGGCCGCGGTGTCCAGCAGCAGGGTGTCCTGGTCGCCGCTGACGACGATCCCGTCCAGGAGGACCCGGTCGGCGGCGGTGCGCAGGGCCACCGCCTGCTGGGCGATGTCCTGGTGGGCGCGTTCGTCGAAGTCGTTGGCGACGGTGAGGTTGCGGGCCTGGAAGTCGTCGGCCTCCACGGCGACGGTGGCGCTGCCGCCGGTGCCGTACGTCCCGGACCCGTCCGGCTTCCGCGTGCCGGCCGCGTTGTTGTAGACGATCACGGTGTCCTTGCGGCTGCCGCCGGTGCCCTGGATCGTGAGGTGCGGCTTGTTCGCGGGCACCTTCACCGTCTCCCGGTAGGTGCCCGGAGCCACCTTGATCACCACCCGGGAGGGGTTGTTCGCGGGTACGGCGTCCACGGCGGCCTGCACGGTCCGGTACTGGCCGGAGCCGTCCTGGGCGACGGTGAGCGTGGTGGCTGCCGCCGCGGCGGAGGCCTGCTGGGGAAGGGCGCCGAGCAGGCCGCAGGCGAGGGCGCTGCCGAGGACGGCGGCGAGAGGCGCGAGTGCCTTGCGGCTTCGGGTGCTGCTGCTGGTGCGGGTGGGCTGGGACGGCATGGCCACTCCGGTCGGTCGGGGGTGTGGTGCCCCCGGGTCGTCGCCGGCCGGAGGAAGGTTGCCGCTAGCTGCCGAGCAGTTCCGGCCAGTTCGCGCTCGCGGCCCACTCGCTGAAGGTGTGCCAGCCGACCTCGGGATAGGTGCGGCGCAGCGCCGCGGTGTCCACGTCGAGGCCGGGGTCGGCGAAGTAGGCGAACATGGCCGCGAGGTCGGCGGAGTGGCTCCGGACGTACTCCAGGGGCACCTCGTGGTGGGTGATCGGGCGGCCGGTGGCGGTGGTGAGGGCTGCGGCGATCTGCGCGGGTGTGCACATGTCGGAGGCGAGGTCGATCCGGCGGCCGGTGAACTCCGCGCGGCGGTGCAGGACCAGTGCGGCGAACGCGCCGATGTCGGCGGCTGCGACGAGGGCGACCGGGCGGTCGGCGGGCATGGGCCAGCCGAAGGTGTTCTCGCGCAGCCCTTCGAGGGTCCAGCCGCCGGTGTAGTTGTCCATGAACGCGGCCGGGGCGATCACCGTCCAGGGCAGTCCGGAGGCGGCCAGGTGCTGTTCGATCAGCTGCTTGCTGTCGTAGTGCGGGATGCCGGTGCCGCGGTCGGCGTGCGTCGCGGAGGTGAGGACGACATGGCCGAGGCGGGCGGCCGCGGCGGCGTCGACGAGCGTACGGCCCTGCCGCACCTCGGTGTCGGTGTCGGTGCCGAAGGGGGTGGTGACCGCGAAGAGCGCGTCGGCGCCGGCGAGGGCGGCGTCGAGGGAGGCGCGGTCGTCGAAGTCGGCGTACCGGACGTCGGCGCCCAGGCTCCGCAGGGCCTCGGCGGCGGGGGAGGAGGGGGTGCGGGTCAGCGCGCGGACGGGCCGGCCAGCGGCCAGCAGGGCGCGGGCGGTGGCGCCGCCCTGGACTCCGGTGGCGCCGGTCACGGCGACGGGGGCGGTGCTGGACATGGGTGTGCCTCCGAAGGGGTGGCGGTAGGATCGGCAGCAGTTAGCTGCGTGGCGCATTTACTGCGTCGCGCAGCAGACTAACGGAGATTGCTGCGCGGCGCAGTGAATTGATCGGCGCAGTGAATGGATCGGCCGGGCGACCGGCTGCGGGAGGTGGCCCATGACCGACAAGCCGGACAAGCCGACCGACGACGGGCAGCGGGACCGGCTGCTCGAGGAACTCGGCACGGAATCCCGCCGCTATCTCGCGGCCTACGTCCTGTTCAACCAGGCCGTCGCCGACCATCTCGGCCTGCACCCCACCGACGTGCAGTGCCTGAGCCTGCTGACGGCCGAACCGGAACCGCTCACCGTCCGCCGGATCGCCGACCTGACCGGCCTCACCACCGGCTCGGCCACCCGCCTGGTGGACCGGCTGGAGCGCAGCGGCTATGTCGTCCGCACCCCCGACCCGCAGGACCGGCGCCGAGTCCTGGTCGCCCCGGTCCCGGACCGCCTCGCCCGGCTCGGCGCCCTCTGGGGCGACCTCAGGCAGCGCTGGCAGACCGTCTTCGACGACAACACCGCCGAGGAACTGGAAGTGATCATCCGGCACATGCGCCGCTCCAACGACGTCAGCCGCGCCCAGATCCGGTACCTGCGCGAGCTGCCGAAGGCGGACTGACCGCCGCCCTCACACCGTCTCCGGCGGCGGCACCGGGGCCCCCGGCAGCCGTACCGTCGCCACCGTGCCCGCGCCGTCCGCCGCGCGGGTCAGCGTGACCTCGCCGCCCGCCTGCCGGACCGTGCGGGCCACGATGGACAGGCCGAGGCCGGAGCCGGGCAGGGCGCGGGCGCTGGGGGAGCGCCAGAAGCGGTCGAAGACGTGCGGGAGTTCGTCCTCGGGGATGCCGGGGCCGTGGTCGCGCACGGTCAGTACGCCGTCGGCGAGCCGCACCTCGACCGTGCCGCCCTCGGGGCTGAACTTCACCGCGTTGTCCAGGATGTTGACGACCGCCCGCTCCAGCGCGGAGGGCTCCGCCCGGACGTACCAGGGCTCCAGGTCCGAGGTGATCGTCAGCTCCGGGCCGCGCAGCCGCGCCCGGCGCAGGGCGGCCTCGACGGTGTCCTGCAACGACACCACCTGCACCCGCTCCCCGCGCTGGCTCTCCGCGCGGGACAGTTCCTGGAGGTCGCCGATCAGCGAGGACAGCTCGGTCATCTGCGCCTTCACCGAGGCGAGCAGGGCCTTGCGGTCGGCAGGCGGGATCGGCCGGCCGGTCTCCTCGCTGCGGGTGAGCAGCTCGATGTTGGTCCGCAATGACGTGAGCGGCGTGCGGAGTTCATGGCCGGCGTCGGCGATCAGCTGCTGCTGGAGGTCCCGGGAGCTGGCCAGGGAGGCGGTCATCGAGTTGAAGGACCGGGACAGCCGGGCCACCTCGTCCTCGCTGTCGTCCTCCACCGGGATGCGGATGGTCAGGTCCTCGGTCCGGGCCACGTGCTCGACGGCCTCGGTGAGCTTGTCGACGGGCCGCAGCCCGGCACGGGCCACCGCGAGACCGGCGGCGCCGGCCCCGACGACTCCTATGCCGGAGACGAGGAGCAGGACGAGGGCGAGGTCCTTGAGCGTCTTCTCGGTGTTCGCGAGCGGGACGGCGATGAGCACGCCCACATTGGGGCCGCGTCCGCCGCTCTCGGTCGCGGTCGGCCCGATGGCGCGGGTGAGCACGCGCAGCACGTTGCCCTGCGCGTCGGTGCCGTTGCGGAAGTAGATCTTGCCGAGGTCCAGCGCCTTGATCTCGGCCCGGTCGGCCGGGGTGACCCTGATCCGGCCCGACGCGCCCCCGAAGAGGCAGACCCTGCCGTCCTCGGTGACCACCTGGGAGTACCGGTCCTTGAAGAACCCGGTCGAGGTCGGCGAGTCGGTGCAGTTCTGCAAGGTGAACTGGAGCTGGTCCAGCTGTGTGCTGCCGCGCAGCGACTTCTGGAGGTCGGCGTCCAGCTGGTCGTACAGCTTCCCCTGGACGATGAACCACGCCGTCATCGACACCGCCGCCACCGCGAACGCCACCGCCGCCGCGACCAGCATCGCCAGCCGGGCCCGGATCGGCAGCGCCCGATAGCGGCGCAGCAGCCTCCTCACTCGGCCCCGCCCTGGCGCAGGACATAGCCCACGCCCCGCACGGTGTGCACCAGGCGCGGCTCGCCGCCCGCCTCGGTCTTGCGGCGCAGGTACATGACGTAGACGTCGAGGGAGTTGGAGGACGGCTCGAAGTCGAAGCCCCACACGGCCTTCAGGATCTGCTCCCTGGTGAGCACCTGGCGCGGATGTGCCATGAACATCTCCAGCAGGGTGAACTCGGTGCGGGTCAGTTCCACCGGGCGGCCGCCCCGGGTGACCTCCCGGGTCGCGAGGTCCATGCGCAGGTCGCCGAAGGTCAGCGCCTCGTCCTCCTGCGCCTCGGCGGACACGGCGGCCGCGTAGGAGCTGCGGCGCAGCAGCGCGCGGATGCGGGCGAAGAGTTCGTCCAGCTCGAAGGGTTTGACGAGGTAGTCGTCCGCGCCCGCGTCCAGGCCGGTCACCCGGTCGCCCACGGTGTCGCGGGCGGTGAGCATGAGGATCGGGGTGGTGTCGCCCGCGCCCCGGATGCGCCGGGCGGCGGTCAGGCCGTCCATGCGGGGCATCTGGATGTCGAGGACGACCAGGTCGGGCCGGTAGGCCTGGGCCTTCTCCAGGGCGTCCGCGCCGTCGACGGCGACCTCGGTGCCGTACCCCTCGAAGGCGAGGCTGCGCTGGAGCGCCTCGCGTACGGCCGGCTCGTCGTCGACGATCAGGATGCGCTGGGGGTCACGGTCGCCTTCGGCGGGGCTCATCGCTCGCGGTTCCTCAAGGGTGGTGGGCGGACGGATGCCTCTCAGCGTGCCATGGGCGCGGACGTGACGGCCGGGACCGGCTCAGGTCCGGACCACGCTCAGCCGGTTCAGCGGAACCTTGCGGCGGTGGGTGCGCACCGCCGGGGTGCGCAGGCCCATCAGCTGCGGCACGGCCGCCGGTACGACCTCGGGGGCGCGCTGCGCCGTCGGTACAGCCTCGGGGGTGCGCGGCGCGGGGATGGCCGGCGGGTGCAGCTCGTGTGCGATCGCCAGGGCCAGGGTGAGGGCGTCGGGGCCGGTGGCCGGTGCGCCGGTGTGCGAAATGTGCTTGATCATGACGTGCTCCCAGCCGACTCGTGGAGTCGTTAGCTCTGTGCGCCCGACCGCAGCTTGGCCAGGTCGGACTTGACCGTGTTGACGGGGATCGCGAAGCCGAGCCCGACGCTGCCCGCGTCCGAGGACGAGGAGGCCTGGGAACTCGACGAGTACATCGCGGAGTTGATGCCGATCACATGACCGCTCGCGTCGATCAGCGCGCCACCGGAGTTGCCGGGGTTGAGCGAGGCGTCGGTCTGGATGGCCTTGTAGGTGGTGGTGGAGGAGCCGGTGTCGCCGTTGAACTGGCGGCCGCCGAACTCGAACGGCCACTGGCCGTCGCCGCCCTGCCCCTGGCTCTGGCCCTGGCTCTCGTCGGTGGAGACGGTGACGTCCCGGTCGAGGGCGGAGACGATGCCGCTGGTGACGGTGCCGGTCAGGCCCTCGGGGGAGCCGATCGCGACGACCGTGTCCCCGACCTGGACCCCGCGGGAGTCGCCGAGGCTCGCGGCCTTCAGCCCGGAGGCGCCCCGGAGCTTGATCAGTGCGAGGTCCTTGGAGCTGTCGGTGCCGACGACGTCGGCGGTGTAGCTCCGGCCGTCGCTGGTGCGCACCCTGATCGACTGCGCGCCGGCGATGACGTGGTTGTTGGTGACGATCTCGCCGCCCGAGGTGATGACCACACCGGAGCCGGTGGAGGTGCCGTTGTCCAGGGTGGCGTTGATCTCCACCACGCTCGGGCTGACGGCGGCGGCGATGGCGGCCACGTCCCCCCGCTTGCCGGTGGGCACCACGGTGGTGCTGGTACCGGCGGAGGCGACCGTGTCCGTACCGGTCAGCTCTTGGAAGGCGTACGCCGTGCCGCCGCCCACCGCGGCCGCGACGATCGCGACCGCCGCGAGCAGGGCGAACGGTCCCCGGGTCCGCTTGCCGCGGTGCGGGCCGGACGCGGTGGGCCCGTCCTCCGGCCGGTGCGGCGGCGGAGGCGGCCACTCGGGGTTCACCGGAGCGGAGTGAGAGGAGAAGGGGGAGTGGGACTGCTCGAAGGTGCCCTGGCTCTCGGTCATGACAGAAGCCTCCCCTGCGACCATGAGAGCTTCCTGAGTGCTCCCTGAGAAGCCCGGCAGAACCTTGTTTGTCCGATATAAAGACGGACCCCTGGGCGCCCTGCCGGGACGCGTCCGGCTACGACTCGCAGCCGCAGCTCGTCCGTACCACCAGCCGGGACGGGAACGTCTTCAGCCGCTCCCGCCGCGACCCGGGCACCCGCAGACCGTCGTCCAGGACGAGGTCGACGGCCGCGCGGGCCATCGCCGAGCGGTCCGAGGCGACCGTGGTCAGCGGCGGGTCGGCGAGCGCGGCCTCCTTGATGTCGTCGAAGCCGGCCACCGCCAGCTCGCCCGGCACGTCGATGCGCAGCTCGCGCGCGGCCCGCAGCAGACCGATCGCCTGGTCGTCGGTGGAGCAGAAGATCGCCGGCGGGCGGCGCGGCCCGGCGAGCACCTCCAGGCCCACGCGGTAGGCGTCGTAGCGGTTGTACGGCGCCTCGAACAGCCGGCCCTCGGTGGACAGGCCCGCCTCGGCCATGGCCCGCTTCCAGCCCTCGACGTGGTCGGAGACCGGGTCGCCGACGGCCGGGGTCTCGGCGGTGCCGCCCAGACAGGCGACGTACTCGTGGCCGTGCTCCAGCAGATGGCGCACGGCGAGCTGGGCGCCGCCCAGGTCGTCCGTGACCACGGCGACGTCGTCGATGGCCTCCGGCCGCTCGTGCAGCAGCACCACCCGGGCGTCCCAGGCGTCGATCTCGGCGGCGGCCAGGTCGTTCAGGGCGTGCGAGACGAGGATGAGGCCCGAGACGCGCATGCCGAGGAAGGCGCGGAGGTAGTGGACCTCGCGTTCACCGATGTAGTCGGTGTTGCCGACGAGGACCATCTTTCCGCGCTCGGAGGCGGCCTGCTCGACCGCGTGCGCCATCTCGCCGAAGAAGGGCTGGCGGGCGTCCGGGATGATCAGGCCTATGAGGTCCGTGCGGCGCGAGGCCATCGCCTGGGCGACCCGGTCGGGCCGGTACCCCAGTTCCTTGATCGCGGCGAGGACACGCTCGCGCGTGGCCGGGGCGACCGGCCGGGGTCCGTTGTTGATGACATAACTGACGACGGCGGTGGAGGTTCCAGCCAGCCGTGCCACATCATCCCGAGTCACCTTGGCCACGCGCGGAGTCTACGCGGATTGACCCAGTTCGGGCAGGGTGTATCTCACGCCGGATGTGCGGAAGCAACGTCCGCACCGGCGCCCCGCCACCCCGTCCTAGGCCTCCGCGTGGACCTCGGCGCCGCTGCGGACGGCGGATGCGTCCGCATCGTCGGCCTTTGCCCGGCCGGCCTTGGCCTTCGCCTCCTCGGCGGCCCGCTCCACCTTCTCCGGGGTAACGAATCGGTAACCCACGTTCCGGACCGTGCCGATCAGCGACTCGTGCTCCGGGCCGAGCTTGGCGCGCAGCCGCCGTACGTGCACATCCACCGTCCGGGTGCCGCCGAAGTAGTCATAGCCCCACACCTCCTGGAGGAGCTGGGCGCGGGTGAAGACCCGGCCCGGGTGCTGCGCGAGGTATTTCAGCAGCTCGAACTCCTTGAAGGTGAGGTCGAGGACCCGGCCCTTGAGCTTGGCGCTGTACGTCGCCTCGTCCACCGAGAGGTCACCGTTGCGGATCTCCATCGGGGAGTCGTCGTTGACGATCTGCTGGCGGCCCATGGCGAGCCGCAGCCGCGCCTCGACCTCGGCCGGACCCGCCGTGTCCAGCAGGACGTCGTCGATGCCCCAATCGGCGGTGACGGCGGCGAGGCCGCCCTCGGTGACGACCAGGACCAGGGGGCAGCCGGGGCCGGTGGAACGCAGCAGCTGGCACAGGCTCCGGACCTGCGGCAGGTCGCGCCGGCCGTCGACGAGGATGACGTCGGCACCGGGGGTGTCGACCAGGGCGGGGCCCTCGGCCGGGGCCACCCGGACGTTGTGCAGCAGAAGTCCCAGTGCGGGCAGGACCTCTGTCGACGGCTGGAGGGCGTTGGTCAGGAGCAGCAGAGAACTCATACGTCTGGTTCCTCCTCGGTCCCTGCGAGGACGTGTGCGGACGGGCACTGCTCTGCGATCCCGAAGGCCCCGTACACCGGCGGTTCCCCCCGGCCTTCACCAGGGGTTTCCCACTTCGTATACAACGCTTCCGAAAGCACAAAAGGACCCGGGGGCTTCGCTGCCCGAGTCCTCTGCCCAGCAGAATAGCCCACATGAGCAACCGTCCGGCAGGTCATGTGGCGCGTTCCACCGTTCGTCCGAATGGCGAGACGGGCGGACGGGGCCCTATCCGGACGTATCTGACCACGGCCGATGGCATTGCGATCGATTCCGTATACAACCCGGGCACGGTCGTATACGAAACCCCGCCGGACACCTCCGCTCCATCCCCCGATGGCCTGGCGTTCGTCATCGCCCACGGCTTCACCGGGGACGTGGACCGCCCGCATGTGCGACGGGTGGCCGGCGTCCTCGCCCGGTACGGCGCGGTCGTCACCTTCTCCTTCCGCGGCCACGGCCGCTCCGGCGGCCGCTCCACGGTCGGCGACCGGGAGGTGCTGGACCTGGCCGCCGCCGTCGACTGGGCCCGCGCGCTCGGCCACCCGCGGGTGGTGAGCGTCGGCTTCTCCATGGGCGGCTCGGTGGTCCTGCGCCACGCGGCCCTGCACCCGGGCACGGTCGACGCGGTGGTCTCGGTCAGCGCGCCCGCCCGCTGGTACTACCGGGGCACCGCCCCCATGCGCCGGCTGCACTGGCTGGTCACCCGCCCCGAGGGTCGGCTGGTCGGCCGCTACGGGCTGCGCACCCGCATCCACCACCGCGACTGGGACCCGGTGCCGCTGTCCCCGACCGAGGCGACCCGCCGGATCCCCCCGACCCCGCTGCTGATCGTGCACGGCGACCGCGACGGCTACTTCCCCCTCGACCACCCCCGCATGCTCGCCGAGGCGGCCGGGGAGCTGGGAGAACTCTGGATCGAGCCGGGCATGGGCCACGCCGAGCACGCCGCGGACGACACCCTGCTGACCAGGATCGGGGTCTGGGCCGCGGCGAAGGCGGGCTAGCCTGACAGCACTCTTATTTCTTTCTTGCCGTCGATTGAGGAACCAGATGCCCAAGGTCACGGTGCGCTATTGGGCCGCCGCCAAGGCCGCGGCCCAGGTCGCCGAGGAGCCGTACGAGGCGGAGACGCTCGCCGAAGCGCTCGCCGCCGTACGCGCCCACCACCCCGGCGAACTCACGCGCGTGCTCCAGCGATGCTCCTTCCTCGTCGACGGCGATCCCGTCGGGACCCGCTCGCACGAGTCGGTACGGCTGGCCGAGGGCGGCACGGTCGAGGTGCTCCCGCCGTTCGCAGGAGGGTGAGGCGATGAGCGACCAGCCGTATCAGGGCGGCCCGTACGAGGGCTACGACCCGTACCAGCAGCAGCAGTGGCCCGGATCCCACGCGGCCCCCGGGTCCGGGTACGACCAGCAGCAGCCCGGCTACGACCCCCAGCTCACCCAGCAGTGGCAGGGCCAGACCTGGGACACCCAGACGCACGCCCCGCTCCAGATGCCGGCACAGGCGGCGGAGCCGGCGTACCAGCCGCAGCACCAGCAGTACGACTACGACTACGGCTACCAGCAGCAGCACTACACGGACCCCTACGCCCCGCAGCAGGCCCAGCAGGCCCAGCAGGCCGCCCAGCCCGCCTGGGAGCCGCAGCCGGAGCCCCCGGCGCAACCGGAACCGGAACCGGTGGCCGATGTGGCCGATGCCGAGGGCGCCCCGACCTACGGCCCCGCCACCCTCGCCGGCAACACCCGGATAAAGGACAACCAGCGGGCGCGCCTGGAGGGCCGTTCGCCGATCATCGAGCCCGGTATGCAGCCGGCGGCGCTCACCGCGGTGCTCGGCCTGCTGCTGGCCGCCGCGGCGCCGGTCGCCTCCTACGCGCTCGTCGCCCCCCTGGTGATCCTCCAGGCGGTGACGGCGGCCGGCTGGTTCCGGCTGAACGGCATGTGGCCGGCCCGGCAGGGCATCGCGCTGGCCTTCCTGGGCGGCCTGGTCGCCGACGCGGCCGTCCTGCTGTCCGGGCGCGGACACGCCCCCGCCGCGATCCTCGGCACCCTCGGCGTCTGGGTGCTGCTCTGCCTGGTCCTCCAGCTGCGCTCGCACGCGGACCCGGACGAGCGGATGTACGGCCTGATGGCGACCGTCGTCTCGGCGGCCCTCACCGTGGTCGCGACCGGCTACCTCGGCGCCGGGGCGCACGCGGTGTCGGTGGGCGCGGCCTCGGTCGCGGTCGCGGTCCTGGCCCGTGCCCTGCCGCTGCCCACCCCGGCGTCGGTGGTGGTCGCGCTGCTCGCGGCGGCCGGCGCGGGCATCGCGGTCGGCGACATGACCGGATTGGGCACGAAGGGCGCCCTGCTCGGCGCGGCCGCGGGCGCCTGCGCCCTGATCGGCCACCGGGCCGCCTCCTACGACTACCCCTCCCGCTTCGTCCACTTCACCGCGGGCGTGGCCCTGCCGCTGTCGGCGGCGGCGCCGGTGGTGTGGGTGCTGGGGCGGGCGCTGGGCTAGGTGTACTCGGCCGGGAGGTTGTTGAAACGCCCGCTACCGGTTGCGATATGCCTCGCGCAGGGCCGTCCGTGATCGCGGTCGCTCTCGCCATCAATCCGGCAGGGCGGCCGAGTTGGCGCGTCGGCGCAGGATCTCCTGGTAGTCCTCTTCCGTGAGCTGCCCGTTCAGCACTGCGGAGGCCAGCACGTCTGCCGTGTTGTCCTGGTGGTCGGGCAGAGTGTGGGCGGGATCCGCGTCCCGCTCCTCCAGCGGCCAGGCTGCGACGGTGGCCAGCATTTCTTCTCGGCTCATCCGCCCCGCTGCGTAGTCGGCGAGATAGCTGCGCAGTGATGTCATCGAGAGTCTCCTCAGCGGCTGCCTCGTGGCGTTGCGTGGCTCACCTTCCTGGGGTGGCGCAGGGCGGTGAGCCAAGTGATGAAGTCGGGCTGTGCGTGACGGCCGGCATGGTCAACTTACCGCTGTTCGCGGCGATATACGCGTCTCACTTGTCCAGGCAGTGATCGGCCTGTCGGATCGGGGTGACCAGGTCCGACAGGTCGACCAGGGCCGTGTCGGTTTTGCCGGCGGTGAAGAAGGCCACCTGGGTCGCGGGGGTGCGGCCGTAGGTGACGATCACCTTTCGGGAGGCCGTGGACTGCTTCTCGTCGATCACCCAGTCCACCCCGTTCACCGAGAAGCACGCGTCCTGTGTCGGGCCAGGGGGAGTCACTCCGCAGCGCAGGACGACGTCGCGGTTGCCCCACACCACCACCCCCCGTACCGCGGTGGAGCGGCGGTCCAGGTCGGCGAGGCGGTCGGGGGCCTTGTCGGTGATGGTCCGGCAGGGCGCCGCACCGGCGAAGGGGCCCGGGGTCAGGCCCGCGTCGGCACGCCGGTCGTGGACGAGGTATTCGGTCGCCCCGGCCGCTGCGGACAGCAGGGCGAGAGCGGTCAGCGCCAGGACGCTGCGGCGCGGGCGTAAGGACGACGGCACGGCTTTCCCCTCCGGATGTACCAAGTGCTCCGCCTCACCGTAGAGGGCCCGCTGCAACGGCTGTCCGCCCGGGGAGCAGAATGATCGGCACGGGTGCCAGGGGAAAAAGGGGGAAGCCATGGTCGCCACCGGTGTCCGGTATGTGCTCGTCGCCGTTGCCGCCTGTCTGGTTCTCGCGGGGTGTTCGACGCCCGCGCCTCTCGGTGACACCAGTCCCGGGGATCCCCTGACCTCCGCCTTCGCCGAGGGGAAGCGGCCGGCGGCGCCGGATCTGACCGGGCCCGCGCTGGACGGACACACCGTGCGCCTCTCCGACTACCGGGGGAAGGTCGTGCTGGTCAACGCGTGGGCGTCCTGGTGCAGGCCGTGCCAGGCGGAGGCCGGGGAACTGCGCAGGATCGAGAAGCGGTGGGCGGGCCGCGGTGTGCAGCTCCTCGGGCTGAACCGGGACGACGGGGTCGCCGCCGCGCTCGCCTTCCAGCGCGCGCACGGGCTGTCGTACCCCTCGATCCACGACCCCGCCGGGAAGCAGGCCCTGCGGCTGCCGCGCGGCATGGTCCCCCAGTCCATCCCGTACACGCTGGTCGTCGACCCCTCCGGGCACATCGCCGCCTGCCGCCTGGGAGAGGTGACCGAGGAGGAGATGGACAAGGTCATCGCCGCCGTGGCCACGGGGAGGAGCAAGTCCTAGCCGTGCTCAGGGCCGGTCCGCGCCGCCTGTCAGCAGGGTGCCCAGGGCGGTGCGTTCGTGGCGGACCGCGCGGCCGGCGCGGACCGTGTCGATCAGGCCCGCGGCGCGCAGCGCGGCCGCGTGGGTGGAGGCCGCGCCCAGGCTGATGCCGAGGTGGCCGGCGAGTTCGCTGGTGCTCAGGGGATAGCCGAGGAGGCGCAGGGTCTGCGCCCGGGTGGTGCCGAGGACCGGCGCGAGCACGTCCTCGCCGACGGCCGAGGGCATCAGCGGGATGCCCGGACCGGCCGGGTAGACCACCAGCAGCGGCTCCTGCGCCCGCTCGGCGACCAGCGGCGCACCGGTCCAGTGGAAGGTGGGCAGCAGCACCACACCACGGCCGGCGGGCGCCACCTGCCACCGGTAGGGCGCGTCGATCTCCCAGTGGCCGTCGGCCAGCCGGGACCCCGGACAGAGCCGGGTCAGCGCGCCGACGACCCCGTGCTCGGCGGTGTTGAGGGCGTACCGGGCGTACTCGGCGGAGTGCAGGGCCGCCACCCGGGGCCAGGACGCGTGGAGTACGGCCCGGTAGGCGTCCTGGAACCCCTGGCAGACCAGTTCCCGGCAACCGGGGTCGCCCTGGGCCAGGTCGCGCACCCAGTGGGGCACCGGCCCCTGCCCCTCCTGCCGTGCCCACGCCCCTTCGAGGCAGACGCGCAGCTGGCCGGCGGGTACGGCCCGCACCACGTCCAGGGCGCTCGGCAGGTCCGGGCTGACCGGGTCCAGGAGGGCCGGGCCGCGGTACGGCGTGAGCAGGTCCCACAGCGGACGGGTGGAGGCGGGCAGCCGCTGCCGCACCCCGCGCCGCCACCGGCCGAACGTCTGCTCCGAGTCCGGGCGCCGCAGCATCATCAACGCGAGCTTGAGTTCGACCAGCGGTGCCGGCTGCGGCACGAACCGGATCCGTGCGAGGTCCTCTCCGGACAACTCGATGCGCAGCATGCCCAACCCCCCCGTTGGCAAGCCTTTTGGTCAGCGGAGAAAGGATGGCCCCGCCACCCCTGCCGCGCCAGGCTGAGTTCGCGCCACTCACCGGCGCCTTACCTGGAGGGGCACCACATGAGGATCAGATTCGGGCGCCGGGCGGCGATGGCCGTGACGGCCGCCGCGATGAGCATCGGTGCGATCGTGACGACAGCGGGGAGCGCCTCGGCCTCTGACCCCGTGAAGCTCACCACCAGCAACTGGGTCGGCATCTACAGGAGCCCGAACACGACGAACGGCAAGATCGGCTGGCCCGACCTCGCCCCCGGCGCCTGGATCTACGCCAACTGCTGGACGAGGGGCGAGCAGATCGGCACCTGGGGCAACACCTGGTACCAGGTGAGCGAGGTCGACTACTCAGACGGCGTGGGCTGGCGGTTCGTCGGCGGCACCGCCTACACCTTCGCCGGGTACGTCGACAACAACGCCCACAGCGTCGACCGGGATCCCTTCATCCCGCAGTGCCGCTGACATGGCGGAGGGCCGCACCCCCACTGGCGTCCAACCCAGGGGTGCGGCCCTCCGACCGTCACGGGACCCGTCGACCGGGACCTCAGACCGCGATGGCGACCTCGGCCAGCGCGCCCTGCTCCGCCACGACGACCGTACGGTCGGCCGTGCCGCCGGGGACGAGCGCACGGACGGTCCAGGTGCCCTCCGCGGCGTAGAAGCGGAACTGACCGGTCGCCGAGGTCGGGACCTCGGCGGTGAACTCGCCGGTCGAGTCGAGCAGCCGGACGTAGCCCGTCACCGGCTCGCCGTCGCGGGTCACCTGGCCCTGGATCGTGGTCTCACCGGGCTTGATCGTGGAAGCGTCCGGGCCACCGGCCTTCGCACCGCACATGTCGAACTCCTTGAGGGGTAAAGGTCGTGGCCTGGGTTACTTGTTGGCGCCCAGCTCGATCGGCACGCCGACGAGGGAGCCGTACTCGGTCCAGGAGCCGTCGTAGTTCTTGACGTTCTCGACGCCGAGCAGCTCGTGCAGCACGAACCAGGTCAGGGCCGAGCGCTCACCGATGCGGCAGTAGGCGATCGTGTCCTTGGCGAGGTCGACCTGCTCCTCGGCGTAGAGGGCCTTCAGCTCCTCGTCCGACTTGAAGGTGCCGTCGTCGTTGGCGTTCTTCGACCACGGGATGTTCCGCGCGGACGGGACGTGGCCCGGGCGCTGCGACTGCTCCTGCGGCAGGTGGGCCGGGGCGAGCAGCTTGCCGGAGAACTCGTCGGGCGAGCGGACGTCGACCAGGTTCTGCGAGCCGATGGCGGCGACGACGTCGTCACGGAAGGCGCGGATCGAGGTGTCCTGGGCCTTCGCCTTGTAGTCGGTCTTCGGGCGCTCGGGAACCTCGTCGCCGGCGACCAGCTCGCGGGCGTCCAGCTCCCACTTCTTGCGGCCGCCGTCGAGCAGCTTGACGCTCTCGTGGCCGTAGAGCTTGAAGTACCAGTAGGCGTACGACGCGAACCAGTTGTTGTTGCCGCCGTAGAGGATCACCGTGTGGTCGTTGGCGATGCCCTTCTCCGACAGGAGCTTCTCGAAGCCCTCCTGGTCGATGAAGTCACGGCGGACCGGGTCCTGGAGGTCCTTGGTCCAGTCGATGCGGATCGCGTTCTTGATGTGGTTCTTCTCGTAGGCGGACGTGTCCTCGTCCACCTCGACGATGGCGATGGTCGGGTCGTCCAGGTGCTCCTGGAGCCAGTCGGCGTCGACCAGGACGTCGCTGCGGCTCATGCTCTTCTCCTCCGGGGCAGTCGCGGCGGGGCGTGCGAATGTGCGGGGGCGCGGCGCGCCCGTGAGCGGGCGGCGCGCGATCGCCCTTGAGCAGGGCGGTCGCCCTTCGACAGGGCGGGGGTGATGCGGAAGTCGGGACTTTCGCTCAGAAGGGGCGACAGAGCATGGCGGCAACGCGGCACAGGTCCACTGCCCGCCGCTTGGTGAGATCCGCCTGTCGCTTCATGGCCCCGATCGTAGGGACGTCCGGGCGCGCGTGTCACCGGTGTGTCATATCGCGAGACGCGATCGTCCGAATCCCGGGACGCTTGAGCCCGTTCGGGCTGCTCCACCCCGCATCTGGCACTCGTCCGGGTGACAGCGGGCTACTGAACGGACGACACCGTCTCGCCCCTCGGACAGAAGCCGTCCACGACGGCCTCCGGGTCCTACCCCGCCAGCTTGACGTCCGAACCCTTCACGCTGATCCGTACGCCGTCCTCGGCGGCCTGCACCTTGTCCAGCGTGATGCCGCCGGGCAGCCGGTCGATGGCCTGCTGGAAGTCGGTGATGTTGCGGATGCGGTTCTCGGCGAGGGAGACGGCCGCCAGCTTGGGCAGCGAGTCGGCGTGCACCTCGACCTTGTTGTCCGCCACGGTCACGCTGCTCAGCACGGACACCGTCCGGTTGATCGGCACGGACAGGAAGCTGCCGGTCACTCGCACCGCGACCTTGATCTTCCCGTTGCCGCCGTCGGACAGCCCCACGACCTTCGCCTCGATCCCCGGGGCGACCTCGGTCGGCTGCGACTTGGCGGTCCTCAGCAGCTCGGCGTAGGAGATGGTCGCCGTACCGGTCGCGCTGGAGGCGGTGGCGGAGCTGTAGTCGCCGGAGAAGGAGACGCCCTTCATGTCCGCCTGGAGGTCGTCGATGCGGATCGTCTTGCCCGCGGTGCCGGTCTGGGCCTCGTAGTTCTTGATCCCGACGTGCACGTCGTCCAGCGAGCCGCTCGCGACCTGGGTCAGGAAGGGGAAGCCGTCGATGCTGACGTCCGGGGTGGTGGCCAGGTTCTCCGTCGACTTCAGCTTGTCGGCGGCCTCGCCCTCCGCGAAGTGCACGGCGATCCGGTCCGCGATCACGAACAGCCCGCCCAGGATCACGACGATGATCAGCAGTATTCGCAGGGCGCGCATGTGGTGTTTCCCCCGGGGTCGGCGTTGGTCGTCGGCGCTGTGGACGCGCACGCCACGGTAACTCCGTCGGCCCGTCGCACGCCGTGATTGTCGATCAGTTGTGACAGCCCCGCCCCGGCCTACCCTGGACCTATGTACGCGCGACGGCGCCACATCTACTTCGCCATGATGGGCACGTGCATCGGGCTCTTCGTCCTGGCCTGGGCGGTCGTACGGCTCTGGTCGATCCCGGCGGCCGTGGGTATGTGCGTGTTCGCCATGGTCATCCCGCCCGTGGCCGCGATGATCGCCAACCGCCGGGGCCCGGAGGACCGCTGGTGGGACGACCCCTCCGGCGATCCCCAGTCCGACGAGTGGTGGGACGAGCTGGACGGCAAGAAGCGCCCCCGGCAGTGAGCGGTCAGTAGACGAGCGCCTGCACGCCGTCCCCGAGCGCCTCCTGTACGAAGACCTGCGCGCCGGCGATCCGAACGCCCTCGATGACGTCCTTCTCCGTGATCTCGCGCCGCGCGGCGCACTGCGTGCACAGCGTGATCCGTCCGGCCGCCAGGATCGCCTCGATCAGATCCGGCAGCGGCGCCGCGTGCGGCAGCTCGAACTCGGCGGCCCGCCCCGGCAGCGCGAACCAGGACGACTCCCCGGTCAGCCACAGCGACACCTCGACCCCACTGGCCACGGCCACGGCGGCGACGGTGAAGGCCTGCGAGCAGCGTTCGGGGGCGTCCGCCCCGGCCGTCACCTTGATCACGAGCTTCTTGGTCATACCGGCAGCGTAGCCGCGAGGGGCAGGGTGGCCGGATCCGTTCCCAGCGGTTTTGCGCCTTTCCTCACTGTCTATACGGAATGCGCCAGTTGCACTACTCTGCGTGTTCCTGGGCTGGTACGAGGATGGCCCGGCGCGGAGGCGGATACGGGCGGAACGGGCGCTCCTTCCATGGCGGGCGGCCCATATTCCACAAATTCCACAAGCAGGGAGGGCGCGGTGCCGCAGCGGAGGGCGATCACGGGTCGCAGTCAGGAACCGAGGGTGCGGTTCGCGGAGGAGCTGCGGTTACTGCGGGCCGAGCGGGGGGTGAGCCTGCGGGCGCTGGCGGAGGTGCTGGGGTGGGATTCCTCGCTCCTCGGCAAGATGGAGCACGGCCATACGCTGGGCGGCCCGGAGGTGGTGCAGGCGGCGGACCAGTACTACGGCACGGGCGACAAGTTGCTCACGCTGTGGGAGTTGGCGGTGGCCGACCCCATGCAGTTCCGGGAGGCGTATCGGCCGTACATGCTGCTGGAGGCCGAGGCGGTGAGCGTGTGGCATTACGGCGGCAGCGTTCTGCACGGTCTGCTGCAAACCCGCGAGTACGCCCGTGAGTTGCTCGCAGCAGGTGGCCTCAGTGGAGATGAGCTGGAGCAACAAGTCGAAGCTCGTCTCGGTCGCCAGAGCGTGCTGGACGGCGACTATGCACCGCCGTTTCGAGCCATTCATTCCGAGGCGGTGCTGCGGAACTCGCTGTCGGACCCTCAGAAGTGGCGGCGCCAGCTGGGGCACCTGGCGATGCTCTCGGAGCGCTTGAACGTCACCCTCTACGTGGTGCCGTTCGGTGCCGGGCTGCACGGGCTGATGGACACCGCAGTCACCTTCCTGCGGCTTCCGAACGGCCGTACCGTGGCCTATCTGGAGAGCGCCGTACAGGGCGAACTCGTCCAGGAAGTAAGCGAGGTTGAGGACTTGCAGCGCAGATATGATGCGATTCGTGACGCGGCCCTCGACCCTGCTGCATCACGGATGTTCATCTTGCGGATGTTGGAGGAAGCGCCATGCGATCCATCGAGCTGAGCACCATCACGTGGCGCAAGAGCAGCTACAGCAACCAGGACGGCGGCCAGTGCGTCGAAGTCTCGGACCAGCTCCTCCACACTGCCGACTGGCGCAAGAGTAGCTACAGCAACTCGGACGGCGGCGCCTGCGTCGAAGTCTGCGACGGCCTCCTCCACACCGCCGTGCGGGACAGCAAGGACACCACCCGCACCCCCCTGCTGATCGGCGCTGGCGCCTGGGCCGCCTTTGTGGGCGGGGTCAAGCAGGAGGGTGCGCTGTAGCCCACGGCGGAGCCTCACGCGTCGAGGGCGGCGGTGATCTTCGCGGTCATCGCGGTGAGGGCCGGGCCGGGCTCGCCCTTGTGGGCCTTGGTGCCCGCCTCGACGGCGACGAGGATGGTGCTGCGGAAGTTGTCCGCCTCGGCCGGGTCCTGCTTCTTCAGGACGTGCATCGTGGTGGTGAGGGCGGGCAGCACGTGGTCGGCGATCTCGGCGGCCGACTTGCCGCCCAGGTCCTTGATCTTTCCCTTCTCGGCGAGGACGTGGCCGACCTCGCCGGTCGCGGCCATGAGGGCGAGGACGCCGTGGGTGGCGACCTTGTGCGGGGAGCCGGCGGCGTCGGCGGCGGCCAGGAGTGCGATGGCGCCGTGGGCGGCGGTGCGGAGGGTGTCCTTGTCCTGGGCGGTGAGGGCGAGAGACATGGTGTGGGCTCCTTCAGGGGGTTTTTCCTGCGGTCTTGCTGACAGGAAGAAGCCTGCGCCCCGCCGGTTTCACGGCGCCCTCACCGCGCTTTCAGCCGCCCGGCCGCGATGAAAGCCCGTGAAAGCGGACGGCGTCCTATGCGTGCGGGGTCCAGAAGGCGGCCAGCCGTCCGACGCCGTGCTCGACGGCCTTCCACGAGCCGTTGAAGGTGAGTACGGCGATCGAGGAGGTGGGGAAGCCGCTGCGGTTCATCCGGGCCAGGAGGTCACCGTCCGCCTCACCCGCGAGGGCGTCGGCGAGTGCGTGCGTGCCCGGGTTGTGCCCGATGAGCGCCAGGTCGGTGACCTCGTCGGAGATCTCGTTCAGGCAGGCGATCAGCTCGCCCAGCGACGCCTCGTACAGGCGGTCGTCGTACACGGTCCGGGGCCGCTCCGGCAGCTCGGCCCCCGCGAGCTTCCATGTCTCGCGGCAGCGGGCCGCCGTCGAGCACAGGGCCTGGTCCGGGGTGATGCCGGTGCCCGCGAGCCAGCGGCCGGCGACGGGGGCGTCCTTGCGGCCGCGGTCGGCGAGGGGACGCTCGTGATCGTCGCCGTCGTCCTGCTCGGCCTTGGCGTGGCGGAAAATCACTACACGGCGGGTGATGTCGGTACTCATGGCACCGCATCCTGCCGCGCGGGACCGGCCCGGGCCGGGGCGGCGGTGCGGATTCAGCCGTACGGGTCAGACGCGACCCTCGCCCCTGGTCGGCCCACCTCGCAGGGAGAGGCCGGGCCCGGCCGCGTAAGCTGGGATCCGGCCTCTGTGTACCTACGCTCACCCCGCTCAAGGAGCACCCGTGGAGACTTTCTTCGAAGCACTGCTGATCCTGGTCTGCGTCGGCGTGCTCGCCTTCGCCGGTCTGACCGTGAAGAAGCTGTACCAGGGCCAGCGCTGAACCACCGCTAGGAATCGCCTCTCATGATCGAGATCCCGTCCGACCTGCACAAGGACCTCGTCCCGCTCGCCTTCCTGCTCGGCAACTGGGCCGGCGCGGGCGTGCACGACTTCCCCGGGTCCGAGAAGTGCAACTTCGGCCAGGAAGTCACCTTCAGCCACGACGGCCGGGACTTCCTGGAGTACCAGTCCCACACCTGGGTCCTGGACAACGACGGCAACAAGGTCCGCCCGCTGGAGTCGGAGCACGGCTTCTGGCGGATCGACGCCGACCGCAAGGTCGAGGTCACGATGACCCGCGACGACGGTGTCATCGAGATCTGGTACGGCGAGATGGCCCCGAAGAAGCCGCAGATCGACCTGGTCACGGACGCCGTCGCCCGGACGCCCGCCGCGCAGCCGTACACCGGCGGCAAGCGGCTGTACGGGTACGTCAAGAGCGACCTCATGTGGGTCGGCGAGAAGCAGACCCCCGAGGTCGAGCTGCGCCCGTACATGTCGGCGCACCTGAAGAAGGTCGTCACGCCGGAGGACGTCGAGCGCTGGGCGAAGGCCCTGCCCGACGACATGCCCGACGACGGCATCGCTTTCTTCCGTTAGTCCTAGACTTGCCGGTGTGGTGAGCACCGACTGGAAGAGCGACCTCAGGCAGCGCGGCTACCGGCTGACGCCGCAGCGCCAGCTTGTCCTCGAAGCCGTGGACACCCTTGAGCACGCGACCCCCGACGACATCCTCGCGGAAGTGAGGAAGACGGCGTCGGGGGTCAACATTTCCACCGTCTACCGCACGCTGGAGCTGCTGGAGGAGCTGGGCCTGGTCAGCCATGCCCACCTCGGCCACGGTGCGCCCACCTACCACCTGGCCGACCGCCACCACCACCTGCACCTGGTGTGCCGGGACTGCGAGAACGTCATCGAGGCCGATGTCGCCGTCGCCGCCGAGTTCACCGCCAAGCTGCGCGCGCAGTTCGGTTTCGACACCGACATGAAGCACTTCGCGATCTTCGGCCGCTGCCAGGACTGTTCCCTGAAGGGTTCAAGTACCGCGTCGTAGGCTTGCGTACATGAAGAGCCCCCTGCTGTCCCTGCCCGGCGCCGTCTCAGCCGAGGGTGTGGACGAAGGCGTCGCCGCCCACTACGGCGACCTGTTCCGCGAGCAGCGCGCCCTCGCCGAGGGCAACGGTTTCGTCGACCTGTCCCACCGCGGGGTCGTCACCGTCACCGGCGAGGACCGTTTGAGCTGGCTGCACCTGCTGCTCACCCAGCACGTCAGCGAGCTGCCCGCCGGCCAGGCCACCGAGGCGCTGATCCTCTCCGCCCACGGGCACATCGAACACGCCCTGTACCTGGTCGACGACGGTACGACCGTCTGGGCGCACGTCGAGCCCGGCACCCAGGACGCGCTGCTGGCGTACCTGGAGTCGATGAAGTTCTTCTACCGGGTCGAGGTCGCCGACCGCACCGCGGACTTCGCGGTGGTCCACCTGCCCGCCGGGTCCATCGCCGAGGTGCCGGAGGGCGTCGTCGTACGCGAGACGCCGTACGGCCGTGATCTCTTCCTGCCCCGTGCCGACCTGGAGTCCTTCGCCGCCACGCACGGGCCCGCCGCCGGGATCCTCGCGCACGAGGCGCTGCGGGTCGAGCAGCACCGGCCCCGGCTCGGCTTCGAGACCGACCACCGGACCATCCCGCACGAGCTGGGCTGGATCGGTACGGCGGTCCATCTCCAGAAGGGCTGCTACCGGGGGCAGGAGACGGTCGCCCGGGTGCAGAACCTGGGCAAGCCGCCGCGCCGGCTCGTCTTCCTCCACCTCGACGGCAGCGAGGTGCACCTCCCGGCGCCGGGTACCGAGATCCGGCTCGCGGAGGAGGGCCCCGACGGCCGCAAGATCGGCTTCGTGACGACCTCCGTCCGCCACCACGAGCTGGGCCCGGTGGCCCTGGCCCTGGTCAAGCGGAACATCCCCCTCGACGCGCAGCTCCTGGCCGGAGAGACAGCGGCGGCCCAAGAGGTTGTGGTTGCGCCCTAAGGGAGAAGCTCGGACTAGATCTCCAGCAGCACCGTGAACGGGCCGTCGTTCGTCAGAGAGACCCGCATCTTCGCGCCGAAGCGGCCCGTCGCGACCGTCGCGCCCAGCGCTCTCAGCTGGGCCACCACCTCGTCCACCAGGGGTTCGGCGACGTCGCCGGGCGCCGCCGCGTTCCAGGTCGGGCGGCGCCCCTTGCGGGCGTCGCCGTACAGCGTGAACTGGCTGATGACCAGCAGCGGCGCCGAGACGTCACTGCACGACTTCTCGTCCTGGAGCATCCGGATCGACCACAGCTTGCGAGCCAGCTGTGCCGCCTTCTCCTTGGTGTCCTCGTGGGTCACGCCGACCAGGACGCACAGGCCCTCGCCCTCGATCGCGCCCACCGTCTCGCCGTCCACGACGACGCTCGCGCCGTCCACTCTCTGCACCACCGCACGCATGCGGACCATCATGCCGGGTGCCCGGCGGGCGTTCGCCGGGGGCCCATTATGGATCTCTTGACGCTGGTCTGGGCCGTTCGGGGGCACTCGGTCACGTAGTGCCCGGTTGGGGTGGCACCATGCTGTGCACCACCGGTCGAGGGGACGGTCAGAAGCAATGAGCACACCGAGCACCAGGGGGCGGCTGGGCCCGCAGGGCACGAGCTTCCGGCCGCCCGCCCCGCGAGGCGACGGCCCGGCCGAGCCCGCGCTGCCGGAGCCGCCCGAACCGGCCCGGCTGAGCCTGCCCGAACTGCGCGCGCTGCGCCGCGACGCCCAGCGGGACGAGGCCGACCTCAGCTATGTGCGGCGGCTGCTCCAGGGCCGGATCGACATCCTGCGCGCGGAGCTGGCCCGGCGCGGGCGGGCGGCCGTACCGGCGCCGAAGGACGCGTCCGTGGTGGAGCGGCTGCCGGAGATCCTCACCGACGCCCCGGCCCGGCAGCGCTCCTCGGCCCGCCATGTCACCCTCGGCACCCCGCACAACGAGGAGATCCGGGGGCTGGCCGCGGAGATGCTCGCCGAGGTCGAGCTGAGCGATCTCACCGCGCGGACCGATCTGGAGCTGACCGCGGCGATGGGCCGGTTGGTGCGGTACGAGCAGGAGGTGTCCCGGCGGCGGCAGCGGTTGCAGCGGACGACCGACGAGTGCAGCGGGGAGATCGCCCGGCGGTACCGGGAGGGCGAGGCGCAGGTCGACGACCTGCTGAGCTGAGAAAGGGCGCCGCCCTCGAGGCCGACGCCCTGTTCCGCTGTATCCGTAGCGTGCTGTTCAGTTGTGGCTGTGCGCGTCGTGTTCAGTTGTGGCTGTGCGGTGATGCCCTGTGCAGTTGTGGCTGTGCGGTCTGTTCGGTTGTGGCTGTGCGCTTCGGTGGCCGTCCCCTGTCCGGGTTCCCGGCTCCCCTCCGGAGGGGGAACCCGGTCGGCCAACCACTGGGAAGCTCGACCATGTCGGTTGAGTTGGCTGCCAACTCCACTGTACTTATCTCCGCGAATACCCGACTCATAACCAGCCTTCGGTGAACTGCCCTAAGTTGGCGGGAAGTTGTACCGTTCTCTCTGTGGACCCGGAGCAGAGGTCACAGCAGACCCGGCCGTCCCCCCGTCGGATAGCCGATGAACTGCGCCACCGGATCCGGTCCGGTGTGCTGCGGCCGGGACAGCGCATGCCCACCCAGGCCGAGCTGGCCGGCGAGTTCGGCGTCGAGCGCGGTGCCATACGGCAGGCGTTGCGCATCCTCCAGTCGGAGCGGCTGCTCACCAATGTTTCCAAGGGCAGCCCCGCCACCGTGGCTCCGGTGCCGGGGGCCGGGCCGGTCGTGGACGCGGCCGCGCTGGCGCCACAGCCGACCTTGGCGGCCCTCGCGCCCCGGATGGCGGCGGCCTTCGCCGTGCCGCACGTCCGGATCGACGCGCTCTGCCTCACCTCCGTCTCGCTCACCCTTGCGATCGGAGAGCCGCTCCGGATGATCCACGCGGGGGAGCTGAAACCGGCCAAGATCGAGGTCCGGGTGCTGCTCCCGAGCCGGGACATCGCCCTGGCCTTCCCGGCACCGGTGGCCGCCGACGACGGCGGTCTGCTGCACCGGCGCTGGCTGGCCCAGCGCAACGCCCAGGGCCTGGTGCTGCGGGAGAACCTGCTGGCGCTGCGCACCACGCACGGCATCGACGTGCGGGTCTCCTTCCGCGCGCTGCCGTTCACCCCGCCGGTCAAGCTGTATCTGCTCAACGACTCCGAGGCGCTGTTCGCGTACTACACGCTCCGGCGCCACGAGCGGGAGATCGAGGACGAGCGGGTGGAGCTGTACGACGCCGACGGCACCCGGTCGGTGCTGTTCCCGTTCGAGGAGCCGGCCGGGCAGCGGGACGCGGTGTTCGTGGCCCAGTCGCGGCTGTGGTTCGAGGCGCTGTGGGGGACGATCAGCTCGGATCTGGTGCTCGCGTCCTGACGCGGTGAACCAACTCGGGCCGACTTGGTCGACGTTGCCGGTGTTCACGAACAACTTCCCGACAACTGCCCTCAGATGGAGCAGAGTTGTAGCGTTTGGTTGTGACCCACGACCACGCGGCAGTGAACGGCAGCAGAAGGCGCACGCCCGAGGAGATCGCCGGCGCCCTGCGCGAGCGCATCCGCAGCGGTGTCCTCCGTCCGGGTGAACGGCTGCCGACCCAGGCCGAGCTGGCCGAGGAGTTCGGCGTGGAGCGCGGCACGGTCCGCCAGGCCCTGCGGGCACTCCAGCAGGACGGGCTGCTCAGCGGGGTCACCAAGGGCAGCCCGCCGCGGATCGCCGCGCCGCCGGCCGCCCGGGAGGAGCCCCAGCCCACCATGGTGGCCCTCGCACCCCGGCTGACCGAGGCCTTCGCGGCCCCGCAGGTGCGCATCGACGCCGTGTGCCTCACCGCGCAGAGCCTGATCCCCGCGCTCGGTGAGCCGCTGCGCCTGATCCACGAGGGCCGGCTGCGTCCCGAGCGGATCGACGCCCGGGTGCTGCTGCCGTCCCGGGACATCAACCTGGCCTTCCCGGTCTCGGTCGACGCGGGCAGCGCCGAGGACGACGCCGTGCACCAGCGCTGGCTGGCCATGCGCAACGCCCAGGGGCAGGTGCTCCAGTACAACCTCCAGGCGCTGCGCGCCACCCACGACATCGACGTGCACGTCACCTTCCGGGCGCTGCCGTTCACCCCGCCGGTGAAGCTGTATCTGCTCAACGGGTCCGAAGCGCTGTTCGGCTACTACAAGATCGAGCGCCGTGCGGAGCCGACCGACGGCGGCACGCTGGAGATGTACGACGCGCTCGGCTCGGAGTCGCTGCTGTTCTCCTTCGAGCGTCGGGCCGGGCAGCGGGACGCGGCGTTCGTGGAGCAGTCGCAGAACTGGTTCGACGCCCTCTGGGAAACCATCACCACGGACCTGACACTCTCCTCGTGACTTCTGATGTGCAGGAGATAGAGAAGCTTCGTGGACTGATCACCTCTGCCCGTTTCGTGCTGTGGGACTTCGACGGGCCGATCTGCCGGCTGTTCGCCCGGCACAAGGCGGAACGGATCGCCGCCGACCTGGTGGCCTGGCTGGAGCGGCAGGGGCTGCGCGGGCTGCTCAGCGAGGCCGAGCGCCGGACGCTGGACCCGCAGGTCGTGCTGCGCGCGGTGGGCCGCCGGCGGCCGGGCAGCGACCTGGTCACCGGGCTGGAGGAGCGGCTCACCCAGGAGGAGCTGAAGGCCGCCGCCTCCGCGCTGCCCACCGCCTACGCCGACCCGCTCATCCGCACCTGGACGGCGGTCGGCGCCCGGCTGGCCGTCACCACCAACAACTCCGCCCGGGTGGTCCGCAGCTACCTCGAGGGCCGCGGCCTGGCCGGCTGTTTCACCCCGCACCTGTACGGCCGTACCGAGCAGCTGCACCACCTGAAGCCGGACCCGCACTGCCTCGTCCGGGCGCTGAACGCGATGGGCGCCGCCCCCGCGGCCGCACTGATGATCGGGGACGCGACGACCGACCTGCTCGCGGCCCGGAAGGCGGAGGTGCCCTTCCTCGGCTACGCCCGCGACGAGGCGAAGGAGCAGGTCCTGCGGGCGGCCGGCGCCGAACACGTCGTACGGTCGCTGGAGCCGCTGCTGACGGTGCTCCGGAGCGGGCGCGCGGTCGGCTAGCATGCGGACACACCCGACACAGCCGACACAGCCGGCAGGTTCGAGTCACCGCTCGGAGCCCCGGATACGGCCCTGTGTCCGGCACCACTCCTTGCCGGGCTGACCTTCTTTTTCGCGCGATCGACCCGGAGCAGCCAGTGGGCGCACCGTCCGTCCCCCGTGCCGCGGCCGGGGCCCCCCGCGGCGACCGGACGGCTGCCGCCGTCCGGGAGTTCGTGGCCCACGCCCTGGCCGGGGGCGGGGTGCGCGGCGGCCTCCACCACCGCAACCACGTCGTCCCGCTCACCGAGCCGGCGGCCGGGCTGCTGGGGCGGGCCGCCGGCACCCGGGTGATGGTGCGGGTGCCGCGCGCGGACGTGCCGCCGGTGGTGATCCGGACCTGGCCGGCCGAACCGGAGATCCTGCGGGCGGTCGGCCGGGTGCTGCCCCGGGTGCCGGAGTGCCTGGCCGCGGGCGAGGGCTACGCCGTCCACAGCTTCGTGGACGGGGACGTACTCGCCGAGGTCTGCCCGCCCGGCGAACCCGTCCCCGGCCCGCTGCTCCGGGACCTCGCCGGGCTGCTCGCCGCCCTCACCCCGGTGCGCGGCGGCGCGCTGCCGCCCCGGCCGGCCGACTGGCCCCGCCACCACACCGACTCCCAGGGTTTTCTGCGCACCCTCGCGCACCTCGCCGACCAGCAGATCCGGCGGCCCAACTGGCGCCGCTACGGCGGCCTGTTCACCGCGCTCGGCGTGCCCGAGGACGCCCTGACCCGGTTCGCCGACCGGGTCCCGGCGCTGACCCGGCGGCCGTACGGCCTGTTCCACGGCGATCTGCACCGCGGCAACCTGGTGCTGCCGTACGACGGCGGTCCGCCGCTCGCCGTGGACTGGGAACTGGCCGGATACGGCGACCCGTTGCACGACCTCGCCGTCCACCTGGTGCGCATGCGCTACCCCGACCACCAGTGGACCGAGGTGACCGACGCCTGGGCGGACGCGGTGCGCCGGGTGCGGCCCGCGGCCGCGGCCGGGCTGGGCAAGGACCTGCGCCACTACGTCGCGTTCGAGCACGCGCAGTCCCTCTACGCCGACGTCGTCCGGGCCGTACGGTCGCTGGAGGACTCCGCGGACGCGTTCGACCAGGCCCGCGTGGAACGGGCGACCACGGCCGTGCGGGCCGCCCTGCGCCGCGCCGCCGAGCCGCTGGGCCTCGGCCGGGTGCCGGAGGCCGGCGAGATCGAGCGGATCCTGTTCCGGCGGGGCGCCTCGGCCGCCGTCCGCAGGCCGAGCTGCCGGGCGGCCCGGGCCCTCGGCTGGACCCCGGACGGACGCGTCCCCGAACACCCCCGCTTCCCGCACCCGGCCGTCGCCGACGCGCTGTTCCTGGAGGGCGCCGCCCCCGCCGACCGGGTCTTCAAGGGCGCCGCGCACCTCAACACCGTGCTGCGGGTGCCCGGCACCGGTTTCCCCGTCGTCGTCCGCCGCGAGCTGACCGTACGGCTGCGCCGGGAGCGGGGCTTCCTCAGCGAACACGCCGTTCTGCGGGCGATCGAGCGGTCCGGGGTGGAGGTGGCCGCGCCCCGGGTGCTGGCGCTGGGCACGAGCCACGCCGTACGGCCCGGCCACCGCTACCGCGGCGACCGGTTCGCCGTGCACACCTACGAGGGCGCCCGCGACCTCGGCCGGCGGCCGCGGCACCCGGTGGACGGGCTGCTGCCGCACGAGGCCGACTGCCTGGTCGACCAGCTGGCCGCGCTCACCGGGGTCGACCACGCGCAGATCGACCCGGTGGCCGGCCGGCCCGGCTGCTCCTTCTACGGCTGGCTCAGCGAGCAGCTGGTGGCGCTGGTCGCGGGCCTGCCCAAGGAGTCCCAGCAGCTGGCCCGGCTGCTCGGCCTGCCCGACGCGCCCCGGCTGCGCGAGATCCTCGCCCGGCACCGGGTCACCGAGCGCGACCCGGCCCTGCTGCACGGCGACCTCAACCCGTGGAACCTGGTCCGCCGCGACGACGGTCCGGCGCTCACCCTCATCGACTGGGAGATGGCCCTGGTCGGCGACCCGCTGTACGAGCTGGTCCGGCACATGCACCTCACCCCGACCCGGCCGGAGATCCGGGACCGGATGTTCCGCCGCTGGGAGGCCCGGCTGCCGGAGCGGTTCACCCGCCAGTGGCGGGAGGACTGGCGGGTGTACCGCTGGACCGAGATCGTCCGCTCCGCCTATGTCGACCTGGACCGGCTGGTCACCGGGGTGAGTCTGGACGCGCCGAACGTGCGCCGCGCGCTGGACTCGTACGCCATGACGCTGGCCGCGGCGACCGCCTCGCTCGGCCTGTCCGCCCGCAGGCGCGGCGGCCCCGGTCCGGCCTGGACCGTGGGCCCCGCCCGCCCCACCGGCACTGCGTAGGCTCGCCCCATGGCTGAGATGGGTCTGCGGGAGCGCAAGAAGCAGCGGATGTACCAGGAGGTGTCGGACACCGCCGTACGGCTGTTCCTGGAGCGGGGCTTCGACGCGGTGTCGGTGGCCGAGGTCGCGGCCGCGGCCGGGATCTCCAAGCCGACCCTCTTCCGGTACTTCCCGGCGAAGGAGGACCTGGTCCTGCACCGGATCGCCGACCACGAGACGGAGGCGGCGCGGGTGGTCTCCGGGGCGGCCGACCCGGTGGACGCGCTGCGCCGGCACTTCCTGGCCGGGCTGGAGCGGCGCGACCCGGTCACGGGCCTGAACGACCATCCCGACGTGCTCGCCTTCCACCGCCTGCTGTACGGCACTCCGGCCCTGGTGGCTCGGGCGCACCGGCACCTGCGGCGGCAGGAGGAGGCCCTTGCGGAGGCCCTCGGCGGGGGGCTGGACGCCCGGCTGGCGGCGGGACAGATGATCGCCGTGCAGCGGATCCTCGCGGAGGAGAACTGGCGGCGGATCGCGGCGGGGGAGCAGGTGGCGGAGGTGGCACCGGATGCGGTCCGGGCTGCGGAGCGGGCGTTCGGGCGGCTGAAGCGGGGGCTGCCGGAGCTGGGGTCCGGTCGCTGAGACGCGGCCACTGAGGCGGGGTTTAACCGAGACTCGGTTAAAAACGTAACTCGGTAACGCTATGGCGGTAGGCTGGCGCCATGACGGCACTCGACCCCACCCCCGGCCCCGCCCTCACCGACACCCTGCACACCGAGCGCGCCCACCACGACGCCTGCCGCGCCGCTCTCGCCGCGATGGTCGAGGGCGCCGCCGAACAGGTCGTCTCCGGCGAGGACGTCTCCGCCTCCGGCGCCGACGCCGAGGTGCTCGGCTACCAGTTGCGCAGCCGGGCCAAGGCGATGCGCGAACTGCCGCCCGGCCCGCTCTTCTTCGGCCGCCTGGACTTCGCCGCCGACCACCCCGCGCACGGCGGGCAGAGCTACCACGTCGGGCGGCTGCGGATCACCGAGGACCCGGCCGCCCCACCCCTCGTGATCGACTGGCGGGCCCCCGTCTCCCGCGCCTTCTACCAGGCCAGCGCCCGTCATCCACAGGGTGTGGACGTCCGCCGCCGGTTCGGCTGGGCGCCCGGCACCCAGGGCGACTCCGCCGACCTCACCGGCCTGGAGGACGAGCACCTGGGCCGGGGCGAGTCCCGGACCAGCGACATCGTCGCCCGCGAGATCGAACGGCCGCGCGTCGGACCGATGCGGGACATCGCCGCCACCATCCAGCCCGACCAGGACGACCTCGTCCGGGCCGCCCTCACCGACTCCGTCTGCGTCCAGGGCGCCCCCGGCACCGGCAAGACCGCCGTCGGCCTGCACCGCGCCGCCTACCTGCTCTACACCCACCGCAAGCGCCTGGACCGGGCCGGGCTGCTCGTCCTCGGCCCCAACCGCACCTTCCTGACCTACATCGCCCAGGTACTGCCCGCCCTCGGCGAGACGGACCGGGCCGTCAGGCAGTCCACCCTCCTGGAGGAGATCGCCTCCCACCCAGCCACCGGCACCGACCCCCAGGAGACGGCCGCGCTCAAGCACGACCCCCGGATGGCCGAGGTGCTGCGCCGCGCGCTGTACGCGCGGGTGACCCCCGACGGCGTGACCGACCTGGTGGTGCCCGACGGCAGCTACCGCTGGCGGGTGCCCGCCGGCCGGCTCGCCGCGATCGTCGCCGAGGTCCGCGCGGAGGAACCGCCGTACGCCGTCGGCCGCGAGCGGGTGCGCACCCGGGTGGTGGCGCTCCTGCGCGAGCAGGCCGAGCGGCGCTCCGGGGTACGGCCCGCCGCCTGGGTGCGCCGCATGGAACACGCGCGGCCGCTCACCGCCCACCTCGACGCGGTCTGGCCGAAGGTCCGCCCCGAGGAGGTCCTCCCCGGGCTCCTCGGCGACGCCGAAACCCTGGCCCGGGCGGCCGGGGGCCTGCTGGACCCCGCCGAGCAGGCCGCCCTGCTCTGGCCGCGCCCGCCGCGCTCCTTCAAGTCGGCCCGCTGGTCGGCCGCCGACCTGGTCCTCCTGGACGAACTCGGCGGGCTGATCGAACACCCCGAGGGGTACGGCCACATCGTCGTCGACGAGGCGCAGGACCTGTCGCCCATGGAGTGCCGGGCCATCGCCCGCCGGGCCGCCTTCGGCTCCCTGACCGTCCTCGGCGACCTCGCCCAGGGCACCACCCCCTGGGCCGCCCGCGACTGGTCCGTCCAGCTGCGCCACCTCGGCAAGCCGGACGCGGCGGTGGTCCCGCTCACCACCGGCTTCCGGGTGCCGGCGGCGGTCCTCGCCCTCGCCAACCGGCTGCTGCCCCGGCTGGGGGTGGCCGTCCCGGCGGCCCACTCCCTGCGCGCGGACGGGGAGTTGCGCGTCCGCGCGACCGACGACCTCCTCGCGACGACGGTCACCGCCGTCACCGAGGCCCTCGCCCGCGAAGGGTCCGTCGGGGTCGTCACCGCGGACGCGGACCTGGACCGGGTCCGGCGGGCCCTCGCCGCGGCAGGCCTCTCCCCGGCCGGACCGGACCGCCTCGGCGCCCGGCTGACGGTCGTACCGGCGAGCATGGTGAAGGGACTCGAGTACGACCATGTGGTCGCCGTGGAACCGGCGGCGGTCGCGGAGGCCGAGGAGCGGGGCGCGCACCGGCTGTACGTGGTGCTGACCCGGGCGGTGTCGAGGCTGGACGTGGTGCACGAACGGCCGCTGCCGTTCTGAGCGGGCGGCGCTAGCGGACGTACTCCGCCAGGTGCTCCGCCGTCAGCGTGGACCGTGCGGCGATCAGGTCCGCCGGGGTGCCTTCGAAGACCACGCGGCCGCCGTCGTGTCCCGCGCCGGGGCCCAGGTCGATGATCCAGTCGGCGTGGGCCATGACCGCCTGGTGGTGCTCGACGACGATCACCGACGTGCCGGAGTCGACCAACCGGTCCAGCAGGCCCAGGAGTTGCTCGACATCGGCGAGGTGCAGACCGGTCGTCGGCTCGTCCAGGACGTAGATCCCGCCCTTCTCGCCCATGTGCGTCGCCAGCTTCAGCCGCTGCCGCTCACCACCGGAGAGCGTGGTGAGCGGCTGGCCCAGGGTCAGGTAGCCGAGACCCACGTCGGCCAGCCGGCCGAGGATCCGGTGCGCGGCCGGGGTGCGCGCCTCACCGGTGCCGAAGAACTCCTCCGCCTCGGACACCGGCATCTGGAGCACCTCGCTGATGTTCCGCCCCGCGAGCTTGTACTCCAGCACCGACGCCTCGAACCGCCGCCCCTCGCACTCCTCGCAGGTGGTGGCGACCCCGGCCATCATCGCCAGGTCGGTGTAGACGACCCCGGCGCCGTTGCAGGTGGGGCAGGCGCCCTCGGAGTTGGCGCTGAACAGGGCCGGCTTGACGCCGTTGGCCTTGGCGAACGCCTTGCGGATCGGTTCGAGCAGCCCGGTGTAGGTCGCCGGGTTGCTGCGCCGGGAGCCGCGGATCGGGGCCTGGTCCACCGAGACCACCCCCGCGCCGGCCGGGATCGACCCGTGCACCAGCGAACTCTTGCCGGACCCGGCGACGCCGGTGACGACGGTCAGCACGCCGAGCGGGATGTCGACGTCGACGTCCTGGAGGTTGTGCGTGTTCGCCCCGCGGATCTCCAGCGCGCCGGTGGCCTTGCGCACGGTCTCCTTCACCTTCGCCCGGTCGTCCAGATGGCGCCCGGTGAGGGTGCCGCCCGCGCGCAGCCCGGCCACGGTCCCCTCGAAGCAGATGGTGCCGCCCGCCGCGCCGGCGCCGGGGCCGAGGTCGACGACATGGTCGGCGATGGCGATCACCTCGGGCTTGTGCTCCACCACGAGCACGGTGTTGCCCTTGTCCCGCAGGCGCAGCAGCAGCTTGTTCATCCGCTGGATGTCGTGCGGGTGCAGACCGGCGGTGGGCTCGTCGAAGACATAGGTGACATCGGTGAGCGAGGAGCCGAGGTGCCGGACCATCTTCACCCGCTGCGCCTCACCGCCCGACAGGGTGCCCGCGGGCCGGTCCAGCGAGAGATAGCCGAGGCCGATCTCCACGAACGAGTCGAGGGTGTGCCGCAGCGAGTCGAGCAGCGGCGCGACCGACGGCTCGTCCAGGCCGCCGACCCAGGCGGCCAGGTCGCTGATCTGCATCGCGCACGCGTCGGCGATGCTGATCCCCTTGATCTTGGACGACCGGGCCGTCTCGCTGAGCCGGGTGCCCGCGCAGTCGGGGCAGGTGGTGAAGGTGACCGCCCGGTCCACGAACTCCCGGATGTGCGGCTGCATCCCCTCCCGGTCCTTGGCGAGCATCGACTTCTGGATCCGCGGGATCAGCCCCTCGTACGTCATGTTGATGCCCGCGATCTTCATCCGGGTCGGCTCGCGGTGCAGGAAGTCGGCCAGTTCCCGCTGGGTGAAGTCGCGGATCGGCTTGTCCGGGCCGTACAGCCCGGACTCGACGTACAGCCGGTAGTTCCAGCCGCCGGACTTGTACCCGGGGATGGTGAGCGCACCCTCGTTCAGGGACTTGGAGTCGTCGTAGAGCTGGGTGAGGTCGATGTCGGTGACCGTGCCCCGGCCCTCGCAGCGCGGGCACATCCCGCCGAGGATGCTGAAGCTGCGCCGCTCCTTGACGGTCCGGCCGGCCCGCTCCACGGTGACCGCGCCCGCGCCGCTGATCGAGGCGACGTTGAAGGAGAACGCCTTGGGCGAGCCGATGTGCGGGGTGCCGAGCCGGCTGAAGAGGATGCGCAGCATCGCGCCCGCGTCGGTGGCGGTGCCGACCGTGGAGCGCGGGTCGGCGCCCATCCGCTGCTGGTCCACGATGATCGCGGTGGTCAGTCCGTCCAGCACGTCGACGTCGGGCCGGGCGAGCGTGGGCATGAAGCCCTGTACGAAGGCGCTGTACGTCTCGTTGATCAGCCGCTGCGACTCGGCGGCGATGGTGTCGAACACCAGCGAGCTCTTGCCCGAGCCGGACACCCCGGTGAACACCGTCAGCCGGCGCTTGGGGATCTCGACGCTGACGTCCTTGAGGTTGTTCTCCCGGGCGCCGTGCACCCGGATCAGGTCGTGGCGGTCGGCGGCGTGCGGTGCGGTGACGTCCATGGCGGCCAACCTAGCGGCGCGCGGTGCCGGGCGCTTCTCCGTTCCTGACCGATCCGTTCACGGGAGGGGCGCCGTTCACGGGAGGAGCGCAACACGAGGGTCGCGACACTCTTGCAAGCAGGGTGCTTGCAATTGTTAGCGCGAGTGCGGCAAGGTGGGGACATGGCATCGCTGAACGTCGGCAATCTCGGTGAGTACCTGCGCGAGCAGCGGCGGACCGCCCAGCTCTCGCTGCGGCAGCTCGCCGATGCCGCCGGGGTGTCCAATCCGTATCTGAGCCAGATCGAGCGCGGGCTGCGCAAGCCCAGCGCGGAGGTGCTCCAGCAGGTCGCCAAGGCCCTGCGCATCTCCGCCGAGACGTTGTACGTCCGCGCCGGCATCCTCGACGCCGAGCGGGACCGGGAAGAGGTGGAGACCCGGGCGGTCATCCTCGCCGATCCCTCGCTGAACGAGCGGCAGAAGCAGGTGCTGCTCCAGATCTACGAGTCGTTCCGCAAGGAGAACGGATTCGGGGTCGGCGAGCCCGCCGCGGACGGGGACGGCATGGCGGACGCGGAGCGGGAACCCGACGGCACCGGCACACCCCGTGCCGAGGGCGGCGATGCCGATGCGAGTCCGCGGCGGACGGCCGGATAAGAGCCGGACCAGGGCTCCGGACGCACCACCGCGGACCACACCCACCTCAGCCGAACGCGAATCCGGGAGGACCAGATCACGATGGCCATCACCGACGACCTGCGCAAGACCCTCAGCGACCCGACTCCGCTCTACTTCGCCGCCGGCACCGCCGACCTCGCCCTCCAGCAGGCCAAGAAGGTGCCCGCGCTGGTCGAGCAGCTGCGCACCGAGGCCCCGGCCCGTATCGACAAGGTGCGCAACACCGACCCGAAGGCCGTGCAGGAGAAGGCCACGGCGCGGGCCAAGGAGGCGCAGGAGACGCTCCAGACCAAGGTGAACGAGTTCTTCGGCCTCCTCGACGGGGACCTGAAGAAGCTGGGCGAGCAGGCCCAGGACTTCGCGCTGCGCGGGGTCGGCATCGCCGCCGAGTACGCGGTCAAGGCCCGCGAGACCTACGAGAAGGTCGCCGAGCGCGGCGAGCAGACCGTGAAGACCTGGCGCGGCGAGGCCGCCGAGGAGATCGAGGAGCTGGCGATCGTCGTCGAGGGCAAGCCCGAGCCGGTCGAGGTCCGGGAGGAGCACCCGGCGGCCGACGCCTCCGCCGAGGCCGGCGCGGAGAAGCCCGCGGCGAAGAAGACCCCGGCCGCCCGCAAGGCCACCCCCGCGAAGAAGACGACCCCGCCGGCCAAGTGAGCCGGACCGCCGTGGCAGGGCCGGGCCGGGCACCTTTGGGGTGTCCGGCCCGTTCTATGGGTACGGTGGCGTACGGACCGGCACACCGGTTCGCGGTGGAAGAGGACGGCGGGTGGTGGGCAGCATGCTGATGTTGGGCTTCGCGGGATTCCTGGGGATCCTGAAGATCATCCTCATGGCGCTGGCGGCGTTCGGCCTCGCCGATGCCGCGTTCCGCCGCGAGGACGCCTTCCGCGCCGCCGACAAGCAGAACAAGGTCTTCTGGCTGATCATCCTCGGCATCGCGCTGATCGTCAGCTACCTGTTCTCGATCCTGTCGATCCTGCCGATCGCGGGCGTGGTCGCCAGCATCGTCTACATCGTCGACGTCCGCCCCGCCCTCAAGCAGGTCTCCGGCGGCGGCAGAGGCTGGGGCCGCGGCCGCGGCAGCAGCAGCGACGGCCCGTACGGCCCGTGGAACGGCGGGCGCTAGCCCCTTCCGGGCCCGCCCCCTGCTCGCGAGATCCTTACGGCGCCCGGTCCAGGAGGACCACGGCGACGTCGTCGGTCAGTTCGCCGCCGTTGAGGTCCCGCACCTCGTGGACGGCGGCGCGCAGCAGCTCCTCGCCGCGCAGGCCCTCGCCCAGCTGCCGGCGGATCAGCTCCACCATGCCGTCCTGGCCGAGCCGATCACCGCCGGCCCCGACCCGGCCCTCGATCAGTCCGTCGGTGTAGAGCATCAGGCTCCACTCGGCGCCCAGCTCCACCTGCATCCGCGGCCAGCGGGCGCCGGGCAGCAGGCCGAGGGCGGGGCCGTTGTTGTCGTAGGGGAGCAGCGTGGCCGGGCGGCCGGGCCGGGCGAGCAGCGGCGCCGGGTGACCGGCCAGGCACAGGCCCGCGCTGCGTCCGTCGGGCGCGATGTCCACCGTGCACAGCGTCGCGAAGATCTCCTCGTCCGAGCGCTCGTGCTCCAGCACCTCCTGGAGCGTGCCCAGCAGCTCGTCCCCGCTCAGCCCGGCCAGGGTCAGCGCGCGCCAGGCGATGCGCAGCTCCACGCCGAGCGCGGCCTCGTCCGGGCCGTGCCCGCACACATCGCCGATCATGGCGTGCACGGTGCCGTCGGGGGTGCGGACCGCGTCGTAGAAGTCGCCGCCGAGCAGGGCCCGGGAGCGGCCCGGGCGGTAGCGGGCGGCGAAGCGCAGCGAGGAGCCCTCCAGCAGCGGGGTGGGCAGCAGACCGCGTTCCAGCCGGCGGTTCTCCTGCGCGCGCAGCCGGCCCTCGGCGAGGCGTCGCTCGGCCGTGTCGGATCGTTTCCGCTCCACGGCGTAGCGGATGGCGCGGCTGAGCAGCCGGCCGTCCAGTTCGTCGCGGAAGAGGTAGTCCTGGGCGCCGACGCGCACGGCCTCGGCGCCGCGCTCGGCGTCCGCGGAGGCGGTCAGCGCGAGCACGGCGTGCCGGGGCGCGAGCCGCAGCACGTGCTTGAGCACGGCCAGCTCGTCCTCGGTGCCGCTGTTGCCGGGCGCCGGGAGCGCCAGGTCCAGCAGGATGCAGTGGACGTCGTCGGTGAGCAGCCGCTCGGCCTCGGTGAGGTTGCGGGCCGTGCGGACCCGGATCGGCTTGCCGGCCGAGTCCAGCAGGTCGGGCACGATCGGCGAACCGGCCGGATCGTCCTCGATCAGCAGCAGGGTGAGAGTGGCGCCGGTGCCGCCGGTGGCGGTGGCGTCGCGGTGGGCCTCTTCCTTGAGGGGGCCGCCGACTGCGGAGGCGGCCTCAGCCTGACCACTCTCCACGGCCGGGATCGCTCTCTGCCGCGGTACGGGTACGGGCATTGTCTTGGATTCCTTCCCTCCCCCCGAGGGCACGGCGGCGTCGAGGGGTCTCGAGCCACCGACGGGTGACCATAGCGGGTGTCTCCACCCCGATGGAATGGTGTGAGCCGCGTCGCCTCGGCGCAGGCTGCCGTCATATGCCGCGTTCCGTAGCGCAGTTGGACACCTCGGCGGACCGTCCGGGATGACGAAGCTCACGTCCTGGGCGGGTTTGTGCGGGCGTTGGCCGTGGAGTGGGTCACATGACCTGTGTCACCGGGCAGATGGTGATCCGTCCCGGCTCAGGCGTCCGGCCGTACGACGCCCAGGATCGGCATGGAACCGGCGCCCGCGATCGTCACCGTGCGCCCCGGGCGGGGGGCCTGGATGATCGCGCCGTCGCCGATGTAGAGGGCGACATGGCTGGCGTCGGAGAAGTAGATGATGAGGTCGCCGGGGCGCATGTCCTTGATGTCGATGTGCTTGAGCTGCCGCCACTGCTCCTGCGAGGTGCGCGGGATGGGATGGCCGGCGGCGGCCCAGGCCTGGGAGGTCAGGCCCGAGCAGTCGTAGGCGCGCGGGCCCTGGGCGCCCCACACGTACGGCTTGCCGATCTGGGCGCCGGCGAAGGCGACGGCCTTCTCGCCCTGCGCGGAGGCCTTGCCGTGGATCTTCTTGAGGATGCCGGTGTCCAGCCAGGCGGCCTGCGCCTTCTGCGCGGCCTGCTCCTCCAGCTGGGCCAGCCGGTCCTTCTCCTTCTGCTGGAGCTGCGACTCCAGCTTCTTGGCGTCGGCGATCCGGCGCTGGATGCGCTTCTTGGCGGCGGCCTTGGCCTCGCGGTCGGCGTCCAGCTTCTTCCACTCGGCCGCGGCGGCGTCGGCGTACCCCTGCAAGGTCTTCTGGGTGCCGGTGAGTTCGCCGATCAGGTGGTTCGCCGCCTGCTGTCCCTGGAGGACCAGTCCGGCGCCGTCCAGGACCTGTTCCGGGTCGTCGCTGAGCAGGAACTCGGCGGTGGGGGACACCCCGCCGGTGCGGTACTGCTCGCGGGCCGCGGCGCCCGCCTGGTTCTTCAGCTTGGCCAGCCGCTGCTGCCCCTGGTCGATCTTCCTGGCCAGCGCGACGATCGCGGCGGACTGCTTCTTCGCCTTCTCCTCGGCGGCGTTGTAGGCGTCGGTGGCGACGGCCGCCTCGTGGTACAGCTTGTCGAGCTTGGCGCGGACCTGTTCGAGCCCGGAGTCCGTGGCGGTCGAGGGGGCCGGGCTCGGCGTGCTGCTCGGCGTCGGCACCGGAGCCGCGAAGGCCGTACCGGGTGCCGCCAGGACGGTCACCGCGCAGACCACGGTCAGAGCGGCCGTGAGCAGACCGCGCTTCCCCGAACCCATACGTCGCCCCCAACTGATTTACCGTCAGTAACTTGCGGCTTGTCTGGGGGATCGTGCCACGACTGACCGCAAATCGACAGGGGGCATAGGTGATCTCGGCTGGGTGGTGCCGGTACTGGTCCGGAACCCGGCGGGATGATCTCAGCGGCGAGGGCGGTGATCTCAGCGGCGCGGCGCCAACGCCTCCCACGTGACCGTCACTTCGCCCTGGCGCCAGCGCGCCGGGCGGTCCGTCACCGGCCAGTCCGTGGTGAGGGCGTGGATGGTGCGGAGCCAGCGTTGGCGGGCGCCGTAGGAGGCGTAGGGGGAGGCGGCGGACCAGGCGCGGTCGAAGTCGCGCAGGAAGGCGTGCACCGGCTCGCCCGGCACGTTCCGGTGGATCAGCGCCTTCGGCAGCCGCTCGGCGAGGTCCGAGGGGCGTTCCAGGGAGCCCAGCCGGGTCGCGAAGGTGACGGTCCGGGGTCCCTCCGGGCCGAGCGCGACCCAGACGTGCCGTCGCCCGATCTCGTCGCACGTGCCCTCGACCAGCAGCCCGCCGCGCGAGCCCGCGCCCGCCGGGGCGAGCCGCGCGCACAGCCGCTCCCAGACCGCGGCGACCTGGTCCTCGTCGTACTGCCGCAGCACATTGGCGGCCCGGATGAGCAGCGGCCGGCCGGGCACCGGCACCTCGAAGCCGCCGTGCCGGAAGGCCAGGCCCTCGCGCTCGTACGGCCGGGCCGCGGCTACCCGCTCCGGCTCGATCTCGATGCCGACCACGCGCGCGCGGGGGGCGACGGTACGCAGCCGGCCGAGCAGCTCCACGGCGGTCCAGGGCGCGGCGCCGTAGCCGAGGTCGACGGCCAGCGGATCGGCGGCGCGGCGCAGCTCGGCGCCGTGCACGGCCGCGATCCAGCGGTCCATGCGGCGCAGCCGGTTGGGGTTGGTGGTCCCGCGGGTCACCGTTCCCACGACGGGGGTGCGGGTCGCTGCGCGGGCTTTCATGCGTACGAGGGTAAGGGCCGCCGGGGCGGCAGCGCGGCTCGGGTAATGATTGGGTAAAGCCGATTGATCGGGGAAGGGCGGGCCCGCATCCGCTGTTGCATCCCCTGGAGGGCGCGGTCGGTCCTCTGTGTCGGCATGTCCGCAGCAAGGAGGATCGCCACGTGAGCCAGTACGTCAGCAGGCTCGGGCGCCGCTCCCCGGCGGCCACCCCCCGCCTGCGACTGCTTCGCAGGCCCCGCCGGGTCGCCATGCTCTCCGTGCACACCTCCCCGCTCCACCAGCCCGGCACGGGCGACGCCGGCGGCATGAACGTCTACATCGTGGAGCTGGCCCAGCGGCTGGCCGCGATCAACATCGAGGTCGAGATCTTCACCCGGGCCACGGCGGGCGGCCTGCCCCCCTCCGTCGAACTCTCCCCCGGCGTGCTCGTCCGGCACGTCGACGCGGGCCCCTACGAGGGGCTGGCCAAGGAGGACCTCCCGGCCCAGCTGTGCGCCTTCACGCACGGCGTGATGCAGGCCTGGGCCGGCCACCGCCCCGGCTACTACGACCTGGTCCACTCCCACTACTGGCTCTCCGGCCACGTCGGCTGGCTCGCCGCCCAGCGCTGGGGCGTCCCGCTCGTGCACGCCATGCACACCATGGCCAAGGTCAAGAACGCCAACCTGGCCGACGGCGACACCCCCGAGCCGGCCGCCCGGGTCATCGGCGAGACCCAGATCGTGGCCGCCGCCGACCGGCTGATCGCCAACACGGACGAGGAGGCCGAGGAGCTGGTACGGCACTACTCCGCGGACCCCTCGAAGGTCGCCGTCGTCCACCCCGGCGTGAACCTCGACCGCTTCCGCCCCGCCGACGGCCGCGCCGCCGCCCGCGCCCGCCTCGACCTGCCCCAGGACGCCCTGATCCCGCTCTTCGCCGGCCGTATACAGCCCCTGAAGGCCCCGGACGTGCTGCTGCGCGCGGTCGCCGTGCTGCTGGACCAGCGCCCCGAGCTGCGCCGCCGTATCGTCGTCCCGGTCGTCGGCGGACCGAGCGGCAGCGGGCTCGCCAAGCCGGAGGGGCTCCAGAAGCTCGCCGCCCGGCTGGGCATCGCCGATGTCGTACGGTTCCGCCCGCCGGTCGGCCAGGAGCAGCTCGCCGACTGGTTCCGGGCCGCGTCCGTGCTGGTCATGCCGTCGTACAGCGAGTCCTTCGGGCTGGTCGCGATCGAGGCGCAGGCGACCGGCACCCCGGTGCTCGCGGCCTCCGTCGGCGGACTGCCGGTCGCCGTGCGCGACGGCGCCACCGGCTTCCTCGTCCAGGGCCACGACCCCGCCGACTACGCGCGCGTGCTGGGCCGGTTCGCCGACGACCCGGCCCTGTCCACCGTCATGGGCGAGGCCGCCGCCCGGCACGCCCAGTCCTTCGGCTGGGACACCGCGGCCGCCGCCACCGCAGACGTCTACACGGCCGCGACCCACTCCCACCGCCGTCGCGTACGCTCCCACCATGGGTGATGCGCAGAAGGCGGCCGGACAGGTCCTGGAGGAGGTCTTCGGGGAGGCCGGACTCGACTGGGAGAGCCCCGAGCCCGGCAGCTACGTGGTCAAGCTGCCCGGCACCCACAAACTCTCCACCACCGTCTCCTTCCTAGTGGGCCGCCACTCCCTCTCCCTGAACGCCTTCGTCGTCCGCCACCCCGACGAGAACGAGCCGGCCGTGCACCGCTGGCTCCTGGAGCGCAACCTCCGGCTGTACGGCGTGAGTTACGCCGTCGACCAGCTGGGCGACGTCTACCTCACCGCCCGCATGGCCCTCTCCGCCGTCACCCCCGAGGAGATCGACCGCCTCCTCGGCCAGGTCCTGGAGGCGGCCGACGGCGCCTTCAACACCCTCCTGGAACTGGGCTTCGCCTCCGCCATCCGCAAGGAGTACGCGTGGCGGGTCTCCCGCGGGGAGTCCACCCGGAACCTGGAAGCCTTCAGCCACCTGCTGGAACGCCCGGCGGACTGACCCCGCCGCGGCCGTACCGGCCCGGGGTCACCCCGACCAGGCGCTTGAAGTGCCGGGTGAGATGGGCCTGGTCGTAGAACCCGGTGGCGGCGGCCGCCGCGCCCGGCGACGTCCCGGCCAGCAGCAGCCGGCGGGCCCGCCCGATCCGCCGTGACATCAGGTACTGGTGCGGGGCGATGCCGTACGCGCCGCTGAACGCCCGCACCAGATGGGCCGGATGGGCGTGCAGCAGCCGGGCGGCCTCCTCCAGCGGTACGCCGTCCACCACCCGGGCGTCCAGCAACTCCCGCAGCCGGCGCGCGAGTCCGGGGTCCCGGCGCGGGTGCGGCACCTCGGGCCGCCCCCGCAGATGGTCCCGCAGCCGCTCCCCGACCAGGGTCAGCCGGCTGGCCGCCTCCAGCTCCTCGCCGGGCCGGGCGAGCGCGGTGTGCAGCTGTCCCACCCGGCGCCGCAGCAGCGGGTCCCGCAGCTCGGGACCGTCCACGGCGGCCCCGATCAGCTCCTCGCCCAGCGTGCTGGTGTCCAGGTAGACGACCCGCTTGCGGAAACCGCCCGGGGTGGCGGGGGAGCCGTTGTGCGGCACGTGCGGGGGCAGCAGGGTGACGGTGTCGTGCGGGGTGCCGTGCTCGTGCCGGTCGAGGTCGTACCGTACGGCGCCGTCGTCCACGATGAGCAGCGTCCAGGCGTCGTGGACGTGCATGGGGTAGGCGTACTCCGTGAAGCGGGCGTGGAAGACCTCCGTGACGCCCGGGACCCGGGGACGCCACGCGCTGACTTCCTGCCCGGCGGCCACGCAAAGAACGTACAAGACGACACGGCGGGCCGCCCGGCAGTCTCACTCCATGACCACGCAACCCGTTCGTTTCGACACGAAGATCGCCGTACTGCTGCGCGAGGACCTGGAGCCCTGGCAGCGGCTGAACGTCACCGCGTTCCTGGTGAGCGGCCTGGGCAGCCAGGTCCCCGAGGTGATCGGGGAGCCGTACAGGGACGCGGACGGCGTGGGGTACCTGCCGATGTTCCGGCAGCCCGTGCTGGTCCTGGAGGGCACCAAGGAGGTGCTGACGGCGGCGCACGGCAGGGCGCTGAGCCGTGCGCTGCCCCGCGCCGTCTTCACCGCGGACCTCTTCACGACGGGCAACGACGACGACAACCGGGCGGCCGTCCGCGCGGTCCCGACGGCCGACCTGGACCTGGTCGGGCTCGCGGTGTACGGCCCCAGGAACGGCGTCGACAAGATCCTCAAGGGCGCGCACCTGCACCCCTGAGCCCCGCGGGGACGGGCCCGGGTCAGCCGTGCATCCCCGGCCGGTAACCCCCGGCGGGCAGCCGGACCAGCACATTGACGCGGTTGTAGGTGTTGATCAGCGCGATCAGCCCGACCAGCCCGGCGAGCTGCTCCCCGTCGTAGTGCTTGGCGGCGTTGTCCCACACCTCGTCACTCACCCCGCCCGCCGCGTCGGCGATCCGGGTGCCCTCCTCGGCCAGCTCCAGCGCGGCCCGCTCCGCGTCGGTGAACACGGTGGCCTCCCGCCAGGCGGCGACCAGGAACAGCCGGGTCGGATCCTCCCCGGCGGCCAGGGCGTCCTTGGTGTGCATGTCGGTGCAGTACCCGCACCCATTGATCTGACTGGCCCGCAGCTTCACCAACTCCTGCGTCGCCTCCGGCACCCCGGCCTCCGCGAGGGCCTTCCCGGCGGAGTTGAGGTGCTTGAGGAACGTCCCGAGGACGGGGCTGGCGAAGAGATCGATACGAGCGTCCATGGCGTCTCCTCCGGTGTCGTACAGCGACGGCCCCCGCCGCCTCCACCTGTACGACGGCCGGGCCGGAGGAAATGTGACACCGGGGCATTGGCCACTGTCGAGCGGCCTCGGACGGCCCAGGGACGGCCCAGGCTCATACGGGACCCGCTCACCGGCGGGCGCCCCCGGCCATCTCCCTCCTCGCCCGGGCTCGGTCGAAGCACCACGCGCCCAGACCCACCAGTACGGCCGCCCCGAACCCGTATGCCGGCAGCCACAGGGTCGTCGTAGTCGACAGGCAGTCGGCAACAGCGTCATGGATCTTGATTTCCTGCGCGTGAGCCAAGGCGGCTCTGTCGCGACCGACCAGGTCGGCCAGCGCGGCCTCCGCTTGGAGGCCCTCGTACTTACCCACGTCAGGGCACTCGCGTCGAGTGCCCGGCATCGGAAACAACCACGCTGAGCGCTGTAGCGCGGGAGCCAGTGTGATCGCTACGCACAGGCCGACGACCAATGAAAACGCGGCCAGATTCCGCATGTACGCAGATCCAAGGCCGGGCGTCCATGTCGGCAGTCGGTAGAAGGAGAAGACCACCGCAAGAAGCGTCACCCCAAGGTAAGTGGACCACCACTGCCAGGAACCCTGCGCGAGTGCGGCCGTCAGCACGGCGGCGAGCGCAATGCCGATGACCCCTGGCTGACCGGGAGGAGTGTCATGGACCGCACCCATGGATGCCGATTGCCGGGCTCCTTGAGGTCCGGGGTGGTCGTCCATGGTCCCTCCTGCATGGTTCGGAGACCATCAGCATCGGGGCACAGTGCGGTTCACCATGGCGCCATGCCGGACCGGAGCCGAGGCCCCGCCCGATTGGCTGGGACTCCAGGCCCGGCGCTGCCACCGAGTGCCGAAGCCGCGCGAGACCCTGGGCGTGGCCGTCGGTCCAAGTGCTCCTGGACGCGGGAGACGGACCCTGGCCTGACGCTCCGGGTGTACGCGCGCACCTCATGCCGTCGAGCCAGGAGCGGACCCGAAAAGCCGTGGCTGCCGTTTTCGAGGGCGCATACGCTCCCGTTCGCTGAGCCAGGAGGGCGAGATGTCCGACGAAGAGTCCACCGAGTACTACACGCTGCTCTGCGACGACCCGTCCCACGAGGTGGTGCTCATCGACTGCGGGCCCCGCGAGATGGATGTGATCCGAGCGGTGCGCAAGGTGACCGGGCTGAGCTTGTGGCACAGCCGGGTCCTGGCGCGCCAAGCGCCCGTCACCCTCCTTGAGGGTCTGTCTGCGTACAGGGCCCGGTCCGCTGTCGCTGTGCTCCAGAGCGTTGGCGCCAGAGCGGAGTGGAGACAGGAGCCGGAGCCCGCAGAGCGCACGGCCCCCTCGCCCTGACGGCCCGGAGACGGCCCAGGGCGAGAGAAAAGCCCCCTCCCCGCGGAGAAACCGCAGGCAGGGGGCTTATGCGTGGGCGGTTACTTCTTCTTGCCCTGGTTCTTGACCGCTTCGATCGCCGCCGCGGCCGCCTCGGGGTCGAGGTAGGTGCCGCCCGGGGTGACCGGCTTGAAGTCGGCGTCCAGCTCGTAGGAGAGCGGGATGCCCGTCGGGATGTTCAGGCCCGCGATGTCGGCGTCGGAGATGCCGTCCAGGTGCTTGACCAGGGCGCGCAGGCTGTTGCCGTGGGCGGCGATCAGGACCGTGCGGCCGGTCAGGAGGTCCGGGACGATCGCGTCGTACCAGTACGGGAGCATGCGGACGACGACGTCCTTCAGGCACTCCGTGCGGGGGCGCAGCTCCGGCGGGATCGTGGCGTAGCGGGCGTCGTGCGCCTGGGAGAACTCGGAGTCGTCCGACAGCGGCGGGGGCGGGGTGTCGTAGGAGCGGCGCCAGAGCATGAACTGCTCCTCGCCGAACTCGGCCAGCGTCGCCGCCTTGTCCTTGCCCTGGAGGGCGCCGTAGTGGCGCTCGTTCAGGCGCCAGCTGCGGTGGACCGGGATCCAGTGGCGGTCGGCGGCCTCCAGCGCGAGCTGGGCGGTGCGGATCGCGCGCTTCTGGAGGGACGTGTGGACCACGTCGGGCAGCAGGTCGGCGGCCTTCAGGAGCTCGCCACCGCGGACTGCCTCCTTCTCGCCCTTCTCGTTCAGGTTGACGTCCACCCAGCCGGTGAACAGGTTCTTCGCGTTCCACTCGCTCTCGCCGTGGCGGAGGAGGATCAGCTTGTACGGTGCGTCGGCCATGGGAAAGAGCCTAATCCACGCGTTCGGGGCCCCGCCCGGCCCGGCCGAGGGGTGGACAGCCGGCGGGACAGTTGACGGGGTCTGTTAATCCAGTGGTCACCCCGGCTCCCGTTTCGGTAAGTTGTGCTCGCCGCTTGAGCCGCTTACAACGCCCATACCGGGGCGTTGCACACACTGGGGGTCCCGTTGATGTCCGCCGCCCGTCTCAGACGTGCCGCCAGGGAGTCCGTCGCCGGCCTCCCCCGTGAGTTCTGGTGGCTGTGGACCAGCACCCTCGTCAACCGGCTCGGCGCGTTCGTGGCCACCTTCATGGCCCTGTACCTCACCATCGACCGGGGCTACTCGGCGTCGTACGCCGGTCTCGTCGCCTCCCTGCACGGGCTGGGCGGCGTCGTCTCCGCCCTCGGCGGCGGCGTGATGGCCGACCGGCTCGGACGGCGGCCCACCCTGCTCATCGCCCAGTCGGCGACGGCCGCCTCGGTCGCGCTGCTCGGCTTCATGACCGACCCGGTCGCCATCGCCGGCGTCGCCTTCCTCGTCGGCATGGCCTCCAACGCCTCCCGGCCGGCCGTGCAGGCGATGATGGCCGACATCGTGCGCCCCGAGGACCGCGTCCGCGCCTTCTCCCTCAACTACTGGGCCATCAACCTCGGCTTCGCCGTCTCCTCCGCGGCCGCCGGCTTCATCGCCGAGTACAGCTATCTCGCCGGGTTCCTGATCGAGGCCGGGATGACGGCCCTGTGCGCGCTCGTCGTCTTCCTCAAGGTCCCCGAGTCGCGGCCCACCGCCCAGGCGAAGGACACGGGCGGCGACGGCGTCAGCCTCGGCACCGTGCTGCGCGACGGGCGCTACATGGCCGTCGTCGGGCTGTCCTTCCTCGTGGCGCTGATCTTCCAGCAGGGTTCCGTCGGCCTGCCGGTGGCCATGGGCCGGGCCGGGTTCTCGCCCGCCGACTACGGCCTCGCCATCGCCGTCAACGGCATCCTGATCGTCGCCCTCCAGATCCCCGTCACCCGGTTCATCGAGCACCGCGACCCGCGCACCCTGCTCGTCCTCTCCTCCGTCCTCGCCGGCTACGGCTTCGGCCTCACCGCCTTCGCCGGGTCCGTCGGCGTCTTCATGCTCACCGTCTGCGTGTGGACCCTCGCCGAGATCGTCAACGCCCCGACCCAGACCGGCCTCGTGGTCCGGCTCTCCCCGGTGCACGGCCGCGGCCGCTACCAGGGCATGTACACCCTGTCCTGGTCCGTGGCCTCCCTGGTCGCACCGCTGATGTCCGGCGCCGTGATCGACCGGCTGGGCGCGGGGTGGCTGTGGGGGATGTGCGCGGTCATCGGGACGGGCGCGGGGCTGGGGTACGGCGTGCTGATGCGGGGGCTGCCGGCTGAGCGGCCGACGGCGGCTGCGCAGGACCGGCAGCCCCGCACGTCCGAGCAGGCCGCCTGATCCGACGCCCGGTAGCTACCTAGTGCGAGCGCCGGGCGGGGGCAGCGGTGTCATCGCGGGCCGCTGCCGCACCCGGCAGGATGGGCTCGTGCCGAAGGACCCCCCGGAATCGATGCAGCACCACCTGCGCCGGCGTCTGAACCGCCACGCCCGCGCACGCTGGCCCCACGTGGACGCCATCACGGTCCGCTTCCGCACAGGATTCGCCTACGTGGCAGCCGAGTTGCCCGGCGGAAAGAGCCTGCCGCTGTGCCGACTGCGCTTCACCGGCGTGCCGCACACCTGGGGCTTCGCCCTCTATCTGGCCGGCAACGACAGCTACCGGGACAGCCTCCTGCCCAGCGGACTGCCGGCCGGCTCCCCGGAGGAAGCCCTCGACTGCGCAGCCGAGCTCTACCTCAACGCTCTCGACCTCAACGCTCTCGCGCCCGCCATCCGGGTTCCGGCAGGACTCGTCGTCCTTGTCGGCCCACCGGCCTCGGGCAAGACCAGCTTCGTTCGGGCACTGATCGCACGCGGGCAGATCGACGCGGAAGCCGTGGTGTCCAGCGACGAGATCCGCGCGGAGCTTTTCGGCACCTCACCCGCACCAGCGGAATCCGACGCGGCGGACGCACGGATCTTCGAGGAACGTGACCGCAGGGTCGTCGCCAGGCTCGCCGCCGGACACAGCGCAATCGCCGAGTCGACGAATGTCACGCCGCAGGCACGCGCACGGCTCATCGCCATCGCCAGGCGCTTCAACGCCCCGGTGACCATGCTGCGCTTCACCCCGGACGTCACCGACCTCCTTCAGCAGTACACCGAGCGAGGCCGCAAGGACCTCACCGCCGCGGACGTCCGTGCCTACGCCGCCGTCATGGCCCGGGAGGCCGGTGCCGACCAGCTTCGCTCCGAGGGCGCAACCAGCGTCCACGATGTCCCCGGACGCCGCCAAGCGACCACGCCCAGCGAAGCCGCCGCACGCTTCTCCTTCGCCTGACACGACCGACGTGGTCCTGTGCAGCTTCTGGAGGTAGCTGAATCGAACGGCGTTGGGTCGGACAGAACGAGCCCGGAAAATCGGCCCGGCCGTACGCCCCGCCGACTTCTAGGATCCTCGGCATGGCAACGCGACTCGTGCAGATCAACATGAAGGCCCGGGACGACTCCGCGCTCGGCCGGTTCTGGGCGGAGGCACTCGGGTGGGGTGTCGACAGCGAGGGGCCCGGCGTGACCAACCTCGAGCCCGTGGGCTTCGCCTACCCCGACCCCGCGGCCGTCTGCATCGACCTCATCGCCCGCCCGGAACCCAAAACGGGCAAGAACCGCGTGCACCTCGATCTGGCCACCACCTCGGCCGCCCATCAGGCGGAGTTGGTCGCGCGCCTGAAGGATCTCGGCGCGACGCCCGCCGATGTCGGCCAGGGAGACGTCCCCTGGACGGTCCTGGCCGACCCCGAAGGCAACGAGTTCTGCGTGCTGGAGCCCCGTCCGGTCTACCGGGACACCGGGCCGATCGCCGCCGTGGTGGTCGACTGCGCCGACCCGCGGCGGATGGCCCGGTTCTGGGGCGAGGCGATGGACTGGACGGTGCACGAGGTCACCGACGACCACGCGACCCTGCGCTCCGCCAAGGGCGTCGGCCCCTACCTGGAGTTCCTCCGCACCCCCGACACCAAGAGCGGGTGGAACCGCGTCCATCTCGACATCGCCCCCTACCCCGGTGACGAGATGACCGAAGAGGCGGCCCGCTTGTGCGCCCTGGGCGCCACCTACCCCGACATCGACCGGTCCGCGATCCACTGGACGGTCCTGGCCGACCCGGAAGGCAACGAGTTCTGCCTCCTCACCCCTCGCTGAGCGCCGCAAGCGGAACGCGCCGCGGGAGTGCTGATCGGCGCAGCCAGGGAACCCGTTCTGTGTGGCCGGGGAGCCCGTCGGTTGCCCGGCAGCCCATCGGCCCGGAATCCCGTCCCCGGGGCCGATACTGATGGATCATGTCTGCTGAGAGCGCGTCACGACGGGGGTGTTGACCATGCCGCCGGAGGAGCCCGAGTCGCCGGCCGGAGGGCCTGGGCCGCCCGACGGCCGAGCGCGGCTGCGGGTCACCGAGACGCTGGCCGCCGCGGCGCGCGGAGCCGTGGGTCCGGAGCAGGTCCCGGGCGCGCTGTGCTCGGCATGCGTACGGCTGCTGCCCGTCACCGGTGCCTCCGTGTCGATCTCGGGCGGCAAGGGCGTACGACTCACCTGGTGCGCCAGCGACGGGACCGCCGCGCGGCTGGCCGAGCTTCAGTACACCATCGGCGACGGCCCCTGCCAGAGCGCGCTCGACCAGGGTGCCCCGGTCCTCGCCGCCGACCTCACCGACGGCCCCGCCGCCGGCCGCTGGCCGATCTTCGCGCAGGAGGCCGTGGGCCTCGGCGTCCGTGCCGTGTTCTCCCTGCCGCTCGGTGTCAGCGGCGCGGCCATCGGCACCCTCGACCTGTACAGCCACCGGGTGGGCGGCCTGGGCGAGTCGGACCTGCGGATCGCGGCGTGGGTGCGGGACGCGGTCACCTACGCGCTGATGGGCCTCCAGACCGCCACCCCCGATCTCGCGGCGGAGGCGACGGACGACGGTGTGGCCACCTGGGTGGCCGCCTCCGAGGCCGAACACACCGAGGTCTACCAGGCGGTCGGGATGGTGATGGTGCAGCTCGACCTGGACCCCGAGCAGGCGCTGGACCTGCTGCGGGCCCATGCGTACGCCGAGAGCCGCACGGTCAGCCAGGTGGCCCGGGACGTCCTCGCCCGCAGACTCCGCTTCCACCCGGAGCCGGAGGGCGCGGAAGGCGGCGGGGGCGCGGACGCGGACGCGAGCGGCTGGGGTGGAGAATCCGCCGTGGACGGGGTGCGGGATCCGGACGACGGCCCGCAGGACCCCGACGACGACCGCGGTGACGAGGGAAGGGACGGTGCACGGTGATGATCCGTGAACAACAGCTCGCCGAAGCACTCGTCGGGCTGGCCGACTTCCTGGCCGACGACGTCGACCCGGTCGTCCTGGGCGAACGGCTGGCACGGCACTGCATCGAGCTGACCGGTGCGGACGCCGCCGGGATGATGGTGCTCTCCGCCCGGGGCGGCCTGCGCCCGCTGGCCGTCACCGAGGAGGAGGCCGCCCTCCTGGAGCTCTTCCAGCTCCAGGCCGACGAGGGCCCCTGCCTGGACTGCTTCCACGAGGGGCGGCGCATCGACGCCCCGGCGCTGGCGGACAGCAGCGACCGGTGGCCCCAGGTCGCCCCGTTCGCCCTGCGCCAGGGCTACCGCTCCCTGCACGCCCTGCCGCTGCGCGTCCACGGTCAGCCCATCGGCGCGGTGAACCTCCTGCTCCGCACGCCCGGCGGGCTGCCCCCGCTGGACCTGGAGCTGGGCCAGGCACTCGCCGACGTGACGTCCGTGGCCCTGGTCAACTGGACCCCCCAACCGCTGCGCCCCACCGACGTCGCCACCCGGGTGCAGGCCGCCCTCGCCGCCAAGGCGGCCGTCGACGTGGCCACCGGCATGCTCGCCGCGGCCGGCGACCCCACCCTGCCCGCCGCCCGAACCGCCCTGACCGCCTACGCCGACCGCCACCACCGGCGCGTGGTGGACATCGCCCGCACCCTGGTCGACCGCACGCTGAGCCCGAGGGACCTGCTGGCCGGGGCAGGGGCCTGACGGCCCACTTCCTGGTGAACGTCCCGCGGCTACGCTGGCAGGGGGGCCGCCCCGGGGACCCGATGATGCCCGGGACTCACAGGCAGGGGGCCCGCCATGCCGTCGTACTTCACCTGCCGGACCGTGGTGGATCTGGCCCTTCCGGGCCTGCCGACGGGACGGCTGACCGTGCTCGCCCTGTGCGGCGACGACGACGCCGGTGCCGAACTGGACGCGGCACTCTCGGCCACCGGCCCCACCCAGCTGGTCCTCGATCTGAGCAGTCTGCGCCGGCTGTCCCCGGCGGGCGCCGCGCTGCTGCACCGCTTCACCGCCCCGCCCGGCCGGCGCCTGTTCCTGGCCGGCTGCACCGCCGGCGTCACGGCCGTACTCGACCGGGCCCGGCCGCTCGATGCCGCCGGGCCCGAGCTGTACCCGACCGTCCCGGACGCCCTCGGCGCGGTCATCGGGGCGGCCGCCGCCGCGGGGCCGGTGGCGATCGGTCCGCAGCTGCGGCCGCGCGCCCTGGAGCTGCGGCACACCCTGGCCGCCCGTGCCCTCGTCGCCCAAGCGCAGGGGCTGCTCATGGAGCGGTACGGCCTGCCGGATGCGCAGGCGGCGGACGCGCTGCTGCGCGCGGTCGGCCGGGCGCACGGGCTCGCACCGGCGGGGCTGGCGGTGGCCCTCGTACACGCACCGCCGCCGCGCCCCGGCGAGCCGTGGTTCCCCGGCGGCCGGCGGAGCGACCCACCCGCGGTCGGCTTCCTCCCGCCCAGCCGGTCGGCACCGGCACCCGCGCATGCGCCGACGCCTGCGTCCGTGGCTCCGCTTTCCCGCTTTCTCGCCGCGCTGCGGGACGCCGCCTGCGCCATCGCCCACACCGACATGGCGAACGTGCAGCTCATCGACGCCGGTGACAACACCCTGCGGCTGGAGTCCCACTGCGGTTTCCCCGCCGAGTTCGTGCGCTTCTTCGCGGTGATCGACGACACCGGTACGGCCTGCGGCCAGGCCGCGCGCAAGAGGCAACGGGTCGTCATCGAGGACGTCGCCACCGCGCCGGTCTACGACGAGGCCAGCCGCGCCGTCATGCTCGCCGCGCACAGCCGCTCGCTCCAGTGCACGCCCATCCCGGGCCCCGCCGGACGGCCGCAGGGCGCCTTCTCCACCCATCACCACCAGCCGGGGCACACCTACACCGAGGCGGAACTCGGCGCGCTGGACACCGTCGCCCGGGAGGCCGGGGCGTGGCTGGACTGGTACCGGGAGACCACTGTCCAGGAGGCGCTGGCGGATCTGCACCGGCGAGCCGCAACGCACTGACAACAGACAAGGCCGGTGTGAATCGAGTTCACGCCCGATCCACACCGGCCACAGTCGACCGTGCTCAGCCGCACTGGCAGGGGCTGCCCGACTGGCAGCCGCAGCCGCATCCGGAGCCGCAGCCGCACGCGCCGAACAGCGGCAGGCTCCTGATCTCGGCGGGCTGCTCGGTGTCGCGCTCCTGCGTGGGATCGGGCGTGGTGCTGGGGGATTCGGCCATGGGTCCCTCCTGGACGCTGGGGCAGGGATGCCCTCGTCCATTGCATGCCCGTTCCGCCGGGCGCATCAACGGCGCACGGAGGCGCCCCCGCGCCCCCGCACCCCACCGGGGCGGACCCTGCCGGATCTCACGCCGCCACACCGGACCCGGCCCGAGGTCACGCCCCCTCGGGGCCCGCCACCGGCTGGATGGTGTCCTGCTGGAGCTCGTCCGCGTGCTCACCGGTGACCAGGTAGACGACCCGCTTGGCGACGGCCACGGCGTGGTCGGCGTACCGCTCGTAGTAGCGGCCGAGCAGCGTGACGTCGACGGCCGTCTCGATGCCGTGCTTCCAGCGCTCGTCGATCAGGTGCTGGAAGAGGGTGCGGTGCAGCAGGTCCATCTCGTCGTCGTCCTGCTCCAGCTGGAGCGCCAGGTCGACGTCCTTCGTGACGATCACCTCCGCCGCCTTCGCCATCAGACGCTGCGCGAGCTGGCCCATCTCCAGGATGGTGGCGTGCAGGTCGTGCGGGATGGTGCGCTGCGGGAAGCGCAGCCGGGCCAGCTTCGCCACGTGCTGGGCGAGGTCGCCGGAGCGCTCCAGGTCGGCCGACATGCGCAGGGACGTGACGACGATCCGCAGGTCCGTCGCCACCGGCTGCTGCCGCGCCAGCAGGGCTATCGCCCGGGCCTCCAGCTCGTGCTGGAGCTCGTCGACCTTCTTGTCCGCCTCGATCACGCTCTCGGCCAGCTTCAGGTCGGCGTCGAGAATGGCGGTCGTGGCGCGTCCGATCGCCGACCCGACCAGCCGGGCCATCTCCACCAGGCTGTCGCCGATCGAGTCCAGTTCCTCGTGGTACGCGTCCCGCATCAGGCTTCCCTCTCGTACGTGTGCTCAGGGGTTCCGGGTGACCCCCGACGGTCCCCACCTTTCCCAACGCTCCCACGTTCTGCCCCGTACGCGTCCGTTTCCGCCACCCCGAATGAACCAAGACCGGCTCCCAGGTGAACTCTGGGCGACGAGTGTTCGAGGTCGCACTGCGACGGCTGTGGTCATGTCGTACGCCATGCCTAACCTGGAGGCATGGACGTGAACGCGGCGGTCGCCGCAGCGGCAGCGATCGCCGGGGTACTGACCGGTGTCATCGCCATGCTGGCGTTCCGCTGGAGCGAACGCGACCAGAAGCGACCGACCAGGACTTCCTTGCACACTGACCCTGTACTCCCGCCCGGCGTGGACACCGTGCTGTCCGTGCTCCGCTCCTCCGCCGTCGTGCTCGACGAGGCCGACGCCGTCGTCAAGGCCAGCTCCGCCGCCTACGCCCTCGGGCTGGTCCGCGGCGGCAAGCTCTCCGTGGAGCCGATGCTCCAGATGGCCCGCGACACCCGCAGAGACGGCGAGATACGCCAGGTCGAACTGGATCTGCCCCGGCGCGGCACCGGGCGCGGCGAGGCCCTCGCGGTCTCCGCGCGGGTGGCCCCGCTCGGCTCCCGCCTGGTCCTGCTGCTGGTCGAGGACCTGACGGAGGCCCGCCGGATCGAGGCGGTGCGCCGCGACTTCGTGGCCAACGTCAGCCATGAGCTGAAGACCCCGGTCGGCGCGCTCTCCCTGCTCTCCGAGGCCGTGATGGACGCCTCCGACGACCCCGAGGCCGTACAGCGCTTCGCGGGCCGGATGCAGATCGAGGCGACCCGGCTGACCAACCTGGTCCAGGAGCTGATCGACCTCTCCCGGGTGCAGAACGACGACCCGCTGGAGGACGCCGAGCCCGTCGGCGTGGACGAGCTGGTCGCCGAGGCGATGGACCGCTGCCGCCACCAGGCGGGCACCAAGCAGATCACCATGGCCGCCGGCGGCACGGCCGACCTGCGCGTCTGGGGCAACCGCGGCCAGCTGGCCGCCGCCCTCGGCAACCTGGTCGAGAACGCCGTCAACTACTCCCCGGCCCGCACCCGCGTCGGCATCGCCGCCCGCCGGGTGGCCGCGCCCGGCGGCGACCTGATCGAGATCGCCGTGACCGACCAGGGCATCGGCATCTCCGACAAGGACAAGGAGCGCATCTTCGAGCGCTTCTACCGCGTCGACCCGGCCCGCTCCCGGGCCACCGGCGGCACCGGCCTGGGGCTCGCCATCGTCAAGCACGTGGTCGCCTCGCACGGCGGCGAGGTCACGGTCTGGAGCGCGGAGGGCCAGGGCTCCACCTTCACGCTTCGACTGCCGGAGGCGGCCGCGGCCCGCGACCGCGCCCAGCAGCACCCCGACCTCGACGACGAGGCGGGCACCGATCCATCCCCGTACGAACCGCTTCCCGCCCCGGAGGTCCTTCCGTGACCCGAGTGCTCGTCGTCGAGGACGAGGAGTCCTTCTCCGACGCCCTGTCGTACATGCTGCGCAAGGAGGGCTTCGAGGTCGCCGTGGCCGCGACCGGCCCCGACGGACTCGACGAGTTCGAGCGCAACGGCGCCGACCTCGTCCTCCTCGACCTGATGCTGCCGGGGCTGCCCGGCACGGAGGTGTGCCGGCAGCTGCGCGGCCGCTCCAACGTCCCCGTGATCATGGTGACGGCCAAGGACAGCGAGATCGACAAGGTCGTCGGCCTGGAGATAGGAGCCGACGACTACGTCACCAAGCCCTTCTCCTCGCGTGAGCTGGTGGCCCGGATCCGTGCCGTGCTGCGCCGCCGCGGCGAGCCGGAGGAGGTCACCCCGGCCGCGCTGGAGGCGGGCCCGGTCCGGATGGACGTCGACCGCCATGTGGTGACGGTGGCGGGCGCCAAGGTCGACCTCCCCCTCAAGGAGTTCGACCTGCTGGAGATGCTGCTGCGCAACGCCGGCCGCGTGCTGACCCGGATGCAGCTCATCGACCGGGTGTGGGGCGCCGACTACGTGGGCGACACCAAGACGCTCGACGTCCACGTCAAGCGCCTCCGCGCCAAGATCGAGCCGGACCCGGGGGCGCCGAGGTACCTGGTGACGGTCCGCGGCCTTGGCTACAAGTTCGAGCCGTAAAGAGCAGTAGAGAGTCGTAGGCGTACGAAGAGGGCGGCACCCCTGGCCGGGGGTGCCGCCCTCTTCGTCGTGCGTGCGTACGACCGTCTGCCGCTGCCTACCGGCCGGCCGCCGACTGGGACGCGGAGTCGCTCGGGGTGGCCGCGGCGCCGGTGCCCGTGGAGGCGCTCGCGCCCGCCGACGGGGTGGCCTTGCCGTTCTTGCCGTTCTTCGCGGGCTTGCCACTGCCCGACGGGGTGGAGCCCGGGGCCGCGGAGGCGGTCGGCGAGGCGGACGGCATCTGGCTCGGGCCCCACTTGTCGAAGTACTCGGTGGCCGGCACCACGTAGGCGCGCAGGCTCACGGCACCGGTCGTGCTGAAGGTGAAGGTGACCTTCTGGGCGTTGCCGTCCTGCACGGACGCGCGGCCGTTCGGGATCTCCGCGGAGGCGTTGCCCTGGCCGCCGAGGATCAGCGAGCCGTGCGCCGGGACGGTCAGGTCCTTGCCCTTGGCCGGGGTCAGCTTGACGGTCTCGTTGCTGCCCGGGATGGCGATCGACTGGAGGGTCTGGTCCTTGGCGCCGGTGTTGAACAGCGTCGCGGAGACCACGGCCGGACCGGTCGACTTCAGGTCGGGCTGCGTGATGACGGTGGCGTTCTGGATCTTGATGTCACCGACGCTGGTCGCCGCGCTGTTCGGCTTGACCTCCAGCGTCTGCGAGTTGTTTCCGGCGCCGCAGGCGGCGAGCGAGGCGATCGAGAAGGCGATGGCGGAGGCGGCGAGGGCGCCGCGTCGAAGGCTGCTGCTCACGGCGGCGGCAACTCCTTGAACGCAGGGGCGGCCTTCCTTATAAAGCCGCCCTAAGGGTCTGTCAGCGGCCTTAGGTTACCGAGCCGTTCCTGAGCGTCCGCACCCGACCCTCCCCCTGGCCCGCGGTTCCCTCCGGCTGGGGGTACGGCGTTCCTGTTCTCCCCGTCCTCTGTCCCGGCAGTCACTCCCGTCACAAGTGACTCATCAGTCACTTTGCCGAGCGCTCGTCCGTCATTCACATAACCACTCGCAAATGTTCCGTGAAGGAATGCGCGACCGTCTGATGTCCCCCCGGATCTGCTCGCCGAAATTGATCACCTGATGTGCACCCGGGACCCCTTCCGGGGCGCGTTGATCAATTTTGGAATCGGCTCACATCGGCCGGAGGCCACCGAACGGAGTAGCGGAACTCGCACGCCTGGAACCGGACAAAACGGGATGTTCAACCACTTGGAACGGGCTCGCGGAGTGTGTAACGTACCCGTTTCGTCCCGCGCGAAGAGCCCCTCCGACCTGCGAATACCTGCTTCCGTGGGCCCCTCGCAGCACGTTCCGGTTACTGTTGTCAAGCCCCGAGATATGCCCTGACCTGCGAAAACGCCATTCAGAAGACGCCGTATCCGTGTTACCCTGGATAGCCACGGAAGGGGTACCTGTCACATGACGTTCAAGGTTGGCGACACCGTGGTCTATCCCCATCACGGGGCCGCGCTGATCGAGGCCATCGAAACTCGCCAGATCAAAGGCGTGGACAAGACCTACTTGGTGCTGAAGGTCGCCCAGGGTGACCTCACGGTGCGTGTGCCAGCGGACAATGCGGAGTTCGTCGGCGTGCGTGATGTGGTCGGTCAGGACGGGCTGGACCGGGTCTTCGAGGTGCTGCGCGCGCCGTACGCGGAGGAGCCCACGAACTGGTCCCGTCGCTACAAGGCAAACCTGGAGAAGCTCGCCTCCGGCGATGTCATCAAGGTCGCCGAGGTCGTGCGCGACCTGTGGCGTCGCGAGCGCGAGCGCGGACTGTCCGCCGGCGAGAAGCGCATGCTCGCCAAGGCACGCCAGATCCTGGTGAGCGAGCTGGCGCTCGCGGAGAACACGAACGAGGACAAGGCCGAGGCCCTGCTCGACGAGGTGCTCGCCTCCTGACGCGCGACGGCAGCGAACCTTCGCTTCCGGCACGCCCAGCACACTGAAATGCCGCGGTGCCCGATGACACTGAACTGTCGCCGGGCGCTGCGGCATCTTCATACCCGCAGTGTCCCCACTCGGTGAGCCCGCGCCTGTGAGAGCCCCCGATACTTGAGGTGCCGGGCCCGGGCGGATGGCTCGACCAGGGTCACGGAAAGGGTCCGGTCAAGGCGTCGCGCCCGGCACTCCTCCAGGCCATACCCACCTAGGTCGAGCACACAAACCTGACAGGAACCGATGTCTGACGAATCGCGCCCCTCGCCCGCGCCGACCCCCGTCGCCGCCGTGATTCCCGCCGCCGGCCGGGGTGTACGCCTCGGTCCGGGCGCCCCCAAGGCGCTCCGCGCGCTGGGCGGCACGCCGATGCTCATCCACGCGGTGCGGGCGCTCGCCGCCTCCCGCCATGTCTCCCTGGTGATCGTCGTGGCCCCGCCGGACGGCGCCGCCGAGGTCAAGTCGCTCCTCGACGTCCACGCCCTGCCCGAGCGCACCGACTTCCTCGTGGTGCCCGGCGGCGAGTCCCGCCAGGAGTCGGTCCGGCTGGGCCTCGACGCCCTGCCCCCCGAGTACGGCATCGTCCTGGTCCATGACGCGGCCCGCCCGCTCGTCCCCGTCGACACCGTCGACGGGGTCATCGAGGCGGTACGCGACGGCGCCCCCGCCGTGGTCCCCGCGCTGCCGCTGGCCGACACCGTGAAGGAGGTCGAGCCCGCGGCCGTGCCCGGCGACCCCGAGCCCGTCCTGTCGACCCCCGCGCGGGCCCGGCTGCGCGCCGTCCAGACGCCCCAGGGCTTCGACCGCGCGACCCTGCTGCGCGCCCACGAGTCGGTCACCGAGAACGTCACCGACGACGCGAGCATGGTCGAGCAGCTGGGCCTGACGGTCGTCGCCGTCCCCGGCCACGAGGAGGCCTTCAAGGTCACCCGCCCCCTCGACCTCGTCCTCGCCGAGGCGGTCCTGGCCCGCAGGAGGCTCAACGATGGCTTCTGATCAGACCTCTCCCCTGGCGCAGACCCCTTCCGTGCCGCAGGCCTTCCCCCTGCCGCAGGTCGGCATCGGCGCCGACATCCACGCCTTCGAGGAGGGCCGCGAGCTGTGGTGCGCGGGCCTGAAGTGGGAGGGCGAGGGGACCGGGCTGGCCGGCCACTCCGACGCCGACGTGGTCGCGCACGCCGCCTGCAACGCCCTCTTCTCCGCCGCCGGCCTCGGTGACCTCGGCCAGCACTTCGGCACCGGCCGCCCCGAGTGGTCCGGCGCCTCCGGCGTCACCCTCCTCACCGAGGCCGCCCGGATCGTCCGCGAGGCCGGCTTCACCATCGGCAACGTCGCCGTCCAGGTGATCGGCCCCCGCCCGAAGATCGGCAAGCGCCGGGACGAGGCCCAGAAGATCCTCTCCGAGGCGGCCGGCGCACCCGTGTCGGTCTCCGGCGCGACCACGGACGGGCTCGGCTTCCCCGGCCGGGAGGAAGGGCTCATGGCGGTGGCGACGGCCCTCGTGGTGCGCACCCGCTGAGGTCGTACCCACTGAGGGTGTGGCGCCGTACCCACTCAGGGTGTGGCGCCGTACCCGCCAGGGTGATGTCCGGGCGATCCCTGATGCGGGTGGGCCGTGGGCGTGCGAGGGTGAACGGAGAGTCACCCCGCATGTCGGCCGAGTGACCGCCGGCCCCTCGCTCTCCGGAGGTACCCCATGACCGCCGCCCTCTCCGACGACCTCAAGAGCGTGCTCGACGAGAAGGTGTTCATCGTCGTCGGCACCGTCCAGCCCGACGGCAGCCCGCAGATGTCCCCGGTCTGGGTGCAGCGCGACGGCGACCACGTCCTCTTCTCCACCACGGTCGACCGCCGCAAGTACAAGAACCTCCAGCGGGACCCCCGGGTGACCGTGGTCGTCATGAAGCCCGACCAGCCCTACGCGTACGCCGAGATCCGCGGCACCGCCGAGATGACCACCGAGGGCGGTCCGGAACTGATCGACACCCTGAGCGAGAAGTACACCGGCAAGAAGTACCGCGAGTTCAACCCCGCCGCCGCGAACGACGCCCAGCGAGTGGTCGTACGGATCACGCCGCGGAAGGTCGTCGGAATGCTGTGAGCGAAGGGCGCCGGAATGCTGTGAGTGGCGGCCGGCCGGGACCAGCGGCGGGGCGCGGCGGCAATCCTCGGCAGTCGGCACATGGCACTCGCCCGCGCCCACTACTCTGGAGTCGTGACTATTCGCCTGTACGACACCAGCGCCCGGCAGATCCGTGACTTCACCCCGCTCACGCCGGGTTGTGTCTCGATCTACCTGTGTGGCGCCACCGTGCAGGCGGCACCCCACATCGGGCACATCCGCTCGGGCCTGAACTTCGACATCCTGCGCCGCTGGTTCGCGTACCGCGGCTACGACGTGACGTTCGTCCGGAACGTGACGGACATCGACGACAAGATCATCACGAAGGCCCAGGAGCAGGGCCGCCCGTGGTGGTCGATCGGGTACGAGAACGAGCGCGCCTTCAACGACGGCTACACCGTGCTCGGTTGCCTCCCGCCGACCTACGAGCCGCGTGCCACCGGCCATGTGACCGAGATGGTCGAGATGATGCAGACGCTCATCGACCGCGGCCACGCCTACGCCGCCGACGGCAACGTCTACTTCGACGTGCGGTCCTTCCCGGGTTACCTGGAGCTGTCCCGGCAGGAGCTGGACAACCTGCGCCAGCCGTCCGGCGACGGCGAGACCGGCAAGCGGGACCCGCGCGACTTCGCCCTGTGGAAGTCCGCCAAGCCGGGCGAGCCGACCTGGCCCACCCCGTGGGGCCCCGGCCGCCCCGGCTGGCACCTGGAGTGCTCGGCGATGGCGCACAAGTACCTCGGCTCCGCCTTCGACATCCACGGCGGCGGCATCGACCTGATCTTCCCGCACCACGAGAACGAGATCGCCCAGGCCAAGGCGTACGGCGACGAGTTCGCCCGGTACTGGCTGCACAACGCCTGGGTGACCATCGCCGGCGACAAGATGTCCAAGTCGCTCGGCAACAGCGTGCTCGTCTCCGAGATGGTCAAGCGGTGGCGTCCGATCGTGCTGCGCTACTACCTCGGCACCCCGCACTACCGCTCGATGATCGAGTACAGCGAGGAGTCGCTGCGCGAGGCCGAGGCCGCGTTCGGCCGGATCGAGGGCTTCCTCCAGCGCGTCACCGAGCTGGCCGGGAAGACCGTCGAGCCGGCGGCCGAGGTCCCGCCCGCCTTCGCCGAGGCGATGGACGACGACCTGGGCGTCCCGCAGGCCCTCGCCGTCGTGCACACCACGGTCCGGCAGGGCAACGCCGCGCTGGCCGCCGACGACAAGGAAGCCGCCGTCGCCCGCATGGCCGAGGTGCGGGCCATGCTCGCCGTCCTCGGCCTGGACCCGCTCGACGAGCAGTGGGCCGGGGAGGCGGAGCAGAGCGAGGACCTGCACGGCGTGGTCGACAGCCTGGTCCGGCTCGTCCTGGAGCAGCGCGAGTCCGCCCGGGCCCGCAAGGACTGGGCGACCGCCGACGCCATCCGCGACCAGCTCAACCAGTCCGGTCTCGTCATCGAGGACAGCCCGCAGGGCCCCCGCTGGACCCTCGGGCCCCGCTGACTCCGCCCCCGATCAGAAGATCGATTGTGCCGCCCGGCCCTCCGGGCGGCACACTGCATAGACGTACGCACACACTTCCGTAGAGAACAGGTAGGTCATGGCCACCAACAACCGCCGCATGTCCGGCAAGAAGGGCGCGCAGGTCGGCAGCGGCGGCCAGCGGCGCAAGGGCCTGGAGGGCAAGGGCCCCACCCCGCCCGCCGAGATGCGCAAGGGCCACAAGAAGAACCGCATCGCCAACGCCAAGGCCAAGCAGACGGTACGGCGCCCCGCGCCCCGCGGCCGCGGCGGCAAGTCCGCCTCCGAGCTGGTCGTCGGCCGTAACCCGGTGGTCGAGGCGCTGCGCGAGGGGGTGCCCGCCTCCACGCTGTACGTCCAGCAGTTCATCGACAACGACGAGCGGGTCCGCGAGGCCCTCCAGCTGGCCGCCGAGCGCGGGGGCATCAACCTCATGGAGGCCCCGCGTCCCGAGCTGGACCGGATGACGAACGGCCTCAACCACCAGGGCCTGGTCCTCCAGGTCCCGCCGTACGAGTACGCGCACCCCGAGGACCTGCTCGACGCGGCGGCCGACGAGGGCGCGGACCCGCTGGTCGTCGCCCTCGACGGCGTCACCGACCCGCGCAACCTCGGCGCCGTCGTCCGTTCGGTCTCCGCCTTCGGCGGCCACGGCGTGGTCGTGCCCGAGCGCCGTTCGGCCGGGATGACCGCCGGCGCCTGGAAGACCTCCGCCGGTACGGCCGCGCGCACTCCGGTCGCCCGCGCCACCAACCTCACCCGGGCTCTGGAGGCGTACAAGAAGGCCGGTCTCACGGTCGTCGGTCTGGCGGCGGACGGCGAGGCCGAACTCGGCGAGCTGGACGCGCTCCAGGGCCCGGTCGTCATCGTGGTCGGCAGCGAGGGCAAGGGCCTGTCCCGGCTGGTCGGCGAGACCTGCGACATCCGTGTCCGCATCCCGATGCCGGGCGGCGCCGAGTCCCTGAACGCCGGTGTGGCCGCGGGCATCGTGCTGTACGAAGCGGCGCGCAGGCGGAGCTGAACACCCGTCCGGGATTTCACCTGTGCGGGGTAATTCCGGTGTCCATGGGGTGTTCGACGGTGCTTTGACGGGGTCCGGACACATCCGGGCGGTCAAAGCAGTGTCCTAACTCCACGTCACTCGGTTAGATGAGTGTGGACACCAGAACACCCCGCACACCCACGGGGGACCGCTCGTCGGGATTCCGCTCCGGATTCGCTTCCGGGCCCGATGACGCTCCCGCGCTGAGCATGGTGAAGGTGCCGAGCGATCCGGCGCAGACCATCGTCAATCACGCCAGCTTCCGCGTGCAGCTGGGCGGATCGGCGAAGCGGCCCCAATCCCCGCGGATCGCCCGGCATCTGAGCGCCGCCCAGAACACCGCCCGGACGCCCGTCGTCGGTACGGCGGGCGTGGCGGGCGCCGGCGGCCGCCGCCGTCCCGTCGTGTGGAGCGGCAAGTCCGCCCCGGACGACACCGGCGCGCACCGGCTCCTCCAGGCGGTGCGGGGCAGCAGCGTCCGCCACGCCGAGGACGCCGAGCCGGGCGCCACCCAGGTCATCCCGCGCGTCCCGGCCGGGTACGCCGACACCTACGACGCGCTCGACCAGACCGTCGAGACCCCTGTCGTAGGCCACCAGCGCACCCCCGCGGACGCCGAGGGCACCCGCCTGCTGCCGCACATGCGCACGGTGACCAGCGCCTACGACGAGCCTGCGGGCGCAGGCACGGACGCCGCGGACGACGGCTACGCGGACGACGGCTACGCGGACGCCGAGTACGCGGCCGACGGATACGACGACTACGCCGACCCGCGTCCCCTCCGCCGCCAGAGCGACGACCCGGCCCGGCACGCGTACTACCCCGGCCGCCGGATGAACCTCGGCGTCGTCCTGCTCCCGCTGCGCATCTTCCTCGGCTTCATCTCCATCTACGCCGGCATGGGCAAGCTGTGCGACCCCGTCTACTTCGACGGCGGCAAGCGCGGCTCCATGGTCAAGTGGCTCAACACCCTGCACCCCTGGGACGTCGCCGAACCGCTGCGCCAGGCCGCCCTGCACCACCCGGTCGGCGCCGGACTGCTCATCGCCTTCCTCCAGGTGGTCGTCGGCGTCCTGACCGTCCTCGGCTGCTGGCAGCGGGTGGCCGCGGTCGTCGGCGCCCTGCTCTCCGCCGCGCTGATCGTGACGGTCAGCTGGAAGACGGTCCCCGCGTACGACGCCCCCGACATCATCTATCTCGCCGCCTGGTCCCCGCTGATCATCGCCGGTGCCCCGGTCTACTCGGTGGACGGCCGGCTCGCGGCGGGCGCCTGGCGGCGGCTCGGCCCGCGCGCCGACATCTGGGAGCTGCGCCGCTTCGTGCTGCGCCGCGGCGCCCTCATCACCGCGATCACCGTCGGCCTCACCCTGCTGGTCGGCTCGCTGCTCGGCGGCGCCGTCCGCGACTCCAGCCGTGTCGTGGTCCCCGGCCCCGGCGAGGCCCCCCGCAACAACCTCCCCGGCTCCCCGCTCCCGCAGCGGCCCGGCCAGCGGCACAGCAAGGCCCCGACGGCCACCCCCACGGTCGGCGCCACGGCCGGCGCCAGCCCCTCCGGCGCGGCGACGACCCCGGGCGCGACGCACACCACGGGCGGTACGACCGTCACGCCCAGCCAGACCCAGGGCACCACCGGCCAGATCCCGCCCCGCCGGTCCGCCCCGACCGGCGGCGCCCCGGCCACCACGGCGGGCCCGACCAGCACGGGCGGCACCAGCACCACCGGCTCGACCACGGGCGGCCCCACCTCCGGCGGCGCCTCCTCCTCCGGCCAACCCGGCCTGGTAGGCGGCCTCCTGGGCTGACCACCCCCCACCCAAAGGGCCCCCGCACCGACTCAGGTACGGGGGCCCTTCCAACGCCCGGGACTGCGCGCCCGGCCCCCGGGCGGCCACTGCCCGGGGTGGCAGGCTTCTTGGCACCCCGGGCGATATGGCGACGAGTGGGCGCACGTCGGCGGCCGGCCACCGCCGCCCGGGCCGCAGGCGCGCCCCCGGCGGCGGTACGGGTGGCGACAGCACCAGAGGTACGACGCCGGGTGCCCCCGCGCCACCGGCCCGGGCCGTAGCCCTGGGCGGCCGATGGCGGTAGAGGGCCGCCCTTCCAGCGACGGGGACCGTGTGCCCCGGGGCCGCCGAGCTCGGTTGATTCCGGCACTGTGCGGCTACCGCCGGGGCGGCAGGCTCCTTGGCACCGGGCGGCGTCCCCGCTGTCCGCCGTGCGGCGGCAGCGCCTCCGATACATGGCGACGGGTGGGCCCATGGCGGCGGCCGGCCACCGGGCCCCGGGCCGCAGCGGCGCCCCCAGCGGCAGTACCTCGCGCCCCCGTGCGGCCGCGGCACGCAGCACCTTCGCTGGAAGTTCCCGAGTTGCAGCAGAGGCCCCCCGGGGAAGGGGGCCTGGGCGGTGTGTGTGGGGGAGTGGCGGGTCGTAGGGGGCTAGCGGCCCAGGGAGGCCAGTTCCTTTGCCGCTTCCGACAGGTCCTTCGCCGTGTCGATGGCGCGCCAGTAGGAGCCCTGCGGGATGGTGAAGCCGGCCAGTTTCAGCTCTCGGGCCAGGCCGGGGAAGGTGGTCCGTTCGTGGTCGCCCCGCTCGGGCAGCAGACCGGCGAACTCGGGGGAGAAGACGTACACGCCCGCGTTGATCTCGAACGTCGACTGCGGGGCCTCGATGAAGTCGGTGATGCGACCGAACCCGTCGGTCTGCACCGCCCCCCACGGAATCCGCGGACGCGCCAGCGCGAGCGTCGCGACGGCGTCCCGCTCGGTGTGGAAGTCGGCCATGTCCCGCAGCGAGAACCGGGTCCAGATGTCGCCGTTGGTGGCGTACCACGGCCGGTCGGGGTGCGGCAGATGCGCCGCGGCGTACTTGAGACCGCCGCCGCGGCCGAGCGGCTCCGTCTCCACGACCGTGCGGACGGAGAGGGGGAGGTCGGCCGAGTCCAGCCATTTCTGGAGGACGTCGGCGAGGTGGCCGCAGGAGACCACCACGTCCGTCACGCCTTCCTCGGCGAGCCAGGCGAGCTGGTGCCCGATGATCGGAGTGCCCGTGCCGGGGATCTCGACCATCGGCTTGGGCCGGTCGTCGGTGTACGGACGCAGCCGGGAGCCCTGGCCCCCGGCCAGGATCACGGCTTGGGTGGGGCGCGACGCGGCGTTCGGATGGGTCATGACCGCACTGTACGTCGCGCCCCGCTCGGCCCGGCCGGTGGCGGTGCCTCCTTAAGGAGCCGTTAACCGACTTCCCAACCAGGTCTTGGCCGGGGCCTCAGCTGTGCGCGGCGAGCACGCCGGAGGCGAAGGCGGTGTCGCACACCGGGCGGGCGTACGACTGGGCGCGGGTGGCGCCGTAGATGTGCACGGCGGCCCGGCCGAGGGCGCGGGCGATGGTGGAGCAGTGCCGGGCCAGCGCGGGGTGCCCGTTGACGGCCTGCTGGAGGTGGGTCAGCACGACCCCCGGGTTCTCGTCCTGGAGCTCGTCCATCAGCTTGTCGCGGAGGACGTCCTCGGGGGCGCGGGAGACCGGCCCGGAGTGCACCTCCCGCGGGAGGACCTCCGTCGAGGAGATGTCGGTGGCGGTGAGCACCGAGCTGGCGGGGCTTCCCGTCCAGTTGACCCGGGTGACCGCGAGGGTCCCGGAGAGCACCAGGACGACGGGCAGGACGAGGGCGAGGGTGCGGCCGACCCGGCGGGCAGGGCCCCGGTGGCTGCGTCGCGTCTGTGTGGTGGTGGAGTGCTTCACGCGTGTGAGGGTAGCGCCCGGTAATGATTTGGCGACATTTAGTCACCCCTTCGGGGGAAGAACTCGCGCCTCTTTCTGGGTATGGGGTTGACGCGGGCCGTCCGAAATGATCGCTGTGCCGGGGTATATCTCCGCGCCGCGGCGCACGAAAGGGGTCCCGCGGTGCTCCGCGGGGCCCCTTGTCGTCAACTTCGTGCGAAAACCGCTGCTCAGTCGGAGAGTCGCTCGCCCGTGGACGTCGAGAACACGTGGGTCTCACCCGGCCGCGGTACGACGTGCAGGGTGGCGCCCTTCTCCGGCACCTGGCGGCCGTTGACACGGACGACCAGGTCCTTGACCTCGCCGCCGACCTCGGCGGTGCCGTAGACGTAGCCGTCGGCGCCCAGCTCCTCGACCACGTTCACCGAGACGGCGAGGCCGGCCGGGGCGTCGGCGCTGTCCTTGGAGAGGGACGCGGCCGTGCCGCCGTCCAGCTCGACCACGTCGAAGTGCTCGGGGCGGACGCCGACCGTGACGGTGCGGTCGCCCTTGTCCGCGGCGGCCGACAGGGCCTCCCGGCTGACCGGCACCACGCTGTTGCCGAACTTCACGCCGCCGTCGGTGATCGGCACCTCGACCAGGTTCATGGCCGGGGAGCCGATGAAGCCGGCGACGAAGAGGTTGGCCGGGCGGTCGTACATGTTGCGGGGCGAGTCGACCTGCTGGAGCAGACCGTCCTTCAGCACGGCCACCCGGTCGCCCATCGTCATGGCCTCGACCTGGTCGTGGGTGACGTAGACGGTGGTGATGCCGAGCCGGCGCTGGAGGGACGCGATCTGCGTACGGGTGGAGACGCGGAGCTTGGCGTCCAGGTTGGACAGCGGCTCGTCCATGAGGAAGACCTGCGGCTCGCGGACGATCGCGCGGCCCATGGCGACACGCTGGCGCTGACCACCGGAGAGGGCCTTCGGCTTGCGGTCCAGGTACTCGGTGAGGTCGAGGATCTTCGCGGCCTCCTCGACCTTCTGCCGGATCTCCGCCTTGTTGACGCCGGCGATCTTGAGCGCGAAGCCCATGTTGTCGGCGACCGTCATGTGCGGGTACAGGGCGTAGTTCTGGAACACCATGGCGATGTCCCGGTCCTTGGGCGGCAGGTGCGTGACGTCGCGGTCACCGATGCGGATGGCGCCGCCGTTGACGTCCTCGAGCCCCGCGAGCATCCGGAGCGAGGTGGACTTGCCGCAGCCCGACGGGCCGACCAGGACGAGGAACTCGCCGTCCTCGATCGCGATGTCGAGACCGTCGACGGCGGGCTTGGTGGAACCCGGGTAGATCCGGGTCGCCTTGTCGAACGTGACAGTGGCCATGGTGAATGGGCCCCCTTCTACCGGCAGGAACGTGCCGGACGATCCGTTGTAGGAAGGTGGTTGGTGTAGTCCACGCGAGTGAACCGGTCAGGACGCTACCTGGGGTTCACGCGCTCTGTCAGTACCTCGTCCCCTGTGAACTTCGCGGAAATTTTCGACAGGGCGGCCATGTGACGTGGGTACACTGCACAGGCACACACCCCCGGGGTGTGCACGCCTCCTTAGCTCAGCTGGTCAGAGCGCCGCTCTTGTAAAGCGAAGGTCGTCGGTTCGAATCCGACAGGGGGCTCTCATCCTGAGCAGCACAAACGCCCCGGCCGATGATCGGTCCGGGGCGTTCGACATCCACGGGTGACATCAACGGGGGCGGTCACTCACGGTCGACACGGCGCCTGAGCAGGCGGTCCATGTGGCTGATGGCCTCGCGCTGCGTCTCCGAGGTCACGTGCGTGTAGACGTCCATGGTGATGCTGATCTGGCTGTGCCCCAGGATCTCCATCACGACGCGGGGCGCGACACCGGCCGCGGTGAGGAGCGTGGCGCAGCCGTGCCGGGCGTCGTGCAGACGGATGCGCCGAAGGCCGGCGGCGTCGGATTCCCGGAAGAAGTGAGCCGGGCCCGCCGCTGGACCCGGGACATCCTGCGGGACTCCCCCCTGGCGGAGGACGCCGAGCTGATCGTCAGCGAGCTGAGCGCGAACGCGATCCTCCACACCGCCAGCGGCCGGCAGCACGGCAGCTTCCACCTGGCCGTCGCGGTCTCCGCTCAGGTGGTCGCGGTCTCGGTCACGGACGACGGCGGTACGGCCACGGTCCCGAAGGTCGAGGACCAGCTGCACCAGGTCGAGGCCGCCGAGCACGGGCGGGGTCTCGGCATGGTCAGCGCGATCGCGCACCGGGTCCTCGTCCACGACAGCGAGCAGGGCTGCACGGTGACGGCGGAGCTGTACGCGGATGCCCGGCGGGGAGGTCACCCGTGCTGAGCTACCCCCTCCGCCGCGGCTTCTGGTGCGAGTGCTGGACGGAAGACCTCACCCAGGAGCAGGGGCCGGTCCTCCATGCATCCTTCGACGCCTACTCGGCACTACAGGCCGACCGATGGGTCGCGGTCGCGCTCCGCACCATCTCGCCGGCCTTGGACTCGGATGCTTCGGACGAGGCGTGGGAGTGGCTCTACGAGGACCGCATCGAGACCCGACGAGCCTTGCTGCGCGCCGAGTCGTGCACAGTGTCAGTGACCCACGCCCAGACCCGCATCACCTGGACGATACGACCGGTGCTCTTCCTGCCACTCACACACAGGCAGGTGGCCGAACTGCCAGCGTGCGCGTACGACTTCAAGCCCCGCCCGACAGACTGAGTTACAACTTTCTCTACTGGTTCAAGGCGGCTCGCTCCGCTCCCCGCGCGCGGCCCGGCCCCCGGCCGGGCCTGCGCTCCTGTCTCCGCCCCACTCCAGCCCGGCCGGCGCCCGTGCCGCGCGCATAGCAGCGAGCCGAAGACCACAAGGCGAGTGCCACCAGGAGCGGCTACGGTCAGAACGATGCCTCCGGCGGGGGATCGGCCGGCACCGGGATGGAGGGGGCGCCGTCGCCGACTGCGGGTCCGTTGTGGCGTGCGTGGGGAGCTCCCATCCCGTACGCCATCGACCCAGGCAGAGCCGAGCAGACGCGGCCCCTGGCGTCCAGGTCGTTCGTACAGTGGCGCGCTCCACCTGGACGCCAGGAACCACGCCTGCTCCACGGTGTGTGGGTCGACGGCGTACGGGATGGGAGCTGGGGAAGGCGGTGGGCTCCCGCCCACAGCGATCTCAATGTTCGGAGGGGGACTCCTGCGCCTCATCTGCGAACAGGGAAATCTGTCCGCGCATCACCGGAGACCGAGAAGGGCGCGCGTAGTCAGAGATGGGACCAAGCGTTCGCAGAACGGTCGCGTCATATAGCCAGCTGAGATTCCCTTCCTTTTCTAGTCGGCCGCTTACCTGCAACGCCAAGTCTTCCTCATGCGCCCTGACCGCCTCATGATATTCCTCTTCATCCGAGAGTCGGACGCGGACCTTTTTTGCTGGTCCCGATGCGAGCGCCTCGATACCAAAGACACCAGGACTTCCAGCCTGCTTCTTGGCAAGCAGGTGCACTCGTCCGATCATCGCCGTAACTCGGGAGGAGTCATCTGACGCTAGTTTCATAGCTGCTTTATTTAGTGGAAGTACATCCGAACCTTGCAGCTCAAATCGAGAATCCAGGTCAACAGGAGCGGGCATGGTGGGATCCCACTCCACGCTAATATCTGCACCGTCCGAATTCTCGGCAATTCCAAGAAGGGCATTTGTCATCTCGTACGAAATGCCATGAACGACGCCCGCTTCGAAACCAGAGAGCGACCCGCTCGAACGATAGTGGTCGAGTGCTTCAATGGTGGCCTGCACTGCGCGGACGACGGCTTGACTGACATCCCGAACACTCGCAAGTCCCAGTTCGGGTAGTGCGATCGACGGTGCTACCGCAGAGGTCGACAGCGGGACGCCAGCATTGGGGGGCGCGTAAGCAGTGATAATGTAACTGCCTGGCGCACTTTGCCCCATCAGGATCTGATCAAGGTATCGATAAGCGAAGCGGCCATGCCTGTTCACGAAATGGCGGTCAGGACCCATGTAAGACTTGGCACCAGCCAACAACGTCCTGCGAGCCGACTCAACAAGGCGTTCTCCACTCCTCCACTCGATGAAACCGCTAGGCGCAGACGACTCCTTCCGAAATTTGAATTCGTCAGACGCTTCGGCAATAAGTCTCGGATAGAGCGATCGCAACCAAAAGTCGCGATCCTGTGACAGTTGCAGCAGAGCGAGCCGCATCGTCTCCGAGAATTCTGGCGCCTCTACATCGAGTGGGAGCATGAGGCTGAATTCTGTCCAGTCGTCGCTCACCTTTGGGGGAAGATATCGCGAGTAGATTCCCCTCCTACCGCCGACGCGCTTCCAGCCAGCGTCTTCCAGTAGGGCTCCCAATTTTTCCGGGTCCACTCGCGCAGGGAGCGTTACGCTCGACATGTCAGTCATTTAGCGATTCACCCCTGTCGATCTTGTCCAGAATGGTTGCGAGGGCGTGAGCGTCTACTCGATTTCTGGTGGGGATGCGGACCGTAGGCTTCTTGATCGAAGAGTCGGCATGGACGCCCTCCAGTGATACCCAAAAACAAGATCGCCTAGTCCAGAGGCCATCATGTGTAACCTCGGTCCAGTCCGCTTGCCGTGTCGGCGCAGTCATAACGATCAGGATCGCTTTGGGGTACTTCCGGGCCTTCACCAAGTGATCGAAATACTGGCGCTTGGTGAACTGGTAGCTGAAGAACTCACGGGAGGGGTCGGGGACGATCTGCGTGGTGCACTTGAGCTGGGCGAGCACTGCGGACTCTTCGTCCATGTGGTCCCGAGGCGGCCTGATCAACCGAACATCGTAGCCGTACACATCGACGGGAACGATCTCAACGGCGAGGCCGGCCGTGGCTGCTACCGACTTGATGTAGCCCTGCTGAAGCTGCTCCATCATCTGCGTGACGTGACGGCTGTCGACGGCTTCGATGTGGCTGGCCCGCGGCTTCCGCCCGTCCGCAGGTTCGATTGCCCTCACCACCAGGCAGCGCCCCTCCCCCTACGTGGAGGGACCAGGCTAGATCATGGGAGGGCTCCGTAGGTCGGGTTGCCTGATAGTCATGTCTCGAACGGTAGCGCTAGGCACTGACATCGGTCACGTGGCTTGCGACCGCCGCAATGCGGATGGGCGGTCATCAGTCAGTGACCTCGACCGCAGGGGCGCCTCCGCGCTGCCACGGAGGCGGGGCGGTAGGGCTCCGCCGAAAGCACGGTTGAGCACCGCACTCAGCGCTCTCGGGCGGGCGCTGCCAAGGGTTCTTCAGCAGCTGTTAGGCCAAACCCACGGTTGGTGGGGATGCGGTTCCGCTAGTTTCGGGGCGTGACTCTTGAGCTGCCGCATCCGACGGCACCGGTCGTCGTCCATTGCCCTGAGTGCGATAAGCCAGTGATAGCCGGTGCCGCTGGGCGCGTGCTGGAGCCGGATACAGACATGTGGGGGCCCGGCGATCTCGTGACCCTCGCCCAGTGCAGTGAGTGTGGAAGGGCTCTAGTCGTTACTCAAGGTGACGATCTAGAAGGGCGCTGGTCCGATCCCGTACGGGTCTACCCACCTACGGGGGATCAGCTCAGTTTCAGCGTTCCGAGCAAGCTGCGAGACGAGTGTGAAGAGGCCCGCCGCTGCTTCACCGCCAAGGCCTTCACTGCTACGGCTGTCATGGTCCGACGGGTCCTCGAAGGTCTCTGCCTCGACCAAGGAGCGACTGCGAAGCCTCTGATAAACGCGCTTAAACAGCTCTCGGCCGAGGGAAAGCTCGACGGTCGCTTGCTTGAGTGGGCACAGGAGTTGCGAGGCCTCGGTAACCACGGAGCGCACCACACCGGCATGCCGGTGCAGAAGCAGGATGCGCATGATGCCCTGCTGCTCACAGAAGCGATCTTGAACTACGTATACGCCCTCCCGATGCAGTTCGACGCATTCCGGCGGCGCAGGGCGGGTGAGCCCCCGTTGCTCCTGCCACCCCTCGGGGGCATCCCGGTGCAGCAAGCTCCGCCGGCCGCAGCGACGGTCCCCGGCGATGGGCCAGCGCCCGCACCACAAGCGCACCAGATAGAGCGGGAAGCAGCGGGGAACCACGGTGAAAGCGGTCAGACCCGATGAAGCGGCTCTACGGCCATCCGCCGAGGTCAGCGTCCGAACCGGCCTCGAATGATCTCAGCTTCCCAAGCTGAGGGCGAGCCCTGCCTAGGGCATCGGTCACCCCGGTCGAGGTTCTCTCAGCTGGTCGGCGGTGGAACCGCTCGGGGTGGCTTGGGCGTTTGGGCTGTGTGAGTGGGGGGTGTGTTCCTAGGCTGGGTCACCTGTAGCCATGAAGTCTGGGGGGTCAAGTGAGCGCTGAGGTTGTGCAGTTGGTGGAGCAGGCGGGGCCGTATCTGTCGACTGCGGTGAGCGCGTACGGGGTGGCGGTGTTCTCCCGGGCGGAGAGCGCGGCGGTGGATGCCACGGCGAATCTGGGGCGGCGGATGCTGCAAGCGGTGTGGCGTCGGCGTGGCGAGCAGGGCCGGGCGGAGCTGGAGGCCGCGGTCCAGGACGCGGCCGAAGCGCCGGATGATGCAGACGCGGCAGCCGCTGTGCGCCAGCAGATCAAGCGTGCGCTGCGTGAGGATCCCAAGTTGCTGGCCGAGCTGGCCCGTATGCTGCCCGCTTCCGGCGAGACGGTGAACGTGACGGCGTCGGGGGAGCGGTCGATTGCCGCGAAGAGCATCACCACGGCCGTCACCGGGGACAACACGACGATCCGGCCATGACGGATGTGTCCGGGGGCGGCGGTCCGCAGGCGACGGGTCCGCGATCCGTGGCGGTGGGCGGTGGCGTCGGTGTGGCAATCACCGGGGACGGCGCCCAAGTGGTGATGTTGCCGGCCGAGGCGGTGCGCTGGGCCAGGGAGATTGAGGCACCGCCGGGGGCCGGGAATCTGCCCGGGTCCGCGTCCGGGGTGTTCGTCGGACGCCAGGACGAGCTGGCCGAGTTGCGCCGGCTGCTGGCCGCCGAGGGGGAGGCTGCGGTCACCCAGGTCTCCGGGACGCGAGCGATTCATGGGCTGGGCGGGATCGGCAAGAGCACGCTCGCCCTGCACTACGCCCACACCTTCCGGCGCACGTACACGCTGGTGTGGTGGATCAACGCCGCGAGCACCGAGCAGATCGTCACCAGCCTGGCCGCCCTCGCCGTGCGGCTGTGCCCACAGTGGGCCGCCACCGCAGGGGCGCAGGAGCGGGCGGCGTGGGCGATCCTGTGGCTGCAATGGCATCCCGGCTGGCTACTCGTGTTCGACAACGTCGAAGACCCCGCCGACCTGCGCCACTACCTCGGCACGCTCCCGGACGGGCATCACCTGGCCACCAGCCGAACCGCGACCGGCTGGCACACCATCGCCCCCACCATGCCCCTTGGCCTGCTCGACGCCGAGACGGCCGTGGACCTGCTGTGCACCCTCACCCTCGGGCCAGAGCACACCCCCACATCACAGCAGCGCCAGGACGCCGCCGCCCTTGCCGCTGAGCTCGGCTACCTGCCGCTGGCACTGGAACAGGCCGGCGCCTACCTCTTCGAGACCGGCACCTCGCTGGCCGACTACCGGCAGATGCTGGGGCAGGTCATGGACACGGCTGCGGGCGGGATCGATCCCGAGCGCACCATTGCTCGGATCTGGCGCCACACCCTGACCGCCATCGAACGCCGCGACCCGCAGGCCGTCATGCTCCTCGGCGCCATGGCCTGGCTGGCACCCGAGGGCATCCCCCGCGCCCTGCTCGCCCCGCTCTTCCCCGGCCCGCTCGCCCTCGGCGAGGCCCTGGGCGCTCTGCATGCGTACAACATGATCGCCTACAGCGCCGACCGCCAGGACGTCAGCGTCCACCGTCTGGTGCAGACCGTCCTGCGGCACCGACCCGCCACCGACCCCGGCGGCTACCCACCCGGTCGGCGAGACGCCGAACACCTCATCCAGCAGGCCCTGCCCGACGAGGACACCGACACCTCACGGTGGGAGCGGCTTCTTCCCCACGTCGTTGCCGTAGCCGATTCCACACCACCCGCCAGCCCGGCATCGACCGAAACGGCGGGCGCCTATCATTCCGCGGCTCAATACCTGTACCGCCAAGGGCGCGACGCCCACACTATCCTCCTGCGCACCGCCGCCGCGGCCCAGTGGGAGCAGGTCCTGGGCGACGCCCACCCTCACAGCCTGGCCAGCCGCAACAACCTCGCGGGCGCCTATGAGTCGGCGGGGGACCTGGGACGGGCCATCCCGCTGTACGAGGCCACCCTCGCCCAGTGCGAGCAGGTCCTGGGCGGCACCCACCCCGATACCCTGACCAGCCGCAACAACCTCGCCCACGCCTACGAATCAGCGGGGGACCTGGGCCGGGCCATCCCCCTGTTCGAGACTACCCTCGCCCAGTGCGAGCAGGTCCTGGGCGGCACCCACCCCGACACCCTGGCCAGCCGCAACAACCTCGCCGGCGCCTATGAGTCGGCGGGGGACCTGGAGCGGGCCATCCCGCTGTACGAGGCCACCCTCACCCAGCGCGAGCAGGTCTTAGGCGACACCCACCCCGACACCCTGACCAGCCGCAACAACCTCGCCTACGCCTACGAATCAGCGGGGGACCTGGGCCGGGCCATCCCGCTGTACGAGGCCACCCTCACCCAGCGCGAGCAGGTCCTGGGCGACACCCACCCCGACACCCTGGCCAGCCGCAACAACCTCGCCGGCGCCTATGAGTCGGCGGGGGACCTGGAGCGGGCCATCCCGCTGTACGAGGCCACCCTCACCCAGCGCGAGCAGGTCCTGGGCGACACCCACCCCGACACCTTGACCAGCCGCAACAACCTCGCCTACGCCTATGAGTCGGCGGGGGACCTGGGCCGGGCCATCCCGCTGTACGAGGCCACCCTCACCCAGCGCGAGCAGGTCCTGGGCGACACCCACCCCGACACCCTGGCCAGCCGCAACAACCTCGCCCACGCCCACCAGGCAGCCGGGGATCTGGGGCGGGCCATCCGCCTGTACGAGGCCACCCTCGCCCAGTGCGAGCAGGTCTTAGGCGACACCCACCCCCAGACCCTGGCCAGCCGCAACAACCTCGCCAGCGCCTACCAGGCAGCCGGGGATCTGGGGCGGGCCATCCCCCTGTATGAGACCACCCTCACCCAGTGCGAGCAGGTCTTAGGCGACACCCACCCCCAGACCCTGGCCAGCCGCAACAACCTCGCCAGCGCCTACAGAGCTGCCCAGGCTGTGCAGCGGAGAAGTACAGCAACCTCAGCAATTAACCGTGGCCAATGACGCCTTCTAAGGGCCGAACGGTGGCCCCTATAACCTTCGTTAACCGATCTCTGTAGAGCTACGGATCAGAACGCGCCTGACATCCACGGCTGACATCAACGACGCTGGACTGGCGTGTACACCAGCGACTCTGTCCGACCGTCCACCCAGTCGCCGACCGCTGCCGAAGCGGGCCCGAATCGAACTTGTAAAGCGAAGGTCGTCGGTTCGAATCCGACAGGGGGCTCTGGAACAGAAATGCCGTGCGCTTTCGGCATTCAGCAGAGCCGCGCGCGGCGGAGTTCGCGGGCGATCTCCAGGTGCCCGTCCTCGATCGGGTGACCCTCCTCGAGGTTCCACAGGGCGTTGCGCAGGAAGCGGGCGAGGGTCCAGGCACGGGCCCGCGCCCGGTCCAGGGCGAGGGCGTCGCTCAGCGCGTCGAAGCGCCAGCGGGTCTCGGCCGGGTCGAAGCGGTTGGCCAGGGCGGGCCACAGTTCGAAGCCGGGGTCGCCGGCGAGGGGCTTGGGGTCGATGGCGAGCCAGTCGGCGCGGTCGGCGCCGAGGACGTTGCCGTAGTGCAGGTCCCAGTGCAGCAGCCGGTCACCGGGTTCGCCGGCGACCTCGCGCACGGCCGCGGCGCAGTCGGCGATCAGGCGGCGGGTCTCGGGGTCGGGGATGCGGGGGAGGGCCGACCGGGTGCGGTCCGGCAGGGGCGCGGTCAGGTCGCCGAGTCGGCGCAGGCCGGGCGGGGCCGGGACGGAGCTGAGGCGGGCCAGGAGGCTGCCGACGACCCGGGCGGCCTCGCGGGAGTCGGGCAGCCGGGCGAGCGTGCGCGTGGGGTCCAGTCGCTCCAGGAGCAGGGTGTGGGTGTCCGGGTCGTGGTCGAGGAGCCGTACGGCCCCGGCGCCGTTCCAGGTGCGCAGCGCGGTCGGTTCGCCCGCGTTCTCGTCGTCCCGCAGGTGGAGTTTGAGGACGGCGTCGGTGCCGTCGGCGCGGGTGACGGGGAGGACCAGGGCGGAGACGCCGCTCATCGCGGGGCCGGCGAGGTGGAGGTGCCAGCGGGTCAGGAAGGTGGCCGCGAGGTCCGGCAGGGCCGCCAGGAAGGCCCGGCCCGCCGTGCCGTTGTACTTCTCCTGTGCTTCGGCCAGCTCGACCGGGATGTCGATCACGGGGCGGACGATACCGGCGTGCGTGAATCGGGGGATGGGAATCATCCGGGGCCTGAGCCGAGTGCGGGGGTATGTCCGCAGTGCTCCCGGGACCTATGTGTGGCTGGCGATCCTGTTCGTGACGACGTTCGCCCTGCACCGCATGTCGCCGGAGTTCGAGGAGCTGTTCCTGCGTCACCGGTCGACCAACATCCATGAGCTGTCCCGCAACCCCGTGCGGGTGCTGGTGGCGAGCGCGATGTGGATCGACAGCGGGCGCTGGGTGCCGTACGCCTTCCTGTACACGGTGTTCCACGCGCCTGCCGAGCGCTGGCTGGGGACGGCCCGCTGGCTCGCGGTGTGCGCGCTCGCCCATGTGCTGGCCTCACTGATCAGCGAGGGCGCGCTGCTGGTCGCGATCCAGGAGGGGCTCGCCCCGCGCTCGGCGGTGGACACCCTGGACATCGGGGTCAGTTACGCGCTGGCCGGGGTCATCGCGGTGCTCGGCTACCGGCTCGCGGTGCCCTGGCGGTACCCGTATCTGCTGGTGGTGCTGGTCGTCTTCGGGCTGCCGCTGACCGAGGGGCCGACCTTCACCGACTTCGGCCACTTCCTGGCCGCACTGATCGGTCTGGGCTGTTATCCGCTGGTCAGAGGGCGCGGAAAAACATGGAATCCGAAGGAGACACTGGCCGGTCCGAGGGGTTAGCGTCCGGCCATGAGCAGCTCGGCGAGCAGGGGCGTGGGCGGGGTCATGGGCGGTGTCGTCAACGGTGGGATCTCCTTCTGGTACGCGGACGACGGTCTGCCCGCCGTGCGGGAGCCGTTGTCCGGGGACGCGTCGGCCGACGTCGTCATCGTGGGCGGCGGATACACCGGCCTGTGGACCGCGTACTACCTGAAGCGGGCCGCGCCCTTCCTGCGGATCACCGTGCTGGAGCAGAAGTTCTGCGGGTACGGCGCCGCCGGGCGCAACGGCGGCTGGCTGTACAACGGGATCGCGGGCCGCGACCGGTACGCCGTGCTGCACGGCCACGATGCCGCCGTACGGCTGCAAAAGGCGATGAACGACACCGTCGCCGAGGTGATCACGGTCGCCGGAGCGGAGGGCATTGACGCCGACATCCACCGGGGCGGGGTACTGGAGGTGGCGACGACCCCGGCGCAGCTGGCCCGGCTGAAGGCGTTCCACGAGCACGAGCTGTCGTACGGCGAGAAGGACCGGGAGCTGTACGGCGCCCGGGAGACGGCCGAGCGGATCCGGGTCGCGGACGCGGTGGGTGCCAGCTGGACCCCGCACGGCGCCCGGCTGCACCCGGTGAAGCTGGTGAAGGGGCTCGCGGCGGCGGTGGAGCGGCTCGGCGTGGTCATCCACGAGTCGACGCCGGTGACGGAGATCCGGCCGAAGCACGCGGTCACCCCCTACGGCACGGTCCGCGCCCCGTACGTGCTGCGCTGCACCGAGGGCTTCACCGCCTCCCTGAAGGGCCAGCGGCGGACCTGGCTGCCGATGAACTCCTCGATGATCGCCACCGAGCCGCTGACCGAGGAGCAGTGGGCGTCCATCGGCTGGGCGGGCGCGGAGACGCTGGGCGACATGGCGCACGCGTACATGTACGCGCAGCGCACGGCCGACGGGCGGATCGCGCTGGGCGGGCGCGGGGTGCCGTACCGCTTCGGATCGCGCACCGACAACGACGGCCGTACCCAGGAGGCGACGATCGAGGCGCTCCAGGAGATCCTCACCCGCTTCTTCCCCTCGCTGGCCGGGGTGCGGGTGGAGCACGCCTGGTCGGGCGTGCTCGGGGTGCCGCGCGACTGGTGCGCGACCGTCACCCTGGACCGGAGCACGGGCCTGGGCTGGGCGGGCGGTTACGTCGGTTCCGGCGTCGCCACCGCCAACCTGGCCGCGCGCACGCTGCGCGACCTGGTGCTGCGGGACTCCGGGCAGGGCGGCCGGACCGAGCTGACGGATCTGCCGTGGGTCAGCCACCGGGTGCGCAAGTGGGAGCCGGAGCCGCTGCGCTGGCTCGGCGTGCAGGCGATGTACGCCACCTACCGCGCCGCCGACCAGCGCGAACGCCTGCGCCCCGGGACGGGGTCGTCCCGCCTGGCGAAGGTGGCGGACCGGGTGGCCGGGAGGTAGGCGGGAGGGCGGTAGGCGAGCGGGCGGTAGGCGGGCGGCAGGCGGGGGCCGCCGGCTGGTCCGCCGTACCGCTGGTCCGCCGTACCGCCGGATCGTGCCGCGCCGCGTCCACCCGTTAGCCTCCCCGCATGATTCGCAACGCGACCCCCGCCGATGTCCCTGTCATCCACGCGCTGATCCGTGAGCTGGCCGAGTACGAGAAGGCCGCAGAGGAGGCGCGGGCGAGCGAGGAGCAGCTGCGGGAGGCGCTGTTCGGGGAGCGGCCGGCCGCGTTCGCGCACCTGGCGGTGGACGACGCGAGCGGCGAACCGGTCGGCTTCGCGCTGTGGTTCCTGAACTTCTCCACCTGGCGCGGGGTGCACGGCATCTACCTGGAGGACCTGTACGTCCGTCCCGGCGCGCGCGGCGGCGGTCACGGGCGGGCGCTGCTGACCGAGCTGGCGCGGATCTGTGTGGAGCGCGGTTACGAGCGGCTGGAGTGGTCGGTGCTGAACTGGAACCGGCCCGCGATCGGCTTCTACGAGGCGCTCGGCGCCCGCCCGCAGGACGAGTGGACGGTGTACCGGCTCACCGACGGCGCGCTGGCCGCGCTGGGGGCCGCGCCGGTCTCAGCCCACTGACTCCGGTACCGGTGCGTCGGCCGGGGCGCCGTGTTTCGGTGCCCGGCCCGTCACCATCAGGCCCGCGACCAGGCCGGCCAGCAGCATGATGCCGGCCGCCCACCAGATGGCGACCGTGTAGCCGTGGACGATGCCGGCCGGGACGACGGTGGACTTCTGCGCGGGGGAGCGCAGATGGGCGGCGATGTACGCCGTGCTGCTGGTGGTGGCGATGGTGTTGAGCAGTGCCGTACCGATCGAGCCGCCCACCTGCTGGGAGGTGTTGACGGTCGCGGAGGTGACCCCGGAGTCGCGGGGGGCGACCCCGGCGGTGGCGGTGGCGAACACCGGCATGAAGGTCAGGCCCATGCCGAGGCCCATGAGGACGAGGGCGGGCAGGATCTCGGTGGGGTAGGAGGAGTGGACCGTGATCCGGGTGAGCAGCATCATGCCGCTCGCGCCGAGGACCATGCCGGGGGTCATGAGCATGCGCGGCGCCACGTGGGGCAGCAGCCGGGCGGAGATCTGCGTGGAACCGGTGATGATGGCGGCGGTGAGGGGCAGATAGGCGAGACCGGTCTTGACCGGTGAGTAGCCGAGGATGGTCTGCAAGTAGTAGGTCATGAACAGGAACAGCCCGAACATGCCGATCACCGCGAGCATCATGGTCAGGAAGCAGCCGGCGCGGTTGCGGTCCCTGACGATGTGCAGCGGAAGCAGCGGGCTCGGGGCGCGGGCCTGCCACCAGACGAAGACGGCGAGCAGCAGCAGTCCGCTCGCGAACAGGGCGAGGACCAGCGGGTCCGTCCAGCCGCGCGGCTCGGCCTCGCTGAAGCCGTAGACGATCGCCACCAGTCCGCCGCAGCCGAGCAGCGCGCCGGGCACGTCCAGCCGGGCCTCGCGATGGCCGGGCCGGTCGTGCAGCAGCGCGAAGGCGCCGAAGACCGCGAGGACGGCGATGGGCACGTTGACGTACAGGCACCAGCGCCAGTTCAGGTACTGGGTGAGCAGGCCGCCCACGATGAAGCCGATCGCCGAGCCGCTGCCGGCGAGCGCGCCGTAGATACCGAAGGCCTTGCCGCGTTCGAGCGGGTCGGTGAAGGTCGTGGTCAGCAGGGAGAGCGCGGAGGGCGCGAGCAGGGCGGCGAAGACGCCCTGGAGGGCGCGGGCGCCGAACAGCATGCCGGAGCTGGTGGACGCCCCGCCGAGCGCGGAGGCGGCGGCGAAGCCGATCAGCCCGATGACGAAGGTGCGTTTGCGGCCGACGAGGTCGGCGATCCGGCCGCCGAGCAGCAGGAGCCCGCCGAAGGCGAGGGTGTAGGCGGTGATCACCCACTGCCGGTTGCCGTCCGACATGTGCAGGGCGTGCTGGGCGGAGGGCAGCGCGATGTTCATGATCGTCGCATCGAGGACGATCATCAGCTGGGCGAGCGCGATCACCACCAGGCCCCACCAGCGGTGCGGGTCCACGCCCTGTGCGGCGGTGCCGCCCGCTCCGGCCGCCCCGCCTGCTCCGGCTGCTCCGCCCGCTCCGGCCTCACCCGTTCGGCCGATACTCACCCCGACAGAACATCATGAATCGGGAGGTAACGCATCCGGTCGGGCGGAGGCGATGGCCCCGGGCACGGTCAGAGGCGCCGGGCGTTGTCAGTGGCGGGGTGCAGCATGGGGGCATGGCGAGGAGAGCGGTGGATGCGACGGGCGGGGCGGGCGCGGGCAGGCCCAAGGTGAAGAGCGCGCGGCGGCCGGAGGTGCGGCTGCCGTCGCTCGTGCCGTGGGCCGGCGTCGAGTTGTCGCCCGACGGGGACTACGACGGGCTGGAGTTCCAGGACGCCGAGCTGGCCGGGCAGGACGGCGGCGGCGCCCGGTTCATGGACTGCGCGCTCACCGGCTGTGTGCTGGACGAGACCCGGCTGCGCCACGCCCGCATCCTCGACACGGTCCTCACCGGGCCGCGCGGGGTCGGCACGGACCTCGCCGAGGCGACGCTCCGCGATGTCGAGCTGACCGACCCACGCCTCGGCGGCACCCAGCTGCACGGCGCCACCCTGGAGCGGGTCGTGGTCCACGGCGGCAAGATCGACTATCTGAACCTGCGCATGGCCCGGCTCAAAGACGTCGTCTTCGACTCCTGCGTCCTGGTCGAGCCGGACTTCGGCGGTGCCCGTCTGGAGCGGGTCGAGTTCGTGAACTGCGCCCTGAAGGGCGCCGACTTCACCGCCGCGACCCTGGCGGACGTGGATCTGCGCGGCGCCGCTCCGCTGGAGATCACCCGGGGCCTGGACCGGATGTCCGGCGCCGTGATCAGCACGGCCCAGCTGCTGGACCTGGCACCGGCGCTGGCGGTGGCCCTGGGACTCCGGGTCGAGTAAGCGCCCGGCTCGGCGGGGGCTGGGCTACGGCACTCTCGGGAAGCGGGCCTGGAGGGTCCAGATCGCCGGGTTCTCCGCCAGGTCCTCGTGCAGATCGGTGAGGTCGGCGATCAGGTCGTGCAGGAAGTCCCGTGCCTCGCGGCGCAGGTCGGTGTGGGAGAAGCTCAGCGGGGACTCCTCGGCCGGCACCCAGTCCGCGCTGATGTCGACCCAGCCGAAGCGGCGCTCGAAGAGCATCCGGTCGGTGGACTCGGTGAAGTCCAGCTCCGCCCGCTGCGGCCGGGCGGCGCGGGAGCCCATCGGGTCCCGGTCCAGCCGCTCGGCGATGTCGCACAGCGCCCACGCGAAGTCCAGCACCGGCACCCATCCCCAGGCTGTGGACAGCTCCCGGTCCGACTCGGTGTCCGCGAGATAGACGTCCCCGCAGAACAGGTCGTGCCGCAGCGCGTGGACGTCCGCGCGGCGGTAGTCGGTCTGCGGCGGGTCCGGGAACCGGTTGGAGAGGGCATAGCCGATGTCGAGCACGGATGAGATGGTGTCACGCCCCCGTGGTGGACCACGCACCAGTGACCGCCGGACCACGCACCGGAGACCGCCGGGCGACGTACCCGAGATCACTGGATCACACCCCCGAGACCACTGGATCACTCTTCTAAGATCGCTGACGTGTCCAGATCCGTGCGCCGTGTCCCGGCCACCGCCGTCCTGCTCGCCCTCGCCCTCACCGGCACCGCGTGCGACGGCGGAGTGCACGGCACCCCCGGGGGCTCCGGCGTACGCGACCCGTACTTCCCGAGGGCGGGCAACGGCGGCTACGACGTCGGCCACTACGACCTCACCCTCGACTACACCCCGCACGGCCACCACCTCACCGGCACCGCCGTCATCACCGCCCGCGCCACCCAGGACCTGTCCGCCTTCGACCTGGACCTGTCCGGGCTGCACGTCGACTCGGTCACCGTCGAGGGCAGGCCGGCCCGCTTCAACCGGGCCGGACAGGAACTCACCGTCCGCCCGCACGACGACCTCACCCGGGGCGAGACCTTCAGCACCACCGTCCGCTACTCCGGCGTCCCGCACACCCTCACCGACCCCGACGGCTCCAAGGAGGGCTGGCTGCCCACCGCCGACGGCGCCCTCGGCCTCGGCGAACCCGTCGGCTCCATGGCCTGGTTCCCCGGCAATGACCACCCCTCCGACAAGGCGACCTACGACATCACCGTCACCGTGCCCCAAGGCCTCCAGGCCGTCTCCAACGGGGAGTTGGCCGACCAGCGCACCAAGGGCGGCCGCACCTCCTACCACTGGCACACCGCCCAGCCCATGGCGAGCTACGTCGCCACGGTCGCCGTCGGCCACTTCGACATCCGCCGCACCACCGGCCCGCACGGACTGCCCGTCATCACCGCGGTCGATCCCACCCAGGACGAGGACAGCGCCGACGTCCTCGCGAAGATCCCCGAGATCATCAAGTGGGAGGAGTACAACTTCGGGCCGTACCCCTTCTCCTCCGTCGGCGCGATCGTCGACCGCCCCGACGACATCGACTACGCCCTGGAGACCCAGAACCGCCCCGTCTTCCCCGGCGCCCCGGAGACCACCACCCTCGTCCACGAACTCGCCCACCAGTGGTACGGCAACTCCGTCACCCCCGAGTCCTGGCGCGACATGTGGCTCAACGAGGGCTTCGCCACCTACGCGGAGTGGCTGTGGCAGGAGGACCACGGCGGCCCCAGCACCAGGAAGACCTTCCTGGACCTCTACCACGGCGACCGCAAGGACATCTGGGCCTACCCGCCCGCGCGGCCGTCCGGCGCCGCGCACATCTCCGACAGCCCCGTCTACGAACGCGGCGCGATGGTCCTTCAGAAGATCCGGGAGAAGGTCGGCGACGACACCTTCTACGACATCATCCAGGGCTGGGCCGCGGCCCATCGCCACGGCAACGCGAGCACCGCCGACTTCACGGCCTACGTGCAGCGGAAGGCCCCCGGCAAGGACTTCGCGGAGATCTGGAAGGACTGGCTGTACGGGGACGGCAAGCCGGCCCACCCCTGAGGTCGGCCGGCGGCGGGACCGGGATGCCCGCGCCGCCGGCCACAGTGCCTGAGACCGTGGTGTCTCAGGCCACGGTGTCTCAGGTACCTCAGACGTTGACGCCGAAGTCCTGGGCGATGCCGACCAGACCCGAGGCGTAACCCTGGCCGACCGCGCGGAACTTCCACTCCGCGCCGTTGCGGTACAGCTCGCCGAAGATCATGGCCGTCTCGGTGGCGGCGTCCTCCGACAGGTCGTAGCGCGCGATCTCGGCGCCGCCGGCCTGGTTGACGATGCGGATGTAGGCGTTGCGGACCTGGCCGAAGTTCTGGCCGCGGTTCTCGGCGTCGTAGATGGAGACCGGGAAGACGACCTTGTCGATGTCGGCCGGGAGCGCGGCCAGGTTGACGTTGATCGACTCGTCGTCGCCGGAGCCCTCGCCGGTGCGGTTGTCGCCCGTGTGGACGATGGTGTTGTCCGGGGTCTGCTTGTTGTTGAAGAAGACGAAGTGGGCGTCCGAGTAGACCTTGCCCTGCGGGTTGACCGCGATGGCGGAGGCGTCGAGGTCGAAGTCCGTGCCGGTGGTGGTGCGGACGTCCCAGCCGAGGCCCACGGTGACGGCGGTCAGGCCCGGAGCCTCCTTGGAGAGCGAGACGTTGCCACCCTTGGACAGGCTTACAGCCATGTTGGGAGTCCCTTCCTTGATGTTCCCTGCACCTGTGATCTTTCGATCCGTGCGGTCGAAGCTACCGTCACCCGGAAGAACGTCGAGGGGGGTCCCCGTGGTTCCGGATCCCTTTACCTTTTTTACCGAGGCTGTTCTACCGAGGCTGTGGCATACCGGTGACGTAAATCCAGGTGACGTGGGCCCGGCCGGGCCGGGAACATGGAGGGCATGTCCGGTCCCTATCCCGTCCGCGGCTCCGTCTCCCTCCCGGAGGCCGAGCTGATGTGGCGTTTCTCCAGGTCGTCCGGGCCCGGCGGACAGCATGTCAACACCAGCGACTCCCAGGTGGAACTGCGCTTCGACCTGGCCAACACCCAGGCGCTGCCCGAGGTGTGGAAGGAGCGGGCGCTGCGGCGGCTGGCCGGCCGGCTGGTCGACGGAGTGGTCACCGTGCGCGCCTCCGAGCACCGCTCCCAGTGGCGCAACCGGGAGACCGCCGCCGTACGCCTCGCCGCGCTGCTCGCCGAGGCCACCGCGCCCCCGCCCAAGCCCCGCAAGCCGACCCGTATCCCGCGCGGGATCAACGAGCGCCGGCTGCGGGAGAAGAAGCAGCGGGCGGAGACGAAGCGGGCCCGCTCGGGCCGCGACTGGACATAGCGATGTAGCCGGCCGACGGCTCTGTCACATCCGAGGCCCCCGATCCGTCAGCGGGTTGCAGCCCGCAGAGGGTGACGACGGACGAGGACGAGAGGCCGGGCCCGCGCATGACCGAGCACCACAGTGACGACGACTTTCTCGCCGAGCGGTTCGAGGAGCACCGGGGGCATCTGCGGGCCGTGGCGCACCGGATGCTGGGCTCGGCCGCCGAGGCGGAGGACGCCGTGCAGGAGGCCTGGTTCCGGCTGAGCCGCTCCGACACCGCGGCGGTGCAGAACCTCGGGGGCTGGCTGACGACCGTGGTCGGCCGGGTCTGCCTCGACATGCTCCGCTCCCGCCGCTCCCGGGGCGAGCAGCCCCTGGACGTCTGGCATCCGGCGCCCTCCGACGCACCCGACCCGGCGCACGACGCCCTGCTCGCCGACTCGGTGGGTTCCGCCCTGCTGGTCGTCCTGGAGGCGCTGTCGCCCGCCGAGCGGCTGGCGTTCGTGCTGCACGACCTGTTCGGGGTGCCCTTCGAGGAGATCGGTGCGACCCTCGGGCGCAGCCCGGCCGCCGCGCGTCAGCTGGCCAGCCGGGGGCGGCGCCGGGTCCGGGGCGCCGGGGCGCCGGAGACGGACCGGGTACGGCAGCGGGAGGTGGTCGACGCGTTCCTCGCCGCCGCGCGGGAGGGCGACTTCGAGGGGCTGCTGGCGGTGCTCGACCCGGACGTGGTCGCCCGTACCGAGGCCGGCGTCACCGCCGGTGCGACGGCGGTCGCCTCGAACGCGAAGGGCTTCGCGCACCTCGCCCGGATCGCCCGTCCGGCCCTGGTCGACGGCGTCACCGGGCTGGTGGTCCTGGCCGACGGCCGCCCCGAGCGCACGCTCGCGTTCACCATCGTGGCGGGCCGGGTCGCGGTCATCGACGTCGTCACCGACCCGGCCCGGCTGTCCCGGCAGGTGATCGAGGAGGTCTGAGGCGGCGCGGGTGCCTCACAGCTCCAGCACCCCCACCGTCTGCCCGCCGCTCGTCTCCCCGGTCCTGCGGAAGCCCAGCCCGAGGTAGAAGCCCTCGGGGCCGTCCGGGCCGGGGTGCCAGGACACGTACAGCTCGTTGCCGCCCCGGCGGCGGATCTCCGCGGCCACCGACTCCACGGCGAACGCGCCGTAGCCGCGGCCCTGGGCGTCCGCCGAGATGTTCAGCCGCCACAGCCCGGAGCGGCGCACGCTGCCGTCGCCGTACCAGTCGATGTCGAAGAACGCCATCAGAAAGCCGACCGCGCGGTCCCCGTCCAGGATCAGGCGGGGCCAGGCGACGCCGTCCGGGTGGACGTAGGCCTCGGCGAGGGACTGCACGACCGGCGAGACGGCGTGCTCCTGCTCGGGCCGTACGCGGATGCCGACGGCGGTGTCGAAGGTCCGGGGCGTGATCTCTTCCAGGCGGAGTGTCATCCGGGCACGCTAACCACGCGCCCCGCCCGCCGACCACGCAATATCCCCGCCCTCAGTCCAGCTGGCGGTACCTGCTGCGGAAGTACAGCAGGGGGCCGCCTTCCGCGCTGGGCACGTGGGCGGTCAGCACGCGGCCGATGACCAGGGTGTGGTCGCCGGCCGGGACCCGCTGTTCGGTACGGCACTCCAGGGTGGCCAGCGCGCCGCCGACCAGGGGTGCGCCGGTGGCCTCGCCGCGGGTGTAGGGGATGTCCTCGAAGAGGAGCCGGTCGCTGATGCGGCCCTTCATGGCGAAGCGGCCCGCGATGTGCCGCTGGCTCTCGGAGAGGACCGACACCGCCCACTGCGGCTGCTCGGCGAGCAGGTCGTCCATGCGGGACCCGTCGCGCAGGCTGACCATGACCAGCGGGGGGTCGAGGGAGACCGACATGAAGGCGGTGGCGGTCATGCCGACGTCCTCGGTGCCCGGCGCGTGCGGGTCGTCCGGATCGAGCGGCGGTTCCTGCGCGGTGACCAGGACCACGCCCGCGGCCAGCCGGGACATCGCGGCCCGGAACTCGTCGTTGCTCACCCCCTCAGCATGCCCGGAAGCGGCGGAGGTGAGGGGGGAGGGAGTCTTCAGCACGCCGGAGACGCTAGTCCGCGCCGCCGGTGCCGCACATCGGGCCTCCGGCCGAGCCGGGACCTAGGACCACCGGACGACCATGGACGACCAGCGGAGGATCACCGGAGGACCACCGGAGGACCACCGCACGACGACCGGAGGACCACCGCACGACGACCGGACGAAGCGAAACGCTCAGCCTTCGGAAAACGGACGAAACGCATCGGGAAAACGAAGAAAACTCCACTCAATTGTTCATCTTCCGCTGTGACTTGAGTCACAAGAGGCAGGAATTGTTGACCCTGTGTACCGAGTGAGCAGCGCGCTGTGATTCAGTGGCTGGTAAGCCGCGAGAGACAACCCTTGATTCGCTGCGAGGTCTCGGGGGGAGGGCGAGCATGGAGACCGAGTCGGAGCCGTATGTCCGTCTTGCGTCCCTGCGACAGCTGCACCAGGTCATGGCCGACATGAACACGGCCCGCAGCCTGGCGGACACATTGCAGACGGTCGCCGACGGCGCCGTGAACGCCCTCGGGTACGAGATGGCGGCCGTGAACCTGGTGCGCCCCGACGGCGACCTCGTCGTCGCCGCGTTCTCCGGGAACTCCGCCGCCGAGGCCCTCATCACCGGCCGGGTCGGCTCCCGTGCCTCCTGGGACCGGCGGCTGGAGATGGGCGAGCGCTGGGGTGACCTCGTCTTCATACCGCACACCGAGGGCTGGGTCCTGGACGACGACGACGTCCCCCAGTGGTACACCGACGGCCCCGCCCCTCGCTTCGAGGACGAGTGGCACCCCTCCGACCGCCTCTTCGCCCCCATGTACACGCCGGGCGTGCAGGGCGGCTCCTGCGGCGAGCTGCTCGGAGTCATATCCGTCGACCGGCCGCGCAACGGCCGGCTGCCCGGCGCCTGGGGCCGCGAGGCCCTCCAGATGTACGCCTTCCAGGCCGCCATCGCGATCAGCAACGCCCGGCTGCGCTCCAACATGCAGCGCGCGCTGGTCCGCCTGGAGCGCGAGCAGCAGGCGCTGCGCGCGAGCGAGGAATCCTTCCGGCAGGCCTTCGAGTACGCCCCCTCCGGCATGGCCATCGCCGAGATGGGCGGCGACCAGCACGGCCGGATCCTGCGCACCAACGACGCCCTGTGCCGCCTCCTCGGCCGCCCCGCCTCCGCGATGCGCCGCTACTCCTTCTCCGACCTGGTCCACCCCGAGGACATCGGCACCCTGCTGCGGACCTCCGCCGAGGGCGGCCGCGCCGAGCTGCGCCTGGGCCGCCGGGACGGGACGTACGTCTGGGTCTCGCTGCGCAACTCGGTGGTCGCGGACGCCGCCGACGGCCCCCGCTTCCTGCTCACCCATGTCGAGGACATAGAGGAGCGCAAGCGCCGCGAGCTCCAGCTCGCCCACCGCGCCTCCCACGACTCGCTGACCGGCCTGCCGAACTCCGCCGAGCTGCGCTCCCGGCTGTCGGCCCGGCTCTGCCAGCGCCCGGCGCACGCCGGCGCGCTGGACTCCCTGGACGCGGCCTACGGCCATCCCGCCCTGGAGGGGCCCGCCGGGCACGGCTTCGACTTCGGGCCGGGCGCGGAGGCGTACGACGCCTACGACCACCATGTCCACACCGCCTCCCCGGAGGAGGGCCGCGACGACGGCACCAAGGGTCTCGCGGTGCTCTTCTGCGACCTCGACGGCTTCAAGTCGATCAACGACCGGTTCGGTCACAACGCGGGCGACGCCGTCCTCATCGAGGTCGCCCGGCGGCTGTCCCAGGGTGTCCGCGACGGCGACACAGTGGCCCGGCTCGGCGGCGACGAGTTCGTGATCCTCGCCGACGGCCTCGGCCGGGCCGACGCCCAGGACCTCGCCGTACGGCTGCGCAACGAGATCATCCAGCCGATCCGGGCCGAGGGCCGGGCGGTCCGGGTGGGCGCGAGCTTCGGCATCGGCTGGGCGCACTGCGGGATGACGGCGGACGAAGTGTTGAAGTCCGCCGACGAGCGGATGTACGTAGAGAAACGATCTCGTCCCAAACAGCACCGACGCGCCGGGTGAGCCCCAGGTCAAGGCGTTGAAGCGGGCCAAGTCATCCGTTTGGCTCATTCAGAGCGGGTAGGCTCGGCCTTCCAGACCTGTACCACATCCGCTCGCACCCGCTGAGGAGACCAAGGGATGACGCCCGGCGAAAACGGCCCGAGCACGCCCGAGGACGACGACCCGTTCGGCTATCTGTACGCAGACGGCCAGGCCCGGGGAGCCCAGCCGCCGTCCGGCGGTTACGGCTACCCCAACTCGGTCAGCAGGGTGCGTACGGTCGGCGAGCGCCAGTACGGCCAGCAGTCGCCGCCGACCTACGGTCAGGTGCCGCAACAGGGCGCGTACGGCCAGCCGAACGCCCACTACCAGGCGCCCGAGACGCTGCCCGGCGGCGCCCCGACGGCGCGGTCGTCCGCTCCCGCCCCCGCGCGCCGCGGCCCCAACACCAAGGGCCTGCTGATCGGTGCGATCGCGGTGGTCGCCGCGGTGGTCATCGGCATCGGCGTCGCGATGATCAACGGCAACGACGACAAGAAGACGGACAACCAGGCGGGCAGCACGCCGAGCCAGTCCCAGAGCCAGGCACCCAGCCCCTCCAACAGCAGCTCTACGGCGCCGGGGGAGCTGCCGAAGACGGACGCGAGTGCTCTGCAGCTCGGGCCCGGCGTGACGACGGCGTCGGACATCCAGGGTGCGCAGGCCAAGGGCGGAACCTATGTGACGGGTTTCAACCACGTGGGAGCGACGGTCACCTGGACGGTCACCGGCGTCGAGAAGGGGACCTACAAGCTCAACGTGCGCTACGGCATCCCGGGCGTGGACGCTAACGCGACCCTGGTCATCAACAACCAGCCCCAGTCTCGGCCGCTGATGATGAAGAACTTCGGCGGTGGTCCCGCAGGCGATTGGGAGCATGGCTGGAAGACCACCTGGTCGCTGGTGAACCTGAACGCGGGCACGAACACGATCCAGATCGCCTGCCAGGCCGGCAACCAGTGCAACGCCGTCCTGGACCAGATCTACATCACCAAGGCCTGACGCGGCCCGTCCAGCGCGACAGCCGCCGGAGGCGTTGATCCCCGGCGGCTGTCGAACACCGGGAACCTCCGGTTGAGCGCTTCTGGGTGTACCTCAGGAGGCGTATACCTCAACAGAGTTGGCGCTGCCGGGGTTGTTCGAGTAGGTGCCCGGCTTCAGAGTGACCAGCTTCGTGCCGGTGGCGCAGCCGAGGGTGACCTTCCAGAAGACCAAAGTGTAAGAAGTCTGGTTCGAGACAGACCGGGCGATGTGATCGAGAGGGTAACAGCCGGGCTTTTCGGAATAGACCGTCCTGGTCCCGGTCCTGTTCTTCCCCGACCATCCGCAGAACTTGCCCTTAGGGCAGGTGTTGGGATCGGCCGCGGCGGCCGGTGTGGCAAAGGCGACGCCCAGCAACGCGCTGGTGGCGGCGATCGTCGTCAGGCTTTTCTTGAGTGCGTTCACAGGTCCCCGATTCCGAATCGTTCGCTTTTGGTCGATGTGGCGAACAGGTGATCACAGGATCATTCGGCTGTCACGAGGGGGGGATCGTTTCTCGGTCACACTCTCAGGTGGGCATGCATCCGGCAGGGGATGCACAGCCTTCACGCCGCCGTGACCGACGCTCCCGCCAGGAGATTCTCGTACGCCGCACGGTCGAAGTCGCCCGCCGTGGTGGACCGTACGGTGGCTGCCGCGAGGGCGACTGCTCGGGAGAGGCGGGCGGGCCAGGGGAGCCGGTCCACCAGGCCCGACAGCAGGCCGGCCACCGCCGAGTCGCCCGCGCCGGTGGGGTTGCCGGGGATGTGGCAGGGCGGGGTGGCCTGCCAGCGGCCCTCGGGGGTGGCGGCGAGCAGGCCCTTCGCGCCGAGGGAGGCGACCACCGTGTGGGCGCCGCGGCGGCGGGCGTCCTGGGTGGCGCGCAAGGGCTCGTGGGAGCCGGTCAGTTCGGCCAGTTCGTCGGCGTTCGGTTTGATGATGTCCGGGCGGGCGGCCACCCCGCGCCGCAGCGGTTCGCCGCTGGTGTCCAGCAGGACCGGCACGCCGAGCGCGCGGGCCGCGCGGACCAGGTTCGCGTACGCCCCCACCGGCACCCCCGGCGGCAGGCTGCCGCACAGGGCCACCGCCGAGGCGCCGGCCAGCAGTTCCTCGTAGCGGTCCAGGAAGGTGCCCCACTCGGCGGGTGCGATGTGCGGGCCGGGTTCGTTCAACTGGGTGGTGTCGCCGGAGAGATCGTCGACCACGGCGACCGTGCGCCGGGTCGGCCCGGCCACCGGCACCAGCGCGTCCGTCACCCCGGGCGTACCGGACAGCCGCTCGCGCACCACCGCGCCGGTCGCGCCGCCCGCGAATCCGGTCGCGGTCACCTCATGGCCGAGGGCCGCCAGCACCCGGGCCACGTTCAGTCCCTTGCCGCCGGGCCGTTCGAAGACCTCCGTGACCCGGTGCGAGGTGTGCGGCCGCAGCGACCGCACCCGGTAGGTGAGGTCGAGAGCGGTGTTGAGTGTGACCGTGAGGATCACCCGGGCCGACCTCCCTCGAAGTCCCTGCGTCTGGCATCGGTTTCCGGGGTCACGATCATGCCAAAGAGACGGCGGCCGGCCCAGTCACAGGTCGGCCGCCATCAGGCAAAATCGGCGGAGGGAGGCGGGGCGGATCAGGGCAGTCGGGGAGCCACCACCCACTCGCCCCGGCGCATCACGCCCTTGAGCTCGAAGGCCGCGTCGAGCAGCACCAGGTCGGCGTCCTTGCCGGGCTCCAGGGAGCCGATCCGGTCGGACAGCCCGAGCAGCCGCGCGGGGGTGGCGGACAGGGCTTGTACGGCGTCCTCCACCGGCAGCCGGTCGACGGTCACCGCCCGCTTGAACGCCCGGTCCAGGGTCAGGGTCGACCCGGCGATCGAACCGCCGTGCACCAGCCGGGCCACGCCGTCGCGGACCTCGACCTCCAGCGGGCCCAGCAGATAGCGGCCGTCCCCGCTGCCGGCCGCGTCCATCGCGTCCGTGATGAAGGCGACGCGGGAGGCGCCGGCCCGGTGGAAGGCCAGTTCCAGGGCGGCCGGGTGCAGGTGCGTGCCGTCGTTGATCAGCTCGACGGTGACCCGCTCGTCCTCCAGCAGGGCGGCGATCGGGCCCGGCGTGCGGTGGTTCAGGGCGGGCATGGCGTTGAAGAGGTGGGTGGCGACCGTGGCGCCCGCGTCGATGGCCTCGACCGTCTGCTCGTACGTCGCGTCCGTGTGGCCGATCGCCGCGATCACTCCGTGCTCGGCCAGCAGTCGTACCGAGTCGATGCCGCCGGGCAGTTCGGCGGCGAGGGTGACCATCCTGGCCTGGCCGCGCGCGGCGTCGATCAGCTTGCGGACCTCGGCCGGCTCGGGGTCGCGCAGCAGCTCCTCGGAGTGGGCGCCCTTGCGGCAGGGCGAGATGAACGGCCCCTCGAAGTGGATACCGGCGATCTCGCCCTGCTCGGCCAGCTCGCTCAGCAGCCCGGCCTGCCGCGTCAGCAGGTCCATCTCGTCGGTGACGGTGGAGGCGACGAGGGTGGTGGTGCCGTGCGCGCGGTGGGTGCGGACGGCGGTCATGATCTCGTCCGGGCCGCCGGAGAAGGAGGCTCCGCCGCCGCCGTGGTTGTGGATGTCCACGAAGCCGGGCACCAGCCAGTGGCCGGTGACGTCGATGACCTCGGCGTTCTCGGCAGCGGCAGCCGCGATCCGCGTGCCCTGCACGCAGATGCGCCCGTCGTCCACCACCCCGCCGGGCAGCACCACCCGAGCACCTGTGAGAACCAAGCTGGGAGCCATCAGGCGGTTACCTCCGAGGGGTCGGTGGGGTCGGGGTCGGTGGCGATGAGGTCCTGCGCGAGCAGGCCGGCGCCCAGGCAGCCGGCGGCGTCGCCGAGGGCGGCGGGGAGGATGGCGGGCGGCCGCTGGAAGGTGACCCGGCGCCGGACGGCGTCCCGCAGCGGTGCGAACAACGCGTCCCCCGCCTCGGCCAGCCCGCCCCCGATGATCAGCGTGCGCGGGTCCAGCAGGGTGAGCGCGGTGACCAGCCCGTCGGCGAGGGCGTCGACCGCCTCCTGCCAGATCCGGACGGCGTTCGGGTCGCCGGACATGACGGCCTTCGCGCAGTCGGCCGCGTCCGCGTCCGGCCTGCCGCAGGCCTCGGCCCAGGCCGCGCTGACGGCGGAGGCGGAGGCGTACCGTTCCAGACAGCCGTGCTGCCCGCAGGGGCAGGCGGTGCCTCGCGGCCGTACGACGACATGGCCGATCTCGCCCGCGAAGCCGTGCGCTCCGGACTCCACCCGGCCGTCGATGCCGATCGCGCCCGCGATGCCGGTGCCGAGGGCGACGAACAGGAACCGGTCGGTGCCCCGGCCCGCGCCGATCCGGCCCTCGGCGAGTCCGCCGGTGCGCACGTCGTGGCCGAGCACGACGGGCATGCCGAGCCGCTCGGCGAGCAGCGCCCGCAGGGGTACGTCCTTCCAGCCGAGGTTGGCGGCGTAGGCGGCGACGCCCTGCTGCTCGTCCACGATGCCGGGGACCGCTATGCCGGCGGCGCGGGCGGGCTCGCCGTAGTGCTCTGCGCCGTAGGCGCGCAGCTCGGCGGCGAAGCCGAGGATCCCGTCGACCACCGCGTCCGGTCCGCGCTCGCGGCGCGTGGCGCGGCGGGCGCGGTGCAGAAGCGTGCCGTCGTCGCCGACGAGGGCGGCCTTCATCCCGGTACCGCCCACGTCCAGGGCGATGACATGTCTCACCACGGGCCTAGTGTGGCCCTCCCACCCGCGAGAGGTCTAGTCCACTCACGTGGTGTAGACCTTATGTGTCCACATTTTGAACAGTCAGACATTGGGTTGGGGCGTTGAGGTTGCGTCGGCTTACGGCAGGAACGATCGCGGTGGTGTCCGCACTGGGCATGACGGCGGTCCTCGGCGGATGCGGGGCCACCGGCTCCTCCGGCGTGACGCTGAGACTCGTCGCCGCCGACTACGGGGACTCCGCCGCGAACAGCTCCAAGAAGTACTGGGACGGGCTGGTCAAGGAGTACGAGTCCAAGCACCCGAACGTGAAGATCGACGTCAGCGTGTACTCCTGGAACGACGTCGACCGCAAGGTCAAGGAGATGGTCGACGCCGGCCACGCGCCCGACCTCGCGCAGATCGGCGCCTACGCCGACTACGCCGCCGCCGGCAAGCTCTACCCGGCCTCCGACGTGCTCTCCATCCGCACCCAGGCCGACTTCCTCTCCCAGCTCGCCGACGCCGGGCAGTGGAACCACACGCAGTACGGCATCCCCTTCGCCGCCTCCACGCGTGTCCTCTTCTACAACAAGACCCTCTTCGCCAAGGCCGGCATCACCCCGCCCACCACCTGGGACGAGCTGGCCGCCGACGCCAAGGCGCTGAAGGCCAAGGGGGTCAAGTACCCCTACGCGCTGCCCCTCGGCCCCGAGGAGGCCCAGGCCGAGACCATGCAGTGGCTGCTCAGCGGCGGCAGCGCCGGCACCGGCGGCAACGGCTACACCGACGACGTCGGCACCTACACGCTCGACTCCGCGCAGAACGTGCAGACCTTCACCTGGCTCAAGGACGAGCTGGTCGGCCAGGGCCTGACCGGCCCGGTCGCCCCCGGCAAGCTCAACCGCGCGGACGCGTTCGCCGCCTTCGCCGACGGCCAGGTCGGCATGCTCAACGGCCACCCCACGCTGATCCAGCAGGCCGAGAAGAAGGGCGTGAAGTTCGGCATGGTGCCGATGCCGGGCCGGACCGGCAAGTCCCGCGCGGCCATGGGGGTCGCCGACTGGATGATGGCCTTCAAGCAGAACGGCCACGCCACCCAGATAGGTGACTTCCTCAACTTCGTCTACTCCGAGAAGAACGTCCTGGAGTTCTCCCGCGACTACGGCCTGCTGCCGGTCACCGGCTCCGCCTCCAACGCCATGAGCGCGTCGAACTCCCCCTCCGACCAGGCCCTCCACCCCTTCCTGGAGCAGCTGCCGACCTCCGAGCTGTACCCCGTCGGCAAGACCTCCTGGGCGGCGGTCAGCGCCGCCGTGAAGAAGACCATCGGCCAGGCCGTCGCCCCCGGCGGCGACCCCTCCGGCGTCCTCACCCGCCTCCAGGCGGCGGCCACGGCGGCCGACAGCAGCAACGCGAACTGACTGTCGGTACCCGGCGCTACGGTGGCCCCATGGAACTCGGCGACCGCGAACAGGCCATCCTCGCGCTGGAGCGCCGGGGCTTTCCCGGCCCCGGCGCGAAGGAGCGCGCGATCCGGGAAGAGCTGGGCCTCTCCCCGGTCCGCTACTACCAGCTCCTCAACGCCCTCCTGGACGACGCACGCGCCCTCGCCCACGACCCGGTCACGGTGAACCGACTCCGCAGACTCCGGGAATCCCACCGCACGAACCGCTGACCCGGGCGACGGCTCCAGGAGTGACACCGGGCGGTCGTGGATAGGGTCGGGGTATGGACCCCATGCCGATCCCGGACACCCCGGCCGGCCAGGCCGCCCTCGCCGCGTTGCTCGCCAGGCCGGCCACCGCAGTCGTCGGCCTCGACTTCGACGGCACACTGGCCCCCATCGTCGCCGACCCCGAGCAGGCCCGCGCCCACCCCGACGCCGTACCCGCCCTCACCGCCCTCGCCCCCAAGGTCGCCTCGATCGCCGTGATCACCGGCCGCCCCGCCGGGGTCGCGGTCCGCTACGGCGGCTTCGCCGGCGTCCCCGCCCTGGACCACCTCACCGTCCTCGGCCACTACGGCGCCGAACGCTGGGACGCGGCCACCGGCACGGTCACCGCCCCCGCCCCGCACCCCGGCGTGGCCGCGGTCCGCGCCGAGCTGCCGGGCGTCCTGGAATCGGTGGGCGCCTGGCACGGCACCTGGATCGAGGAGAAGGGCCGGGCGGTCGCGGTGCACACCCGCCGCGCCGCCGACCCCCAGGCCGCGTTCGAGGCGCTGCGCGGGCCGCTCACCGACCTCGCCACCCGGCACGGCCTGATCGTCGAGCCCGGCCGGCTGGTCCTGGAGCTGCGCCCGCCCGGCATGGACAAGGGCGTCGCCCTCGCCGATCACCTGCGCGCCACCGGCGCCGAGTCCGTCCTCTACGCGGGCGACGACCTCGGCGACCTCCCCGCCTTCGCGGCGGTGGAGAAACTCCGCTCGGACGGCGTACCCGGCCTGCTGGTGTGCAGCGGCAGCACGGAGGTGACCGAGCTGGCCGAGCGGGCCGACCTGGTGGTCGACGGCCCCGAGGGCGTCGTACGGCTGTTGCGGACGCTGGCCGCGCGCATGCCCTGACGCGTCAGCGCTTCACGGCGTCCAGCGCGTCCAGCTGGTCCAGGAACCAGCGCGTGGGCGGCAGGGCCGTCGCCGCGGCGGCCAGCCGCTCGCTGCGCTCGGCCCGCACCTCGTCCGGCAGGATCAGCGCCTCGCGCAGCGCCCGCGCCGTGCCCAGCACGTCGTACGGGTTCACCACCAGCGCGTCGGTGCCCAGCTCCTCGTACGCCCCCGCCTCCCGGGACAGCACCAGCGCGCACCCCGCGTCGGAGACCACCGGGATCTCCTTGGCGACCAGGTTCATGCCGTCCCGGATGGGGTTGACCAGGGCCACGTCGGCCAGCCGGTACGCGGCCAGGGAGCGCGCGAAGTCGTCCTTGACGTGCAGCACGACCGGGGTCCAGCCCGGCGTGCCGTAACGGGAGTTGAGGTCGTCCGCGACCCGCCGTACCTCGGCCGTGTAGTCCCGGTAGACCGCGAGGTCCTGCCGGGACGGATACGCGAAGGCGACGTGGACGACGCGTTCGCGCCACTCGGGGTGGTCCTCCAGCAGCTGCCCGTACGCCAGCAGCCCGCGCACGATGTTCTTGGACAGCTCGGTGCGGTCGACGCGCACGATGGTGCGGCGGCCGGCGCCGATCTCTTCCCGGAGCGCCGCCATCCGCTCCTCGACGTCCGGTTCGTGCGCCCGCTTGCGCAGGAAGTCCGCGTCCGCGCCGAGCCCGTGCACCCCGATCTCCGTGCCGGCCGGCACCCCGCCCGGCAGCACCGCCCGCGCGCAGGCGGCGAACGCGTCCGCCCAGCGGTGGGTCAGGAACGCCACCCGGTCCGCGCCGAGCATGCCGCGGAGCAGCTGCTCGCGGATGTCGTCCGGCAGCAGCGCGAAGTACTCCGGCGGCGCCCACGGCGTGTGCGAGAAGTGACCGATGCGCAGGTCGGGGCGGAGCGCGCGGAGCATGCCCGGCACCAGGCACAGGTGGTAGTCCTGCACCAGCACCGCCGCGCCCTCGGCCGCCTCCTCGGCCAGCGCCTCGGCGAACGCCCGGTTGTAGGCCTCGTACGACGCCCACTGCCGCCGGAACTCCGCGTCGAAGACGGGCTCCATCGGGGTCTGGTACAGCATGTGGTGGACGAACCAGAGCACCGAGTTGGCGATGCCGTTGTACGCGTCGGCGAACACGACCGGATCGATGTCGAGCATGCGGACCAGCTGCCCGCCGGTCGCGTCCACCGGCAGCCGCCGCCCGTCGTGGGACCGCCGTACCGCCTCGCGGTCCGCGTCGCTCAGCGCGGCGCACACCCACACCGCCTGCGCGCTCGGCCCGATCGCCGACAGCCCGGAGACCAGCCCGCCGCCGCCACGTCTGGCGTCCAGCGAGCCGTCCTCGCGCACCTGATACGAAACGGGGCCGCGATTGGACGCGACCAGCACCTCAGCACCGTGCGTGGAAGACATACGCCTCAACCTAGCCCGGCCCGGAACCGCTCAAACGTACGGCCCGCCCGGTACGGCCGCCGTATACGACGGCCCCGGTCGTTCACGCCACCTTGCGCTCGGCGTACTCCGCGATCTCCACCATCGGCGGCCGCTCCTCGGTGTCCACCGAGTAGGTGCGCGGTTCGAAGCCGTCCGCGCCCCGCTCGAACTGGGTGAGCGAGGGGCGGACCAGATGGCCGCGGGCGAGGCGGAGCTGCGCGGTGCGGTAGATGGCCGCCGCCATCCGGCCGAGCGCCTGCCCGTCCTGGTGCCGGTGCTTGCGCACCCCCAGGTCCACCTGGGCCAGCGCGTCCAGCCCCACCAGGTGCAGCGAGTCCACCAGCATGCCCAGTTCCACGCCGTACCCGACGGGGAAGGGCAGCTGCTCCAGCAGCGAGCGGCGGGCCGCGTACTCGCCGCCCAGCGGCTGCACGAACCCGGCCAGCTGCGGCCAGTGCATGTTGAGCAGCGGGCGGGCCATCAGCTCGGTGACCCGGCCGCCCTGCCCGGTGGCACCGGCGAGCGGACGGTCGTACATGCCCTTGACCAGGTCCACGTCCGGCTCGGTGAGCAGCGGGCCGACCAGCCCGGTGACGAAGTCGGAGGAGAAGTCCCGCAGGTCCGCGTCGATGAAGCAGACGAGGTCCCCGTGGGTGACCAGGAGGGAGCGCCACAGCACCTCGCCCTTGCCGGGGACGGCCGGGATGCGGGGCAGGATCGCGTCGCGGTGCACGACCCGGGCGCCGGCGGCCGCCGCGACCCTGGAGGTGCCGTCGGTGGAGCCGGAGTCCACGACGACGATCTCGTCGACGAGCGGGACCTGTTCGACGAGGTCGTGCCGGATCACGGCGACGATCTCGCCGACCGTCGCCTCCTCGTTGAGCGCGGGCAGGACGACGCTGATCGTCTGGCCGGTGCGCTGCTTGGCGGCCAGTATCCGGTGGAGCGGGCGATCGGCCACGGACCAGGAGCGGGTGGCCAGCCAGCGCTCGACTTCTTCCAGCACGGTCTGCGGCTCCTCACTGTTCGTGATCACACGAGGTGCGCTGTGTGATCCATCTCGCGGTTCGGACGTCTATCTCAACTGTCCTGGCCTTCGGTTACAGTCTTGAACAACGCCGATGACCATCGCATGTCGGGGTGTCAAGCGGCGTTGACAATCGCATACAGCTCATCCAGAGGGGCAGAGGGAAACGGCCCGATGAAGCCCCGGCAACCCTCCAGTCGGTCTCGTTCTCCATATCGAGGCTCCCGGCTAGGGAAGGTGCCAAATCCGTCTCACGGCGAGATGCGCCGTGGGGAAGATGAGGAGAAAGGGCCTCGCCTCACATGGCTGCGCAGACAGTTGAAACCCCCCTCGATTCCGCCGTCGACCTCGGTCCCGCCTCGGCCCTGAGCTGTCGCGAGTGCGGTCACCGCGTTCCGCTCGGCCCGGTCTTCGCCTGCGAGGAGTGTTTCGGCCCGCTGGAGATCGCCTACGACTTCTCCGGTCACGACCCCGAGGAACTGCGCCGGACGATCGAGTCGGGTCCCGCGAACATCTGGCGGTACGCGCCGCTGCTGCCCGTCCCCGCCGACGTGGCCGACAAGCCGAACCTCAACCCGGGCTGGACCAAGCTCGTCAAGGCGGACAACCTCGCCGGTGAGCTGGGCGTGACCGGCGGTCTGTACGTGAAGGACGACTCCGGCAACCCGACGCACTCCTTCAAGGACCGGGTCGTCGCCCAGGCCCTGGAGGCGGCGCGCGCCTTCGGCTTCACCACCCTGTCCTGCTCCTCGACCGGCAACCTGGCCGGTGCCGTCGGCGCCGCCGCCGCCCGGGCCGGCTTCCGCTCGTGCGTGTTCATCCCGCACGACCTGGAGCAGGGCAAGGTCGTCATGGCCGCGGTCTACGGCGGCGAGCTGGTCGGCATCGAGGGCAACTACGACGATGTGAACCGCTTCTGCTCCGAGCTGATCGGCGACCCGGCCGGCGAGGGCTGGGGCTTCGTCAACGTCAACCTGCGCCCGTACTACGCCGAGGGCTCCAAGACGCTCGCGTACGAGATCTGCGAGCAGCTCGGCTGGCGGCTGCCCGACCAGATCGTGGTGCCGATCGCCTCCGGCTCCCAGCTCACCAAGATCGACAAGGGTCTCCAGGAGCTGATCAAGCTCGGTCTGGTCGAGGACCGGCCGTACAAGATCTTCGGCGCCCAGGCGGAGGGCTGCTCCCCGGTGTCGACCGCCTTCAAGGCCGGGCACGATGTCGTACGGCCGCAGAAGCCGAACACGATCGCCAAGTCCCTCGCCATCGGCAACCCGGCCGACGGGCCGTACGTCCTGGACATCGCCCGGCGCACCGGCGGTGCGGTGGAGGACGTCACGGACGAGGAGGTCGTGGACGCCATCAAGCTGCTGGCCCGCACGGAGGGCATCTTCGCGGAGACGGCGGGCGGGGTGACCGTCGGCGTCACCCGCAAGCTGCTCGAGGCGGGTCTGCTGGACCCGGCGAAGACCACGGTCGTGCTGAACACCGGCGACGGCCTGAAGACCCTGGACGCGGTGGCCGGCACCGGTCTGACCGCGACCATCCGCCCCACCCTGGACTCCTTCCGAGAGGCTGGCCTCGCATGAGCGTGACCGTTCGCATCCCCACCATCCTGCGCACCTACACCGGCGGTCAGGCCGAGGTGCCCGCCGAGGGGGCGACCCTCGCCGAGGTCATCGCGGACCTGGAGAAGAACCACACGGGCATCGCCGCTCGAGTCCTGGACGACCAGGGCAAGCTGCGCCGGTTCGTGAACGTGTACGTCAACGACGACGACGTCCGTTTCGAGCAGGGCCTTCAGACGGCCACCCCGGACGGCGCGGGCATCTCCATCATCCCGGCCGTCGCCGGCGGCTGAGCATTAACCCGGTAACCGACGGTAGCCGGGATTACCGAGCGTTTATCGAATGGCCCCTTCCGCGATAGAAGCGGAAGGGGCCATTCAGTGTGATTGAGCGCGATAGAGTTGGGGAACCGGGTTGCGGGCCTACAGGTCGCGAGCCCCGGAATGGCGCCGCCCGCACGACAAGAAGTAGCCAAAGTGTGCGTGTTTTATGCGGCTTTCGTTCCCTTTGTGTAGCCCGACTTGCCCTGAATTCGCCCTGATTCTTGGCACATTCCGGATCGGGTGCGTCCAGATTTCTCGTCCGATTGACCTGTTGCAGACGGCAGTTGGACAGATACATTCAGCCGCGGTCGACGCGTTCCGGCGCACGCCCCCGACCGATTTGGGGGGTGAGGTCTGACCCGGGTCCGCGAAGTGTGGATCTGTGCAAGGGCCAGTAATAGGGGAGTTAGGCATGGCTCAGGGCACCGTCAAGTGGTTCAACGCGGAGAAGGGGTACGGCTTCATCGCGGTCGACGGTGGTGCGGACGTCTTCGTCCACTACAGCGCGATTCAGATGGACGGCTACCGCACCCTGGAAGAGGGCCAGCGGGTCGAGTTCGAGATCTCGCAGGGCCAGAAGGGTCCGCAGGCCGACATGGTTCGCGTCACCGCCTGAACGTAAAGCAAGCGTTCTTCGACGAAGGGCCCGCACCTCCCGGGGTGCGGGCCCTTCGCCGTGCCTGTGCGTGTGTGTGCCTGCGCGTGCGCCTGTGCCTGCGCTTGTGCGCGTGCCCGTGCCCGCGCCCCGGGGGCCGCATGCGCCCGTTCGCCCGGGGCGGAGACTCCTCGCCGGACCGTGGGAGGCGCTTGCACTCGACCATGCCGAGTGCTAATCATTGGCGTTAGCACTCTGAAGGTGAGAGTGACAAAGAAGGACCGGGTCGGTGAGGCCGCGGACCGGGTGGGGCAAGGAACCACAGGTCGGCTGGCCGTCCGTCGCGGGCGCGGGCGCGGTCCGAAGGAATCACCCCCAGTCCTGGAGGGACCACTTCACATGGCCAAGATCATCGCGTTCGACGAGGAGGCGCGGCGCGGCCTCGAGCGCGGCATGAACCAGCTCGCGGACGCCGTCAAGGTGACGCTCGGCCCCAAGGGTCGCAACGTCGTCCTCGAGAAGAAGTGGGGCGCCCCCACGATCACCAACGATGGTGTCTCCATCGCCAAGGAGATCGAGCTCGAGGACCCGTACGAGAAGATCGGCGCCGAGCTGGTCAAGGAAGTCGCCAAGAAGACGGACGACGTCGCCGGTGACGGTACGACCACCGCGACCGTTCTCGCCCAGGCCCTGGTCAAGGAAGGCCTGCGCAACGTCGCCGCCGGCGCCAACCCGATGGCCCTGAAGCGCGGTATCGAGAAGGCCGTCGAGGCCGTCTCCGCCGCCCTCCTGGAGCAGGCGAAGGACGTCGAGACCAAGGAGCAGATCGCCTCCACCGCGTCCATCTCCGCCGCCGACACCCAGATCGGCGAGCTGATCGCCGAGGCCATGGACAAGGTCGGCAAGGAAGGCGTCATCACCGTCGAGGAGAGCAACACCTTCGGTCTGGAGCTGGAGCTCACCGAGGGCATGCGCTTCGACAAGGGCTACATCTCCGCCTACTTCGCGACCGACATGGAGCGCATGGAGGCGGTGCTCGAGGACCCGTACATCCTCATCGCCAACTCCAAGATCTCCTCGGTCAAGGACCTGCTCCCGCTCCTGGAGAAGGTCATGCAGTCGGGCAAGCCGCTGCTGATCATCGCCGAGGACGTCGAGGGCGAGGCCCTGTCGACCCTGGTCGTCAACAAGATCCGCGGCACCTTCAAGTCCGTCGCCGTCAAGGCCCCGGGCTTCGGCGACCGCCGCAAGGCCATGCTCGGCGACATCGCGATCCTCACGGGCGGCGAGGTCATCTCCGAGGAGGTCGGCCTCAAGCTGGAGAACGCCACGCTGGACCTGCTGGGCAAGGCCCGCAAGGTCGTCATCACCAAGGACGAGACCACGATCGTCGACGGTGCCGGCGCCAGCGAGCAGGTCGCGGGCCGCGTGAACCAGATCCGCGCCGAGATCGAGAACAGCGACTCGGACTACGACCGCGAGAAGCTCCAGGAGCGCCTGGCCAAGCTCGCGGGCGGCGTGGCCGTCATCAAGGCCGGTGCCGCCACCGAGGTGGAGCTCAAGGAGCGCAAGCACCGCATCGAGGACGCCGTCCGCAACGCGAAGGCCGCCGTCGAGGAGGGCATCGTCGCCGGTGGTGGCGTGGCCCTGCTCCAGGCCTCCCAGGTCTTCGAGAAGCTGGAGCTGGAGGGTGACGAGGCGACCGGCGCCAACGCCGTGCGCATCGCGCTCGAGGCCCCGCTGAAGCAGATCGCCGTCAACGCCGGCCTCGAGGGCGGTGTCGTGGTGGAGAAGGTGCGCAACCTGACCCCGGGCCACGGCCTGAACGCCGCGACCGGCGAGTACGTCGACCTGGTCGCCGAGGGCATCATCGACCCGGCGAAGGTGACCCGTTCCGCGCTGCAGAACGCCGCCTCCATCGCCGCGCTGTTCCTCACCACCGAGGCCGTCATCGCCGACAAGCCGGAGAAGGCCGCTGCGCCGGCCGGCGGCGGCATGCCGGGCGGTGACATGGACTTCTGATCCCTCGCGGATCACCTGTCCTTCGACGAGGGCGGTACCACCGGCTTCCCGGCCGGGGGTACCGCCCTCGGGCGTTCCCCCGGGCCGCCCCCGCTCAACAACCGGCCCGCGGCCCGGAAGGTACGGCGGTACGCCTGCGGCGACACCCCGATCGCGGCGTGCAGATGCTGCCGCAGCGAGGCGGGCGTCCCGAACCCGGCCTTCCCGGCGATCTGCTCGACGGGCAGGTCGCTGGACTCCAGCAGTTCCCGCGCCCGCAGCACCCGCTGCTGGATCAGCCACCGCCCCGGGCTCATCCCCACCTCGTCCTGGAACCGGCGGGCGAACGTCCGCAGGCTCATCCGGGCGTGCCCGGCGAGGTCGGCCAGCGTCAGCGGCTCGTCCAGTCGCCGCAGCGCCCACTCGCGGGTCGCCGCGGTTCCGGCCGCGGACGGCTCCGGCACCGGCTGTTCGATGTACTGCGCCTGCCCGCCGTCCCGCCACGGCGGCACCACGCACCGGCGCGCGACCCGGTTCGCCACCTCGCTGCCGTGGTCCTTGCGGACGAGGTGCAGGCACACATCCACGCCGGACGCGGCTCCGGCCGAGGTGAGGATGTCGCCGTCGTCGATGAACAGCACGTCGGCGTCCAGGTTCACCTGGGGAAACGCCGCGCGGAAGCGGTCCGCCAGCCGCCAGTGGGTGGTCGCGGTACGGCCGTCGAGCAGCCCGGCCGCGGCGAGCGTGAAGGCGCCGGTGCAGATGGACACGATCCGCGCCCCGGCCGGGACCAGAGCGAGCGCGTCCGCGACGGCGTCCGACAGCCGGACCGTGTCGGGTGCCGAGGTGTACGGCGGGACGACCACCGTGTCCGCGGTGGCCAGGGCGTCCGGCCCGTGGTCGGGAGTGATCCGGAAGTCCGCCGACGTCCGCACCGGTCGGCCGTCGGCCGTGCAGGTCACCACCTCGTAGCGGCCTTCCGCGGTGCCGAAGACACGCTGCGGGATTCCGAGTTCGAACGGATAGACCCCGTCGAGCGCGAGCACGACGACACGATGAGCAGCAGGGAGCGACTGTGCCGGCGACATGGCACGATCCTATCGATAGTTGTCATTCCTGCCACTCCTGTCGAGGTGCCCGTCCGCCGCAGACTGGGCCGCATGAACGACATCACCACCATGCGTGCGATCAGCCAGGACGTCATCGGCGGCCCCGAGGTGCTCAAGGAGGTCCGGCTGCCCCGGCCGACGCCCGGCCCCGGGGAGATCCTCGTCCGGGTGCGCGCCGCCGGGGTCAACCCCACCGACTGGAAGCACAGCAGCGTGCCCGGGCTGTTCCTCGGCGAGCCGCCGTTCGTCCTCGGCTGGGACGTCTCCGGCGAGGTCACGGCGACCGGCCCCGGCGTCACCCTCTTCAAGCCGGGCGACGAGGTCTTCGGCATGCTGCCGTACCCCTACGGGGCGGGCTCGCACGCCGAGTACGTCACGGGCCCGGCCCGCGCCTTCGCGCCCAAGCCGGCCGAGCTGGACCACGTCCAGGCCGGTGCCCTGCCGCTCGCCGCGCTCACCGCCTGGCAGGCCCTGATCGACACCGCGCACCTCGAAGCCGGGCAGCGGGTGCTGATCCACGCGGCCGCCGGGGGCGTCGGCCACCTCGCCGTCCAGATCGCCAAGGCGCACGGCGCGTACGTCATCGGTACGGCGAGCGCACCCAAGCACGACTTCGTCCGCTCGCTGGGCGCCGACGAGGTCATCGACTACCGCACCACGGACCCCGCCGAGGCCGTCCGCGACGCCGACATCGTCCTCGACGCCCAGGGCAACGACCACGCCCTCCACTCCCTGCGCAGCCTGCGCCCGGGCGGCATCCTGGTCTCCCTCCGCCTGGACGACGCCATCCCGGCGCTCCTCCAGGAGGCGACCAGGCTCGGTGTCCGCGCGGAGGTCATGCTGGTCCAGGACGACCACACCGGCATGAAGGCCATCGCCCACCTCGCCGCCGAGGGCCGCCTGCGCCCCGAGATCGCCGCCACCTTCGAACTGGCGGACGCGGCAAAGGCCCACACCCTGGGCGACACGGGCCACACGACGGGCAAGCTGGTGCTGACGGTGAACTGAGCCACCGGCTACGGCATGCGCGCCCGCACCATGAGCGTGCCCACGTCGGCGGGGTCGGGAGCTTCCAGCACCTGGGCGTCGACGTCCGTGAAGCCGTTCCGCTTGAGCAGGTCGGCCCAGGTCTGCGGACCGTAGTTCCACCGCAGGACGGTGAGTTTGCGCCCCGCCAGCCCGTTGCCGTACATCGCCTGGGGACCGTAGTGGCCCTCGATGGGCTCGGCCTGGCTGAAAGCGAGAACACCACCGGGGTTGAGCCTTTTCGCGATGAGCGGGATGAGGTCGTCCGGGTCCGTGAACCAGACGGCACCCCATACGGAGAAGATCGCGTCGTACGTCGTCCCGGTGCTCGCCAGATAGGCACACGCCTCGGCGTGCACCAGGGTCAGCCGGTCCACTCCGTGCCACCACCCGCGGGCCCGTTCGACCTGGACCGAGGAGAAGTCCAGCGCGGTCACGTCGATGCCCTTGCGGGCCAGGAAGACGGCCTCCTTCCCTTCCGCGGAGCCAAGCTCCAGTGCGGTGCGCGGTCGGCCCAGGAAGTCGTCGCCGGGACCGTGGCCGGGATACTGGGTCCACTCGAACGAGTCGGCCGGCGGAGCAGAAGGCTCGCCATCTCCCTTGTGGGGCTTGTACGCGTCCCAGTACTCGGGGAGGTTCTGCGACGAGCGGGGCATGCGACTCCTCGAAGGGTGCGGGGCGAAGCGTCAGTCAGGCTGGACACCGTACCCATCGCGGCCGCATGATCACTGCCGGATGCCTCCCATTCATCCGCCCGTGCGGCGGGGCGGCGTACGAGGGGCTCGGAAGCGCCGGACGGCGCCCCCGAGCCGGGGCAAGGGGGCCTCAGTGGCAGTCCTCGCCGGGGCGGCACGGGCCACACTTCGCGTAGTCCCGCTCCCACAGCTTCCAGTCGACCTCGAAGCCGTTGGCAGCGAGGATGTGCGCCGTGCGTTCCACCGATCCGTCGTACTTGAACTCGATCTCGGGGATGTGCTCCAGGAAGCGGCCGCCGAAGTGCCGGTGGCAGAACTCCCGGTAGTTCCTCGTGTCGAGGATGAACGCGTGAACCGCCATGTCGACGAGCCGGCCGCAGCACATCTCCAGGCCTTGGCCCCACTTCTCCATGGCCGTGATCAAGTACGCGATGGCCTGGCCGAAGAGCCGGTTGGCCATGACTTCGTCGAACGGATTGTCCCGGACGAGGAGCGCGATCTCCCGGTCCCAGACCTCCGGCGACACGAAGTCCCGGGGGTTGCGGACGCAGATCTCGAGTGCTGTCGCCATGCTGTCCTCCGTGGTTTCGGGTGCGGCCTTCTTCAGGGCTGCCGCAGGATGCGGCCCTTGCTCCCAAGACACCACGGCGATCGGTGCGTCGGCACTCAACGCTCGTGCTGTGTAAGCGATTTGCACGGGGTGAAAGCGCCGTCGACGGCCTATCGGCCAATCGCTACGGTGGGTAGGTCCGGCTCCGGCCAGTGGGAGGGACGATGCGCACCGGTGACCCGCTGTGGAGTTCCGCCAAGGTCCGTTCACTGGTCGACCATCGCGACCCAGGCGGGCTCATCCGGGTAGGACGCGTCTATCGGGGGTGGCGGCAGGTCGACCTCGGTCAGCGCATCGGGTGCTCGATCGCCACCGTCTCCAGGCTGGAGCAGCGCGGAAGGGCAGCTGACCTAGGGCTTCTCCGCAGGGCCGCACAGGAGGTCGGTGTTCCCGCATATCTCCTCGCTGCGGCGCTCGGGCTAGCGTCCCTCCAACCCACTAAAGTTGCGGCGGACGGTCCCAGTTGCGTCGAGGAGGACCCAATGCGCCGCCGGACCTTGCTCGCGGCCGCCGGACTGGCGGCCCCCGCGCAACTGCTCGTCGCAGTCGACGATGCCCTTGCCGCGGTTCCCGCGCCGACCGGCTCGGTGATCCCTCTCGATACGAGACTGGCATGGGCACGCGCCCTTTTCGACGCCGGTAAATACGTGGACCTCCTGGAAGCGATCCCGGGCCTGCTGGCTGACGCACACGACTCGACCAGGACGCGGTCCCACCTCGACCATGCGCGCCTGTCCGCCTGCTACAGCCTGACCTCCCGGGTCCTGATCAAGATCGGCCGATACGACCGCGCCCGGCTCACCGCCGACCGCGCCACGATCTACGCCACCCTTTCCGGCTCGGCCCTCGTGGCAGCGGCGGCCGCTCGCGAGCTGAGCATCGTGCTGCGCCACCAAGACCAGTCCCGCGCTGCACAGCGCCTCATCATGGACGCTGCCCACCAGGTGGAAGCAACCGGTCTGCATACCGATGCCCAGGCTTCGGCCTACGCGCAGATGCTGTGCACGACCGCGTATACCGCCGCACGGTCCGGAGAACGTGACCAGGCGCTGGCCATGATCCGTGAAGCGAGCCAGGCTGCGCGTCGCCTTCCGGCCACGCCTCCGAGCGGCCGGTTGTTCCCCCTCACCCCGGCGGCCGTCAGCCTTTACGAAGTCGGAGTGCACTGGGCGCTGGGAGATGCCGGAGCCGCCTTGCGAGCAGGCCGGGAATTGCACGAGTCGCAGTTCCCCACCGCTGAGCGCAAGGGACGCATGCATACCGATCTCGGCCGTGCGTGGTGGCAATGGGGCAAGCCCGAGCAGACCGCCGCCGAGTTGCTTGCCGCCCTTCGTGTTTCCCCGGGAGAAGTACGCGACCGCCCGGCGATCCGGAAGATCGTCCATGAGCTGAGCGCGCGGCACCCTCGGGTGCCCGGCGTACGTGAACTGGCTCTGGCCACCGGTGTGAGGAACTGACAGGGGCGGCGCGGGCAATCCAAGTTGCCGCGTCCCCGCGTGCCGTCGATGCTGGGGCGGTGCCGGGGCAGCGGAAGAGGAAGCAGCAGAGGGAGCGGCAGCGGCGGGCCGAGGCGGAGCGGGCTGCTGCGCGCTTCGCGCCCGAGGCGGGGCACTGGGAGGTGCTCTTCCAGACGGAGGACGAGACGGAATGGCGGTCCTACGTCCGCCGACTGCGTGCGTCCGACGAGCAGTTGGACTGGTCGGCGGTGCGGATGGACACCTTCTGCGGACGCCTGGTCCAGCCCACCACCTACCGGCTCAGCGTCTTCGTGCCGGGCCCGGCCGAGCCGGTCACCGGTTCGTGACGCCTGCGGGTGTGTCAGGAACAAGCCAGCCGCTGAGAGGGCGAGCGTCCGGCGGGGTCCCGTACTCGGTCAAGAGCCTTCCCTGTGTCGTACACGTACCGAACCGGAGCGATCGTCCGTAGGGGACAGTCGGTCGACACGCGGGGCCTCGGTCACCCACAAAGACGCACGTGGAAGCTCGGTTGTGACTGTCCGTGTTGGATCTACTGCGTAGTGTGTTGCACTGCTTACGGTCAAAGCGACGCCAAAACCGTATCCCTGGAGGATTCGTGGCCCGCTTCCGCATGCGTCTGACCCTGCTCTGCTCGGCCGCCGCTCTCGCCGCCGGCGCTCTCGTCCCCACCCAGTTCACCGCGGCACAGCCCGCCGCCGCGGCCGAGGACCACCAGTGGGTCGCCCTGGGCGACTCCTACACCGCCGGGGTCATCCGCGCCGCGGGCGACGTCTTCGAAGTCCCGCGTGACGGCTGCGAGCGCACCGACCGGTCCTACCCCCAGGTCATCGACCGCGACCTCGGCGGTCTCTTCGAGCTGACCAACGTCAGCTGCGGCGCCGCCACCATCGAGAACGTCACCGACACGCCCCAGTATCCGATCGGCCGCCACATGCCGCCCCTCTCCGAGGACCCGGACTACCCCTTCCCTCCGGTGCCGCCCCAGTCCGAGGCGGTGGGCCCCGACACCGACGTCATCACGGTCGGGGTGGGCGGCAACACCCTCGGCTTCGCCGACATCCTCATGAAGTGCCCGCAGCTGGGAGGCGAAAGCGACGGCAAGGGCACCCCGTGCAAGGACGCCCTGGGCGCCGGGATCCCGGCCCGGCTGAAGAAGGTGCGCGAGGAGTACGACCGGATGCTCCGCGTACTCCATGAGCGGGCCCCGCACGCGAAGATCCTCGCCGTCGGCTATCCCACCATCGTCCCCAAGGACACCTCCAAGTGCGGCTTCGGCGACCTGACCAAGTTCGGCACGATCACCCAGGGCGACCTGGAATGGCTGCGCCACGACGTCCTGGAACCCCTCAACAAGGCCATCGACGACTCGACCGGCACACAGGACGCCGCCAGCTTCGTCGACCTCTACGCCTCCTCCCGGAACCACAGCGTCTGCGACGACACCAAGTGGGTGGAAGGCTTCGTCACCCTGCCTGACCAGCTGTCCTTCGTCCACCCCAACGCCCTCGGCCACCGCAACGCCGCCGACCACGTCGAAGCGGCGATGCTGAACGCCATCAGCTGAACCGATCCCTCCGTGAACGGGCCCCCGGCACCCCGCCGGAGGTCCGTTCCGTGTCACCCGTCATGTGGGTGTCCTTTCGCTGCGGCGCAGGGACATCGCCGCGCGGATCGACGCCGCGCGGCTGCGGACATCGGGGGCGGGCGGGGGCGTACGGCGGTGTGCGGGGGCGCGTTCGTCGCGGCAGCCCGCGCAGACGCCCCCCGGCAGTGCTTCCGGGCGCCCCGGGACTCCGCACTCCGCGCACTCCAGTAGCCGGCGGGGCGCGTGGCGTGGGGCCGGTGGCGGCTCGGGCGGGACCTTGTCGACCAGGCGGCGGCGGACCAGGGCGGCCGGGCTGTGCACCGGTGTCGGCAGGCCTGCGGTCAGCGCGGTCAGCAGCGCCTCCTCGGTGGCGCCGCGCCTGAACCACTCCTCCGCCAGCGGGGCCAGCGCGGCGCAGTCGGCGGCGGAGAGGGAGAGGGCGGGGGCCGTACGGCCCAGGGCGGCCAGGAGGATGTGGGCGCGGGAGCGGGTGGGGCGAGGGCGGTCACCCGGAGGGTCCGGCTCCGGCTCCGGTACGGCGCCTCGTGCGAACGCCGCCCACCAGCCGTCGTCCCGCGCGGTACGGGACCACCACGATCGGGTGATCCAGCGGGAGCCGCCGGTGTCGGACTCCAGCCGCTCCCGGCCCCGCCTCAAGTGCCCCGCCGCCTGGATCCGGTTGAGCGCGGTACGCAGTGCGCACTGTCCGTACGGCAGCTGCTTGGCCAGTGTCTTCACCGAGATGTCGGCCCCCTCGGGAAGCCGGTCGACGTACGCGGCGATGGCCGCCTCGCGGGGCGGGAGGTGCGAGAAGTCGTGCTGGGTGCGGCCGAGTTGGTCCGGTGCGGTTCGTTTGCCGTAGCCGGGGTTGGCCATCGGGTGGGGGGTCTCGTGCGCGGGCGGGTGGGCAGGATTAAGCTTGGCGTAAGCCACGGGATCGTGTCTCCGATCTCGCTGGTCAGACCCCCGCCGGTGTTGTGAGCACTGGGCGGGGGTTGTTCGTTATGCGGGCACGCTAGAGCCTCGTGACTGTCCGTCGCAACTCGGTCGCGGCAAGTCAACCTCAGGGTGGGCGGGTGGGTTGAACCCACCACCCATTCCCTGCAAAGAGAGCTCGAAGCTCAAAGCTTGAGGTTCGCGATGAACGCGGACCAGGCCTCCGCCCGGAACACGAGCTTCGGGCCGAGGGGGGCGGTCTTCGAATCGCGGACCGGGATGAGGTGGGGCTCGCCGTCGGCTACTTCGAGGCAGTTGTTGCCGCCAGCGCTGTACGTCGACTTGCGCCAGCGGGCGACTTCCAGGCAGTTGCCGCCGCCCTGGCTGTAGCTCGACTTGTGCCAGACGGCCGTGCTCAGGTCGTCGTCAGGGATGTTCCTCATGGGTGTAATCCTGCGCCAACCCCTCGATCACGGCCAGGGACTTCTTCGGCGAGAGCGCGGCGGCAACGAGCAGATCGAAAGCAAACCGCAGTTGGGTGACTGTGGCCGGGTCGTCCTCCAGCCGGCCGAAGCGCACCCCTTCGGAGTAGACCAGTGGTGGGGCGTCCTCGAATTCCATGAGCTTGAGGGCGCCCTGCATCGCCGTGTGCGCTCCCGCGCTGAACGGCAGGACCTGTGTGATCACCCGGTTTCGGCGGGCCAGGCATGCGATGTGACTCAGCGCCTCCGCCATCACCGCCGGGCTGCCGGTCTCTCGACGCAGTGCCGCCTCGTCAAGCACCATCCACAACAAGGGCTTTGTTGGATGGTCCAGCAGGCGGGTCCGGGCCATCCGGCCTTCCGTCCACTCCTCGACGGTCTCCTCCGGTGCCGTCGGGTCGTACACGCGATTCACGGCCCGCGCGTACGCACGGGTCTGGAGCAGTCCAGGGATGAGGAGCGGTGCGTACTCTCTGATCGCAGTGGCTTGAGCTTCGGCCTCTGCTGCCTCCGCGAAGTGTTCCTCGTACTTCGACCTGGCCGCCGCCCTGCAATTCCGCTCGAAGAAGCCGTTCGTCTCCAGGACCTCATCCAGCATCCGCGCGAAATCCGGCTGCATCCTCCGCGTCCCCGCCTCCAGCTGGCCGATGTACGACCCGCTCACGAACAGCCGGCGGCCCAGTTCCTCCTGGCTCACCCCCTTGCGCTCACGGGCGTGCCGTAACTCCGCTCCCAGCAGCGCGCGCGGTGACGACGACGGGTCGAGGTCCTTCGGTCCTGCCATGGCAACTCCCCGGTCTGACAGCAGAGATTGTTGGGACGCCGTCTCTGGCCAGGTTAGAGCCGCCCTTGCCACGCTGTGTCGCGAATCACCAACACAGCGTGGAGGAATTGGAGCAATGGAAGCCAAGGAGACTGCGGCCGAGGAGAGGCCCGCCCGGAATGCCGACGAAGCGGTGGAGCGGCTGCGGTCGGCGCTGCACGAGGTCGGGATCATCCTGCCGTCGCTGAGGGTCGACCCCGTGTCCGGACTGCACGGGCATCCGTACGCCCTGGTCGACCTCGGCCGGTGCAACATCGGGGTCGCCTCGAAGCTCGCGGCCGCCCTGCGGAAGGGGGCCGGGGCGTGAGCAATGGGCCCATGTATGCCACGGACGTGCGGGACGGGCGGGTCGGGGAGGTCATGGGGCGGGTCGGTGGGCGGGTGCAGTTGCGGCCGGTCGGCGGGGGTCGGGAGTGGGACTGTCCGCCGGAGTTCGTCGGGGCCGCCGCGCCGGAGGCGGTGTTGCGGGAGCGGGTGCGGCGGCTGAACCGGGACGCCCGGCTGTGGGCGCCGAACGCCGGATGAGTGTGTTCCGGGTCACCGGTGGGCGGAGGCGGTTGCGGAATGCGGGGTGACGGGTGAATCGTTGATTCAGGTGGTGCAACAATGCGCATGCACATACCACTCGGTAGAGTCACTTCACCTGGAGCCCCCCAGTGACCGTCACGCCCTCCGCCTCCCGCGCGGCCAAGATCCTCTCGCGTCCGATCGAGCTGAACGGCCTCACCGTTCCGAACCGGATCGTGATGGCCCCGATGACCCGCATGTTCTCCCCGGGCGGTATCCCGGGTGAGGACGTCCGCTCGTACTACGCCCGCCGCGCGGCCGCCGGTGTCGGTCTGATCGTCACCGAGGGCACCTACGTGGGCCACGAGTCGGCGGGCCAGAGCAACCGCATCCCCCGCTTCCACGGCGAGGAGCAGCTGGCGGGCTGGGCGCAGGTTGCCGAGGACGTGCACAAGGCGGGCGGCACCATCGTCCCGCAGCTGTGGCACATCGGAACCGTCCGCAACCAGGGCCAGAACCCCTACCCGGACGCCCCCTCCATCGGCCCCTCCGGTCTGCGTATCGACGGCACCGCCGACGCCAAGGAGATGACCCAGGCCGACATCGACGCCGTGATCGAAGCGTTCGCCCAGGCCGCCGCCGACGCCCAGCGCATCGGCTTCGACGGCGTGGAGCTGCACGGCGCCCACGGCTACCTGCTCGACCAGTTCCTGTGGGCGGGCACCAACCGCCGTACCGACGCCTACGGCGGCGACCCGGTCGCGCGCACCAAGTTCTCGGCGGAGATCGTGGCGGCGGTCCGCGCGGCCGTCTCCCCGGACTTCCCGATCATCTTCCGCTACTCGCAGTGGAAGCAGGAGGCGTACGACGCCCGGCTCGCCGAGACCCCGCAGGAGCTGGAGGCCATCCTGGCCCCGCTGGCGGACGCCGGTGTCGACGTCTTCCACGCCTCCACCCGCCGCTACTGGCTGCCGGAGTTCGACGGCTCGGACCTGAACCTGGCCGGCTGGACCAAGAAGCTCACCGGCAAGCAGGTCATCACCGTCGGCTCGGTCGGCCTCGACGGCGACTTCATCAACGCCTTCCAGGGCGAGGGCTCCCCGGTCAAGGGCATCGACAACCTGCTCGACCGGCTGGAGGCCGAGGAGTTCGACATGGTCGCCGTCGGCCGGGCGCTGCTCCAGGACCCGGAGTGGGCGGCCAAGGTGCTCGCCGACCGCTTCGACGAGCTGAAGCCGTACGACGCGGCCGCGCTCCAGTCGCTCAGCTGACCGTCCAACCGACCTTCCGGGCCGGGCACTTGTGATCGTCGCCGTGCGTTCCCCGGAGGAGACGTGAGGAGCGAGCATGACGACGAGCGAGTCACCGGCCCCGGACATCGACGGGCCCGTGGTGCGTACCGCCGCCGGTGCGGTGCGCGGACTGCGCGAGCAGGGACTGTCGGTGTTCCGGGGCATCCCGTTCGCCGCGCCGCCGGTCGGCGCGGCACGGTTCCAGGCGCCCCGGCCCGCCCGGCCCTGGGACGGGGTGCGAGCGGCCGTCGCCTTCGGGCCGCCGCCCCCGCAGGAGCCGGGCATCATCAGCCGCGCGGACCAGTCCGCAGGCCTCGGCGACGACTGGCTGACCCTGAACGTGTGGACGCCCGACCCGGACCCGCAGGCGGCCCGCCCGGTCGTGGTCTGGATCCACGGCGGGGCCTACCGGGTGGGCCATGGCGGGCAGGCCGGTTACGACGCCCAGCACATAGCCCGCGAGGGCGACGCGGTGCTCGTCACCCTCAACTACCGCGTCGGTATGGAGGGTTTCGCGCTCTGGGAGGGCGCCCCCGCCAACCGTGGGCTGCTGGACCAGATCGCGGCCCTGGAGTGGGTCCAGGAGAACATCGCGGCCTTCGGTGGAGACCCGTCCCAGGTCACCGTGGCCGGCGAGTCGGCGGGCGCGGGCTCCATCGCCGCCCTGATGGTGATGGAGCGGGCGCGCGGCCTGTTCCGCCGGGCGGTCGCCCAGAGCGTCCCCGGCCCCTTCTTCTCGGTCGATCTCGCCCGGGACATCGCGGCCGCCCTGGCGGCGGAGGCCGGGCGCCGGCCCACGGTGGCCGATCTGGCCGCGACCGACCCCCGGCAGCTCACCGACGCCGGACCGGCGCTGAGCGCCAAAATGACCCAGTACACCGACCGCTGGGGCCAGGCGGCGCCCACGGCCACGCCCTTCGGCCCGGTCGTCGACGGTGACATCCTGCCCGCCGGGCCCTGGCAGGCGCTCGCCTCCGGCGCGGCGCGCGAGATCGACCTGCTGGTCGGCCACAACCGCGACGAGTTCCGGCTGTTCCAGTTCCTCGCCGGGCGCCTCGGCACGATCACCGAGGAGCAGGCGGCGCAGACCCTGCGGCTCTACGCGCCGGGCGGGGAAGCGACGTACCGGGAGGCCTTCCCCGGTGCCTCGGCCGGGGAACTCTTCGAACGCGTCGAGACGGACTGGCTGTTCGCGATGCCGAGCCTGCGGCTGGCCGAGGCCCACCGGGCGGGCGGCGGCCGGGCACATGTCTACGAGCTGACCTGGGCCGCCCCGGGCAACGGCGGCATCCTCGGCGCCTGCCACGGCCTGGACGTCCCGCTGCTGTTCGGCACCTTCGCAGCGGACCTCGGCGGCCTGCTGTTCCCCGACGGCGTGCCGACCCCGGAGGCGGAGCGGCTCGGCGCCTTCATGCGCCGCGCCTGGACCGGATTCGCTCGCACGGGTGACCCCGGCTGGCCGGAGTACGACTCCGAGTCCCGCCTCGTACAGATCCTGGACGCGGAGCCGAAGGTGGCGCCGTACCCGGAGGAGGCGAGCCGGCGCATCTGGGAGGGGTACGAGTTCCCGCCGCTGCCCCTGATCAATTAGCCCGGTTCAGAGGTTGCCCATCGGTTCGATGTCCACCCGGACGGGGGTGCCCCAGACCCGCAGCACCTCGTAGTCGGTGAACTCGTGCACCAGCCGGTACGCCATCGCGGGCCGGGAGGAGCGCCGCTGGGCGGCGAGATAGGCCTCGGCCTCCTGCCGGTCCCGGCGCGGGGTTCCGCACAGCTGCCACTCCTGGCCGTTCCACAGCTCCGGCAGCCAGCGCTGCTGGGGCTGCGGGCGGTCGTCCCGGACGCCGTACCGGGAGGGCGCGGTGGGGACGGGCGCGGGGCCGGGGCGTCCGCCCTGGTACTCCGCGCGCCGGGCGGCCCGGCGCCGGGTCTCGCAGAGCAGGCACAGGTCCGGGGCGCTCTCGTCCACCGGGCCCTGCGGATGCTCGGGGCACCGGGTGCTGGGCGCGCTGCCGCCGATGCCGTCGTCCAGCAGGTCGAGCGCGCGCCGCAGATCGGCGCGCAGCTCGCGCAGCCGGTCGTCCGGGGTGGTGGGGGTCAGGGCCTCCCCGTGCTCCCCGAGCACCCGCAGGGCCCGCCCGAGGGCGCTGAACTGGGCGTGGTTCATGGCCGTTCCCTCGTCAGTCGTTCTGCCGGTCGTTCTGCCGGTCGTGCTGGTCGCTGTGCCGGTCGTGCTGGTCGCTGTGCTGGTCGTGCTGGTCGCCGTGCTGGGTGGGCTGGTCGCCGTACGGGTCGGGCTCGCCGGGCTTGCGGGTGCCCTCGTGTGCCTGGGTCACCAGGTCCAGGGAGACCTCCAGGACCGCCTGGCGCCGGGTCTCGGGGTTGCCCACCAGGTCCTGCATGAGGAACATGCCGGCGTGCAGCGTGAAGATCGCGCTGACGCAGCGGACCTGCTCCACCAGGGGCGCGTCCGGGTCGGCGAAGATGTCCCGCAGGTCGCGCATCCGGTCCTTGAAGGACTCGCCGATGCGCAGTTCCCGTACCGTCGCCTGGTTCTCCTGCATGAAGCGGAAGAGCGGCTCGGCGCCGACCAGGGTCTCGCTGTAGCGACGGATGATCTCGTGCTTGGTCTCCAGCGTGCGCGGCTGGCTGCGAGCCCACGCGATGAGATCCTCGATCGGTTTCGTCAGATCCTCGAAGAGGCTGACGATGATCTCTTCCTTCGTCTTGAAGTGGTAGTACAGGGCCGCCTTCGTGACGTCGAGGCGCTCGGCGATCTCGCGCAGAGAGGTCTTCTCGTAGCCCTGCTCCGCGAAGAGTTCGAGCGCCACGTCCTGGATGCGCTGGCGGGTGTTGCCGCGGCGCTGCTGCTTGGTGCCGTCCATGGTGACGCCCATCCTCGTACTCCTCGCGCTCCCGCCGAAACTTACTTGACGCCCGGCTAGTGACAGGGCTACCTTCCCAGTGTAGTGAACTAGCCGGGCGGCAAGTAAGTAGAAGCCGCAGGGGGAGTGGGAAGAACGATGGCGGACACGGTAGAAAGCGTCCCCGAGGGCAAACAGCCCAGAAGTGTGCGCGTGGTGCTGCTCGCGCTGATGATCGCGATGATGCTCGCCATGCTCGACAACATGATCGTGGGCACGGCCATGCCCACCATCGTCGGCGAGCTGGGTGGCCTGGAGCACCTGTCCTGGGTGGTCACCGGCTACACCCTGGCCACCGCCGCCTCCACCCCGATCTGGGGCAAGGTCGGCGACATGTACGGGCGCAAGGGCGCCTTCCTCAGCTCGATCGTGATCTTCCTGATCGGGTCGGCGCTGAGCGGTATGGCCCAGGACATGGGCCAGCTGATCGGGTTCCGGGCCGTGCAGGGTCTCGGTGCCGGCGGTCTGATGGTCGGCGTCATGGCGATCATCGGCGACCTCATCCCGCCGCGTGAGCGGGGCAAGTACCAGGGCATGATGGCCGGCGTCATGGCGCTGGCGATGATCGGCGGCCCGCTGGTCGGCGGCACCATCACCGACAACTGGGGCTGGCGCTGGGCCTTCTACATCAACCTGCCGCTCGGCGCGGTCGCGCTCGCGCTGGTCACCGCCGTGCTGCACCTGCCGAAGAAGCGGGCCAAGGCGGGCATCGACTACTTCGGCGTCCTGCTGCTGACCGTCGGCATCACCTCGATCGTCCTGGTCACCACCTGGGGCGGCAGCGAGTATGCCTGGACCTCGGCCCGGATCATGGAGCTGATCGCCCTCGGCGTGGTCGCGCTGATCGGGTTCGTGATCTGGCAGATGTACGCTGCCGAGCCGGTGCTCCCGCTGCACATCTTCAAGAGCCGCAACTTCAGCCTGATGTCGTTCATCGGCTTCGTCACCGGCTTCGTGATGTTCGGCGCGACGCTCTACCTGCCGCTGTACCAGCAGTCCGTGCAGGGTGCTTCCGCGACCAACTCGGGTCTGCTGCTCCTGCCGATGCTCGGCGCGATGCTGGTGACCTCGATGGTCGCCGGGCGGGTCACCACCAACAGCGGGCGCTACAAGGCCTTCCCGATCGTCGGCGGTGCGCTGATGATCGTCGGCCTGTACCTGCTGTCGCTGATGGACACCGGTACGACCCGGCTGACCTCCGGCCTCTACATGGCCGTCCTCGGTCTCGGCATGGGCTGCCTGATGCAGATCACCATGCTGGTGGCGCAGAACAGCGTCGAGATGAAGGACATGGGCGTCGCGTCCTCGTCCACCACCCTGTTCCGTACGCTCGGCTCCTCCTTCGGTGTGGCCATCATGGGCGCGCTGTTCAACAACCGGGTCCAGCACGAGATGGCGACGCGGGCCGGTGCGGTCGGGCGGCACATGACCGAGAAGTCGGCCGCGCTGGACGCGAAGAGCCTGGCGAAGCTGCCGCCGCTGGTGCGGGAGGCGTACCAGCACGCGGTGTCCTCCGGTACGCACGCGGCGTTCCTGCTGGGTGCGGTGATCGCGGTGACGGTGCTGGTCGCGGCGCTGTTCGTGAAGGAGGTGCCGCTCAAGGGGGGCCCGCAGAAGCAGGGTCCTCCGGAGGGTGGCGAGGATGGCGAGGATGTGGCGCCGATGCAGGGGATCGAGGCGGTGTGAGGTTCGGCTGCGCCTGAGCCTGTGCCTGAGCTGCGCTGAGCTGAAGACCCCGGTGGGTGTCCGCCCCGGGGTCTTCTTCTTTTTCCCGCATATCAGACACAGCCCCGCGCCCCCGGGGGGTGCTTCAGCGGCCCGTGGCCAAGGTGGCGCCGCCCGTTGCCTCCAGCACCACCCCCGTCACGAAGCTGTTCGCGGCGAACATGTGGATCGCGCGGGCGATGTCCTCCGGGCGGCCGACCCGGCCCACCGGGGTCACCGCCGCCAGGCCGTCGAAGAGGGCCTGGCGCTGGTCGGCCGGCACCCGGTCCCACCAGGGCGTGTCGATGACGCCCGGCGAGACCGCGTTGATCCTCAGCGGGGCCAGCTCGACGGCGAGCGGCGGGACCAGCGCCTCCAGGGCGCCGTTGATCGCGGCGAGGCCGGCGGTGCCGGGCAGGGCGGCGCGGGCGGAGGCGGCGGTCACCAGGGTCACCGAGCCGTCGCGGCGCAGCACGGGCAGCGCGGCCTGGAGCACCTGGACATGCGGCCAGAACTTGCCGTTGAAACCGGCCGCCAGTTCGGCGAGGTCCAGTTCGGCGAAGGGGCCGCCACCCTTGCTGCCGCTGAGCGCGAGGACGAGATGGTCCACCGTGCCGAAGTCCGCGAAGAACGCGTCCACGGCGGCGCGGTCGGCGGCATCCAGCCGGTGGGTCGAGACCTTGCCGCCGTCAGCGCCGATGCGGGCCGCCGCGCCGTCGAGGCGGTCCTGGTCGCGGCCGGTGATGGCCACCTCGGCGCCGTCCGCCGCGAAGAAGGCCGCCGTTGCCTCGCCTACACCGGAGCTGCCGCCCATGACGACGACACGCTGTCCGGCGAGCGGGTTCGCAGAAGTGTGAGTGGTGCTCATGAGTGGCTCGTCTCCCCGTGTCCGCACCGGGCCCCGGCCTGTTGCCGAGAACGTCGGTCTCGTTAAAGTGTTACCGAGACCGGTAGTCTCGTCAAGGGGATCGCGGAGCGCCGTAAGCCGGAGAGGACACACACGTGCAGGACACTCAGGACCCGAGGGAGCCCCGCCCGCACACCGGGCGGCGGCGCAACGAGGCGGCGCGCCGGGCCATCCTCGACGCCGCGCTGGAGCTGCTCGCCGACGCCGACGGGGCGCCGGTGACGGTGGAGACGATCGCGCGGGCCGCCGGGGTGGGCAAGCAGACGCTGTACCGGTGGTGGCCGTCGAAGGGGGCGGTGCTGCTGGAGGCGCTGAACGAGCGCGCCGTACAGGACGCGCCGACACCGGACACCGGACATCTGCGAGAGGACCTGCGGGTGTTGGCGGCGGCCACCTTCGAGGCGGCGCAGCGCTCACCGTCCGGCCCGGCACTGCGCACCCTCGTCCGCGAGGCTGCCCGGGACCCGCACCTGGCCGAGCTGATGCGCACGTTCACCGAGTCGCGCCGGACCGCCGTACGCGAGGTGCTGCTGCGCGGCCGGGAGCGGGGCGAGCTGCCCGCAAGCCGGGACGTGGACCTCCTGGTCGACCAGTTCTACGGCTTCTTCTGGTACCGCTTCCTGCTGGGCCACGGGCCCCTGGAGGACGCCACGGCCCGGAAGCTGGCCGACTCGCTGGTGGGGTGAGACGGGACCGGGTGCCGGTTCAGCCCGGCAGCATCTGGTAGCTGCCTGTGTTGGTCGGGGCGTGTTCCGGGAGCCAGAGGACGGCTACCGCGCCCTCGGAGGGGATGTGGGCGGGGGCGCCGACCGGGCGGACGTTGCGGAAGGTGAGGCGGGCGCCGAGGACCCTGGCCTGGCCGGCCGCGATGGTCAGGCCCAGCCCGTGCCCCTGCCCGGAGCGGTCCATGCTGCCGGTGCGGAAGCGGCTCGGGCCCTCGGCGAGCAGTTCCTCCGGGAAGCCGGGGCCGTGGTCGCGGACCCGGATGACCCGCCCCTCGACGGTCACCTCGATCGGCGGACGGCCGTGCCGCCGGGCGTTGGCGAGCAGGTTGAACAGCACCCGCTCCAGCCGCCGGGGGTCGGTGGTGACCTCCGACTCGTGCACCACCCGCACCGTGACGTCCGGGTCCTTCGCCGCCACCCGGCGGGCCACGAACTCGCCGAGCAGGATGTCCTGCAACTCGGCCCGCTCGGAGGCGCCGTCCAGCCGGGCGACCTCCAGCACGTCCTCGACCAGCGTCCGCATCGCCTTGGCGCGGTCCAGGACCAGTTCCGTGGGACGGCCGGGGGGCAGGAGTTCGGCGGCCGTGAGCAGCCCGGTCACCGGGGTGCGCAGCTCGTGCGCGATATCGGCGGTGACCCGGCGCTCCGCCTCCAGCCGCTGCCGCAGCGCGTCCGCCATCGCATCCACCGCCAGCGCCAGATCGTCGGTCTCGTCCCGTACGACCCCGCCGATGGCCTCCTGGACCCGTACGTCGATCTCGCCCTTGGCCACCTGGTGCGCGGCGGCCGCGGCCTTGCGCAGCCGCCCGGAGAACTGGCCCCCTATCAGCACGCCCAGCGCACTGCCGCCCAGCACGACCGCGACGGAGCCGATCACCAGCGCCTGGTCGAGGTCGTTCAGCACATTGACGGAACGGTTCGGGAACTGGCTGTGCAGGGAGAGCACATGCCCGTCCTGCGCGGGCACGGCCGCCCAGATCTGCGGCGGTCCGCCGCCGTGGTCGGAGACGTCACTGACCTGGCGGCCGTCCGCGACCTTCTCGCGCAGGGCCGCCGGCAGCCGGCGGTCGTCGATCTTTATGTCGGGGAAGTTCGTCCGCCGGTACCGCTCGTAGTAGCCCAGGGCGAGCCGCACCCGCTCGTTGGCCAGGTCGCGCGCGTTGTCCAGCATCGAGACCCGGGCCGCGTTGTGCACGACCAGGCTCAGCGTGATCGCGACCAGCCCGGCCACCAGCGCGATCGCCGCGCTGAGCTTCCACTTGAGCCCGGTCCGCAGGCCCGCGCGCTCCATGCGCCGCACCGGTCGCCGAAGGAGCCCCCGCATCTTCGCCACACTCAGGCCTTCAACTTGTAGCCGAAGCCGCGGACCGTCTCGATCCGGTCCTGGCCGATCTTCTGGCGCAGCCGCTGCACATGCACGTCGACGACCCGGGTGTCCCCGCCCCACCCGTAGTCCCACACGCGCTCCAGCAGCTTGTCGCGGGAGAGGACGGTGCCCGGCGCGGAGGAGAACTCCAGCAGCAGCCGCATCTCGGTCGGGGTGAGCGCCACCGGCTGCCCGGCGCGCCGCACCTCCATGCCCTCGGTGTCGATCTCCAGGTCGCCGAAGGTCAGCGGGGAGCCGCTGACCGAGGAGGCGGAGTCGTCCTGCTGCGCGGCGCCGCCGGCGTGCCCGAAGCGGCGCAGCACCGCACGGATCCGGGCGACCAGTACGGCGCCGTCGAACGGCTTGGTCACATAGTCGTCGGCGCCGGCCTCCAGACCGAGGACGACGTCGATGGAGTCGGCACGCGCCGACAGCATGATCACCGGCACGGTCGACTCGTCCCGGATACGACGGCACAGGCTGACGCCGTCCAGTCCCGGGACCATGACGTCCAGCAGGGCGATGTCGGGGCGGTTGGCCCGGAACGCCTCCAGGCCCGACAGCCCGTCGGGCATGGCGGTGACCGCGAAGCCGTCCCGCTCCAGGGCGAGCTGGGTGGCCTCACGGATGACGTCGTCGTCCTCGACGAACAGGACGTGTGTCTGGTCTGCCATCCGGTGCTCTCAGTCCTCGTGATGTGCGCTGCGTGCCGTGGTGAACGGGGTGTCGGGTGTCCGGGGTGTCCGCCGGTTCAGCTGTCCGGTGCGGGGGTCGCGCCCTCGCCTGCCGACTTGCTGTACTCGTTGCGGGTGATCTTGCCCTGGACGAACTGCCCCGCCCTCCACTTATACGGGATCACGAACTCTCCGGACGGGCTCGAGATGGGGTCGCCCTTCTCGTAGTACTGCTTGGTCACCGACAGCACGCCCTGGTCGATCTCGGCGTAGACCGGGGACTCCTCGTTCTTGAAGACGTTCTGGAAGGTCCCGCCCGTGTCCCGGTACACATACGCCCCGACACCGACCGCGTCGGCGCAGGTCAGCACGTTGATGACGACGTCGTCCACGGTGGCGTCGGTGAGATCGCCGTACGAGACGTCGACCGGGTACTCGTCACCGCTGCACGGCTTCAGCTCCCGCTTCACCGTCGCCGAGACGGCGGGGTCGCTCTTGAGCAGCGCCACGGGGTCCACCCGCCGGTAGCGATCGGACGGGCTCGGCGCCGGGGAGGCGACCGCTCCCGCCATCGCCGACGCATGTGCCGGGCCCTCGTCCCGGGCGCCGGTGCCACCGGTGCCGCACCCGGCGACCAAAAGCCCGAGGGCGGCGAGCGCGGACCCCACCGCGATCACCGCCTGAGTATTGCCCAGGGTCTCGTCGGACCCGGCCCCGGTCAGGCCGCGCAACGCTCCCGCTCCTCACGCTCCAGCGCACGTGCGTCCAGATCGCGTGCCTCCAGCTCCTCGCGGAGCCGGGCGAGCGCCCGGTGCAGCGTGCTCTTGACCGTACCGGCCGACATACCGAGGGCAGCGGCCGTCTCCTCCGTGGACATCTGCTCCCAGTGTCGCAGCACCACGACGCTCCGCTGCTTCGGAGCGAGAACTTTCATGACATCCATCAGCAGGGCCCGGTCGGCGTGCTGCTCGGTGGCGTCGTCCACACAGGCGTCCGGCAGCTGCTCGGTCGGGACCTCTTCCAGCTTGCGCGAACGCCACCACTCGGTACGGGTGTTGATCATGACGCGACGGAGGTAGGCGTCGGCCAGCCGCTTGTCGGCGATGCCCTCCCAGCGGCCGTACGTCCGCACGAGCGCCGTCTGGAGCAGGTCCTGTGCGTCGACGGGGTCCGGAACCAGCCGGCGTGCACTGCGCAGCAGCGCGTCCTGCCGGGTACGGACGTACTCCTCGAATTCGAGCACCTCGCCCTGCGCCATGATCAACCGCCTCCGTTCCCCGTTCACTTCGGCATCCGCCTGAAGTACCGCTTGTCCCCGTGCCCGGTGGTCCGCCGGGCACGGAGAAGAAGTTACGGACCGGTTGTCACGGCGCTGTGCGAACCAGCCTGCGGCTAGCAATCGGCTATCCGTCGGTTGTGTAACGGAAAGCGGAACGGGGTAAAGGAGGTGGTTGCTATGTCCCTTTTCAGGCACTTTGCCGACCGGGTGGCTTCGTAACAAGACTCTTTCGGGCCGGACTTGGCTGTGTGTCAGCTGAGCGGCAGCCGATACAGACCGCCCGCCAGCGGCTCCACCAGACCGTCCGTCACCAGCCCGTCGAGGGCGCGCGCCCGCTGCACCGGCTCGTGCCACACCCGGTCCAGCACCGCCTGCGGCACCGGCGCGTGCGCCTCGCGCAGCACGGCGAGCAGCTTCCCGCGCACCTGCCGGTCCGTACCGGCGTACGTCTGCCCCCGCCGCGGCGGACCGTCGTGCTCCGGCTTGCCCGCGAGCCGCCAGGCGCACTGGGCGGCGATCGGACACCGCGGGCAGCCCTCGTTCTTCGCCGTGCACACCAGCGCGCCCAGCTCCATCGAGGCCGCGGCCCAGCGCGCCGCCGTCGCCTCGTCCTCCGGCAGCAGCTCGCGCGCCAGCCGCCGCTCGGCGGCCGTGGTCGCGTTCGGCGGGTACTGCACCCCCGTCACCGCCCGCGCCAGCACCCGGCGCACATTGGTGTCCAGCACCGCGTGCCGCTGCCCGTACGCGAACGACGCCACCGCGGCCGCCGTGTACTCGCCGATGCCGGGCAGCGCCAGCAGCTGCGCGTGATCCGTCGGTACGTCCCCGCCGTGCCGTTCCGTTATGGCGACCGCGGCTCCGTGCAGCCGCAGCGCGCGGCGCGGGTAGCCGAGCCGGCCCCAGGCCCGTACCGCCTCGCCCGGCGCCTCCTTCGCGAGGTCGGCGGGGCGCGGCCAGCGGGCCAGCCACTCCGTGTAGACGGGCAGCACCCGGTTGACGGGGGTCTGCTGGAGCATGAACTCGCTGACCATCACCCCCCACGGGCCCGCATCCGGGCGGCGCCAGGGGAGGTCGCGGGCGTGGGCGTCGAACCAGGCGATCACGGGGGCGTGCAGCTTCTCAGTCATGGCCTTCCGATCCTGCCACGGCTCGGCGGACATGATGCGTGACGGCACGGTCACCGAGCGTGCCCGGAAGTGAAGAACCGTGCCCGCAGCGGCAGTTGCCGGGATGATGATCCGGAAAAGTTGTGACTCCCGCGGCGGGTGGCGCAAGCACGCGCGCCGATCTCTCGTACAGTTTGCGCGTGGGATCTCTGCGCAATCCGGTCGGGCCGCTTCCCTCCTCCATCTACTGGCGTCGGAGGGCCGTCATGCTGTCGGTGGTCGCCGTGCTGGCGCTGCTGATCGCGTGGATGGTCACCGCCGGCGGCGGCGGGGGCGGCAAGAAGGACGACGACGCGTCCAACGGCAAGAATCCCGCGCACACCATCACCCCCGGCCCCTCCTCGTCCGGCCCCGCGATCAGTCAACACCCGGGCGGGCGCGACGAGTCGAGCGGCGGGGACAGCGGCTCCGGCGGCGGTGGATCGGGCGGCCCGGCCGACGGTACGTCCGCGGGCTCCGACGGCGGTTCCGGCGGTGGCTCGGGCAGCGGTTCCGGTGGCGGCGGTTCGGCCTCCGGCTCCTCCAGGGGCGGTGCCGTCGGTACGGGCGACGCGCTCCCGGCCTCCTCCGACCTGGCCGACTGCACCGCCAGTGCGGTCTCGTTGAGCCTGCGCAGTCTGCACAACTCCTACTCGCCGGACCAGACGCCGACCTTCGAACTCACCGCGAAGAACGGCTCGTCGGCCGACTGCAAGGTCGATCTCGGCCCGAAGAGCGCGGTGTTGACCATCACGGCGGCGGACGCGAGCGACCCGTTCTGGTCGTCGGCCGACTGCCCCGAGGGCTCGGGGAGTCTGCTGTTCCGGGTGGCGGCGGGCCAGAGCATCACCTACACGGTGAAGTGGGACCGGAGCGCGAGCGCGGCCCACTGTGCGACGCCCTCCGGGGGTTCGGCGAAGGCGGGTACGTACTTGCTGGAAGCGAAGAAGGCCGGCTTCGCCAAGCTGAGGGCTTCGTTCGTGCTGTCGGCTGACTGAGTCGACTAAGGGGCGGGGTGGTGCGGATCGCGGTCGGGTGCGGGTAATTGGGGCCCGTTCGCGCAGTTCCCCGCGCCCCTACAGGTGCGCGGGGAACTGCGCGAACGGCCGCGACGGACCCGCAGCCGCCGAACAGCACACGCCCCCCGAGCTCTCAGGCGCCCGGTGCCAAAGCTAGACGTAGCGCTCCAGGATGGAGGATTCGGCCAGGCGGGAGAGGCCTTCGCGGACGCTGCGGGCGCGGGCCTCGCCGACGCCGTCCACGGTCTGGAGGTCGTCCACACTCGCGGCCAGCAGCTTCTGAAGGCCGCCGAAGTGCTCCACCAGCCGGTCGATGATCGCGCCCGGCAGCCGCGGCACCTTGGCCAGCAGCCGGAAGCCGCGCGGCGACACCGCGGAGTCCAGGGTCTCGGGCGAACCGGTGTAGCCCAGCGCCCGCGCCACCGTGCCCATCTCCAGCAGCTCCGCATGGCTCAGCGCGTCCAGCTCGGACAGCGCCTCCTCGACCGTGCGGGACCGCTTCGCCGTCGGCTCGGGGACGTAGTCCCGCACGACCAGCTCGCGGTCGGGCTCGACCCCGGCGATCAACTCCTCCAGCTGCAAGGCCAGAAGACGGCCGTCGGTGCCCAGTTCGACCACGTACTCGGCGATCTCGGTGGCGATGCGCCGGACCATCTCCAGCCGCTGCGCCACGGCCGACACGTCCCGGACCGTCACCAGGTCCTCGATCTCCAGCGCGGAGAGGGTGCCCGCGACCTCGTCCAGCCGGAGCTTGTACCGCTCCAGCGTGGCCAGCGCCTGGTTCGCGCGGGACAGGATCGCCGCCGAGTCCTCCAGCACGCGCCGCTGACCGTCGACGTAGAGGGCGATCAGCCGCATGGACTGGGAGACGGAGACCACGGGGAAGCCCACCTGCTTGCTCACCCGGTCCGCCGTGCGGTGCCGGGTGCCCGTCTCCTCCGTGGGGATCGTCGGGTCCGGCACCAGCTGCACGCCCGCGCGCAGGATCTTTGACAGGTCCGAGGAGAGCACGATGCCGCCGTCCAGCTTGCACAGCTCCCGCAGCCGGGTGGCGGTGAACTCGACGTCCAGCACGAAACCGCCCGTGCACATCGCCTCGACCGTCTTGTCGGAGCCGAGCACGATCAGTCCGCCGGTGTTGCCGCGCAGGACGCGCTCGAGGCCGTCGCGCAGGGCCGTACCGGGTGCCACGGCACTCAGGGAGGCACGCATCAGGCCATCGGCACCGGCACTCCCACCGGACTTTCCGGGAGCTGCTGCCCGGTCGTTGGCTGCCACTGCACTCCTCCGGTCGCAGGTTCTGACGCGCTCCCGTACCCGCACGCGGTTCGTACGGACAGGCGAGACCTGGGCAAAGTCTACCGGCGCTGCTCCTCCTCCCGTGGGGCCTCTCGGCGACGGGAGCGGGGCAGGACCCGCAGGGCGTCCCCTATGTCCGCGACCTCCACCACCTTCATCCCGGCCGGGATCTTCCCCGGATCGCCCGGCACCAGCGCATGGGTGAAGCCCAGCCGGTGCGCCTCGGCCAGCCTGCGCTGCACGCCCGTGACCCGTCTCACCTCGCCGGCCAGCCCCACCTCGCCGATCGCGACCAGGTTCTTCGGCAGCGGAGTGTCGCTGGCGGCGGAGGCGAGCGCGAGCGCGACGGCGAGGTCGGCGGCCGGCTCGGACAGCTTCACCCCGCCCACGGTCGCCGAGTAGATGTCCCGCTTGCCGAGCGCGCTGATCCGCCCGCGCTGCTCCAGCACCGCCAGCATCATCGACACCCGGGAGGTCTCCAGACCGGAGGTGGTGCGCCGCGGGGAGGGGATCTGGGAGTCCACCGTCAGCGCCTGCACCTCGGCCACCAGCGGGCGGCGGCCCTCCAGGGTGACGGTCAGGCAGGTGCCCGGGACCGGTTCGGCGCGGCGGGTCAGGAAGAGACCGCTGGGGTCGGCGAGACCGGTGATGCCCTCGTCGTGCAGCTCGAAGCAGCCGACCTCGTCCGTGGCGCCGTACCGGTTCTTCACGCCGCGCACCAGGCGCAGGCGCGCGTGTCGGTCGCCCTCGAAGTGCAGGACGACGTCCACCAGGTGTTCCAGCAGGCGGGGGCCGGCGATGGCGCCGTCCTTCGTGACATGGCCCACGAGCAGGGTGGACATGCCGCGCTCCTTGGAGGCGCGGATCAGCGCCCCGGCCACCTCCCGCACCTGGGCCATGCCGCCGGGGGCGCCCTCGATCTCCGGGGAGGCCACGGTCTGCACCGAGTCGAGGATCAGCAGGGACGGCTTGACCTCGTCCAAGTGGCCGAGCACCGCGGAGAGGTCGGTCTCCGCGGCCAGATACAGATGGTCGTCCAGGGCGTTGATGCGGTCCGCGCGCAGCCGGACCTGGCTCGCGGACTCCTCGCCGGTCACATACAGGGTGCGGTGCTCGGCGCTCGCCGACTTGGCGGCCACGTCCAGCAGCAGGGTGGACTTGCCGACGCCGGGCTCGCCGGCGAGCAGCACGACCGCGCCGGGCACCAGCCCGCCGCCGAGCACCCGGTCCAGCTCGGGCACCCCGGTGGTACGGGCGGTGGCCTGCCGGCCGTCGACCTGGCCGATGGGCAGCGCGGAGGTGCTGACGCGGCCCGGTGCCGTCGTACGGACCGCGGGCGCGCCGTACTCCTCGACCGTGCCCCAGGCCTGGCACTCGGGGCAGCGGCCGAGCCACTTGGCCGTCTGCCAGCCGCACTCGGTGCAGCGGTAGGACGGGCGGTCCTTGGTGGTCTTGGTACGGGCAGCCATGCGGAAAACCGTAGCCCGCGGCACTGACAACGGGCGCCCGGGCCGCGTGCGGAACGCGCCGGAGGGTGCGGTATCGGCCACCCTCCATCGGGAACCGGCCAGGGAATGCGGGGCCCCTGTCCCCTTATGAGGGATCGTTTCACCCGTACGGATTAAAAGTGCTCAAGGTTCCCGAAGGGGTACTCCAGGGCCGCCTACGGTCGCCGGGTGATGAGCAGCAGTCCGGAGACGACCGTCCGCACCACCGGCGCGCACCGGGCGCGCGGTGAGGCGCGTGAAGCACGAGCTGAGGCGCGGGAAGCACGAGGGGCGTGCGAGGCGCGGCAGGCACGGGAGGCGCGCGACCGCGCCGCCGCCCACACCCTCGCCGAGCGGCCGCCGGCGCGCTACGAGCCGTACCTGGACGGTCTGTTCACCTACTGCCTGTCGGTGCTGTGCGACCACGAGGCCGCCACCGCCGCCCTCGGTGACGTCCTCGCCCTGGCGGAGCGGCGCGGCCACCGGGGTCCGGAGGCCCCCGGCGACCGCAGGGCCTGGCTGTACGCGCTGGCCCGCTGGGCCTGCCTGCGCAAGCTGGCCGAGGCCAAGCAGAAACGTCAGGCCACCCATGCGGCGGGCCGCACCACGACCGACAAGACCGGCAAGGCAGATAAAGCAGATAAGGCAGACAGAGCCGACAGAACCGGCGCGGGCGTCCCCGACCCGGAGGTCCAGGAGCAGCGGCGCCGCGAACTCGCCCTGCTCGCCTGGCCCGAGGCGGCCGGCACCAGCCCCGAGCAGCGCGAGGCCCTCGAACTCGCCGTCCGCCACCACCTCGCCGCCGACGAGGTCGCCGCCGTCCTCGGCCTCGCACCGGCCGCCGCTCGCGAACTGCTCTCCGCCGCCGCCTGCGAGGTCGAACGCACCCGCGCGGCCCTCGCCGTGGTCGAGACCGGCGGCTGCCCGGCCGTGGCCCACCTCACCGGCGACAGCCGGCTCGTCCTCAGCACGGCCCTGCGCCGCGAGCTGGTCCGGCACGTCGACGACTGCCCGCGCTGCCGCCGTACCGCGGAACGCGCCGTCCCGGGCCGCTGGCCCGGCGCCACCGTCACCCCCGCCGAGCTGCCCGTCCTGGAGGCCCCCCGGGCCGCCCTGTCCATGGCACTCGCGCACCGGCCACGCGCGCGTGGCGCCGCCCTGCCCCGCTTCGACCGGCGCGGCTTCCCGATGGACCCCAAGGACCGGGCGGCCCGCCGCGACCGCCTGCGCTCCCGCGCGGTCACCACGACCGTCGTGGCCACGGTGGTCGCCGCACCCGTCCTCGCCCTGTGGGCCGCCTACCGGGGGGCGCCGACCGGGGAGCCGGACGGCCCGTCCGCCACCGCCCGCGAACAACAGGGCCCCGACGCCCTCGGCAGCGACACCGCCGGCGGCTACGAGAACGCGGGCAACGCGCGCGTGAAGCCCGGAAGCCGACTGGGCAAGAACGGTACGGCGGACGTCTCCGTGCAGGTCGTCACCGTCGGGGGGACCGGTGCGCAGGCCGCGGGCCAGCTCGCGGTGAGTGCCGCGAACGACGGCGACACCACGCTGATCACCCTCACCGCGTCCGGCGCCGCGCCCGTGCGCTGGTCCGCGACGACCTCCGCCGCCTGGATCTACCTCAGCCAGTCCACGGGAACCCTCGAGCCGGGCCGGACGTTGACCATCAAGGCGTACGTCGACCATCTGCGCGAGCCCTCCGGCCACTGGCGCGCACAGCTGGCGATCGCCCCGGCCGGCGCGGTGGTCACCATCGACGGCTACGGCGTGGCTCCCACCCGCCCCACACCCCCGCCCTCCTCACCCGCCCCGCCCGCGTCCTCGGCCCCGCCGCCGACCTCGCCCGCGAGCCCACCGGCCGGCAGCCCCACGGCCGGGCCCACCGACCCGCCCCCCTCGGACCCCGGGTCCCCGACGCCGACCCCGACTCCCACCCCGTCCGCCTCGGCGACCGACAGCGAGACCCCGAGCCCCTCGGGCAGCTAGCTTTTCAGGGCCTCTCAGCGCCGTGGGCCGGCTGAAAGCGCGCTGAGGGCATCGTGAAGCCGTGGTGAAACCGGCCGGGCGCAGGCTTCTTCCTGTCAGCAAGACCGCAGGAAAGAACCCCACCGAAGGAGCCCACACCATGTCTCTCGCCCTCACCGCCCAGGACAAGGACACCCTGCGTACCGCCGCCCACGGCGCCGTCTCCCTCATGGCCGCCGCCGACGCCGCCGGCTCCCCGCACAAGGTCGCCACCCACGGCGTCCTCGCCCTCGTCTCCGCCACCGGCCAGGTCGGTCACGTCCTCGCCGAGAAGGGAAAGATCAAGGGCCTGAACGGCAGGTCCGCCGCCGAGATCGCCGACCACGTCCTGCCCGCCCTCACCACCACCATGCAGGTGCTCAAGAAGCAGGACGCGGCAGAGGCCGAGAACTTCCGCAGCACCATCCTCATCGCCCTCGAAGCCGGCACCCAGGCCCACAAGGGCGGACCCAGCCCCGCCCTCACCGCGATGACCGGCAAGATCACCGCCGCCCTCGACGCCGCCTGAGAGAGAGGCCCTAGGGTGCCGGGTCGGCGGGATGCGGAGCGAGCAGCGGCAGCTGAGAGGCCAGCCGCTGCTCGCACAGCTCGACGAGACGGTCGTACCCCGCCTTCCCCATCAGCTCCGTCAGCTCGGCCCGGTAGGAGATGTACACCGGATCGCCCGCGCCGTGCGCCGAGGTCGCCGACGTGCACCACCAGTGCAGGTCGTGGCCGCCCGGCCCCCAGCCCCGGCGGTCGTACTCGCCGATGGACACCTGGAGGACCCGGGTGTCGTCGGGCCGGTCGATCCAGTCGTACGTCCGCCGGATCGGCAGCTGCCAGCACACGTCCGGCTTGGTCTCCAGCGGCTCCCGCCCCTCCTTCAGCGCGAGGATGTGCAGCGAGCAGCCCGCGCCGCCCGCGAAGCCGGGCCGGTTCTGGAAGATGCAGGACCCCTGGAAGGGCCGGGTCTGCCGGGAGCCCTCGTCGTCCTCGGACACCCAGCCGTTCCGCGTGCCTTCGGCGTGGTGCTGCCAGATCTCCGGCGTGAGCCGTGCCACATGCTCGGCGACCCGCTTCTCGTCGTCCTCGTCGGAGAAGTGCGCCCCCAGCGAGCAGCACCCGTCCTCCGCGCGGCCCGCCTGGATGCCCTGGCAGCCGCTGCCGAAGATGCAGTTCCAGCGGGAGGTCAGCCAGGTCAGATCGCAGCGGAAGACCTGCTCGTCGTCCGCCGGGTCGGGAAACTCCACCCACGCGCGCGCGAAGTCGAGTCCCTTCTCGTCGCCCACCTTCGACCCCTTGGAGGATTTAGCGTCCTTACGAACCTTGTCCGCCTTGGCTACCTTGTCGGCCTTGCCGGATTTCGCCTTTTTCGTCTTTGGCACCCGTCCAGGGTAAGTCGCCGGGAACCCGTACAGGGACCGAGCAGGGGAGTTCTGGCAGTAGCGTTCCGTATATGAGACTCGGTGTCCTGGACGTGGGTTCGAACACGGTGCATCTGCTGGTGGTGGACGCCCACCCCGGCGCGCGCCCGCTGCCCGCGCATTCGCACAAGGCCGAACTTCGGCTCGCCCAACTCCTCGACGACAGCGGCGCCATCGGCGACGCCGGCATAGACAAGCTGATCGCCGTCATCAAGGACGCGCTCCAGGCCGCCGAGGACAAGGGCGTCGAGGAGATGCTGCCGTTCGCGACCTCCGCCGTCCGCGACGCCGCCAACGCCGACGATGTCCTCGCGCGCGTGGCCGAGGAGACCGGCGTACGACTCCAGGTGCTCAGCGGCGCGGAAGAAGCCCGGCTCACCTTCCTCGCCGTCCGCCGCTGGTTCGGCTGGTCCGCCGGAAAGCTGCTCGTCCTGGACATCGGCGGCGGCTCCCTGGAGATCGCCTTCGGCATGGACGAGGAACCGGACGCGGCCGTCTCCCTCCCGCTCGGCGCCGGCCGGCTCACCGCGGGCTGGCTGCCCGGCGACCCGCCCGACCCCGAGGACGTCCGCGCCCTGCGCCGCCACGTCCGCACCGAGATCGCCCGTACGGTCGGCGAGTTCAGCCGCTTCGGCGCCCCCGACCACGTGGTCGCCACCTCCAAGACCTTCAAGCAGCTCGCCCGCCTCGCCGGCGCCGCCCGCAGCGCCGACGGCCTCTATGTGCAGCGGGAACTCAAACGCGAGTCCCTGGAGGCCTGGGTCCCGCGCCTGGCGGGCATGACCTCCGAGCAGCGCGCCGAACTCCCCGGAGTCTCCGACGGCCGCTCCGGCCAGCTCCTCGCGGGCGCCCTGGTGGCCGAGGGCGCCATGGACCTCTTCGGCGTGGAAAACCTGGAAGTCTGCCCCTGGGCCCTGAGAGAAGGCGTGATCCTCCGCCGCCTGGACCACATGGGAAACGAGTAGCAGTAGCGCCCCCGAAGGGGCGCGGGGCTGTATCGATATGCGGCTCCGCCGCGTGGGCGCGATCAACCACAACGAACCCGCACCCGCGCGAATGGCGTACCCCACACGGCGAACAGACACCAAACACCCTCACCACTCAACCCCGTAAGGTGACGGACGTGGCTGAACCAACGGACGTGCGTATCGCGCTGTCGACCGCCTCCGTCTATCCGGAGTCCACGGCGACAGCCTTCGAGACCGCCGCGCGCCTCGGCTACGACGGCGTCGAGGTCATGGTGTGGACCGACCCGGTCAGTCAGGACATCGAGGCGTTGCGCCGGCTGTCCGACTACCACGGCATCCCCGTCCTGGCCGTGCACGCCCCCTGTCTGCTGATCACCCAGCGGGTCTGGTCCACCGACCCCTGGGTGAAGCTCCAGCGTGCCCGGACGGCCGCCGAGAAGCTGGGCGCCTCCACCGTCGTCGTCCACCCGCCCTTCCGCTGGCAGCGGCAGTACGCCCGGGACTTCGTCGACGGGATCTGGCGGATGGCGAACGAGACGGACGTACGGTTCGCCGTCGAGAACATGTACCCCTGGCGCTACCGGGACCGCGAGATGCTCGCCTACGCCCCCGACTGGGACGTCACCCGGCACGACTACCGGCACTTCACCATCGACCTCAGCCACGCGGCGACCGCCCGCACCGACGCCCTGGACATGGTCGGCCGCATGGGGGACCGGCTCGGCCATGTCCACCTGGCCGACGGCCGCGGCTCGGCCAAGGACGAGCACCTGGTCCCCGGCCGCGGCACCCAGCCCTGCGCCGAGGTGCTGGAGCACCTGGCCGTCTCCGGCTTCGACGGCCATGTCGTCATCGAGGTCAACACCCGGCGGGCCATGTCCAGCGCCGAGCGCGAGGCCGACCTCGCCGAGGCCCTGGCCTTCACCCGCCGGCACCTGGCCGCGGCGGTGCGGGTGCCCCGGCGATGAGCGGGACCACGGCACGGCGGCGGGGCCGGCCGCCGCGCGCCGAGTCCGCCGACACCCGCGACCGCATCCTCACCGCGGCCCGCGAGGAGTTCTCCGAGCGCGGGTACGAGAAGACGTCCGTACGCGGTATTGCCAAGGCGGCCGGTGTGGACCCGGCGCTCGTCCACCACTACTTCGGCACCAAGGAACAGGTCTTCGAGGCGGCCGTCTCCGTCGTCTTCGCGCCCGCGCTGGACGCGCCGAACGCGCTGGCCGAAGGCCCGGTGGACAGCGTGGGGGAGCGGATGACCCGCTTCGTCCTCGGCGTCTGGGAGAACCCGGTGACCCGCACCCCGCTGCTCGCGGTCGTGCGCTCCGCGGTGAACAACGAGACCGCCGCCGCCGTCTTCCGCCGCCTGGTCGCCACCCAGCTGATGCGCCGCATCGCCGCCCAGCTGGACCTGCCCGACGCCGAGCTGCGCGCCGAACTGGCCGCCGCCCAGCTGGTCGGTACGGCCATGATGCGGTACGTGATCAAGCTGGAGCCGCTGGCCTCGGCCGACCTGGACCAGATCGTCGCCCGCCTTGCCCCCGTGGTGCAGCACCACCTGACGGCTCCCTGAGGCCGCCGACGACCCGCCGAAGCTGGAACGCCCGTCCCGCATTCCGGACAGTGGCGTCCAATCCGTGGAGCGGCGGCGTAGGCTCGTAGGGAGTCAGAAGTCTCTCTGACGGCCAGTCTCTCTGACGGTCAGTCTCCCTGATCGCAGTCTCTGAAGGAGCGAGCGACGATGCCCGAGCTGAGGTCCCGCACAGTCACCCACGGCCGCAACATGGCGGGCGCCCGCGCCCTTATGCGTGCCTCCGGTGTACCCGGTGCGGACATCGGCCGGAAGCCGATCATCGCGGTCGCCAACTCCTTCACCGAGTTCGTGCCGGGCCACACCCACCTCCAGCCGGTCGGCCGGATCGTCAGCGAGGCGATCACCGAGGCGGGCGGCATCCCCCGCGAGTTCAACACGATCGCCGTGGACGACGGCATCGCCATGGGCCACGGCGGCATGCTGTACTCCCTGCCCTCCCGCGATCTGATCGCCGACTCCGTCGAGTACATGGTCGAGGCCCACTGCGCCGACGCCCTGGTCTGCATCTCCAACTGCGACAAGATCACCCCGGGCATGCTGATGGCCGCCCTGCGCCTGAACATCCCGACCGTCTTCGTCTCCGGCGGCCCGATGGAGTCCGGCCGCGCCACGCTGGTCGACGGCACGGTCCGCACCCTCGACCTGGTCGACGCGATCTCCGACGCCGTCAACGACAAGATCTCCGACGAGGACATCCTCCGCATCGAGGAGAACGCCTGCCCGACCTGCGGCAGCTGTTCCGGCATGTTCACCGCCAACTCGATGAACTGCCTGACCGAGGCGATCGGCCTCTCCCTGCCCGGCAACGGCTCGGTCCTCGCCACCCACACCGCGCGCAAGCAGCTCTACGTCGACGCCGCCCGCACGGTCATGGACCTCACCCGCCGCTACTACGAGCAGGACGACGACTCCGTCCTGCCGCTGAACATCGCCACCTTCCAGGCCTTCGAGAACGCCATGGCCCTGGACATCGCGATGGGCGGCTCCACCAACACGATCCTGCACCTGCTGGCCGCCGCCCAGGAGGCCGGCGTGCCCTTCGGACTGGAGCAGATCGACGCCGTCTCGCGCCGGGTGCCGTGCCTCGCCAAGGTCGCCCCGAACGTCGCGAAGGACCGCACCTACTACATGGAGGACGTGCACCGCGCCGGCGGCATCCCCGCCCTCCTCGGTGAGCTGCACCGCGCGGGCCTGCTCAACGAGGACGTCCACGCCGTGCACAGCCCCTCCCTCGCCGACTGGCTGAAGACCTGGGACGTCCGCGGCGGCTCGCCCTCCCCGGAGGCGGTCGAACTCTGGCACGCGGCCCCCGGCTGCGTCCGCTCCGCCGAAGCCTTCTCCCAGTCCGAGCGCTGGGAGGCCCTGGACGAGGACGCGGAGGGCGGCTGCATCCGCTCCGCCGAGCACGCGTACTCCAAGGACGGCGGCCTGGCCGTCCTCAAGGGCAACCTCGCGGTCGACGGCTGCGTGGTCAAGACCGCCGGCGTCGACGAGTCGATCTGGACCTTCGAGGGCCCGGCGGTGGTCTGTGAGTCCCAGGAAGAGGCCGTCCAGCGGATCCTCACCCAGGAGGTCAAGGAGGGCGACGTCGTCGTCATCCGCTACGAGGGCCCCAAGGGCGGCCCGGGCATGCAGGAGATGCTCTACCCGACCTCGTATCTGAAGGGCCGGGGCCTCGGCAAGAGCTGCGCCCTGATCACCGACGGCCGCTTCTCCGGCGGCACCTCCGGGCTGTCCATCGGCCACGCCTCCCCCGAAGCGGCCTCCGGCGGCACGATCGCCCTGGTCCAGGACGGCGACCGCATCCGCATCGACATCCCCCACCGCACCATCGAGCTGCTCGTCGACGAGGCCGAGCTGGCCCGCCGCGAGCAGGCCCTGAACGGCGTCTACGCCCCCAGGAACCGCAACCGCAAGGTCAGCGCCGCCCTCCGCGCCTACGCCGCCATGGCCACCAGCGCCGACAAGGGCGCGGTGCGGGACGTCAGCAAGCTGGGCTGAGGAACATCGCTGAGGGCCGCCTCCGGAACCCCGGGGGCGGCCCTTCTCAGCTCACCAGGCGCGGGGATCCCCGCCGTCCACCGCGAACACGCTCCCGTCCGGCGCACTCGCGTACACCCGCTCGCCCACCACCAGCGGAGCCGACAGCGTCCCGGCGACCTGCCCCGACCCGGCCCCCAGCCGCAGCGGCGTCTGCCCGGCCAGCCGGCCGTCCCGCGCGTCCACCGCGAGCAACCGCCCGTCCGGCGCGCTGAAGTACACGTACGCCCCCGTGGCCGCGGGCGCCGACCCCCGGCTGACGGCCGTCTCCAGATGCCACAGCCGTCTGCCCGCCCCGCCCGAACCGTCGCCGCCCGGCGAGACGGCGTCCAGCGAGCCGCCCGTGCCCAGGAGGTAGGCGACATCGCCGTGGGTGGCGGCCGCGGGAGTGGTGAGCGCGACGGGCAGCGCGACCCGCCGCGCCGTCCCCGTCGCCGGTGTGTACCGCAGCACCTCGTCCGTGGTCGCGGAGGCGTTGTCCACGGACATCAGGAACAGCGAGCCGTCCTGGCTGCCGAGCGGCCGCAGCGTCCCCCGCAGCCGCGCCTGCCAGCGGGTGGTACCGGCGGCCGGATCGAACGCGGTGATCTGCGTGGCCGTGCCGTCCAGCGCGGTGGTCGTCGCGTAGAGCAGCGGATCACCGTCGTACCGGGCGAGTGACGGCGTGCCGCCCGTCGCTCCCGTCGTCAGCCGGCGCCGCCAGCCGGTCTCGCCGGACCTGCCGGCCACCCCCGTCATCGTGCCGTCCGCACCGGCGATCACCAGCATGCCGCCGGCGACCTGCACACTCGGCGCCCCGGGCAGCTCCCGGTGCCAGCGCGGCCGCCCCGAGGCGGCATCGAGCGCCACGACCCGCCGCCCGCCGTTCGCCGGCAGCAGCAGCACCCCGTCCGCCAGCGCGGGCGCCCCACCGGACGGCGCCCCGCCGACCGTGCGCCGCCACAGCAGCCGGCCGTCCCGGGCGTCCAGGGCGAAGGCCGTACCCGACCGCACACACAGCACCCGTCCCGCGCCGTAGGTGCACTGCGGCATGCCCGTGCCGCCCCCGACCGGCCGGACCCGCCACCCGGCGAACCCGGCACCGGCGGACCGCCCGCCCTTTGTCACCACGGGCCCGGCAGCACCCTGCGGCCACAGCACCGCCGCGAGCACCCCACCCAGCACGAGTACGACGGACACGGCCGCGACGAGAACCCGCCGGGACCGCCACCGGGAGCCCGGGCGAGAACTCAGGCGGGAACCCAGTCGGGACCCCAGGCGGGAGACCACCCGGGACATCCGCCACCGACCCGCACCGCCACCCGCACCCGCACCCGCACCCGTATGTGGGACCGGCGCCGATGGCACCTCCCCCTCACCGGCCCGCTGGGCCGGTATGAACGCCTGGGTCTCGTACGACGCCGCCACCGACCGCAGTTCCCGCATCAACTCGTCCGGGGTCGGCCGCTCCTCCGGCTCCTTGGCGAGACAGCGCAGCACCAGCGGAGCCAGACTCTCCGGGACGCCGGTCAGGTCCGGCTCGTCGTGCACGACCTGGTACGCGACCACATACGGGCTGTCGGAGTCGAACGGCCCCCGCCCGGTCGCCGCGTGCACCAGCACCGACCCGAGGGCGAAGATGTCCGCCGCGGGCCCCACCTCCCGCGGCCGCCGGAACTGCTCGGGCGCCATGAACGGCGGCGTGCCGATCAACTTCCCCGTCTCGGTGCGCAGTTCGCTGTCCTTGGGCCGGGAGATGCCGAAGTCGATGACCTTCGGCCCGTCCTCCGCGAGCAGCACATTGCTCGGCTTGAGATCCCGGTGCACGACGCCCACCCGATGGATGTCCCGCAGCGCCTCCGCGAGCCCGGCCATGAGCCGCCGCAACTGCGCGGGGTTCATCGGGCCGTTCCGCTTCACCTGCTCGGACAGCGTCGGACCCGGGATGAACAGGGTGGCCATCCAGGGCCGTTCGGCCTCCGGATCGGCGTCCACCACCGGCGCCGTGAAGGCACCGCTGACCCGCCGGGCCGCCGCCACCTCCTGCCGGAACCGCCCCCGGAACTCGGGGTCCCGCGCGAACTCCGCGTGGACGACCTTCACGGCGAGCTTCAGCCCGGAGGTGCTGCGGGCGAGGTGCACGACCCCCATGCCGCCCGAGCCCAGACACGACTCCAGACGGTAGTGGCCGACGTACTCGGGAAGCTCGGCTTCCGGGCCCATTCCGGTGCTGCGCTGTGGCGTCATGGACCGCCCCCCGTGCTGATCGTCCGCGCGCGACGCACGGAGCCTAGTCGATGACTCGTACGAGACAGAGGCGGCTTGCTAGCCTCCGCGTGCGAGTCGCGAACTGGTGTTTAAGCACTCGCGTCCAGACAATCGACGGCATCCCATGCCGGGCATGGGATTTTCGGGGGGAGACGACATATGTCCCTTGAGCAGGGTTCTCGCGAGCAGGACGCTCCTGACCAGCTGGTCACGGAGACGGCCGTGCGCACGTACGCCGTCGCACCGGGCGTCCGCCTGAACATCCGCAGCGGCCCCGGCACCGGCTACCCCATCGTCCGCGTCCTGCCCGAGGGCTCCCATGTGCCGATCTACTGCCAGACCTCGGGTACGACCGTCAGCGGCCCCTACGGCACCACCAACATCTGGGACAACGTCGACAACGGCGAGTACGCCTCGGACGCCTACATCCACACCGGCAGCGACGGCTACATAGCCCCGCGCTGCTCCTGACCCCTGCGGGCCGAGGCCGCCGGTGCCACCGGCCCCGGCCTCGGCCCGCGGCCGCCCGGAGCCATAATCGTCGGGTGAGCGATGAGACCGGCAGCCCGGACAGCCCGGCGGGCACCGCGGCGGACAGCGGCCCCCGACCCGAGCCCCTGCGCTTCTTCGGCACGTCCTGGGTGAACCACGACAACGGCTACGCGGCCCGCCGCGCCGGTGTCGCCGTCGGTTCCCTCGCCGCGGCCGCCGTCTCCTGCCTGGTGCTGCGCTTCGCCTACCAGGGCATCCAGATCGCCGACACCGGCACCTTCGTGACCGTCCTGGTCATCGGCATGTTCGCGATCTGCACCGCGCTCGCCTTCCGCAACACCTGGGAGGGCTTCGACAAGCGGCACGACCCGGCCCGCCAGGCCTCCCTGCGCGGTCTGCTCGCCATCGGCTTCGTCGGCTCCCTCCTCGCCTACTTCTTCCGCTCCCTCACCGAGGCCCCCGGCGAGAAGCTGCACCGCGCCGAGTACGACAAGGCCCGCGCCGACCACGCCCGCCGCTCCACCCGCCGCTCGGGCAACCCGGGCAAGAAGAAGCGCCGCGGATGACAGCGCCGGCACATCGGTAGCTGACGAGGCGTTGCCCCGGCCCGGTCACCTCCCGGCACGATGGCGGCATGACCGCCACCCAGCCGCCCGGCGATGCCGAGGCCCACGCCGCCCGCGTCCGCTCCTTCGACTCCGCCGCCGCCCAGTACGCCGCGAACCGCCCCTCCTACCCGCCCGCCCTCTTCGACGCCGTCGAGGAACTGGCCGGCCGGTCCCTGACCGGCGCCACGGTGGTGGACGTCGGCGCCGGCACCGGCATCGCGACCGCCCTGCTGCACGCCCGGGGCGCCGACGTCCTCGCCGTCGAACCGGGCGAGGGCATGGCCGCCGAGTTCCGCCGCCGGCTCCCGCACCTCCCGCTCGTCCGGGGCAACGGCAACGCCCTCCCGGTGGCCGACGCCCACGCCGACTTCCTCACCTACGCCCAGGCCTGGCACTGGACCGACCCGGCCCGTTCGGTGCCGGAGGCCCTGCGCGTGCTGCGGCCGGGCGGCGCGCTGGCGCTGTGGTGGAACACCGACGCCCTGGACGTCGAGTGGATCGCCGAGCGGGCCGACCGCACCGGGCGTCTGCTCGGCCGGGACATCGCCGCCGAGAAGCGCCGGGCCGTCGAACGCACCGACCTGGCCGACCCCAGCGGCCGGCTCCGCTTCACCCGGCGCGCGGTCCGCTGGAGCCGCCGCGTGTCCGTCGACACCCACCTCGCCAACATGGGCAGCCACTCGGCTCTCCTCCTCCTGTCCGAGGACCGCAGGACCGCCTTCCTGGAATCCGAGCGTGCCCATCTGCTGAAGGCCTTCCCGGACGGCACGGTCGAGGAGGCGTACGACGTCCTCCTGCTGGTCGCCGTCACCACCCCCTGACCGCTGCCGTTCTCGCATGCGGACGCGCCCCGTCCGGCCCTTGACCACGGGCACTCCCAGGCGGAGTATTCATCACATGATGAATTATGCGTCGGGGCCTCCGTCCCCAGCCGCCGCCCACGCCGACGACCTCACCGCCATCCACGCCGACGACCTCACCGTCGTCCGCGGCCCCCGCACCGTCCTGCGCCACCTCCGCTTCACCGTCCCCCGCGGCCAGGTCACCGGACTGCTCGGCCCCTCCGGCTGCGGCAAGTCGACCCTCATGCGCGCCATCGTCGGCACCCAGGCCAAGGTCACCGGCACCCTCGACGTCCTCGGCCACCCCGCCGGCCACCCCACCCTGCGCACCCGCATCGGCTACGTCACCCAGGCCCCCTCCGTCTACGACGACCTCACCGTCCGGCAGAACCTCGACTACTTCGCCGCCGTCCTCGACCCCGGCCGCGCCGCCGCCGAACGCCGCCGCGACCACGTCACCCGGGCCATCGCCGACGTCGACCTCACCAGCCACGCCGACGCTCTCGCCGGCGCCCTCTCCGGCGGCCAGCGCAGCCGAGTCTCCCTCGCCGTCGCCCTCCTCGGCGCCCCCGAACTCCTCGTCCTCGACGAACCCACAGTCGGCCTCGACCCCGTCCTCCGCCGCGACCTGTGGAACCTCTTCCACCATCTCGCCGCCACCCGCGGTGCCACCCTCCTCGTCTCCTCCCACGTCATGGACGAGGCCGAGCGCTGCCACCGCCTCCTCCTCATGCGCGAAGGGCGGATCCTCGCCGAAGACACCCCGGACGCCCTGCGCACCCGTACCGGCACCGACACCGTCGAAGCCGCCTTCCTGCACCTCGTGGACCAGGCCGCGGCGGCCGACCGCACCAAGGAGCGCACCCGATGAGCACCACCACCCCCGCGCCCACCAGCACCCTCAACGCCGCCCGCACCACCGCCACCGCGGCCCGCGTGCTGCGCCAGCTCCGCCACGACCCGCGCACCATCGCCCTGATGCTGCTCGTCCCCTGCCTGATGCTGGTCCTGCTGCGCTACGTCTTCGACGCCAGCCCCCGCACCTTCGACACCATCGGCGCCTCGCTGCTCGGCATCTTCCCGCTGATCACGATGTTCCTGGTCACCTCCATCGCCACCCTGCGCGAACGCACCTCCGGCACCCTCGAACGCCTCCTGGCCATGCCCCTCGGCAAGGCCGACCTCATCGCCGGCTACGCCCTCGCCTTCGGCGCCATCGCCATCGTCCAGTCGGCCCTCGCCACCGGACTCGCCCTCTGGGGCCTCGGCCTCGACGTCACCGGCTCGCCCTGGCTGCTCCTTCTCGTCGCCCTCCTCGACGCCCTGCTCGGCACCGCCCTCGGCCTCTTCGTCTCCGCCTTCGCCGCCTCCGAGTTCCAGGCGGTCCAGTTCATGCCCGCCGTGATCTTTCCCCAGCTCCTCCTCTGCGGCCTGTTCACGGCCCGCTCGAACATGCACCCCGTCCTGGAGGCCATCTCCGACGTCCTCCCGATGTCGTACGCCGTCGACGGCATGAACCAGGTCCTGACCCACACCGGCACGACCCCCACCTTCGTCCGGGACGCCCTGATCGTCGCCGGCTGCGCCCTCCTGGTCCTGACCCTGGGCGCCGCAACCCTCCGCCGCAGAACGCCCTAGCCGCCATTCCGCCCACCGGACACACACCCCCCACCCCCAGCCCCCGGTGCCAAACTGACCGCATGAGCCAGAAAGTCGCAGTCCTCGGCACCGGCAAGATCGGCGAAGCCCTGCTCAGCGGAATGATCCGGGCCGGCTGGGCCCCGGCCGACCTCCTGGTCACCGCCCGCCGCACCGAACGCGCCGAAGAACTCCGCACCCGCTACGGCGTCACCCCGGTCACCAACACCGAGGCCGCGAAGACCGCGGACACCCTGATCCTCACGGTCAAGCCGCAGGACATGGGCACCCTCCTGGACGAACTCGCCCCGCACGTCCCCGCCGACCGCCTGGTCATCAGCGGCGCCGCCGGCATCCCCACCTCCTTCTTCGAGGAGCGCCTCACCGCCGGCACCCCGGTCGTCCGCGTCATGACCAACACCCCGGCCCTGGTCGACGAGGCCATGTCCGTCATCTCCGCCGGCAGCCACGCCACCGAGCAGCACCTGGCGCATGCCGAGGAGATCTTCGGCGCCGTCGGCAAGACGCTCCGCGTGCCCGAGAGCCAGCAGGACGCCTGCACCGCACTCTCCGGCTCCGGCCCCGCCTACTTCTTCTACCTCGTCGAGGCCATGACCGACGCCGGCATCCTGCTCGGCCTGCCCCGCGACAAGGCCCACGACCTCATCGTCCAGTCCGCCATCGGTGCCGCCGTGATGCTCCGCGACAGCGGCGAGCACCCCGTGAAGCTCCGCGAGAACGTCACCTCGCCGGCCGGCACCACCATCAACGCCATCCGCGAGCTGGAGAACCACGGCGTCCGCGCCGCCCTCATCGCCGCCCTGGAAGCCGCCCGCGACCGCAGCCGCGAGCTGGCCTCCGGCAAGAAGGACTGACCCCGCACCCCGGCAGAGGCGGCGGACGGCCGAGACCGGCCCACCCCGCCGCCCTGCCCCGCAGCAGCGCTCAGCGCACGGCCCGCAACGCCGGCCCCGCCACAGCCTCCGCCTCCGTCACCGGCGGCAGCAGCCCGATCGCCCGGTACGCGGTATCGACGATCGGCCGAGCCATCGCCCGCGCCTTCTCCGCCCCATCCCGCAACACCCCCTCCACATAGCCGGGATCCGCACACAGCTCCCGGTGCCGCTCCTGCAACGGCCTGAGGACCTCCACCACGGCCTCGGCGGTGTCCTTCTTCAAAGAGCCGTACGAGTCGTAAACGCTCGCCAGTGACTCAGGGTTCCCGCCCGTGCACGCAGAGAGAATCTCCAGAAGATTGGCCACCCCCGGCCGCCCCTCCCTGTCGTACACGACCTCCCGCCCGCTGTCGGTGACGGCCCGCATCACCTTCTTGCGGACCGCGTCCGGCTCGTCCAGGAGATAGACGACGCCCACCCCCGACTCGTCCGACTTCCCCATCTTCTTCGCCGGGTCCTGGAGGTTCATCACCCGCGCCGCCACCGGCGGCAGCGTCACCCTCGGCACCACGAACGTGTGCCCGTACCGCTGGTTGAACCGCACCGCCAGATCCCGGGTCAGCTCCACATGCTGGGCCTGGTCCTCCCCGACCGGCACCTCGTCCGTGCCGTAGGCCAGGATGTCCGCCGCCATCAGCACCGGATACGTCAGCAGCGACAGCCGCACGCTCCCGCCGCGCTCCCGCTCCTTCGCGGCCTTCTCCTTGTACTGGATCATCCGCCGCATCTCGCCGTCGGTCGCCACGCACTCCAGCAGGTACGACAGCCGGCTGTGCTCGTCGACATGGCTCTGGAGGAACACGGTGCACGCCTCCGGGTCGAGCCCGGCCGCCAGCAGCAGCGTCGCCGTCTGCCGGCTCAGCCTGCGCACCCGCGCCGGATCGTGGTCCACGGTCAGCGCGTGCAGGTCCACCACGCAGAACAGGGACTCCGCCCGGTGCTGGTCGACCTCGGCCCACCGGCGCATGGCCCCCAGGTAGTTCCCCAGGGTCAGGTGCCCGGTCGGCTGAATCCCGCTGAAGACCCGAGTCATCTCCACTCCACCTTCTGGTCAAGGCCGCCGCCCCTGCGGCCGGCCCCCGGGTTCCGGAGGGAGATACGCGAACGGCCGCCGAGGCGGCGGCCGTTGAATGCATACGTGAGTACGGCCGCCGGTCAGGCGGCCCACCAGAGCTGGGTGCACGTACGCGTCATCACGCCTCACAGCGTACGCCTGAGGGGGGCATCGCGGGGATGAGTTGACACGCCCCACCCCGATCCGTACTGTTCTCCGAGTTGTCCGACGTGAGCGCCGACTCCGGTCGGTCCCCGGACAGCCACTTCGCAGGAACCACCCACTCGATCGACGCTCCGGCGCCGACTGCTTTGGCGTGCGTATTTGCGAAATGAGGAATCCGCGTTCGAAAGGACGCAGCCCCGATTAGCTCGGGAGCCAGGAATCCGCTAAAGTCTCACTCGTCGGAACGGCCCAACGGCCGGGAAGAAAAACCCCGCTGACTGGGGATCAGACGCCGAAAGGATCTGATAGAGTCGGAAACGCAAGACCGAAGGGAAGCGCCCGGAGGAAAGCCCGAGAGGGTGAGTACAAAGGAAGCGACCGTTCCTTGAGAACT